>JAUXMV010000077.1 GCA_030683155.1 Bacteroidales bacterium
CTTTTAACAAAAGAAAGGAGGTAATTTCTTAACAAATAATGATTTTTAAAACCGCAAGTTCGCGGATAGTTATAACTATGCTCAGTTCTATAGGCTTTGCTCTAATTTGTTTGGAAAATTATTTGCTGCGGAATCGCTGCAGTAATGGGCATTCATTGTCATTCCCATCGTGCTGAACAAAACAACAAACGACAGGATTACAGCAGAGATTTTATATGCAATTTTTTTAACCATATTTCGCAACAAAAATAACGAAATTTTTTAACACCTATTATATTTCAGCTTAAAAGTTTTGTTTTCAGACACCTAAGATAACACTCAACTGATCAAAAGGTTCGATAATTGCCTTTTTGCATTTAAACATCAGAAAAAATTATTTACATTTGAGCATAAAAATAATTCAAATGGAATATCAGATATTAAAAGTAGCAATTAACGATGGTGTTGCCCTTGTAACACTTTCCCGTCCCCAAGCGCTGAATGCTCTCAACACCTTGTTTTTTCAGGAGATGGATCACTTTGTGGCGGCAATAAAAAACAATTTGGATGTCCGTGCAATGGTTATCACCGGAGAAGGCAAAGCATTTGTTGCCGGTGCCGACATCGCTGAAATGGTGCATAAATCTCCCGCCGAAGGCAGTGCTTTTGGCCGTATGGGACAAAATACTTTCAGGTCACTCGAATTGTTGCCTTTTCCTGTCATAGCTGCCATCAATGGCTTTGCGCTTGGTGGTGGACTTGAACTTGCTTTGTCGTGCGACTTTCGTTTTGCCTCGGCAAAAGCAAAATTCGGTCAACCGGAAGTGAATCTAGGCCTCATCCCAGGTTATGCAGGCACACAACGGCTGCCTCGGCTGATCGGATTGGCCAACGCACTCTTCCTGCTAACATCAGCCGAGATGATTGGCGCCGATGAAGCGCTGCGCATGGGTCTGGTGCAAAAAGTTTTCGAACCTGAACTTCTGCTGGAGGAAACTATGCGCACTGCGCGCCTCATTGCTTCCAAAGGCCCTTTGGCAGTGCAAAAAGTGAAAGCTGTCACCCGTACCGGAGTGAATTCGACTTTTGCAGCCGGATGTGAAAACGAAGCTGAACATTTTGGATCACTCTTTGGACCGGGTTCACAAGGTGAGGAAGGTATGAAGGCATTTCTTGAAAAAAGACCACCCGTTTGGTGAGATCAGTGAAATAAATAATTAAAAAACATAAAATTTAAAGTATGAATTACGACGAAAGATTACAACATGTTTCAGTGCTGGGGGCAGCCGGCAAGATGGGCAGCGGCATATTGCTGCTCACCGCGGTAGAAATGGCCGACCTGAGTCTGAAACCTGAAAACAAAGGAAAAACTTTTGTGCTTAATGCGATCGACCTCTCCGATGAAGGACTGTCAGGTCTGATGGACTACCTCCGTGTTCAGGTGCTCAAAATAGCTGAAAAAAAAATCGTCTGGTTGCGACAGGTGTATGCTGAAAATGCCGCTCTCATCGAAAACAGTGATATTATAGAACAGTATATCCTTGATACACTTCGCATTGTGAGGCCAACAACAGCCATGGAAGTGGCATACAGATCAAAGCTTATCTTCGAAGCTGTCAGTGAAAACAAGGATCTAAAGGTAAAAATACTGAGCCAGATTGATCAAAACAATCCCAATAAGCCTTGGTTTTTCACCAATACATCCTCAGTACCGATCCACATCATCGAGAATGAAGCTGAGCTGGAGGGGCGTGTGCTTGGATTTCATTTTTACAATCCTCCTGCCGTACAGCGCCTTGTTGAATTGATCGTTACTGAAAAAACACTGGCCGAAACCAGTCAGTTTGCATTGGATTATGCCAAAGCACTCAAGAAAGTTGTTGTAAAAAGCAATGATTTTGCTGGTTTCATTGGCAACGGTCACTTTATGCGCGATGCTTTATATGGCATCAACAAAGCACTCGAACTTTCTGCCGGGCGTCCTTTCGCTGAGGCCGTTTATCTCGTCAATAAAGTAAGTCAGGATTATCTGGTCAGGCCGATGGGTATCTTTCAGCTCATCGACTATGTAGGCGTGGATGTGGTTCAGTTTATCATGAAAGTGATGAATCCATTCCTGAAGGATGAAAACCTGCACAGTCCTTTACTCGACAGTATGCTCGAAATGGGCGTCAAAGGCGGTCAGCATTCAAGCGGCGCACAGAAGGATGGTTTCCTGAAATACGAAAAAGGCGCTCCTGTGGCAGTTTTTGATCCCGAGACAAAAAGTTATATCGCGGTCGACTCCTTTAAAACTGCTGCTGAGGAATGGCTTGGCACTATGCCTGCAGGCTTCCAGCCCTGGAGGGTTGCCATTAAAATTGCAGACAAGGATAGCCATTTCTCTGCCTGGTTTTCAGAACTGAAATCATTGAATAGTCCTGCTGCGAAAATGGCCGTTGAGTATGGATTGAATTCCGATGCCATAGGCCGTAAATTGGTTGCTGATGGTGTTGCCTTCAACGAAAATGACGTAAATACCGTTATGCTAACCGGATTTTTCCATGCTTACGGGCCTGTAAACAATTTTTTCGCTTAATCACCGCTTAAAAAGTTATCTATGAGAAGAAAAATATATCTGGTAGCCGGCGCAAACACCATTTCAATGGGAACAGGCCGCAAAGAGTTCAATCCAAAAAAAGAGCGCCCCGGTCTGGAAAGTTATATCCATGAAGCCGGACAAGCTGTGCTTAAACAAGTTCCAAATCCCTCAGCCATTGATGAAACTGTAATTGGTAATTTCATGGCTTCGGTTTTCAACAAACAGGGTCATCTCGGAGGCTTTGCTGCTACCATTGATCCCGATCTTGAATTTAAACCATCACTCAGTGTGGAAGGCGCCTGTGCTTCTGGCGGATTAGCCATCGTTTCAGGAATCAGGTCGGTGCTGGCCGAAACTGCCGATGTTGTTCTCGCTATGGGTGTTGAAGTGCAAAACACTGTTAAAGCCATTTATGGAGCCGACTTTCTTGCCTATGCAGGCTGGTTTCAAAATAGAAAAAAAAGCCATGCTTATTTCTTTCCGGGTCAGTTTTCTGACCGTGCCGGCGTCTATTATGAAAAATATGGTTTCGACAATGCCCGCAAAGGAATGGGTCGCTGGTTCAAAAATGCGATTGAAAATGCGCGTCTCGACCCTACAGCTCAGGAGCATCATAATACTGCAGCCGACCTCGAAGGCATGTATCATAAGATGACTCCAAACGGAAAAAATTTCGTTGACCACCTCAACATCTTCGACTGTTCGAAAGTTTCGGATGGTGCTTCAGGCATCCTCATCGCCTCCGAAGAGGGTTTGAAGAAGCTCGGTATTCCCAAAAAGGATGCAGTAGAAATAATTGGTTTTGCGCAGTTTACCCGCAATATTACCAACGATCCCCCAAATCCGCTTGAGTTGACAACTATCCGCAGAACCGCCGCAAAAGCGCTCGAAAATGCAGGCATCTCAATCGAACAGATAGGAACGATTGAAACACACGACTGTTTCAGCATTGCCGGTATTCTTTCGGTTGAAGCACTGGGACTTGCAGCTCCGGGAGAGGGTGCAGCCTATGTTGCTGCCGGAAAAACTGCACGCGATGGCGTTATGCCGATGAATACAACAGGAGGCCTTATCGGATGGGGCCACCCAACAGGCGCCACTGGCGTGCATCAGGCAGTAACGATCTGGCAGCAACTTACCGCAAATGCGGGTGATGCCCAAATAAAACTGTCGCCCGAAAAACCATACGGTCTTTCAATAAATATGGGCGGCGATGATGTTACAGTAGTTGCGATAGTTTATAAAATGTGTAATGAGTAATCACCTCTTACGCAATACAGATTTCACATCACCGATCTTTGGTTAACGAAAATTAAATTCAGAAATACTTAAAAAAAAATATCATGAAAAAATTTGCAGTTGTTTTGGCAGGATGTGGCGTTTACGATGGAGCTGAAATTCATGAAGCCACGCTCGCGATGCTGGCTATCAAACAAGCCGGTGGCGACTACCAGTGTTTTGCGCCGGATATTGAGCAGCATCATGTGATCAATCACCTCACCGGGCAGGAGATGCCAGAGAAAAGAAATGTTCTTATCGAATCAGCCCGTATAGCCCGTGGAAACATCAAAAGCCTGTCTGAATTTAAGGCAGAAGATTTTGATGTGTTGTTTTTTCCGGGAGGCTTTGGCGCGGCCAAAAACCTCTCTACAGTAGCTTTCGACGGCCCGAACGCAAAAGTTAATCCTGAAGTGGAAGCTGCTGTGAAAAGTATGCATGCGCTGGAAAAACCTATTGGCGCTATGTGCATCTCGCCAGTTTTTGTCGCAAAAATTCTCGGCGATGTCAATGTAACCATCGGTACCGATGAAGGAACAATAAAAGCCATAGAAGCTATTGGTGCCACACATATTCAGACTGACCATGGGGATGTTGTCTGCGACACCGAAAACAAAGTTTTTACAACACCATGCTACATGCTCGATGCTACAATCACCGATATATGGGATGGTGCCTACAACATTGTTGAAGCCATCATGACAGATCTGGACGAGATCACAGAAGAAGAAGAATGACCTTGTCCTGATCGTATCTTTCAAAGTAAAAATGTTCCTGCATCTCAGCTTCAAACTGACATGCAGGAACATCCATTTCTCAATCTTACAACCCAGAAAGCAAATCTTTTGAAGCTTCTTGCTTTTTGGTATCTTTGTAGCTTAAATGAATAGCATTGATGGCTCCTGACAATTATGAAACATTAAGTGTAAACCGCAAAGCCCTGGAGGTAAATCTTGATCCTACAATCTTCGGAAGTTTTGCTGAAATCGGTGGTGGACAAGAGGTAGCGCGTAATTTTTTTCAGGCCGGGGGCGCATCAGGTACCATCGCCAAAACCATTTCTGCTTACGAAAAACGGTATAGCGATGCCATCTACTGCAAAGAGAAAACCTCAAAAAGGTATGTCTCTCGCGAGCGCCTCGAGCTGATGCTGGATGCCGAATATACTGAACTCACCGGATTGCTTGCTGAAACAAAAAAACCGGGACTGCGGTTTTTTGCCTTCGCCGATACGGTTTCAACGCTCAATTTTAAAAAGGATAACATCAGCCATGGCTGGATGGGCGTGAAATTTCAACTGAAGGAAAACAGCGCACCCAATCAGGTTATTTTGCATGTTCGCCTGTTCGAAAATGATTCACTTCTTCAGCAGAACACGCTAGGCATACTTGGTGTAAACCTTCTCTATGCTTGCTATTACCATTGGGAACGACCCAATAGCTTTCTGCTTTCACTGCTGGAAAATCTGGCCACCGACAGGCTAGCTATTACCATGATTCATATGAGCGGTCCAGAACTTGAATATGTCGACAATCGGTTGCTTGGCGTGCAGCTTGTAAAAAACGGCGTCACCAATGCGATCATGTTTGACAGATTTGGTAACGTTCAGGAACCGGATGATATGTTGTACAAAAAAAACGCACTTATTTTTCGCGGTAGCTTCAGGCCAGTGACCTATGTGAGCGTCGATATGCTTAAATCGAGCTACAGCCTGTTTAAAAAAGATGAAGATTACGACAAGCATAACACGCTTCCGCTCTGCGAAATAACCATGAACAATCTTCTTCAGGAGGGCGATTTCGATGAGCGCGACTTTTTGGATCGCGTGGATATTCTCAACGAAATGGGTCAAAATGTGATGGTTTCAAACTTCAGAGAGTTTTATAAGCTCGTTGATTATATAACACAGTTTCGAATTATTAAGGCAAGGGTAGTCATTGGAATCGATACTTTTAAAAAGGTGATGAACCCAAAATTTTACACAGAACTCAAAGGCGGAATCATCGAAGCACTTGGCAAACTTTTTCCTGAAAATGTCAAGATGTATATCTATCCTGCCCTGGATGCCAGCACCGATAAACTGCTTACCATAAATGACTTACTGTTTCCGGTGGAGACAAACTACCTTTACAGGCATCTGGTCGAAAACAGAAAGATTCTGGATATTCAAAACATGAATCCCCGTTTTCTGAAGATATATTCCCATGATGTGCTCGAAAAAATCAGGGCATCAAATCTTCAGTGGGAAGACGACGTGCCTGTTTTTGTGGCAAAACGGATCAAAGAAAAAAGGCTATTCGGCTACGGAAAGCAAGATCAATGATATTTTAATTTCAAACCAATACTAAAAGAAATGTTTAAGACAAACACTTATTTTGATGGCAAAGTAATGTCCATCGCGATTGAAACTGCAGAAGGCCCCGCAACAATAGGCGCAATGAAAGCAGGAGAATATGAATTCCGAACCTCTTCCGTAGAACATATGACAGTGGTTTCGGGCGAGATGCAGGTGATGCTTCCCGGTGAAACTGAATGGAAAACCTACAAGGCTTTCGAGACTTTCATTGTTCCAAAAGACGTGAAATTTAAAGTGAAAATGAACGGCGACACCAGTTATCGCTGCTTATACGTTTAAAACGCGTTTGATGATTTCAGACTGAAGGCCTGCTCTACTTTGTAAAGCGGGCCTTCTTTGCGAAGGATGCTTTCGAAAAGAATAATCCTTGAAACCTCCTCCCGCAAATAAAGCTGTTGTGGAATCTGCTTTACAACCTCCTGAAAATGACGCTTGTCATCAAGTCCTTTAATGCGGCCAAGGGTAAGGTGAGGAACGAAATTTTGTCTGTCGCGTGAAAAACCAATTGCATCGAAAGTGTCAAGCACATCATTTGCCAATAAGGTGATTTCAGCAGGAATTTGAGTCGACCCCAGCCAAATCACACGTGGATCATAGCGGCTGCCAAAAATGCCTGTCTTGTCGAAATCAAGCTGAAAAGAATTGTGTTTTGACAAGCAATCATTCATAGCAGCATTTATTTCAGGAATGCGTGATGAAGGTGTTTCGTCAAGAAACTTCAATGTAAGATGCAAGTTTTCAGGGTTCACCCAGTTGATACGCTCATGACCAAGCTTTTTGCGAAGCATGTTGAGTAAGTCGGACAATGCGCCGCCTGCGTGCAATGGAATAGCTAAAAACAGTCGTTTCATAGCCCAAAATTAAAGAAATACCCGAGTCATCGGGCTTAAAAAAATTAAAAACAAATAACTCCACCAAAAGAAAAATTTATTTATTTTTGCCAGCTCAACGGGGAATTAGCTCAGTTGGCTAGAGCGTTTGACTGGCAGTCAAAAGGTCATCGGTTCGATTCCGTTATTCTCCACTGAAAATCAAGCAGTTACAATTTTGTTTTTGTAACTGCTTTTTTGTTTGCAGACAATTTGCATATAGAATATTTTTTTGGGCTAATACGCTCAAATGGTAATAAAATCTTTTGTAATACTTAACAAGCCTGCATTTGCAGAGAAGATGTCTAAAAATAATAAACGGATTTTTCAGTGACACAGACAAAAAGCCAACAATTTGAACTTGCAAAAGTGTGAGAAGAATCAAAAGATTTGTGAGTTACTTTTTAATGTTTTCAAATATATAACTCTTATCCAACCAATAAGTTACATCCCCTCATCTGACTTCTTTCGAAACGGCCAAGCACCTCGAAGCCACCCCCGGGAAGCAAACGACCGAGATCCTGCACTCCGATAAAAGCACAGCTGTAGAGGTTAGCCAGGTCGATGATGTTGATTCCGCCTGTCTTTCCTGCAGAAAGCAAACTCAATGGATCATTTGAATCCCTAATAAGCACCCGCATCCAGGGTGGGGTTTCAAAAATGCCATTTCCCCGCGAGTAGGCCTGAGATAGCAGCTCCGTCATTCCATATTCAGAATGAATCATGCCAACACCAAAACCCTCACAAAGGATGTCGTGTAATTCCTCACGGATCATTTCGCGTCTCCGGCCTTTCATGCCACCCGTTTCCATCACAATAAGGTCAGGAAATGAAATTGGATAAGCGGCCACAAGATCAAGCATGGCATAGGTTACGCCAAGCAGGATAGTCTTTTGACCTTTCTCCCTGAGCTGAAGCAGATTCTCGTTCAAGCTTTTCAGGTCGTAGAGGTAAAAACCACTTTTTTCATGCTTACTAAGGGAGATGAGCTTGTCGGCCATATAAACCAAAGAAGAATTGCCGCGTTCAAGATAGGAAGGAAGCAGGGCAAGGATACAAAAATCTGAAGGCGGACCATAAAACCGACTAAAGGCATTTAAAAAACTTTCTTCATATAAGGCAGTGTCACATACATGATGGAAGCTACTCTCGTTTCCGGTTGTTCCCGAACTGCTGAAAACAGTTTGAACAGCTTTGTTACCAGAGATTATTTTTTTGTTGCGAAAGAACTCAACAGGCAAAAAGGGGATCTGTGTATACTGTTCAATCTGATTTGGATTTACATGGAGGTAGTCGCAGAAGGCCCTATAAACGGCGTTATTATAGTATTGAAAACGAAACACTTCAAGCGAAATATCCAGAAAGGAGTTTTCACTTTCAATATTAAAAATCTTACTTTTTAATGCCTGTATGTGGGGCATAATTGTTGTTGTGTAACGAAAAAAACTAATTTTACGGCACCATTACGCAGTTTAGACGCTGAATGGCAAATGCAAATGGCATGACAAAAATAAGCATCTTTTGGTTGATGGGTCTTCTTACCACAGTAGTTTTGGTGAGTGGATGCCGGAAGTTTGAGGAGTATCCGCCTGAGCCTGAGATTGGCTACAATAATTTTATTTTGCTCATCAATCCTGAAACAAATATCAGTGAGAAAGGCCTGCTTTCCATTACTTACCGCGATGGTGATGGAGATATCGGTCTTGAACAGAATGACACTTTGTTTCCCTTTCAGCGCAATGGTGATTTCTATTACAACCTAAAAGTCCGCTATTTTGAGCAGCAAAATGGAATTCTGGTTGAGCTTCCATTCAATTTCAGTGGCCGCATTCCACCGCTAATTCCAAAAGATCAGAAAAAAGCCATCAAAGGCATCATAGAATATGAGATGGATATTTTTGATCCCACATCTACCTACGACACCATTCAGTTTCAGATTCAGCTTATCGACAGGGCTCTGAACATAAGTAATGAAGTAAGCACACCTTTAATCGTTCGGATTGTTCCAAGGCCTTAAACTTCTTTCAGTTATTCATCGCAGTATTGGTTTTAAGGTCTTTCAGTCAAGCGGATTTTTGTTGGAAATCGTTTGCTAGACTGAATACATGAATTAATCGCGCTATGAAATGCGTGTATGAGTATAATTCATAATTTTACAGCGGTTGTGACGTTATATCAAAAACTTAACCTGTGAATCTTTATACCCGCAAAAAACGCTGGAAGATTGTGCTGGCCTTTGTTGCCCTGATCATAATAAGCGTTTCCATTTACTACACCAATAATCTGGTAAACAAGTTTGCCGATGAAGAGCGCGTTCAGGTTCGAATGTGGGCCGATGCGGTAGAGCGCAGGGCAAGTCTGATGAAATATACAGAGCAGTTTTTTTCGGAGGTAAGAGAGCAAGAGCACATGAAAGTTGAGTTATTGGCCACAGCCTACAGAAGACTTTTGGATGTTTCGACCACCGAAGATCTGAATTTTATCCTTGAAATTATACGTGCAAACACAAGTATTCCGGTTATCGTAGCTGATGTAGAAGGCAACATCAGCATTTTGAAAAACCTCGACCCTGCAAACCGCACTGCTGAAAAGCTCGAGGGAGCACTCAAAGAGTCTTTTTCGACCTATCCTCCCTTGCCAATAAAAATTTCATCCAACCGAACGGATTGGCTCTACTACCGTGAGTCGATCATTTTCAGCGAACTCAAGCGCGTACTTGACGATCTTGTGTCCTCTTTCCTCACCGATGTGGCTTCCAATTCTTCGAGTGTGCCTGTAATTGTTACCGACAGCACCGGAAAGAATGTGCTTCAATACGGAAATCTTGTTGTCCCAGCTGTGGGAGATTCTGTTTTCTGGCAGGAACAGATAGCATTTATGCGTTCGGAAAATAAGCCGATAGAGATCACATTTCTCGATCAGGGGAAAACCTACATTTTTTATAAAAGCTCTCCGCTTCTTTTGCAGATGCAATTTTTTCCCATCATGCAGATTCTCATTATTGCGCTCTTTCTTTTGATAGCCTACCTGCTGTTCAGTTATGCGCGCAAATCGGAGCAAAATCAGGTGTGGGCGGGCATGGCCAAAGAAACTGCACATCAGATTGGCACACCACTTTCTTCGCTCATTGCATGGATTGAATTGCTCAAAATAAGCCATGATGATTTCGAAGGCATTCCGGAAATGGAGAAAGATATTCAACGACTCGAAACCATTACCGAACGCTTCTCAAAAATTGGCTCAACACCAGTGCTTGAACTTTCGAATTTGGTTATTTTACTCGAAGAAACCATTCAGTATCTTCGTGTTAGAACCTCCAAAAAAATTACCTATGAGTTGATTGCACCTAAAAACGAACAGATACTAATTCCTTTGAATGAATCGCTTTTTCAATGGGTAATCGAAAATATGTGTAAGAATGCTATTGATGCCATCGAGGGTCAGGGCAAAATTCAATTGAGCGTAAAGCTTGAAAACGAGCATATTGTGCTTGATGTCAGCGACACCGGAAAGGGTATTCCGAAATCTGCATTCCAGTCTGTTTTTCAACCAGGTTTCACAAGCAAAAAGCGTGGATGGGGCTTAGGTCTTTCCCTGGCAAAGCGCATTATCCACGACTACCACAAAGGAAAAATTTTCGTCAAGTCTTCCACAATCAACGAAGGGACTACTTTCAGAATCATTCTGCGAAAAAATATGTAGGTAATGGCTTTTGGCAGTTTGAGTTCATATTCAGACAGTGGCTCATTGCCAAATATATACCCGAAATCGTACTAAGGGAATTAATTGTTATTTTTGTGGCATGGAAACGAAACGTCAATTAAAGATTGCCAGACTTTTACAGAAAGAGCTTGGCGAAATATTTCAGCTTGAGCTTAAAGGCCTCACTGCCGGCTCACTGATCACTGTAACCAAAGTAAATGTAGCACCCGACCTTTCGGTTGCGAGGGTGTTTTTAAGTGTCTTTGGTGCAAAGGACAAAAATGTCAAGGTGGAGCAAGTGAAGCCGCATGCACGCGAAATCAGAGGCCTTCTTGGAAACCGTGTCAGGCATCAGTTGCGCTCAATACCCGAACTGAAGTTTCAGCTTGATGACTCTTTGGATTATATTGAAAAGATTGATAATTTGCTAAAAGGAGAATAGAAGTGCAGTACGATCCTATAAAACGCAGTCTGGGAAAGGTTTTCAATCGTTCTGCGCTTTCACGCAAACTGTTTTACAGACTGCTCGACCTGCTTTTGTTGCGCACATGGCATATCAAAAAGCAATTACGCATTTGGACCAAAAATGCAGGCAGTGCAATCGAAATTCTTGATGCCGGCTCCGGCTTCGGTCAATATACTTACTTCATGTCTCAAAAACATCCCGATTGGAAGATCCTTGCTGTGGATGTAAAAGAAGAACAGATTGATGACTGTAATCAATTTTTTAGCCGCATCGGTGCGAAAAACGTTCATTTTGAAGTAGCCGACCTCACGACACTAAATTTTAATCAACGCTTCGACCTTGTGCTTTGTGTCGATGTGATGGAACATATTGAAGAAGACAGGCTGGTGCTTTCCAACTATTTCAAAGCATTAAAACCTGGCGGTATGTTGCTGATATCCACGCCTTCGGATCAGGGTGGCTCCGATGTGCATCATCACGATCATGCAGAAGAAGGTGCAGTTGGCTTTATTGATGAACATGTGCGCGATGGATATGCCATCAGCGATCTGGACGAAAAACTGCGTACTGCAGGTTTCTCAAAAACTGAGATCCATTATCAGTATGGCTGGCCGGGAAAAATCTCCTGGAAGCTTTCGATGAAATACCCCATACTTATGCTGAATGCATCCAAGCTGCTTTTTGTTGTGCTGCCATTTTATTATCTATTTGTATTTCCTTTTAGTCTCGTTTTGAATGCTTTGGATGTGAGGTTAAAGCACAGCACAGGAACAGGCATCATAGCGCGCGCCTGGAAATAATCAGTACATTTCACCGTTTGAATCAATAAATCAGGTCCTTTGAATCTTTCATTTTACATAGCAAAGCGCTACCTGCTAGCAAAAAAAAGCCACAATCTCATCAACATTATCACAGCTGTGTCGGTGATTGGTGTTGGCATTGGCGCCTTTGCACTGATTGTGGTTCTTTCTGTTTTTAATGGTTTTGAGAAGGTTATTTCTTCGATGGTAAATTCCGTTTCGCCCGACTTGCTGATTGAAGCCCGCCGCGGAAAAGTGATTGACACCAATACTTTTCCATTCGAAAAGCTGCAGGAACTTTCCGGAGTGAAAGCCATCGTTGAAATTGTTGAAGAGGATGCCCTGCTGCGCTATGGCGAAAAACAGCACATTGGCAGAATCAAGGGCGTTGGAGATGCCTATCAGCATTTGCGCCTGCTCGACACAATCATTGTTGAAGGAGAGTTTGCTGTCAGAAAAGACGAGTTTCAGTTTGCCGTTGCCGGAGCAGGAGTGGCGTGGTACCTTGGACTGAATTTGCGCAATCCTGCCGAGATGCTTTTAGTATATGTTCCTCAGCGCGGCAATCCTTCCTCCTTCAGTCTTGATCAGGGTTTCAACAGTCAGCCTATCAATGTTTCAGGTGTTTTTGCTTCTCAGCAGGACTATGATGCGCGCTATGTGGTAGTGCCGCTTGACTGGGCCAAACAATTGCTTGGCTATGTCGATGAAATCAGCGCCGTAGAAATATTTCTGCAAAAAAGCAGCACCTATAAGCGGACACAAAAAGAAGTAGCACAGCTTTTGGGTGATGATTTTGTAGTCAAAAACAGGTTTGAACAGCAGGAAACGCTTTTTCAGATCATGCGTGCCGAAAAGTGGGCCATCTTCATCATCCTTACTTTTATCTTGATCATGGCGACATTCAATGTGATTGGCTCGCTCACAATGCTGATCGTTGATAAGAAAAAAGACAGCGGAATTCTTCGCTATCTGGGAGCTACAAAATCAATGTTGCGAAAGCTTTTCCTTGCCGAGGGCATGCTTATATCTACTGCCGGCGGCATCATCGGACTCCTTGCTGGTGCTTTGGTCGTGCTTTTGCAGCAGGAGTTTGGTCTGCTCAAACTGGGAGGCGGAGCAGGTGCCTTTGTGATTGACGCCTATCCCGTTCAACTTAAAATACTTGATGTCGTTGCGGTTTTCTTCACCGTAGTTGTCATTGGCGGGATATCATCTTTTTACACCGTTCGCCAATCGCTGAAGTGGACGAAGGAAGAAGTGTGAGAGGGTTTGATAATTCAAAAATTCAAAAGATTTGATTAATGTACACATTTTTTGAATCTCAATTCAAGTATTTTCCACGGGGGCTCCAAGGAGGACGACTTTTTCAAAATTCACGATTTTAATTAAGTGAAAAACCAGTTCATTTTTTGGGTAATTCGTTGCTGCAACTTGCTGCCAGCCGCCAACCTCAATTCTGTTCATCTCTGTACTATCAATGGGAACCTATAATCAACCTTTTACAAGCAAAAAAAATCATATTAACGACATCTGCAAATTTTCACTCAATTGATTTTTTTAAAGAAATGTTTACTGTATGAGTGACTTATTGGAATCAATTTTTTTTGAATTTGAATTCGGTTTCTTTCAATCTTTTCAATCTTTTCAATGGAAACTAGGTATGAATTGTGAACTCTGCAAAATTTGTCAGTTGGAAGGAGGTCTTCCAAATCTTTGAAAGTTTGTAAAGTCATAATGGTTTTCTCAGTTGTAACAAGCTTTCGATAATCTCCCATTCCTTCGATATACAAAATTTTATTTGTGTCAACTCCTTCGAGACGGTATTCAGTTTTAATGAAAATTTTCGAGACGGATTTTACCCCTTTCTCCCTTTCAATCTCATAATTGGCTTTGTCATATGATTTTAGAAATCTTTCAAACGTAATGGGCTTCATAAGGAAGTCGCACACCTGCAGTTCAAAACCTTTTATGGCATATTTTTCATAAGCTGTTGTTATAATGACTTTTGATTTTATTGAAATAGATTCCAGAAGTTGAATTCCGCTTAATTCCTTCATTTCTATATCGAGAAATATTAAATCAACTGTATTCAAATTTAAAAACCCAATTGCATCAATTCCGGAATTGAAGGTTCCCAATAAGTTCAGGTTTGGAATTTTATTTATAAACAGAACCAGCTTTTCAACGGCTAAAGGTTCGTCTTCAATTATTATACAATCTACCATTACTCTAAATCTATTCGAAGTAGTACAGAAAATTCACTGAAATCTTGCTCAATTATCAATTCATGCTTATCTGGAAAAAGTAAATCTAATCTTTTTTTTGTAATCGACAGGCCAACACCACCAATTTCTTCTTTTTTAGGTTTCTCCATTACTGTGTTCAAACACTCAAAAACCAAGCTACGATCATCTTCCCGAACAGAAATTTTGAGATATTGGCCATTTTTATTCAAATTACTGTGTTTAAAACTATTTTCTACAAATGGAAAGAAGAGCATTGGTGGTATTAAAATATCTTTTGTTAATTCCATTTCAAAAGATACACATTCAGGGTTTGTGAGTCTGATTGTTTCCAATTCAATGTATTTTTTGAGATTACTGATTTCTTTAAAGATGGAAATCTTTTCTTCTTCCACGTCATAGATAACATACCTTAACAAGTCAGAAAGCTTGGATAAAAACAGAGATGCCTTTTCCGGATTCGTATGTATTAATGTATCAATATTGTTGATTGAGTTAAACAACAAATGTGGGTTTAGCTTAGCTTTCAGTGTGTTTAGTTCAATTTGAAGATTTTTGTTTTCCAATTCCTTCTTTGATTCCTTGTTAGTAAGTGAAAAATAAATTAATCTGCATATAACTCCAATTGTGCCAATGATTAAAGTACTTACACTGATAAAAATCCATGTATTTACTAATTGGAGGTCATTTGTAGAAGATAGCGTACCTAGTCCAAAAATAAATTCTGCAGGAATATTATACGCTATAATGAGGAATATTGGCGCTACTATTATGATGAATAAAAATGACATCAATGAGAATGCTTTCCATTTTCTTTTTAACCAATACTTCGGAACAAGATAAGCATAAAAAACATTGAAGCTTGATAACAACCAGGATAGAATCAGAAAAGAATAAAAAAGAATAAAGCTTAGCTTTGAGGAGATAACCATTTCAGGTTGATTGATATATCGATGAAAGCCGATTGTATAGACTAACGACAGCATCAATAGCCAGACAGGAATATTTATCAAAAAGAAAAGTGTTTTTTTGTTCATGATTTCAAATTTTATCAGGTTCAACATGAAACAAAGTTGCTTCAAATGCACATTCTTTCCAAATGAAATCTGTAGAATAGGATGTTATATCTGTAAACTGACATAAAACATCGATACTGACCTGATCTAATAGCAGAAAATACACGCGGATTTACCTTGGCAAGAAATGTTTTTTTTAGTCCAGAAGATTTGCGCCTTCTTCTATTCATATGGTTAAAATTGTACCCTATACTTGATAATCGCATTGAGTCTGGATATTTTGAATGCTCGGGATAGTTTGCAAGTAAGCCGAAACTGTTCATTGATATTCAGTGATTTACTTTTCAACCTATAATGAACTATTTTATCAATCCTTGATTTTAACACAAATAAATATTATTTTTGTGATTATTTTCACATAATTCATACTTATATATGCAAAGAGCCATTCAAACCCAACTATTAAAGTGGAAAGAAAAGTCGGGCAGGTTGCCGCTGATTATACAAGGAGCCAGGCAAGTTGGCAAAACCTATATGATGAAGTGGCTGGGAGAAGCCCATTTTGAGCGCTATGCCTATTTCAATTTCGATGAGCGTCCGGAATTGAATGAGTTTTTTGCGAAAAATAAAGACATTGACCGCATTGTACAGTCCCTTTCCCTGATAAGTGGCGTAGCGATTAATCATCAAACGCTGATCATATTTGATGAAATTCAGGAATGCCCTGAGGCAATGAGCGCTCTGAAATATTTTGCAGAAAAAAAGCCTGAGCTTGCAGTTATTTGTGCCGGCTCATTGCTGGGCATTTTGTTGCATTCGGGTTTTTCCTTTCCTGTCGGCAAAGTAGATTTTCTGACCATGTATCCCATGACATTCCGTGAAGTACTGCCTTATTGGGACGAGAAATCAGCGCATTTTCTGGATCAGATGAATGCTGTGGAACCTATTCCGGAACTATTTTTCAATGATCTTTCTGACAGTTTTAAAAAATACCTCATCACCGGTGGCATGCCTGCAGTGGTTGCAGAATTCAACCGAAGCAACACTTTTTCGGGCTGTGAAAATTTATTGGAAAATCTGATTTTGTCCTACCGAGGAGATTTTGCCAAGCATCCGGTTATGCGCGATGTGGCAAAAATTGGACAGGTTTTCGATTCGCTTCCCAGTCAGCTTGCCCGCGAAAACAAAAAGTTTGTTTATCAGTTGGTGCGCACCGGAGCAAGAGCCCGTGAATATGAAGATGCTATACAATGGCTTGTCCGTTCAGGATTGGTACATCGGGTGACACTCAGCACAAAACCAGGTATTCCGCTTGTTGCATACGATGATCTGAGTGTATTCAAATTGTATGCATTGGACGTGGGTATTATGCGCAGAATGGCAAGGCTTGCTCCAACAGCTTTTGCAGAAGGCAACAGATTGTTCACCGAATTTAAAGGTGCCATCGTTGAGAATTATATTTTACAGAGTCTGGTAAACCAGTTTGAAGATACACCGAGATACTGGTCTTCCGGCAACACAGCAGAAGTCGACTTTCTTATTCAATATGAAAGTATTATCATCCCCATTGAGGTAAAAAGCGAAGAAAATATTAAAAGCAGAAGTTTGGCGCTCTATCATCAAAAGTTCAATCCTGCAGTCCGGATACGCTATTCATTAAAAAACCTTTCATTCAGAGATGGGTTATTGAATATCCCTCATTTTTTATCAGATTACACAAAAGAAATAATTAAAACGATCATCAATGTTTAGATTTATCCTGATGATTCTGGCACTGCTTTTTGGTTACCAAAATCAGGTTCAAGAAATCTCTGGCAGCCTCACCCAGCTACCCAGTCAACCCGTTCGGAATGAATCCTAAAGCTTTCGGATGAAAAGTGAAAAATGGCTACGCCGATCGGATGGTCATGATTAATCGAAACATAATCAGCCACTTAAATGAATTGGTACAGGGACGTAGTCACAGACAGCGAAGAGCGGAGTAGCGACAGAATCGCCAATAGTCTGAAAAATTTTCTCTCAGTCCCTTAGTCTCTCAGTCCCTTAAGCCGCTCAAGTCGCAACCTTCCATCCATTTGAAGAAAGCACTAAATCAACCGGGCTCAGATCTGTTTTCAGGTTTTCGGAATTCACAAGGATGTCTGCCAGGTCTCTGATCTTTCTGTTTTTCTCTTTCAGATTGTTTTCTCCGTTTTCGAGATAGAGAAACAGCCCTGGTTTTACTGCTTTGCGCAGGCTGCCCGACTCACAAATGACCACCGATTCCTTTGGTATAATTTTGAAAAGTGCCTGTATGGCCTGTTCGAGGGTTTCATCGAAGCAACGGATATAGAATACTTTCGTGGCTCCGGCTTTCAGCATTCGGGCTGTGTCTTTGGTGCTGTCCGGATTTGTTTCCTCAAAAATGTCGAATGGATGAAAAAGTTGTTCAGGCTTTTTCCCGTGAAAACCTTCCTCCTCCGGATAAATTGTTGTGACCTTTAGACCGGTAACAGGAGTATGTTTGCTGAAATTTTCGATTACAGCGCAGGCAAAAGTTGATTTTCCGATGTTGCGGCCATTGCCTGCAATAAGGAGAAGATTCGGAAGATAAATCATGGATGTCAGGAGGCTGGTGCAGTATTTTGATTTTCTATCAGCTGTGTAATAAAAACGAAATCTTTCACATGAAGCTGCTCAGCCCTTTTGTTGAAGATTTCGTGCGTGATGATATCTGTATGAAGGCGACTGCGCAATCCGTTGCGAAGGGTTTTGCGCCTTTGATTAAAAGCTTGTTTCACAATTTGATGGAAAAGTTCAGGGTTGCAGCCGAGGTCAGTGGTATTGTTTCTTTGAAGTTTAATCACGGCAGACTTCACTTTTGGCGGGGGATTAAATACGTTTTCACCCACGGTAAAGCAGTAGGAGATGTCGTACCATGCCTGTAGCAACACACTTAAAATACCGTAGGTTTTGCTTCCCGGTGGTGTGGCAATCCTTTCGGCTACTTCTTTTTGAATCATGCATACAACTTCACGAACCATGTTGCGGTGATCAAGAATCTGAAAAAATATCTGACTGCTGATGTTGTAAGGGAAATTTCCGATGATGGCAACAGGCTCAGGTCCAAATTGCTGCAAGTCTGCCTTTAAAAAATCTTCAAGAAAAATCCGGTCAGAAAGTGAAGGAAAAAGTTCCTTTAAGTAGTTTGTTGACTCTTCATCAATTTCAATTAAAAACAAGTTTTCGCCATATCTGGGCAATAAAAAACTGGTAAGAACACCTGTCCCCGGTCCAATTTCAAGCACTTTCGGAATAGTTCCCGACAAAGTATCAACGATTTTACGGGCAATATTCTGGTCTGTGAGAAAATGTTGTCCAAGATGTTTTTTAGGTCTTACCATGGTTTTGGTTAAATGCTGTCGCCTCTGAGACTGCGGTATTTCTGACGGGCCTGAGCGGCATAAATACTTGCCGGATATTTATCGAAAATGATTTCATACAGTGTTCTTGCCCTCTCGATGTTGTTCAGGTTTTCTTCGTTGAGCAATGCGCTTTGAAAGAGCGCGTCATCTGCCAGATAGTTGTCAGAAAACTGTGTATAAACAAGGGTATAAAGGTCATCTGCTTCCTGAAAACGGCTGCTTCTGGCAAGGATTTCAGCTCTTTTCATGTAGACGTGCGGCTTAAGCGATTGTGTCCTGTCAAATTGAGTTAGTGAGTCAAGTACAAGCAATGCTTCCTGATCTTTTTTCTGGAATGTCATGAGGTCAGCTCTGGCATAAGCCCTTAAGCTGGAGCCTGTTGTGTCGTCCATCAGATTGTCTCTGATGAGAAGCGACAGGGTGAGCGCATCGTTTGAAATCAATTTTGAAGTGGCCGCCTTCAACACGTCAAGCTGTGTCTGTGCCCAGCTAAATTCGCCGATGAAATAGCGCAGACGGGCATTTCTGAAACGTGCTTCGTGCGCAACGGGTTCATTCTTCAATGCTTTATCAACCTGACTGTAGAGCAAAGTTGCTTCCCAAACCTCATTCTGATAAAGGAGAATATCTGCCAGATTCATCTTCAGGTTGGCTTGCTCATCCGGTCTCAGCGGAAGCTCAAGCGATTTTTCCATTATAACAAGTGCTTCGGAAGACTGATTCAGTGCATAGGTTAAAATGCGTGCCTGAATGATTGCGAGTTCATAGGTTTCGCGGTTAAATCCAATCGACTGAAATGCCTTTTCAATATCTTTCGAGATGCCTTCGTAAATATTTCTGCCGGTATTGTGTGATTGTTCGGCCAGATAATAGCGTGCTTTCAAAGCGCCTTTCATGCCCTGAAAATAGTAAATGCTTCCCGGGCCTTTTGCAGCCACGTATGAGAATCCTTTTGAAGCAACTTCATATTGGCTGTTTGAAAGGCTGATTTCGGCCAATTCAAGGACTGAAAACTCACGGTCGCCAAAACGACGATCCATGGCCTGTGCCTGAATCATTGCAATGTCGTAATCTCTTTGCTGCAAAGAAAACCATATAAGTAGTTCACCATAAAGTGGTTTGTCCGGATTTGCCTGGGCTTTTGTCAGAAATTTTGAACGCATCAGCTCCGCCATACTGTTGTCAATATCCATAAGAACCATATTCTGAAAATATCTTTTGATCAGATCAAGATTTTCAGGATTGCTGTCCAGGTGTGAAAGATAGCTGTCGATGGCAGCATTGTAATTGCCGGTAGACTGATAAATTCCCGCCTTTTCAAGTTGAAATTCGTAGTTGACACCCGGCAGCTTGCTTCCTTTTTCGTAGGTCAGAAGGGTATATTCGTCCAGATTCCTTGTTCTGAAAGCATTAGCAACCTGACTGATTCTGTTGCGGTCGGGGGCTAGTTCCTTGATTACATTGTCGAAAATTTCTCTGGATTTCTTTTGCTCACCCCTAAGCATCAGCACATAACCAAGATCAATTTCATTTTGCACATCTTTGGTGCTGCGCAGTTGTCGGCGGGCAGATTTTTCGGCTTCATCAAGTTGATTGAGCTGAATCAGGCAATTGAAATAAAAATTGTAATAGTGCCTTGCCTTGTGGGTTTCAAACAAATTCAAGTAAAGAGCCTTTGCACTTTCCCAATCTTGATTGTGATAAAACTGATAAGCAAGATTTTCGTCAATAACCCGTTGATTTTGCTGCGCATTATTATCGGGCCGCACTTGCTGCGCTTGCAGCAATGTGGCTGAAAAAGTTAGCAGAAATACAGATAACAGTATTGATTTTATGTGGTTTAAGTGCATCATTCTTTTGTTGATTCGTCAGATTTGTAAGCCTTTTGGAGTGTCTCAAGCAGTAGCAACTTTGCGTGCCAGCGGTTGCTAAGGTAATCAACTTTCAGCCGGATGATGTTAGCAGCCATTTGTTCGTCTACGAGATACTGATGAAGCAAACGTTCATCGGTGAGGTTTTCTTGTATATCTGACTTCAAATCTGATAATTGCTTCAGTGCAACATTGATTTCATCCATCAGAATTTTTTTCTCAGCTTCTGCAATTTGCATGAACCCAGCTGCATTTTCGAGTGAGCCGAGTGCAGCGATATTTGTTGAAAGTCTTTCATCAAGCAGGAAATCGTTGATTTCCTGTGTATAATCAACAATTTTTGCTGTTTCAATTAAATCCAGTAAAGCTTTGTCCGACTGCAATACTGTTAATAATGAGTCTATTACAACGATTTCTTGTCTTTCTGCTTTTTTCTCAGCACATGAAAAAGCCATGATTGCTGCAAAAGCAAAAAGTGAAAACTTAAGAAATAATTTCAAAGCCTGTGTAGGATTGTAAAGCTTTTGGTATGCGAATGCCTTCATTTGTCTGGTTATTTTCGAGCAGTGCAGCCACAATACGCGGAAGTGCCAATGCGCTGCCGTTGAGTGTGTGAGCCAGTTGAATCTGCCCGTTTTTGTCTTTTATTCTAAGTTTCATGCGGTTGGCCTGAAAACTCTCAAAGTTGGAAACAGAGCTCACTTCAAGCCACATTTTTTGCGCAGCTGAAAACACTTCAAAATCGTAGGTCAAAGCTGAAGCAAAACTCATGTCACCTCCGCAAAGTTTAAGTACGCGGAAAGGGAGTTCAAGTTTTCGCAACAGGCCTGCCACATGTTCGCGCATGGCTTCCAAAACCTCGTAGGAATTACCCGACTGCGCAATTTGTACAATTTCTACCTTGTCAAACTGATGCAATCTGTTGAGGCCACGCACATGTTTTCCCCATGAACCCGCCTCGCGACGGAAACAATTGGAGTAAGCAACGTTCTTTACAGGGAGCTCGTTTTCCTGAAGAATCACATCTCTGTAAATATTGGTAATAGGAACCTCGGCTGTTGGAATAAGATAAAGATTGTCGAGTCCGACGGTGTACATCTGGGCTTCTTTATCAGGCAGCTGTCCTGTGCCATAAGCAGAAGCTTCGTTCACAAGCAGTGGAGGCTGCACTTCCAGGTAACCTGCTGCGACAGCTTCATCCAGAAAGAAATTAATCAAAGCCCTTTGCAACCGTGCGCCTTTTCCTTTGTAGAAAGGGAATCCGGCGCCTGTGACCTTGTTGCCAAGTTCAAAATCAATGAGATCGAATTGAGTAATCAGGTCCCAATGGGGTTTTGCATCTGCAGGAAGATCGGGCATTGCACCTTCTTCATGCACTGTGAGATTGTCAGTTGCAGCGCGGCCCAAGGGAACGGTTGGGTGTGGTGTGTTGGGTATTTCAACCAACTTCGACTGAATGCTTTCTTTGAGTTCGTTGAGTTTCTCGCCCAGCAATCTGGCTTTTTCCTTCAATTCAGCATTGCGGATTTTAAGCTGATCGGCTTCGGCTGTTTTTCCTGATTTATACAAACTGCCAACTTCACGTGCGATGGCATTGGTTTCGGCAAGGGTATCGTCATTTTCCTGTTGCACTGTCCGGCGTTCGTCGTCAAGGCGCAGGATTTCTTCAATCAATTCGTTGTTGTTGAAGTTTTTTATAGCCAGTCTACTGATGGCTTCTTCTTTTTTATCGCGTAGATAAGGTACTGTTAACATGGAAAAATTTTTGACAAAAGTAGTGATTTCAGTACAATGCTGCAATCTGGCTTTTGCTTGAATAAATCTTAAACTTTGTGAAATAGGCTTATCACCAGTTTGATAAAAAAGACTATGCCGTAAAGAAGGCGTGGTCTTGAAATTCAAAAAGGTTCTTTTATTGAATTTTGTGGACTCATTTATTTTTGCCAATCTGTTGTCCCTACGGGAAATAGGAGAGACTTCTGATGTTTTTTTCTACCAATCTGTTGTCCCTACGGGACAATCTTGGCTTTTGATTTTTGCCTTCTTTACCAATCTTTTGTCCCGTAGGGACAAAGATGGCTTTTTTTCTTCTACCGAAATGCTCCATGTTCGAGACAATGATTTTCCTATTGGATGTTTTCATTTTCCGTCCCGTAGGGACGTAAGATTGGTAGAAAAGGTCATCCAACACGAGATCCTGGCGTGCCGTAGGTACGCTACAAAGCGCAGTTTTCAAAGAACGTTTTCTTTACCAATCTTTTATCCCTACGGGACATAGGAGGGGCTTCTGATGTTTTTTTATGTACCAATCGGTTGTCCCTAAGGAATATAGGAGGGGCTTCTGATGTTTTTTTATGTACCAATCTGTTGTCCCTACGGGACAATCTTGGCTTTTGATTTTTGCCTTCTTTACCAATCTTTTGTCCCGTAGGGACACTTGAGTTTGGATTTAACTAGATAAATAAAATCAATAAATTCTAACAATTTATTGATTTTAATATTATTTTTGTTGACTAGTTAAATAACTAGATAAATCTTAAATTCAAACATCATGGGATTTCCGACAAAAATTCAACT
>JAUXMV010000057.1 GCA_030683155.1 Bacteroidales bacterium
ATGGTTCATTTAACATGGATAACTATTTTTTTGTCATTTTTTTTATTCAGTTGTAAAGTGACAAACAGGATTTTTGAAGAATATGACATCGTATATTCAACAAAACGTTTGGAGTTGAAATTGGCTTACCCCATTAAGGACTCGAGGTCTCCAATAACTTATATGGAACAATCGATAGTTAAAAAAATAACTGATAATGAAACTGTTTATAAAGTATACGACGTGTTATCCTGCCGGCTAACCCACTTACATCCCGATAATTTTTGTGATTAAAAGGGATGTTCATTTCCATCGCACAAAATAATCTTAGTAATAATTTGAGAATATTAGTTTAATTTGATACTTTTGTCGAATAATTACTAAAGATGAATGCGAAAGAATATATAAAATATCTGTTATCAATTGAAAACTACTCGTTTTCATTGGATGAGATTGCTAAAGAAACTGTAGGAAGCAGCAATTCATTAAAATTTGAACTTCTTAGACTGTCAGAAAAAGGAGAAATAGTAAATCTTCGTAAAGGTTTTTATTTAATTATCACACCCAGATACTCTTCAGCAAAAAAACTCCCAATTCAACTTTATTGTGAAAAATTATTTAAATATCTGAAAAGGAATTATTATGTGAGTTTATTCTCCGCAGCAAAATTTCATGGAGCGAGTCACCAACAGATTCAACTTGATTACCTAATAACTGAGAAACCAAAGTTTAACGATATATCAAAAAACACTATCGACATTCGGTTTTTCACTACAAGTAACTGGACAGGTAAAAATATTCTGCAAAAGAAATCAGATGCAGGGATTTATAAAATCTCCAGTCCTGCCTTGACAATCGTTGATTTAATACATCATCAAACAAAATTAGGAGGAATAAACAGAATGTTAGCAACCATTGAGGAACTTACAGAAGAGTTAACATCATCCGATTTGTCAGAACTTTTAAGCTGGTATCCTAACAAAAGCACATTGCAAAGATTTGGTTTTTTGCTCGAAGAACTTGGTGTAAAAGAAGAGTTTCAAGAAATGATTTATTCAGAACTCAAAGCTAAAAACTATTTCCCTGTTTTGTTAAGTCCAAAATCAAAAGAAAAACCAGGTGCTGTTGATAATAAGTGGAAAGTTGATGTTAATGTAAAATTAGATGCGATTTATGATACCTAAACCATATATAGCAAAGTGGCAGGAATATGCACCATGGAAAGAGTTTTCTCAGGTTGAGCAAGATTTAATTATTTCAAGAACCCTGGTTGAAATATTCTCAGATGAATATTTGCATGAAAATCTTGCATTCAGAGGCGGAACAGCTATGCATAAGTTATACCTTAATCCAGCTTCAAGATATTCCGAAGACATTGATTTGGTGCAAATTAAAGAAGGTCCAATAAAACCCATTATGGAAAGGTTAAATGAAGTTATTACTTTCTTCGAAGAGAAAAGAACAACACAAGTTCGTGGACATGGAGCCAAAGCTTTGTATCGTTTTACTTCGGAATATGAAGAAATACGAATGCGATTGAAACTCGAAATAAACTGCAAGGAACATTTTAATGTGCTTGATTGGATTTATTTTCCTTTTGAAATTGAAAGTGAATGGTTCTCTGGTAAAGCAGAAATAAGAACGTACAATATAAATGAACTTTTAGGGACAAAACTTAGGGCACTATACCAACGAAGTAAAGGAAGAGATTTATTTGATTTGGATTATTCACGGAAGAATCTTGATTTGGACTATGAGCAAATTATGACTTGTTTTAAGGAATACACTTCTTTTGCCACAGGTAAAAGACCTCCAAGTAAGAAGGAATTCTTATTAAACATCGAAGAAAAAGAGAATAGTGCTGATTTTAAAGGAGATATGGAAGCTCTTTTGAGACCTGAAATAAAATACAATCAGAGCGATGCTTTTAATTGGTTGAAAAATGAATTGATTGAAAATATGTAGAAAATTGGATATTATGGATGAAACGAAAATAAGGGCAGAGTTAGCCTAAACAGTAGCTAACGACCCTCACAAATGCCGGATCAAGAAATTGAAAACAACGGAACAATCGCCGGGCAGACAATATTACCACTTGCCAGCTGACAGAATGTGTACTACTGCTTTCACATAGGAGCCAGCTCTCATATCCATCCCCACCTTACTTCTGTTTATGATAAAAACGAAAGTCATTCCGATCGCATGAAGGAATCTTAATGCCAGGATGATTATAAAATGGTATCTCAGCAGACTAAATACCAGCCTCAACATTCACCAGAAAAATGCAGTTCCGTACAAATAAATTATTCACTAATTTAGCAGGGCAATATTGCAATAGAATAGGTTCTGGAGGCGGTTTTCAGCCGGTTTGTGGCTGGTAAATATCACCCAGACAGATAATTATATTCAAACAAAATGAAAAAACCAAATTGCAAGCTGATGGTTCATTTAACATGGATAACTATTTTTTTGTCATTTTTTTTATTCAGTTGTAAAGTGACAAACAGGATTTTTGAAGAATATGACATCGTATATTCAACAAAACGTTTGGAGTTGAAATTGGCTTACCCCAT
>JAUXMV010000073.1 GCA_030683155.1 Bacteroidales bacterium
CAATTCATGAATCTTTTATCTTTGATGGGCATAGAATTATTGTTAACCAATTAAATAACAACAGTCAGGTTATTGCCATCACAAGAAGGATTAAAAGATGATACAAGTCAGAAATTTGAATTTTACCTATCAGAAAACACAAAAACAGGCAGTTCGTGATATGGAATTTGACATTCACGAAGGAGAGATTTTTGGTTTTTTAGGACCCAGCGGCGCAGGTAAAACCACCACACAAAGGCTGATTATCGGTTTGCTGAGAAACTATTCCGGACATATTGAAGTGCTTGGAAAGGAGCGAAACCATTGGGGAAAAGAATTTTACGAGCAAATTGGCGTAGCTTTCGACTTCCCAAACCTTTATGTGAAGCTTACGGCGAAAGAAAATCTTGCCCTGATTGGGGCCTATTACAAAAACAAACCGGAAAATACTGACTTTTTGCTCGACCGCGTCGGATTGCTACCTGATAAGGATGTCCGTGTTGAAAACTTCTCGAAAGGGATGAAGATGCGCCTGAATTTCATTCGTTCGATCATGCACAATCCCAGCCTGATGTTTTTTGATGAACCTACCTCCGGCCTTGATCCTGTGAATGCACATATCATCAAAGATATTATCCTTGAGCAAAAAAATGCAGGCAAAACAGTTTTCCTCACAACACATAATATGACTGTGGCTGAGCAACTCTGCGACCGCGTAGCATTCATTGTCGAAGGTAAAATTGTTGTTATAGGCTCACCAAAGGAATTGATGATAGAACACGGCAAAAGGGTTGTGAAAGTGGAATATCAGCACAAAGGAAAGCTGGAGGAACTCAATGTTGACATGGTGAACATGGGCAGCAATATGGAGTTTTTAGAGCTGCTCAAATCCGGGGACATGAAAACCATCCACAGCTGTGAAGCAACGCTGGAGGATATTTTTATAAAACTGACAGGGAGGAATCTTTTATGAGAATGCTGAATGCAGTTTGGGCCGACATGCACTTTCAGATGAAGCAAGGGTTTTTTCTGGTTTATGTCATCATCACAATAATGTATCTGATTATTTTGTCTTTTCTACCCAAAGACATCTTGTCAATCGCATTGCCGCTCATCGTTTTCTCTGATCCTTCCGTTTTGGGACTGTTTTTTATCGGCGGAATAATCATGCTTGAAAAAGTTCAGGGCGTTTTAATGGTGATGGTGGTTTCTCCTTTGCGCACGATTGAATACATACTTTCGAAAGTGATTTCACTGGCATTCATCTCGGTATTGGCTGCATTTGTTATCACTTATTTCAGTCACTACGAATCAGTTAACTGGATTTTGCTGTTTTTGGCGACAATTTTAACTTCAGGTATTTTTACGATGAGCGGCATTATGATCAACGCAGGATGTCAGACAGTCAATCAATATATGCTCAAAACGATCCCTTACATGCTGCTTTTCGTTCTGCCTTGTTTCTCACTGATTGGGTTTCCTTATTCGGAACTCTTTACCATCGTGCCAAGTGTGGCAGCATTGCGCCTGATGCTTGGTGCGTATATGGGCATTGTCTGGTATGAGGCGTTCGGCCTGGTGATATACCTCAGTGCCATGAATTACCTTTTTTTGCGCTGGACCATGCATGTATTTGAAAAGAAAATCGTTTATCAGGATTAGGAATTATGATACAATTGATACATTTCAGGAACGACATCAAACGCATCTTGCGTGATCCCATCATGGCTATGATGCTGATTGCACCACTGCTTTTGCTGACTGCTTTTAAACTGATGGTTTTGCTGCTGATACCTTTCATCTACAGGCAGACCGGATTTGATGTGCTGCCCTATTCACAATACATTCTGGCTTTTGTCCTGCTGACAAGCTCAGGCATGCTGGGCATCGTTACCGGTTTCATGATGATTGACGAACGGGATGGAAATATTGCCGAGCTGATGTCGGTAACACCTTTAGGAAGAAGTGGTTATTTAATAAACAGACTTCTGTTTGCCTCGATGCTTTCCGTTGTTTATGCAATACTGACTTGCGTTGTTATGATGCCCGGAACATTGCCTCTGCTTTCAATTTTGTTTTTATCAGTCTTATCGGCATTTTATGCAGCTATCATCGGATTGCTGATTTTTTCGGGCGCTGATGACAAAGTGAAAGGGCTCACTTTTGCAAAAGCATTGAATGCCTTGGCAATTTTTGCTTTTGCCGATTTATTGCCGCTTCAATGGTTTATTGTTTTATCATGGTTTTTCCCCACTTACTGGATAACGCAGCTAATCAAATCACCAGATTCGTTGCTGGTCAACTTCTTTGCCTTTGCCGTGCATGCAGCCTGGCTTTATGTATTAATTATTCGCTACTGGCGCAAAAAATCATAAATTTTGGGCAGGATAATGTGCTATTAAAGAGCAATATAGACCGAAGTTTTTAAGAAAGTGATTTTGAAAGTTTAATCATTTTCAGGCTTCTATGATCTTTTTTAAAGCCCTGGCCCAAACGGTTGAATCGTTAAGTCCTTCGGCCATTTCAAGTTTTTCGCCTCCATGTTCGTGGAAAAGTTCTGCATATTCATAACCAATTTCGATGATCGTTTCGAGGCAGTCGGTGACGAATGAAGGAGCAAAAACAAGCACTTTTTTCTTTCCTGCTTTTGCAAGTTCAATGATTGTTTTGTCTGAAAAAGGCGTTAACCAGTTTTTGTCGAGGCGCGACTGAAAAGCTACCGAAAATTTTTCAGTAGGGATACCAAGTTTTTTTGCCAGCAAACGAGTTGTTTCGTAACAAGTCGCTTTATAGCAGAATTTTCCATGGGCAGGCATACTTTGTTCGCAGTTGCAGTCGCGGATGTTTATTTCAGGATGTGTCCTGTTGATATGACTGTCGGGGAGGCCATGGTATGAGAAAAGAAAATGGTCGTAACTGTTGAGATCGTATTTGGCAGCCTGCTGCGCAAAGGCTTCAATATAAGCGGGATGATCGTAAAACTGACCGATGAAACGGATGCCTGGAATGACATTCCAATGACTTATTTCTGAAAGAATAGCCTCACTTGCAGTGCCTGAAGTGGACGAAGCATATTGAGGGAACATAGGAAGAACAATGATTTCTTCAAAGCTTTGCTTCTTAATTTCAGCCATCACTGACCCGATGGAAGGCCGTCCGTAACGCATGCCTGCATACACTTTGAATTCGCTTCCAAGTTCCTTTTCAAGCTTCAGTGCAAGCATGTCGGTGAGGTAGCGCAGCGGTGATCCTTTTTCTGACCAAAGAAGTTTGTAAAGTTTTGTGGAATTGAAAACCCTGAATGGAATAATAATCGCATTCACAAGGAAAAGTTTCAGCGGCAAAGGAAGGTCAATGACACGTTTATCATTTAAAAACTGTGTCAGATAGCGATAAACGGCTGGCACTTCAGCCTTGTCAGGAGTGCCAACATTGGCCAGTATAATAGCTTTTTTCATGCCTGTGTTTTGTTTGAAAGTAATTAATTTACAGTGTCTCAGCGAGATCAAAAGCCTGTTTCACCCTATCGGCAATACCAATGCCACCACGAATATTTCCGGCCAGAATCAGTCCGGGATGCTTTGATTCAAGAGCATCAATGGCCTCAAGCTTTGCGGGCGAACCGGCGTCATATTGCGGTATTGCATGATAATATCTGTAAATTTCCGTGAATGCTTCGTTTGAGCTGCTCACCGAAAGTAGTTCATCAAGCTCTTTATGAACCAATTGCAAAAGCGCTTCATCCGACATACCAATTATTTCAGGTTTTTTGATGCCGCCCATAAAAGTTGAAAGCAATGCTCCTCCTTCAGGTGTGCGATCTGTAAAAATGGAAGAAGGAAATAAAACACCAAGAATATTGCGCTTTTCTTTTGAAGGAATCAGTCCTCCAAAAGCATTCAGTTTCGGTCCGTTCCACTGTTTGAATGCCATGATCACCTGCACTACTTTGGCGTATTTCATGTCAATGATAGCTTTCAGTTCGTCGTCAGAGATAAAATCAAACATTCCTTTCAGCCCATAACCTCCTGTAGTAGTGATGCATTTTTCCCCTATCAGGGTTGTTTTTTCTCCTGAAAGATTTTTTACCGTTACCGTAAAACTTTCCTCAGCTTTTGAGATAATCATGTCTGTGGTGCCCATGAAAAGTCTTTCTTTTGGCAATCTGCTGACAAGGGCGTTAATCAGATTACTGAAACCCCCTTTGGCGGCAAAAACCTGACGTGTGGCTTTTTTGTCACGCTCCGACTTTGGTTCTTTGCTTTTTTTGATACTGCCACCAATAAAGCTGCCATAGTTTTGCTCAAGATTGTACAATTTTGGCAACGCATATTTGGTGACAAGCTGGTCTGGGTCGCCGGCATAAATACCTGATATGAAAGGATCTACAGCATTGTCGAGATAAGTTTTTCCCATGCGGCGGCGCACCATGTTTGCGACGGTTTCCATGGGGTTTGTGCCTCTTTTTCTGAAAGGCTCAGCAAGGATTCTGAATTTATCGTAAAAGCTGAACAGTGGTGTTTTTATGCCACCGATAAGTCCGGAAGGGAGCGCAACCCATTTTCCGTTTCTAAGTATCCAGCGGTTGGCAGATGCGTGGTTAGCCAAATCAAGATTGCAATCCGGTGCAAGCATTTCAAAAAGTTCAACGACTTCGCCATTGCCTGTAATGCCAGTGTTTGGACCGGTTTCGTAGATAAAACCATCCCTTTTTTTGGTTTGCATAACACCACCGGGGACAGGGCTGCGCTCAAAAAGAATCCAGTCGATTCCTTTTCTTTCAAGCATAAAAGCCAGGGTAAGCCCCGTGAGACCTCCTCCAATAATTACAACTTTTTTTTTCAACTGTTCTTTTAATGGCTCCATCAAAATTGGTTTATGGCTTTTTCCAGCAATTAGTGAATCTGCGCTTAACTACAAACATTAAAGTTATGAAACTTGTTCATTCTTTTTCAGCAATGAACGAAAAGCAACAAGCAAAACTATGGCCATGAGCGACATTAAAGTCTGAATACCAAAAAGCTTTGTGTATCCGGCAACATCGGCCAGCTTTCCGCTGAAAACCGAGATAACAAGTCCGCTGAGGTGTGTGATTACAATTTGCAGCGTGAAATCAGTGCCTTCCTTTCCCGGTCTCACCATGTCCATGGCAGCGGTGTAAATAGCTACCATCGAACAGCCGTATGCCGTCCAAAGCATCAATATTGCAGCATTAACGGCGGATACAGGTGGCACTTCCATCTTGCTGACATACCAGAAAAAGGCTCCGGCCATGATGCTGAAAACCAGAAAAAAGTACATTGCCTTGTAATAGCCTCTGCGTTTAACAAGAAATCCGGCAAAAAGTGAAGCTATCAACGCTGCTGCTGTCCCATGAACACCAACCATCAGACCTATTTCAGGGGTAGAAAAGTTTAGATCGACAAGCCAGGGTTTCAACATAGCCATAATGCCCACCAAACCTGAGGAATAGAAAAACAGTACCAAAAGCCATTTGTACATGCCGGGGATTTTCATGAAGCGCCATAAATCGGCAAGCTGAACTTTTTTGTCAGAAACTTCCGGCATGACAGGTTCTTTTTTATAAAAACCCAGTGGAATAAGGGCTACGAGCACAAAGAGGGCGAGACAAAAAAGTAACATCTGCCAGCCAAGGTAATAGAAAACAATCAGTAGAAGTCCGCTCCCAATAAGGTTTCCCGCAAAACCGCCGGCAGACTGCATACTGTTGCCGTAACCTCTTTCTTTTTTCTTCAGGATAAGGATTGCAAAGGCATCGGTGGCAATATCCTGGGTTGCGGAGGCTATCACCGCGAGCAACATGAGAATGATGACAAGGCTGAAATTTGTTTGAAGACTTAAAAATCCAATGCTGAAAACCACTATTGCATAAAAAATCTCTGAACCATAGATCCAACGTTTGTAGCCATGCAGATTTGCAGCGTTATTGTCGACCAAAGGCGCCCACAAAAATTTCAGAACCCAGGGTAGTTTTATAAGTTGGAGCAAACCGATTGACTCAAGCGAATAGTTTTCCTGACGCATGATGACAGGCACAACTGTGCTGAAAAAACTCATCGGTATAGCCTGCGCAATATACAGGCTGAAAAGCATCGGATATTTATGCCAATCGGCTTGCTCCTTCATTGTTTCTTAAAGTTTCACATTCAGATTCAGCCCAAACTGCAAAGGTTTTCCAGCTTGCGCATATTTGTTGCCAATGGCTTCAAAATAAAATGCAGCATAGTCAGTGTTGAGAATGTTTTTTGCCCAGAATTCCAAAGTCACATGTTTATGTTCAAAACCGGCACGCAGGTCAAGAAGACTGTATGCATCCTGCGCCTGACTGTTTTGCTCGTTCCAGTAATGTTTTCCTATCAGTCGGTAAAGTGCGGTGAGGGTCATGTTATCTGCCGGAAAACGCTGAGGCAGTGCGATACGCTGGTTCAGCTGAACTGTAAGGGTGTGTTGTGGAACATAAGGAATCCGGTTATCACTGTAATCCTTTGTTGAGTCCACCACATGCGATGTAAACCGGGCATCAGTAAGACCATAAGCCAACATGGCATCCAGCTTTTTTGTGAGTTTTGAACGGAGACTAAGTTCAACACCTTTGCTGACAGATTCACCGGCATTTTTCAGCATCGAACCTCTTCCACTCGGCACAGTCTGGTAAATCTGCTGATTGTTCCAGTCGATGTAAAACACAGAAAACTCTCCCTGAACTCTGTTTTGCATCAAAGAAGTTTTGATGCCGGCCTCATAATTCCAGCTATGCTCAGGATCGAACATCAGGTCTTCGTCCCTTTCAAAGATTGCATTGAAACCACCTGTTTTATAACCTCTCGAAACCAGCGCATACAAAGTTGATTGCTTATTGAGCTGGTATTTCAGCGCAATCTTTGGTGAAATTTCATTGAATTTCATCGTTGGAAATAAGGTGTCGGCAACAGTAATGGTGTTGCCGCCCATAACCATTTGGTTGACAAAAGTCAGTTTGTCAGCTTCAGTATCCAATCGGACACCAAGGCTCAGCGAAAGGTTTTTTACAATCAGATCATTGAATGTTGACTGATGAAAAATCGCCATCCCTTGTTTTGATTCATTGAAATCACGCAGTATTTGAACTTTTCTTGTTATGTCAGTTACATCAACAAACCGGTCGAATTGCTGACTGAATCCGTAAGCACCTGTTAGCCACTCATAACGTTTGCCGGGCTTGGACTTAACAATAATTTCCTGTGAAATCATGTTTTGCAACTGCTCTTGTGTGGCCACAAAAAGTGACAACTTTGTAAAATCCTGATCTATATTTTGAAAATCTTTCAGATACTGATAGGAGGTTGTTGCAATGAGGTCGAAATTTTCTGCATTGTATTTAAAAATCAATCCATTAGAAAGCATATCGCGATCGTAGGAAGAAGGATGATCGTAGTTTATCTGTTCAACTTTTTTGAGTGAATCATTGAAAAATCCATAAGGATATCCACCCTGACGGCTATAATCGATACTGATGACGTTTTCGACGGCTAACCTTGAATTGATATTCCAGACAAGGCGGTTTCTCAGGCTAAGGCTATTGGTTTCATCTGCTTTTTTATCATTAAAGGCATTGGTGAAAAAACCATCGCCACGCTGATAATTTGCTGAAAGTGAATAACCAAAAGATTTACCCGCTTTTCCGAAATGACTGATTCCAGCTTGGTATTGACCGTAATTTCCTGCAGAAAGCCTGAATTTCGTTCCCTGATATTCCAGCGGTGAACGCGTGATAATATTGATGATTCCACCCATTGTGTTCCGGCCGTAAAGTGTTCCCTGCGGTCCGCGAAGCACTTCAATGCGTTCTACATCAAATAGTTCGAAATCAAAAGCGGCTTTGTCAAAGTATGGCACATTATCGACATACAAACCCACCGAAGGCTCGTTGATGCGTGAGCCGATGCCACGGATATAGACAGGAGAGGTCAGTTTTGAGCCATAGTCGGGCATAAAGAAATTTGGTGTGTAGGCAGTGATGTCTTTCACAGAACGAATTCCGGCCTGATCAATGGCTCGCGCAGTGACAACTGAGGCTGAACCGGGAAGTTCGCGCAATGTCATGGCTTCTTTTGGCGCCCTGATTATGATTTCTTCCAGATTGTAATAAGGCATCTTTAAGGTGTCGTCGATATTCAGCACCATCTGTGCCTTGAGAGAAATCGTAAGAAAAACGATTGCTATGAATAGAAATGTTATTTTAAATGTTTTCATGTCTTAGAATAATAAATGAATGGTTTTGATAAATGAGCATCAATCCATGGATGTGTTACATCCTTTAAAATCAGGAAAGTGCGTAAGATTATTATGACAAGAAAACACTTGGTGGAGGCCGGCAGAAACCCGGGTGATAATGGTAAAATGAGTGCGATCCTTCAAAGAAGGAAAAAATTCGAATTTTCTTTGTGTTGCAAAAAGGGGCTTGAACAGAATTATTTTCTTCAACATTTTGAGCGAGGTCTGTCACAAAATAATCGCTGAAAATAAACGTGACTTCAGTTTCTTTTTCCAGGGAAAAACTACCTGTTTCACAGCTTATAGTATGTTCAGGGTTTTTGTTTTCGTTGTCAGATAAGGCATTAATAGAGTAGAGGGAAAAAGATACAAGGTAAATTATTCCCAAAATGATGTAAGGTAAATGTGTCGAAAGCAGCCCGAAGAAAAACATTTATTCCCAGTTTTGCGGCAAAAGTAATTGTTTTATTATTCTTGAAGCGATGGAATCAGTAAACGGCATTAATTTAGATTATTTCTAAATATTTGCTGATGTGCTTATTATAACAAAGACGCAATATCGACAGGGTTTCTATGAAACGATAGTGTCATTGAAGTACTTGAATAAAAAAAGAAGTTCATTTTTGGGAAGATAGTATATTTGCACGCAATAGTATTAACCGAAAAAAATACCACATGGCAACTGAAGCTGTAAAAGAGAAAAAAGGATTCAGGTCGTTTTCAAAAAACTACTGGGTCGTCATCATCATGGAGTTTTTTGAGCGTGGCTCTTATTATGGCGTGATGTCGGTGTTGTCGGTTTACCTTGTTTTGAATACAGATAGCGGAGGGTTGGGCTTTTCGAAGGAAAGTGTAGGTGTCATTAAGAGTACCATTACACCACTTTTATACCTTTTGCCAATTTTGTCGGGAGCGCTGGCCGATCGTTTCGGATACCGCCGCCTGCTGATGTTGTCGTTTGCTATTATGAGTCTTGGCTATTTTCTGACAAGTATGGCAACAGCTTATTCGCTTGTTTTTCTCAGTTTGCTGCTCATGGCCGTTGGGGCTGGGATATTTAAGCCAATCATTCAGGGAACTATCGCCCGCGAAACGGATGAAAGCAACAGTGGGCTTGGTTTTGGAATTTTTTACTGGTCCATAAATCTGGGAGCATTTGTCTTTCCGCTTATCCTTGTGCCTTACCTGAAAGGCATTTCCTGGTCATACATTTTTATCATGGCTGCCATTGGCACAGGCTGGCTGCTCATTTTAAACATCTTTGTTTACAAAGAACCACCACGTCCGAAAAGCACAAAGACTGTGGTTGAAGTGCTCAAAGGCGTTGTTCTTGTACTCAAGGATTTCAGGTTTGTTACAATGATCGTTATTTACTCCCTCTTCTGGATATTGTATTTTCAAATGTTCGACACTGTTCTGTGGTATCTTACAGAATACGTTGATATGACGCCTGTTAACAACACCGTAAACAATTTTATGGCACTTTTTGGCACCGAAACTTCCTGGAAATTTGATGCCGAACATGTAACTGTTATCAATGCAGGAACCATCATTGCCTTGCAGCTGGTGATTTCGAGTATTGTAAAAAACACCAAGGCGCTTCCAACAATGATTATAGGCATTGCTATGGGAACTGTCGGAATGGCCATTTTATCCATTTCGATGCATGCTTGGGTTTTTATCGCCGGTATCATCATTTTCTCTATCGGTGAGATGACGGCCCATCCGAAATTCATTTCATACGTGGGTCTCATTGCTCCTCCCGACAAAAAAGCGCTTTATCTGGGCTACTCATTCCTGTATGGTGTGATAGGAAGCGGCGTGGGCGGTATTCTGGGTGCAACGATGTATGTTTATTTCGTTGACGGTCTGCAAAGGCCTGGACTGCTTTGGTTTATCTTTAGCATGATCGGAGTTGTAACCATCATCGGACTGTTGCTTTACAATAAATACCTGGCACCAAAAGCAGTCAATGAATAAGAATGATTGCTTATTTCACTGCTGAGGAGCATTGGGGGTGTGAACCAAAACACATTTATTAAGAATGACTCAATCCGGGAGTTGCAGAAAATCGATGAAGTTTTCTCTGTTGATCACCTGGAAATCAGCATCTGAATAATGATTCTGAAAAGCTTTTGGAATACGTAGGGCTTGCTGATAAACTCAGAATGTTGATATTTCGGTGCGCTGCACCTCTCGTTTCAATTCTATTTGGTTTTCCTGCACAGATTATCGCCAGGCTATGGCTCAGTTTTGAAGTGCAGCGCACCGGTAATATTTGTAGAATTTTGTCAGGTGGTGTGTTTAAAGGTGCAACGCACCGAAATAGCTAATACAAGGTTTTTTAATTAATATTTCCTTCTAAGAATCCAATAGATTAGGGCTTTTTCAGCAAGTCCTACGTGCTTTTTTGACGTCCCACACTCCACAAATTAATGTTAATTTGTGGAGCATGGTACACAAATTAACATTTCCGAAAGATTTAGAATAGGCTTTAATTGATGTGAAATAAGCCCCCGATGCGAAAGCCTGATGGCGATTTCCACGCCAAAAGTTGTCTTTGGCTAAAACAAGCGGGGAAGTCGGCTTGTTTTATTTAAAATATCTAAGCGTATGATATACTTGGTTAAATCGAATACTATCATCTGCCAGAATGTTCTGTGAATAAAACGCTTCCTTCCCAATCTTTACAAAAAGGACATTTCCCTTTACGTCATTATTAACAATATCATTGATTACCGGCCTAGGAATTCTGTCATACCCAACAAGGAAAGCCTGATTTTGATCAGTATCACTCTTAACTGAATCATGTATTCCATAAGTAGTCAATGGCACTGTTGATCCATCTGCTTTCTTGTAGTGGAAAATTATGTTCTTTGTGAGATATTTTGTGAAGTCAGGTTGTGGTTGTAGCTTAACAATAAAATCATTTTGACCGGTTAAGTCGAAATAGCGATTACCGTGAATATCTATATTACCTTGTAAACCATCAGGTTGATTGTAACATATAGCATACACACCAACGGTTTCGAGAGGCAAAATAAAGATATCTTTTGCAGATGATTCTTCTGCAATGCGGCTATCAAATTTTTGCATTTCAATCCCATTCACATCCAAAACCTGTTCAATAAAAAATAGGTTATTGATATGATTCTCAATACCCTTTCCACTTTTGTAAAAACATAAAACAGCTTTGTTAAGATTGCCTTTTATGAGTATTAAACGTAAAGGTACTTCTTCAACAGTTTGTACAAATGTGGTATCATAACGTCGATAACTTATGTATTGAAACTTCATTAACTCAATATAACCATGTTCTTGCAAGGTATATAACACCAATGTGTCAGTTATAAACTTAATCCTTAATGAACTCTGGCTGTCAGCACTTTCCCAAGTTCCATAAATCAAACTACCAGCAGTCTGCGTACTGTCATAATTGAAATTATTGCAGTTTGAAAATAAGACACTTACGCTTAATAGAAAGCAAAGCCTGAAAATTGTCATTCTATGCATATTTAATTGATTTCAAACAAAACAATAATATTATTCGATCAGAATCAGTCTTTTTGTGAAAAGCTTATCTGAAGTCGAGACCTGCAGCAAATAGACTCCCGGCTTCAGTTGTTGATTTATCAAAGCCGAAACCGAATAACGGTGTGTGCCTGCTTCCAGGATTTTATTTTCTAAAAGCTGAAATTCACGGCCTGAAGCATCTGTCAGCTTAAAAGAAACACTTTCTTCTACCTGCAAATTCAATTGAATTTGAAGCGCATTCAACTTGGCCGGATTTGGATATAAACTGAAATCATTATCCTTTGTTGACTGTATTGCCACATCATTAATAATGATTGTGAAGGTATTAGACGGGAAAGACTCAAAACTACCCCATGCAGATGTAATGAAATAAGAACCACCACCGGTTTCGCTTGGGTCATCGTTAAAAACAAAAGTATCTGCAGGTACATTGCCAATAATTTCGTTGTTGCGATAGATATTGAAATGGGTATGACTTTGGTTAAAAATTGCATTTTCAGTATCGTTTTTAATACGTTCGGGAAGTCCGGATTTTTCAGATACTGGCTCTTGTTCCAGCTGACTGATCAAAGGAATTTCTAAAGTTTTATTTCCTGCATCAACCACAAATCCCTGAATATTCCAGTTGATATTCCAGCCAAACTGGGAATACATACTGATCCATGACGAGCCATAGAGCAGCATATCGCCTTTGAAAGGAATTGCAGGCCCGTTGTCGGTTCCGGCAGGGAAACCTCCGCCGGTATTGATTATCCGGTAACCAAACCAAAGCTCCTGACTGGCATCAATCTGCACCGGTGTTTCTAATTCGATCGTATTCCATGCATTGAATACCGGATAGGCAATCAACTGCTCGCGGATCAGATTTCCTGCGAAATATTGATTGCCGCCCTGCCATACACGAAGGAAAATCTGGCAATCGCCTGTTGCAATAAAAGCTGCAATTTTGGTAAGATATTGCCCGTGGAATGGAGTCAGGTCATCCGTTGTAAAACGCACAGCAGCATCGAAGATGGGGATGTTAGCACCTCCCACGGCATCGGAATTTTCGCCATCATCCCAGTGAATCCATTCGCCTTCTGTAGCTGGAGCATCCCATGTCAAAGCCAGATTGTTCCATGCCAAAAGCTCTCCTCCCAGATTTAAAGGCGGGAACAGTATAGGTTCCAGAATAGTGATTTCCATGCTGGCCTGCGGAGATTCGCCACTGTCATAAACAGCCGAAACACCTACTGTGTGGGTCTCTCCGACGGTTACACCATAAATATTGGTATACAATTCAGGACTTGTTTCTCCAACCTGATTTCCGTTGAAGTAGGTGTTATAGCCAATTATGGAGGCATCACCGGAAACAGATTTCAACTCCCTGATGCTTTTGCCTTCGTCGGCAATACCGGCCCTGATCATGAAATCCATTTCATCGTGGATGTGCCAGGTTGCGCCACCATTGTTTGTGGAATAGGAAAAACCATCAGGTACATTCAAGTCGCCACCAATTTTATAAGTATTGCTGTTGTTCCATTGGCATGCAATATAAAATCTGGCATTGGCCGGAACAGGGATATCTACAGAAGCTTTTGTCCAGCCACTTTCGATGTCAACAAGGTAAGGGCCGCCCAAAATGACGCTTCCATCGGGTTGTCCACCCTGATCAGCGACAACATACAACAGCATTTGTTCGTTGGGTGAGCCGGCGGAAGCAAAAACTTTCAGTTGTCTCAGCAACATTGGTTCTGCATGCTGAAAAGCAACCGCCATAAATTCATTTCCTGTAGCTGAACCCGTCCAGAAAAGTCCGTTTGCTTCGCCGTCATCATATGAAAGTTCCTTTGAGTTGAACCCAATAGGCTCGTCCCATGAGAGGTGGATGCTGTTGGCGTTGTTTATCTGTGCATTCAGTAAATGCGGTGGATAATTGCCCGGCACCAGCGGTAAAAGACTGATATCGAGCGTGGTGTTTTGCTGAATGTTCAGGCTGGGATTTACATAACTTTGGTAGCCTGCAGCAAGCACGCTGAAATGATAAGTTCCGGCCGGGATTTCAGCGCTGTATTGTCCGTTTTCCATGGTGAAAGTCAGGTAACCACTCAAAGAAACCGTAGCTCCTGCGATGGGTTGTCCGTTGTTGTCGGTCACAGTGCCGCTGAGTGTTACGACAGATGCCAGGGTATTTTCGGCTCTGCGGCCCCAGACTTCATAATTGAATGTTCCGTCGTTGGGACGGTTATAGGCAAAGTAAAGATGGTCTTTTGCGCCATCATTGCGCGCTACAACGGCAGGCCATGCAGCATCTTCAGTGTTTTGTGAAAACTGAATCATATCCGACCAGATGAAGCCATGGTCAATGGAGTATTTCAAGTAAGCCCTGTCATCGGCAGAATAGGTGTCGTCGGACCAGACGGTATAAATTCTATGGTTGCCCGGACTGTTGCGCTCAACCCAAACGTCAGGTCGTGAAGAAGCACCTGTGTTGTCAGATAAATTTAAAGGAGATTCCCAACTATCACCAAGACTGTGTGAACGGTACAGCATGATATCGCTCTGAAGCCCGTCCTGATTGGCCGAGACGACAACATAAAGCGAATTGTCGATGACTTTTGTTTTAAGTCTTGCATTATAAGCCTGATTGTTTGAGACGTTCACAGCTGTCGTCCATGACTGACCAAAGTTGTCTGATTTTGTGAAAAAGAGATCTAAATGATTATAGGATGATCCCGTTTGGTCGTTCCAGAGAACATACAACGAATGGTTTTTCATCGCAATATTGCACCAACGGGCGCCGGCGGTGGTATTTGTAATTTGTATCGGTGCCGACCATGTTTGTCCGGCATTGGTTGAAATGGTTACAAAAATCTGATATTTGTAACCAATGTCACGGTCTTCATAAGCAATAACAACGGTGTCGCCTGAGGCTGCAATCTGAGGGACTATTGCACCCCTGATGGCATTTGTGACCTGAATTTCATTTCCGAACGACTGACCGTTATTGGTAGAGCGAACCATAAAAATCTGACTGTTGCCACTTGTATTACGGTAATAAGCAACAAAAACTTTTCCTTGTGATGCTGCCACTACAGGATAATTTGCGCCATAATCAATACCGGAATACAGTGTGAGTTTATTGCCCCAGTTCAATCCGTCATTTTCACTTCGTCGAAACATGATGTCGCCCCATTGATTCCATGCGAGGTAAAGATTGTTGCCATCGGCGGCAAGACTCTGCTCCCGCGAAGGGCCGTATTCGTTGGATAGATTAATGGGTTCGAAAAGTTGAATTTGTGAAAAAACAGCAGTAACGGCCATAAAGCCAAATAAAAATGTAAGCAGAATCTTTTTCATTGTCTCGGAATTAAGTCCCCCAAAATTACACATTTATTGTTGAAGGGGGTTTGAGGGATGCTTCTATAATTTTTCCATAAACATCCTCATGTTTATAAGAATAAATCAATGATTTGTATGTCTTGTTTTACCTCACTCATTTGTCTTTCTGTCGTGCGGTGGGGCATTTTTTAAAATTTCTTTTTTTCTTGGGTTGGCTTTGCAAGCTCTTTTAAAAGCTTTTCATTAGCGTTGGCTTGTACGGCTTATAAATGTGCTTGCAAAATGCCGTGGCTAAAAAGTTTCCCCTAACCTTCTGAACATATCTATTGTAGTACAAAATGTTACCCCTAAAGCGTTGCATGGTTCAGGTATCTTTATTTTATTCCTTTGGCTCGGATTACTTATTTCATGTGTTACAATAATTCTATTTGCGTTGTCTGCCAATGCGTATGCTATTAGGTAAGCGTCCGCTTCATCTGCGTCTAGAAATTCATTTAAGGCATTTGGCAAATAATGATCATTTCTAGAAATTGCCCAAGCAGAAACTTGTCCGTATGCAGCCATTACATGACTGGAGTCCTTAAAAAAGTCTTCAGGTAAATTGTCTTTGCACCATGCTTCAAGTGCATCATTTTTATCGTAAAGTTCATTTTTTACTTTGTCGATGCTGATAATTCTTCCTTCTTCTGCAAGCTGTTTTACTTTGTTCCAGAAACTGAATGCAATGTCCAACGGATAACTTACGCGGTGAGCTTGAATAAAAAAATTGCTATCTAAAACATAAACTTCCATTCCGGTTAAAAGTATTTAGAAAAGAAGTTTTGAAATGTATCACCTTTTAAACTTGTAAGTTTGTATGCATCACGATATAGAAGATTGCCAGATTTTACAGCATTATTTATGTGGGAAGCGAATGTTAAACTTAAACGTTTTTTCGTTGTTGCATAAAAGTCCCCACCAGAACTCTGTTGTTCCTTTTTGGCAAATTCTCTGTTAGAATATTCTTCGTAAAATGCAAAAAATTGGCGTTTAGTAAGTTTTCCTGTGTCCAATGCTCTTCGAGCAATTACAATTTCGCTAACTTTGAAAAATCGGGAAGCATCACGGATACTCGGATTGTTACTCCAAACTTCGTTAAAGTTATTTTCAGGAACTAGAAATTCAGCGGCCACCTTGTCACAAAGTATTTCAATTGGATCATCTGCCGGTTGCAATTTTCTAAAGTCAAAACCCGCACTATGTCCAGTCCAGATATGGGCTAACTCGTGAACAATGGTAAACATCTGTGCAGATTTCCAGTCAGCATTATTTATGAACATAAAAGGAGCCATATCGTCTACAAGAACAAAACCTCTACACTCATTTACTGGAATTTTTCTAAATCCATTATTTTCAACAACACCGTTAAAAACAGTAATAATTCCTTTATCCTCAATATGCAGCACTATATGGTCTTGTGCTTCTTGCCATGTTCTGAATTGGCTTGCCCAATTTTCAGGCAAATTCAATGTATTACGAATGTCGGCAACAATAGCCTTCACATTGGTTTTATTTCTGAATTTGCCTACAAAACCAAGCTGTTCAAAATCGTTATCTTTTAAATAATTTCTCAGCCAATCTTGTCTTTGCTGCATCAACAAAATGGTATCGTAAACATTGATGCTGACTTTGTCTGCCAGATTACCGTTACTTCTAAAAAAAGGTATTGGCAGATGTTCTTTTGGTGGTTCGGGTAAAAATAAATATCCAAACGGCAAATGGACTTTCTTGGAAAAGTCTTCCAATTGTTTCACTGTTGGCTTCTTTTCACCTTCTAACCAAAGTTCTATGTTTAATTTTGGGTATTTTTCGGTAAAAACCTGCAACTCATAGCCTGCCCGGGCTATTGCCCAGGAAAGGATATTTGCATTTACATTTACTTCATTTCTCACGGCTCAAAGTTACACAATTTGATTAATTTTGCAGTTCCCAAACTTGCTTTTAAGATCTTGATTGGTTCAGTTGTTTGAAATCTTGGCATTTACACGAGGTAACAGTTGTTCTTCTGTCAGAAATTATTTTTAATAAACTTAAACTTAATAGTATGAAAGAAACAATAAACAAAATCTGCATTCACTTGATTATTTCAGGGTTTCTAATAAATTTAGGATGTTTGATAACGCTAATTGGTGGGCAGGCCATTCATCTCGACAGGTTGTGCCAATAAGTTTTTGAGTGTAAATGTTTTCGATGACTAAATTCAACTGGGGAGTGGTAAGGTTCGATTCCTTGGCCTGTCGCAATGAGCCGCATATCATGTGCGGCTTTTTTTATAAGTAGCCGAAGAACAAAGCTTCATTTAACCACTGAACCCGCTTTTTTGCCAAATGCCTATTACCTGCTGTGCTTATGTCTTTTCTAGTATCCACCACCGCCTCCTGTCGCAATAATTCCTGTTTTCTTTTCTTGTTTTGGTGATTCGTATTCTACGTCTGTCGTTGTTGTCTGTTTTGCTTTAAAATTATTCGGGCTCGTCAACTTGAATGGAGTAACTGTTTTACTCTTGTCATAAAATTGAACTTTATGTTTATGCAGTAAATCAAAATATTCATTGTCTTTTATTGTCTTAATTTTTGGAGTTGAAACCCAGCCTTGAGTTATGGCTTCATATGTCAACAACCATTTTTCATCCATTAGGGATTCTGTTGTCAAGTCAGCTTCAATTTGCGAAGTCGAAACGGTTGAGTTTATAAATCCATTTTTACGAAGGTCAAGAGCAATTAGTATTGAAACAACTTCATTTGAGTTAAAAACTAAGTCGGCAATATTATCAGGAAGTTTTATTTCAAACTCTTTACAAAGCCATAACGCCCAAGCAACTTCAAAATGGTGTCCTTTGGGTGTATGTTCCTTGATAATATTTTCAACGACACTCTTAACTTTAAGTTTTTCAACTTTTGGTCTATGAGATACAAGAATTTGAGCAACAACCGGAAGAGTAACGGGTTCCGTCAATGCTATTTTTAAAATTAGCGATTGATATAATTTCCAGCTCTCGTCAAAGAGTGGAATGTTTTTTAGAACTGAAATTGCAAAATTAAGAACAGAATCTTTCGGATTGTTTTTCGCATTTTTGAAAGCTAAACTAACAAATCTCTCTATGTCTGTTTGTTGTGATTGAGGATGTTTTCTAAACGTAAAAGTTCCTAATTCAATTGACCAATCTGTGTCAAAGGGGAATGGTGATTTTGAAATTTTTGTTTTTTCTTCGTTTATGTCAAGTTGATATTCCGTAAAAATGCTTTGGATAAACTTAAATACTTTTTCTGCATCTGCTTGATTTTCGCAGTAGATATAATAATCGTCAATGTAACGAAATCCTTTTATCGCAGTTTTGAATTTCTTCTGAACCATTTCGTCAAGTGTGCAACCAATAATTTCAGCAATTACCAAAGATGTATCTGGTCCAATTGGAATGCCCAAGGTTTGTCCTGAATTACCCTCTCTCAAATTTTTATCTAAAAGATTGCCTAAAAGTGATGTGTCCTTGCGTTTTGATTTTGCAACTGTTTTCGTGTGAATTATCCAAGGAATTATATGAGTATAAATTGTTCCGTAATATCTGGAAACATCTGTTTTAACTTCAAATAATTTGTCAAATGAATTAATCAAACATTCCTTTTTAAATTCTCCAAACGATTTAATTGACTTTAAGGCTCTGTTTCCTGTTGTGTCTTGAACAGGTTTGCTATTTGTTATGGTTGATTTATTAAATATCGTTTCAATTTCAGTCCATCTGTCAGCTATTGATTTAGCCAAAATAGATTGATGAAATGGGTTTGGAATTCCAAGTAGTCGTCTAGAAAATCCTACTTTTGGAATGGAATGGACAACCCATTTTGATTCCCAAAACTTTTCTTTAAAAATCTCCTTTTCTGGCTTAGGAGCTTTGTCTATTGCAGTCGTAATTACTTTCCAGTCTGTTTTTATGCTTGCTAACTTGTCAGCAAACATTTTTGTCTGAAAAGGTGGTGGAAGTTCCTTTGCAAAATATCCTTTTTCTAAAAGTTCTTTGTCAGTCATTGTTTGTCTGTGTCGTTTGTTAGAATTGCAGGTAACTTGTAGCTAAATACCATGATATTGTATATTATTGAATTTCAAGAACAAAGTATAAAACAGTTCTCGGAAATACGCTAAGCCTTTGTAAACAACTTTAACCGGATAGCGCCAATGAGGAGCTGATAAAGGTTGTTTTTCTATACTACGCTCGTACTTACTGTTGATGTTTATGCTGGTGTTGGAGTAAGTCATCCTTGCCGTTTGAGGTAGATAATTTTTGGAAAGAGGCCATAAAATGGCTGCATTCCAGAGCAGTGATTGTCTGGCAGCATGCTTGGGTTGGCTCATATTTTCTTTCATCCGGTTAATTTTAGTTTAACAATTAAAAAAATGTGCCCAAAATTTTAATGCAAGCAGCCGCCGGGTAAAGAAGGGTTAATGGTAAAAGATATTTTGATTGGTTTGACATAGGGGGAGAAATCATAGTTATGTATTTTTTTTATAAACAAGTTGTATCTTGAGTTTTTGGTCTACTATCCGGCAAAATCCGGCAGGAATTCTTTCTTTGTGAATCTAATACTATCCGGAACTATCCGGCAAAACTTATTGATTTGCAAATTTTGTAAATCGCTGTAATACAGTGTAAATGGCATTATTGACTTTTTTATCCGGCAATATCCGGCAATTTTTTGTTCGTTTTTGAATACTTAGTCTGAGGACCGTCCCCTAATTTTTTAAGCCAACCGCCTTCGGTGAGTTTTTGCAAATCCATCCTTGCTGTTCTTTCTTTAATATCACCCATAAAAAACTGCTCATAATCTTCACTAGAGTAGGCGTTGCCAGGATTCATTTCAGAAAGAAAATGAATCATACGTTTATTTATTTTTATTTCTTCTTTTATACCGTACAAAGTAAGTTTAGTATATCCACTTTGAAATGTCCACTCTGGTGATTTTAAACCCAATTCATCAAATTGTTTTTTGATAAGGGAAAGTCCACGGCCTAATTTTTCCATTTTCCCTCTCAGGAAAAACATATGAGCAATAGTCGGATTTCGCAAAACAGAATGATGAGATTCGATTTTATTTTTCTTCGTAATAATATCAGAAGGTATTTCACCAGAATTAATAATTTCTATTTTGTCTTTATGAATATTGATTGTTATTTCACCCGACATATCTCCATAGTCTCTGTGAACCATTGCATTAACAATAGCTTCATCTAAGGCTGCAAATGGATATTTTTCACGGTCAGTTCTTAATGGACTATTTTGATGAAACTCACTTACAATCGGATTGTTCTTCTTGAAATAGTTCATCACCTTACTAAAAGACACAAAAAGATTATCTTCAATTATTTCAATATCGCTGAACATATCGCCTGTAGCTCCTTCGGGCATATTTGTAATACGTATGCGACATTGGGTGAAAAATATTGTGGGTTCATTACCATAAAGAACGACTGCACCGTTTTTTACTGCTGTGTAGTCAATTAATTGGAAGTAACTCAAAAAGTCTTTTGGATTTTCGGGTAATGATTTTGTTTTCCCAAGATTATTGGCAGCATTAATTGTAGAAATAATTTCACTTTCGCTCAAATCAGTATATTGAGCATCAACAGTTGTAAGCTTTTCCCAAATAGAAGTATATTGATTAGATGACCTTAAAATCAAACTCACATCGTCTGGACTAGCTTCTACTGCTTGGCTGCCCTTGCGAATAAAATACTTTTTCAAATAGGAATAAGGCTGTCTTGATCCTTTCAGTACATTTAGTAAAACAATAGATTTTTCATCGACTTTTTCTAATTGTACATAAACTAGTGGTTGTGGAAAAATATTATCTAAAGCATTTTTTTTCAGGTCACTTACTTTTTGTTCGGTAATGTTTGGCAAGCCAACAACTTCTTTTTTGTTGTGACCTACAATAATCCAACCACCTTCTGTATTTAAAAAGGCACAAATGGTTTTCAAAATAGCTTCTTCATCCCAACCTGTTTTAAACTCAAGAGAAGAATGTTCTTGTTGGTTGATGAGTTCTTTTATAAATGATTTTGCACTCATATTACGATTCCTTTAGACTTATCAATTAATTTTTGAATGCGTTCAGGATATTTAAACTGACTTTCAAGATGCATTTTGATATCATCGTAACTGATATAAGGCTGAACCCAATTTCCGATTCGTTTTGATGCAGGTCTTTCCTTGTCTTTGATTGCATCATTGTACATTCTGATGCATCTGGTATCCATTACGCCATTTTCTTCAAATGATATTTTATCGAAATCAATCCTTTTTGACGTCATATCTTCAATTATAAATGAGTCTTTAAATAGTGCTCTTGTAAATTCAACTCGATAATCTGCTAATACGAACCTTGGAATATTTCGAGCAAAAGCAGTTTCAAATTCGAAATGTGTGATTGATTTACCTCCTCTATCCAAAACCCCTGAACCGTAATCAGGTCTAATAAAGCCTACAAATACATCGCATTCTTCAACGCCATCCGTACAGTTTTTTAAATTAGATTGTAAACTATCCAACAAAATAGTTCCATTGTGCGACATCAGTACATCATAACCGTAACTATCCAACAACTCATAAACCTGTTTTAGGTGGTACTCAAAATTGTACACCGTAGAAGCTACAAATACTCGTATATGATTTCTTTTTGCTATCATAATTCCGCTTTAACTTAAATTCCGTTTTTTATTGGTCTGACCTTACTTTAGCACTTATTTTTTTTCAATGAGGCATAAATCGCTGCTAAACGCCATAAAATTGTCTGCTGTGGCGGATTAAATCTCATTACCAAAGCATCGAACATCGCTTCCAAATACGCTAATCTTTTGTAAACGACTAAAACCTGATAGCGCCAATGAGGAGCTGAGAAAGGTTGTTTTTCCATTCTGAGATCATACTTACTGTTGATGGTTATGCTGGTAATGGAGTAAATTATCCTTGCCGTTTGAGGTAGATAATTTTCGGGAAGATGCCATAAAAATGCTGCATTCCAGAGCAATAATTGCCTGGCAGCATGCTTGGGTTGGCTCATATTTTCTTTCATCCGGTTAATTTAAATTTAACAATTAAAAAAATGTGCCCAAAATTCTAATGCAAGCAGCCGCCGGGTAAAGAAGGGCTAAAGGTAAAAGATAATTTGATTTGATTGACATAGGGGGAGAAATTTTTGATTTCGGATTTACGATTTACGACTTCTGATTTATCTGGGGGCAAATATATGATGGCCTTGCGACAGCTAGTGTCGGGAGGTAAATTATTTCTGATTTGAGAGAATTTGCAAAAAATATACTGTTTGTTCAATTTGGCTCTATGAAGTTTTATCTTTGCAGGTATTGAGCCACAAACCCATCTGATGAACACAAAAAGCATAATCAGTTTTATCGTTACTCCGCTGATAATTTTGTTTGTTTTGTTTTTCGCTGAGCTTGATCCGGAAAACCCAAAAGTGACCTACACTTTTTGTGTGGCACTGCTGATGGCTGTTTGGTGGGTTTCGGAAACAGTTCCTTTGGCCATAACCTCTCTTTTGCCGGTTGCACTCTTTCCATTGTTTGGCATCATGGATGGTAAAGCAGTTTCATCGGCTTATTTCAATGACGTTATTTTTCTTTTCATGGGAGGATTTCTGGTTGCTTTGGCTATGCAGCGATGGAATCTTCACCGGCGCATTGCACTCAATATTTTGTCTGTTACCGGGGTGAGTCCCATGAGGATTTTACTGGGTTTCATGCTGGCTTCATCCTTTTTATCGATGTGGATTTCCAACACAGCCACTGCCATGATGATGCTTCCGATAGCCCTTTCGGTGATACAGGAACTTGAAGAACTTCTTTCAAATGAACGTGTTAAGAAGTACAGTGTGGGCCTGCTGCTTGGCGTTGCTTACAGCGCCTCTATCGGCGGAATGGCAACGCTTGTTGGTACGCCGCCCAACCTTTCGTTCAGCAGGATTTTCCATATTTATTTCCCCTCAGCACCGGAGATTTCTTTTTCAGCATGGATGATGTTTGCGCTGCCATTTTCCGCAGTGATCTTTGCCATCACTTTGGTCTTTCTCTATTATAGGTTCAATCCCGGAAAAAAGGACTGGGTTTCAATAGATGTACAAACCTTTAAAAAGCAACTTGAAAATCAGGGGAAGCCGACACAGGAAGAAAAGATAGTTTTCGTTGTATTTGTTTTTCTGGCATTTCTATGGCTGTTCAGATCAGACCTAGATTTTGGGCTTTTCAGCGTGCCGGGCTGGAGCAATATTTTTCCACAGCGCGAATTTATCAATGATGGCACAGTTGCAGTTTTTATGGCAGTTTTGCTTTTTCTTATCCCTTCCAAAAGCCATCCGGGAGTGCGGTTGCTTGACTGGCCCACGGCTTCAAAGCTTCCATGGAATATCCTTTTGCTTTTTGGCGGAGGTTTTGCACTGGCATCGGGCTTTAAAGAATCCGGACTTTCGCTTTGGTTTGGTGAACAGCTAAAATGGGTTTCTGAGTACAATATTTTTATTGTAATTCTGGCAATTTCACTTATCATGACTTTCCTTACCGAACTCACTTCGAACACAGCTACCACAGAAATAATTCTGCCCATTCTTGCCGGAATAGCCATTTCGGCAAACATAAACCCACTCTTGTTGATGGTGCCGGCAACGCTCTCTGCTTCAATGGCTTTCATGCTTCCTGTAGCCACGCCGCCCAATGCCATCATTTTTGGCACTTCACGCATAAGTGTAATTCAGATGGCAAGAACAGGCTTTGTTTTGAATTTGGCAGGAGCAGTTGTTATTGTGCTAATGATGTATTTCTGGGGAAGATTTGCTTTTGGAATTGATGTGATGGAATTTCCGGCCTGGGCAAACGGGCAATAAATTGCATTTTTCAGTTTGCTTTTGGCAGGCTGAAAGAAAACGTACTTCCTTTACCCAGAGTGCTTTTTACATTGATAGTGCCTCCATTGGCATGAATAAATTCACTGCACAAAACCAATCCCAGACCGGTTCCCTTTTCTTTGGCCGTTCCGATGGTTTTGAACTGTTCATCGACACGGAAAAGCTTGCTGAGATTCGCTTCGCTGATACCAACGCCTGTGTCGTTTACGGAAACAGTAATCATTCCATTGTTTTCCTCAGATGAAATTGTCACCTTTCCATTGGATGGCGTGAATTTAATAGCATTGCTGATGAGGTTTCTTATCACAGTGTTGATGCTGTTTTTATCTGCCAGCACCATTGATTCTAAACAAATATCAGTTTTAAGTTCAATATTTTTTTGATTTGCATGAGGGGTAAGGAGTATAACACTTTCATGTACAATCGTGCATAAATCAAACTTTTCGAAAGTATAGACCAGTTTGCCTTGCTGCGTCAACGACCAGCTTAAAAGATTTTCCAGTAAATTGTATAATTCTTTCGCACTTTTACTCACTGTTTGCAGCAACTCTTTTTGTTCATGTGGCTCAAAAGTTTCAAAATCTTCGCTTAAAATATCTGTTAAGCCAAGCATGACATTAAAAGGGTTTTTGAGGTCGTGCGCGATAATTGAGAAAAATTTATCTTTTGTCTGATTCGATAAGATGAGTTCATCTTCTGTCTTCTTCCTTACTTTAATTTCATGCAACAATTCAAGGTTAGCCTTCCTCAACTCTGATGTACGTATTTCAACCTCTTCTTGAAGCAATCGCTTATTCCTTTTCAACACACTGATTCTGAGAAAAAAGAATATTGAAAGCAAAATGAATAAAAATACTATAACCGATATTCTAAACCAATGTGTTGCCCAGAAAGGCGGGTCAATTATTATGTTCAGACTGATTCCCCTTTCATTCCAAACCCCATCATTGTTGGAGGCAATTACTTCAATGGTGAAAGTTCCATAACCCAGATTGGCAATCTCGATACTGTTTTCATTTCCCAGATATGTCCATTCATTCCTGATTTCTTTGATGCGGTATGCGTATTGATTCTTTTTGGGCTTGTAATAATTGAGGGCAGCAAACTCAAGCCTGAATGATTGATTGAAATAGTCGAGCTTGATTTCCTTTGCAGTTGTTATTGGCGGGTCAATTACAGCAGGACTATTGCCGATTTTCAACTGTGTAAAAACTATTTTTGGCTCAAAGGGGTTGTCAAACAAATCTTTTGGCCGAAAAATACTGACTCCGTTTACACCTCCAAAATACAAAGTTCCTTCATCATCTTTGTAATAAGCACCGCTATTGAATTCGTTGGCTTGAAAGCCGTCTTCGGCATCGTAATTTCTGAAACTGCCATTAGATGGGTTATAACAACTGATACCTTCGTTAGTGCTTAACCAGATGTTGTTTTCCTCGTCTTCCAGAATCCCATAAACAACATCATTGATCAGGCCGTTGGCAGTTGTGATATGCTTGAAAGTTGCAGTGACTTCATCATAAACGTTCAAACCATTGTCTGTGCCAATATATATTACGCCACCTTTCGACTCAAAAACGCTGTAGATTATGTTTGAACTTATTGAAGAAGAATTTTCAGCATCATTTTTAAAGATATTAAACACCAAAGTGTTGTTATACATATATGTTAAACCTTCTCCAAGTGTACCAATCCAGGTTCTTTTTTTCGAATCTTTATAAATCACTCTTACGCGACCCTTGGTGTCAAAAAGCTTTTCATTTGATTCGATTTTCATCTCAAAATTAACGCCGGTTTTTTTATTGAAAACATTCAACGCTTGCTCAGTGCCAACCCAAATTTCATCATCACTTTTAGCAAGAATACTATAAACACTGGAACCCATTAGTCCTTCATCCTTTTCTGAAGCCTTCCCTTCATACCACTTCAGCAGCCGCCCATTTATCTTACTTACTTTCCTTAAACCATCCCCTTCAGAACCAATCCAAACTATTTCTTTATCATTTTGATCGGCATAAATACAATAGGCATTCTCAATATTTTCACTTACAATAATCCGGTTAAAATGATTGTCAAAAATATTGAAACCGCCATATCCACCAATCCAAAGGTTTTTGTTTTCATCACGGTAAATGCTTCTTACACTTTGAAACGTCAGGCTTGAAGCGCCTGTTGAATAGCTAATGGGTCTGATTTTTTTGCTTACGGGAAAATAATAATTTATACCATGCCCATTATCTCCAACCCAAATACCACCAATGTTGTCAGAATAAATTGATTTAAGAGCATTAGAAGTTAATCCAAATGAGTTAGTAGGGTTGGATTTACTTAATGTGATCTTTTTTGTCTTCAAATTTATAATCTGAAGACCCTCACCGCTGGTAATACACCAAATGGCAGTATCGCCAACCAATGCCATTGAGCGTATCCAAGGACTGAACACATCATTTTTGTTTTCTTTAGCAAAATCGGGGTCAACTAAAGCAAGCTCTTTCTCATCGAAAAGTAAAACCCCACTTCCTAATGTAGAAACCCATAGCAACCCGTTTTTATCTCTGAGAATATTCATTATTATATCTCGGTATCCAATATCATTGATAAAATTCTTTTGATTTATGTTGGGAATTGAGATCAATTGGTTTGTGTTTATATCCAGCCGCAACAAGCCACCTTTATCTGTTCCAATCCAAACAAGATTTTTTTCGACCAGCAGGCTATAAATATTTCCAACAAAGATACCATCGATTTCTTTTGCTGAAAAATCAATAAATGTTAGTTTTCGGGAATTAAAATCAAGAGAAATGACACCGGTATTGCTCCCTGCCCATAGCACATTGTCAGTGGGGTCAATAAAAATGCAGTTTATTCTCTGGCCTATGTCAAGTTTATCAGAATTATCAATGAGTTCCCTAAAAGAGTGAAATGTGTTTCTTACAGGATCAAGATAGAAAAGCCCGCTTCCCATTGTGCCGATCCAGATTCTGTTTTTATAGTCCTGGCCCAGGCTTAAAATATTGTTGTTTGGCAAACTGTTTTTATCGGCGTGGTTTCTTCTGTAAATAATCATGTTTTTACCATCATAACGGTTCAGTCCGTCATTGGTGCCAAACCACATTAATCCATTGTTATCCTGCAGAATGGCATTGACGGTTCCCTGGCTGAGACCGTTATTTTTGTTGATGTGTTCAAAACGTAAATTACTTTGCGCTACAAGGTTGATTTGAAAGAAAAACAATACAATTGATATGCTTATCCATAAAAACGGTTCTGAATGGAAATTGAAACCTCTTTTCATATCGTTGTTTTAGTGTCTTAGCAAAAACAAATTTATGCTTTTTAACAAGCTCTTTAACAATCTGTTTAAAAGAAAAAATAACAATGCATGACGAACTCTGAAAGCGAAAAATGAATTAATCATCATCAAATGGATTAAGATTGCCATTCATTGTGCTTCCCTATTGCCAGAACCATTAATTTTGCATTTCAAAAAACTAAAACCTTATGGCCGACCGGCAGCATGCCTTTCGTAAACATACTATTGCCCTGATTATTTTATCGGTTGGTTTTGTTTTTCTGATAAGGTTATTTTATCTGCAGATTATCGATCAAACCTATAAGCTTTCCTCTCAAAACAATGTACTGAGATTTGTGACACAGTATCCTGCGCGTGGAACCATTTTCGATCGAAATGGCGAGTTGCTGGTGTATAACGAAGCTGCCTACGACTTGCTTGTAATACCCAGACAGGCTGAGATTGTTGATACATTGGAGTTTTGCCGACTGCTTCGTATTGATATTGAATCGTTTCGGGCGCGTTTACAAAAAGCAAGAAAGCATTCCCGCTATCGCCCTTCTGTTTTTCTGGAGCAGATTTCCAAAGAGGATTATGGCTTTATTGTTGAAAAGCTTTATAAGTATCCTGGCTTTTTCTTTCAGTCGCGTACATTGAGAAAGTATCCGCAACCCATAGCAGCGCACATTTTGGGCGATGTTGGTGAGGTAAACAACAACGATCTTGAGCGTGACAAGCACTATCGCATGGGCGACTATATCGGAAAGTCGGGCATTGAGCGCTTTTACGAGAAGTATTTGCGCGGCAAGAAAGGTCTGAAAGTGGTCATGGTTGATGTTCATAACAGGGACAAAGGGAGTTTTCAGGAAGGACGTTATGATACACTTCCGGTAACAGGCATAAATCTGCATCTTGGCATTGATGCTGCGCTTCAGTCATACGGCGAAAAGCTGATGACAAATAAAATAGGGAGTGTTGTTGCAATAGATCCGGCAACAGGTGAAATTCTTGCAATGGTAACCAGTCCGGGCTATGATCCAAATCTTTTGGTTGGCCGTGTTAGGGGGCAAAACTTCAACAATATGCTCAAGGATACGTCTAAGCCTCTGATCAACCGCGCTATCAGCGGAACCTATCCACCTGGATCAACATTTAAAATGATCAACGCATTGGTAGCATTACAAAGCGGAGCCATCACCGAACACACCCAATTTTCTTGCCAGGGAAAAGGAAGCCTTCCAATTCGTTGTTCCCACGATCACACTTCTCCTTTGGCTGTTCAGCTGGCAATAGAGCATTCCTGTAATCCCTTTTTCTGGAATGCTTTTCGAAACACCCTCACAAACAACAAGTTTAAAAATCAAAAAGAGGCTTTCGTTTACTGGAATAAAATGATGCATGCTTTTGGTCTTGGCCATAGGTTCGATACTGACATCCCTTTTGAAGTTGCAGGCAATATTCCTTCGCGCGAATATTATGATAAAGTTTATAGAGGCAGCTGGAATGCTTTAACAGTTCGGTCGCTTAGTATTGGTCAGGGCGAAATTTTGCTGACTCCGTTACAACTGGCAAATCTCGCTGCTATTATTGGAAATGAAGGTTTTTATTATCCGCCTCATTTTGTACGAAGCATTGGTGAGGAAAATGAAGCACTTCCTGATAAACTGACAACGAAGCTCGAAACTGGGGTTGATGCGAAATATTTTAAACTAGTCAAACAGGCTATGCTCGATGTTTTTGAGGGAGGCGGTGGAACAGCAAGACGATACAAAACAACAGCATTTCAGGCTGCGGGTAAAACAGGCACAGTGCAAAATCCTCACGGAAAAGACCATTCAATGTTTATGGCTTTTGCACCCTACGATAAACCGACAATCGCTATTGCAGTCATTGTTGAAAATGCGGGCTTCGGTTCAACATGGGCGGCGCCTATCGCAACGCTTATGATGGAGAAGTATATTACAGGAGAAGTAAAACGGCCTGAACTGGAGGAAAGAATTATTACGACGGCGATATATTGATGATGTTATGAGAGACAACAAAAGCGTTTTTTCCAATATCGACTGGACGACAGTGCTGATTTTTCTAGCACTTGCCATTACAGGTTGGATAAGCGTGTATGCTGCCGTGTATGATGAAGATCATAAAAGTATTTTTGATCTTTCCCAACGCTACGGAAAACAGCTTTTATGGATAGCTCTAGGAGGATTATTGGCTTTTATTGTTTTGCTTACCGATCCAAAGTTTTTTAACGCCTTTGCTTTTCCGATATATATTGTCACGATGCTGATGCTGATTGCCGTTTTGCTTTTTGGATCTACCATTTCAGGCAGTAAATCATGGTTTCAAATTGGCGGTTTTGCCATTCAACCTGCTGAATTTGCCAAATTCAGTACTGCTTTAGCACTAGCCTCTTATTTCGGAAAACTTGATATTGAATACGCTCAGTTGCGCACCAGAATTGTAACGGCAGCGATCATAATATTACCGGCTCTGCTAATATTATTACAGTACGACACAGGATCAGCCTTGGTTTTTTCTGCATTTATTCTCGTATTTTACCGCGAAGGCATGTCAGGAGTGCCACTTTTGTTAGGGCTTGCTGCGGTGGTGTTGTTTTTGCTTACCCTCTATTTTGAACCGGTTTATGTCATAATTGGCATGGCAATTCTTGTTGGAGCATCTTTGTTTTTCATCAAGCGCAATCTTCAAAATATTTTGACACTGATAGGTATACTTGCGATTGCTTCGATTTTTGTTTTCAGTGTTGAATACGTATATGAAAATGTGCTTGAAACCCATCAGCGAACCCGAATCGGTGTGTTGCTTGGCCATGATGATGATTTGCTGGGTGCAGGCTACAATGTGCATCAGTCAAAAATTGCCATTGGATCAGGCGGATTTAGCGGCAAAGGGTTTCTGAACGGCACACAAACAAAATTCAATTTTGTGCCGGAACAAAGTACCGACTTTATCTTTTGTACAGTAGGTGAGGAGTGGGGTTTTCTGGGCTCTTTAGTGGTTGTAGGCCTTTATATCTCACTTTTTATGAGACTAATTTTTCTTGCCGAACGACAACGGTCTGTTTTTGCACGGGTATATGGCTATTCAGTACTTTCAATATTGTTTTTTCATTTTGCCATCAATATAGGGATGACCATTGGCTTGGTGCCTGTGATTGGCATTCCTCTTCCATTTATCAGTTATGGGGGATCAAGTTTGTGGGCGTTTACGATCATGCTTTTTGTTTTTTTGAAGCAAGATGCCAACCGGCTCAATATTCTTTGACCTGACAAATTATTAATTTTACTGACAAAGCGGACATATTTGCACAATTTCTGTTCACAAGCGGACAAATATTGTATTACTTCGGACATTCAGCGCAACCGATTTCGTAAAATTTAATTAATATAAATAGCTTTATATCAGTTAAATATATATTTTGGCACGATATTAGTAAATATGTTATCAAATATCAAAAATGAATTTAATAACATATACCATGAAAACTAAAATAACACTCGCACTCTTAGCCTTAATGTTTAGCATTTTTCAATTACATGCTGACGAACTGAATTTTAAAATGCAGGATGAAGCGTATATCAACGACATCCCATTCAATACAACTGTTGTACTAAATAAAATACATTCAAACTGCGCCCTAAGTGCTGATTTTGAATTGACTGACGAACCTTATATCAACGACATTCCTTTCGATACTCAGGAAGTAGCCCTGGAATTAATCGTGAACAATGAAAGTCTGTCAGTTAGAATGACTGAAGAAGCATATATCGATGATATTCCATTCGATACACAAAAGATTGCTGTATACTTTTTGAACTAAAAAGATTGTACAATTCAAATTTTTGAAACTATTAATTTTCATACTCATATAGTTTTGTGTTGGTTAAACTTGAAAAGACTCGGCGAAAGCCGGGTCTTTTCTTATGATATAGCATGAAAACAATGTTTTTTAAAAGTGATGTGTTCTAAAAAACAATGTGAATGTTTATAAAATGAGCATGGCATCACCATAAGTAAAGAAGCGGTATTTTTCATTAACAGCTTCTTTATATGCCTTCATGAGGAAATCATAGTCGGCAAAAGCTGCCGCTTGCATCATCATGGGAGATTTTGGCATGTGAAAATTTGTGACCATTGCATCGGCGATACCAAAATCGTATGGAGGGAAAATGAATTTGTTTGTCCATCCTTTGTATGATTTAATGCGTCCGGGTATTGTAACGGAGGTTTCAAGCGCTTTCATAGTTGTTGTTCCTATGGCAACCACACTGTTTCCGCGTGCTTTTGTTTCGTTTATCAGTCGCGCATTATCTTCATCAATATACATTTCTTCCGAATCCATCTTGTGTTTGGTAAGGTCCTCCACTTCTATTGTGCGGAAATTACCCATCCCGGTATGCAATGTAATTTCGGCAAAGCTTACACCGATGAGTTCGAGGCGCTTCATGACTTCTCTGCTAAAGTGCATGCCTGCTGTGGGAGCTGCAATAGCACCCTCATGTTTTGCAAAAATCGTTTGATAACGTTCTGCATCTTCAGGCTCGACAGGCCTGTCGTGAATTTTTGGCAAGGGGGTTTTGCCTAAAGAATAAATAGTTTTTTTAAACTCTTCATAAGGTCCGTCAAACAGAAATCTGAGTGTACGGCCACGAGAAGTAGTGTTGTCGATGACTTCGGCTACGAGTGACTCGTCATCACCGAAATAAAGTTTGTTGCCGATTCTGATTTTGCGGGCAGGGTCAACCAACACGTCCCATAAACGGCTTTCGCGATTGAGTTCACGAAGTAGAAAAACTTCGATCTTTGCCCCTGTTTTTTCTTTTTCACCGTAAAGACGGGCAGGAAAAACTTTGGTATTGTTTAAGACGAAAATGTCACCATCCCTGAAATACTCGAGAATTTCTTTGAAAATCCTGTGCTCAATGGTCTTATCCTTGCGGTTAAGTACCATGAGCCTTGATTCATCTCTGTTTTTTGGGGGGTGACTTGCAATAAGATTTGCAGGCAGGTTAAACCTGAATTGTGATAGTTTCATTTGCTTAATCTTTAATTTACCAACATGATTTTATAAAAATCCACCAACTGTTCTAAGCATGTTTTGGAGTGAGGTTTGCAAAGGTAACCCAAGAAGGAGGCGAAGTCAAGTTAAAAGCTAAAAAAGGCATCAGTATTTAGGTAAAGATTTACGTTAAAAAACCAAAAAACAATACTTTCGTTATCTCTTTTCAAAAACTGACAGTCATTTACAAGGAATCTTCATTGTTATTTGAAAACAGAAATCTAGTTTTCAACATCAGTTTTACCCGTTTCTACTCCTGTTATTACTGCCTTTAATGCTGTCAGTTCCCAGGCGTTTTCGATAGAGAAATCACCAATACGTGTGCGTCTTAGTTCGGTAAGACAGGCTCCGTTATCAAGTGCTTTTCCAAAGTCACTTACCAGACTTCTGATATATGTGCCTTTGCTACAGCTGATTTCAAATTTTATGAAAGGAAGCTCAATTGAGGTTAGCAGAAATTTATTGATCTCAACAACGCGTGTTTTCATAACGACATCCTGACTTTTTCGTGCATATTTGAAGGCTCTTTTTCCATCAATCTTCACGGCAGAATATACAGGAGGGAGTTGTTCTATTGTCCCCAGAAATTTTATTCTGGCTTGTTCCAGTTGTTCAGCGCTGATATCATCAAACGGAAAGGTCGCATCTGGCGCTGTCTCCAGGTCGTAGGAGGGCGTTGTAAGTCCCAGCTGCATCGTCCCGGTATAGGTTTTATCCTGATCCTGAAAATTTTGAATTTGTTTGGTCATTGGCCCTGTACACAAAATCAACAATCCACTTGCCAAAGGATCAAGCGTTCCTGCATGGCCAACTTTTAGCTTTGGGATATTCAAATATCTCTTTATTGCCACCCTGATGTGATTGACCACATCAAAAGATGTCCATCCAACAGGTTTATCGATAAGCAGCAGTTCACCTTCTTCAAAGTGAAAATTATTTTCAGGAATTTGCATTAACAGGGATTGATTAGAATGATTGATCTCAGGCTGCAAAAATCGCAATGAGACCTATGATGAAACAGTAAATGGAAAAATAGATGAGCTTACCTTTACTCACAATGTTGATCATCCATTTGCAGGCAAACAAACCTGAAACAAATGCTGCTGCGAAACCGATAATTATCGCAGAAAGCCCAATGCTCGAATTTTCAGCATTGTCACCTTTTAATACGTCAAGTAAATTGGCTCCCAGAATAGGGATAAGTACCATAAGGAATGAAAAACGAGCCAGAAGCTCACGTTTGTTTCCCAACATTAAACCTGTACTGATGGTTGCTCCGGAACGGGAAATGCCGGGCAAAACCGCAACAGCCTGTGCAAGACCGATGATGAATGAATCAAGAAATTCTATTTTTCTTTCGTTTGATTTTTTGAAATAGGTAAATGCCAGCAAAGACGCTGTAACTAACAGCATATAACCTACAAACCGAATGTCTCCGCTAAAAAACGACTCTACATAATCAGCAAAAAACAATCCTACAATAAGCACAGGAATCATGGATACAGCTATCAAAGCAACAAACTTCCATGATTCATTCCAGCTGAAATCGAAAAGGCCTTTAAGAATCTGAAAAAGATCTTTTCTGAAAACTACGATTGTACTCAGAACAGTTGCACCATGCACGGCAACAGTAAAAGAAAGACTTTTTTCGGCTTCGATACCAAGCAAATGTTTTCCCAGTTCAAGATGCCCACTGCTGCTAACGGGTAAAAATTCGGTGAGTCCCTGAACCAACCCAAGGATAAGTGCTTCAATCCAGCTCATAAAAAGTGTATGGTTAGGAGTCTAATCTTTTGTTTTTTTCATAATGGCATATATCTCAATTACATAGCCGGTTAGCACAAGCAATGGGGCAAGTGTAAGACGCTGGAAACTGAAAATTCCTTCACTGAATACATCCGGGTCATTCGAGCCTCCTCCTACCATAAGAAGAAACCCAACAACAATAAAACCCAGACCAATTAATACCCATCGATAGTTTTCACGTGTAAAGGCAAACTTATCGGCATTAGGATCGGCGCCTGACTGAAGTTTAGGGGAAGTATTTTTTGTTGTCATCTGAAAAATATTTTGTGCAAAAATAATGCTTTTATCATAACAATAACCCGAATCCTTATGCAAAGAGCTTGTCAGTTCTTATTCTAAGATATTTGTTTAGTGCAAAATAGGTTGAAATTCCGGTAAGAAGCATGCCCAGCAATAGAATTCCTCCAAAAAGTATACCGATCATTTCGAAATCCTGCAACTGCATAAGTTCTGGAATGTTTTCAAGACTCAGGTAAATGATGCCACTCAGAAAAGCCAGGGCAATCAGTGCTCCTGCAAAACCCTGTATGATGCCGCTGATGATAAACGGCTTTTGAATAAAATTTTCTGTTGCACCCACCAACTGCATGCTACGGATTAAAAAACGCTTTGAATAAACAGATAGCCGAATTGTGTTGTTTATCAATGCAATAGCAATGATTAGCAACAAAACACTGAAAGAAAATAAAATGATGCTGATCCTTCTGGCGTTTTGATTGATCAGGTGTACAAGTGATTTTTGGTAATATACTTCTTTCACATCTTTGTTTTCGAGCAGTCGTTTTTCAACCATCGCGAGGCTGTCAGTATTGGCCCAGACAGCCCTGAATTTTACTTCTATTGCTGGCAGAAGTGGGTTTTCGTCTTCACCTAGCCATTTTATAAAATCTTCACCCAAATCTTCGGCAAGTCTTTTTGTTGCTTCTTCACGTGTGATATATTGTGTTGATTTGACGTTTTCGTTGGCATCAAGCATCTTTTGCATCTGAATTATGTTCGCTTCTTTCACGCCTTCCTTCATGATGATTTCAAAACCGATGTTTTCTTTGATCAGATCGGAAAGTTTATGGGCGTTCAGTAGCACAAGACTGAATAGCCCAATAGCAAAGAGTACAAGGCTGATGCTTACCACCGAAGTGATATAAGAGCTTGTCAGCCGTCGCTTGTTATATTTTTCTTCTTTGTAAACCATTTTCTTAACGCAGGCGAAGATACAAAAAAGCGCTTTTATATTGGGTTCAAGTTGCTTGGAAAGATATTTCTTGAAACTATTTTGTTAAAAAAAACTTGTTTAGAAGCAAACTTGATTTCTTTTCCTAAAAATTAACATTGAGTAGTTTGAAAACACTTCCTCAACGGTGACAAAAGTTTTCACGACTGCCGGATGTGCTATTGTTCGCCGGCAAGTCCGAGCCTGAGTGTGTTTGATGAACCTACCTTCCATGCTGGCGTACTGAGTAGATTTATCACAAGCTCACCTGCTTTTATAAATTCACGGTCGATGAGGTGTCTGTTGATGCGCTGCATGAGGTGCTCAGCATCATCAATGGCTTCGTCATAGAAGCCCTGAACGCCCCAAACCAGACTTAAAGTGTTAAGAACGTGCCGGTTATTTGAAAAAACAAAAAGATCAGCTTTTGGCCTGTAACTTGCCAGCTTAAAAGCCGAATAGCCGGAGTGTGTTACAACAACGATAGCTCCTGCATTGGTTGATTTTGCCATTTCAATCGCATTGTACAAAACAGAATTGCTTATATACCGCTCGCCCGGCTGAGGAATATATTTGCGTTGGGTATGATATATGGCTTCGTAATCTTCAATTTGACTGATGATGCGCTGCATGGTTGTGATCGTTTCGACAGGATATTTTCCAACCGAAGTTTCACCGCTTAACATCAAGGCATCGGCACCATCAAGCACAGAATTTGCCACGTCGCTCACCTCGGCACGGGTGGGGCGAATGTTTTCAATCATCGCTTCCATCATCTGAGTGGCAACAATGACAGGCTTTCCTGCTTGCTGACAAAGTCTGATGATGTTTTTCTGAATCATTGGAACTGTTTGCATCGGCATTTCAACGCCTAAGTCGCCTCGTGCAATCATTATGGCGTCAGTGGCCTCAACAATAGCCTGAATATCTTTTACCGCCTGAGGCTTCTCAATTTTTGCTACAATTTTTGGTTTTATTAGCGATGGGTGTGCATCTATTCTGCTACGTAAAATATGAATGTCAATTGCACTTCTTACGAATGAAAGCGCTATCCATTGAACGCCGACATCAAGAATGAAATTAAGGTCGGCAAGATCTTTTTGGGTTAACGAAGGAAGACTTACAGCTGTATCAGGCAAATTAACACCTTTTCGAGGGTACAGCCGACCTCCGTTTACCGATTCAAGGATTACCTCATCCGTCATATTGGTATGTAAAACCTTGAAAGCCATTTTTCCGTCATCGACGAGGATGTTTTCGCCAGCTCTTACATCGGCAGCGAATGTGGGATAGCTGATAAAAATTTTCTCCTTTGTTCCGATGCATTGCTTGTTTGTGAAGCAGACCTTGTCGCCCGGAACAAGTGCAATAAACTCTTCCTGCAACTCACCCAGCCTTATTTTTGGTCCCTGAAGATCGGCCAGCAAGCTTACCATCTTACCATACTTGCTGTTAAGCGCGTCAACTGTTTCGATGACCTTTTTGTGATCGCTATGGCTTCCGTGAGAGAAATTAAGCCTGCAGACGTCAAGGCCTGAAAGAATCATTTCCGACAACACTTCTTCTTCAGAAGATGCAGGGCCGATGGTCGCAATAATTTTTGTTTTCATGAAAATATTTTAAGGTTTTTCAACCAACTCTAAGTTGAAGTCTTTTAGGCATTTGCTCTTTTAACAGATTGAACTCATGGAACTCAATCCTTTCAAGCATTGGGTCAATATTCTTGTTTTTATCGATGTCAATTTCGAAAACCAACATCACACCAGGTGTTTTTCTGATGGTACTCATTACTTCTTCGAATCGGTTTTTAGGGATAGGATTCCGAATAATCAGAAAAAAATCTACAGGTAGGCTGAGTTGAAGCATTCGCTGACCTTCGGAATGATTTTGAACGAGATTAAAGACGTTCAGGTTTTCACCCTCATCAAAATAATAGAAAGAGAAGAGACCATTATTTCTGTCGGGCAGTGCAAGACCTTGCATTTTTTTAAGGTCGAGTTTTAGGTTTTGGTTTAGAAGCCATGCAAGTTTGTAGTCTTTTACAGTGGAACTAATCCCAATGATGCAAATGTCATCGAAGGGGGAAACCTGCAGTATTCTCTTTTTTTGAGCCACAATAAAGACGTTTATATTACTATTCTTGTTGATTTGGAGCTTCCGGAACGCACTGCTAAATTACAAAAAGCTTGATGTATGTACAGAATGCGATAAAAAAATTAAAAAAAAACCACACTGAAAAGTGTGGTCTTTTTTGATGGTTTCATTTTTTAGTAGAACAACATTCTGTTGTCTTCTATTTTTGATACTTTTTCCAGCGCTCTGAAAGCGGCATTGTTACGCACATTGCTTTCAAAATTCATTCTGTTTTCATTTTTGATCTGATCAAAGAATTGAGTTTCGGCAGCCTTGTTAATGCTGTTTAACTTCACTGCAAAGGCTGAATTTGAGCCTGCAACAGCCAGATTATCACCCTGATTTGCAGCAAAAATTTCACCGATTACTTTACTCTCTTGTCCAAAAGAACCAAGCATACGACTTTCAAAAGTCAGATCGCTTATACTTTGCAATTCAGCATTGTATTCAGAAGCGATACGATTGAGGTCATTGTTCATGGCTTTCATTTTTTCCACAAGCATTGCGCCTTTTTTCTTGTTCATTACCTGAGGCTGAATTTGCTCCCTGATGTCTGCCAGTGAAGGAATTCCTTTTTTATCTTTTTTGGTAAGTAAAGCAACAACGAACATGTCGTCAAGGTCGAAAATTGTGGAAACATCACCAACTTCAGTTTTTTCGTCGAAAGCCCAGCGAACGATCTGACGTGGGTTTTCTATGCCGGGAATTCTGCTTGCCATGGCTCTGAGTGAAGGCGCAACACGCTTGTTAAGTCCTTCGTTTTCGATTGTAGCGTTGAATTGTGCGCTGGTTTTATTTTCAGTTGCAAACTTACTTGCTTTGGCAAAAACATCCTGATAGGTCTTTGTGCTGGCAGTAACCTGATGTGTTATAACAGCAAGACGTAATTTTTTTGCAGGTTCTTTTTTGCCGGTTACCTCAACAATGTGGAATCCAAAATCAGTTTCAACAAGTCCGATTGCACCAACTTTGTTATCAAGAACGAACTGGTTGAACTGAGGAACCATTTGTCCGTCGCGGAACCATCCAAGGTCGCCACTGTTCATGGTAGCACTCTGATCATCTGACATGGTAGCAGCAAGTGCCATCAATTTTGAAGGAGTTTTTTTAATCTCTGCAAGAAGGCTGTCTGCAAGCGCCTGAGCCTGATCTTTGCTTCGGGTTTGTTCGCTTCTCATTGATCCGGCATATGAAATGAGGATGTGGCTTGCTTTGAGAGAATCAGGGCGAAAGTTGACATCAACAAGACGAGCCAGCTTAAAACTGCCGTCTTCAAAGTATGGTCCGTAAACAAAGCCCGGCTCTTGTTCAAACATAACACTTTCGAGTGTTACAGGAATTTCACCTTGACCAAGCCAGGTACTGTCATAGCGTGTTTCAGAATTGGCATTTACAAAACCGGCAATGTTTTCCGTGATACGAAACTCCTCAACAAGGCTTTGAACATAGTTTTGACCTGTTCGTGTGTCTTCTGCTGAAGGAGCTATGTCGAAAACAATATATTCAACATCGCGCATATCTTCCCGCTCGTAATTCTTTTTATAAGCATTGTAAAACTCATTGAAATCAGCATCTGTCAGTTTCACAAGTGAATCTGCAACAGTATTGTAACGAATACCAACATATTCAATGGAGGCCATGTCGTTTTTTTCATGATGAATTAAGTTTGCAAAAGCTTTTGGTGTATAAAAACCTTTTGTAATCAGGTTTTGATATTTTGTTCTCAGACGATCTTCCTTGAGGTATCTTTCAAAGGTAATCCACTGATCTTTTGCGCTTTGCTGCATGTTATCAAGGTTCTGAAGATAGTTAAGAACCATGCTTCGGTCATATTGACCAGTTTCAGGATTCTGAAAATTCTGAATGATAGCTTGATGAGGATTTGGACCCTGCACCTGATCAAACAATTCTTCTGATGTTATTGCAAGACCGAGTTTTTTGTACTCTTCTTCCATGATAATTTGCTGCAACATCTGGTTCCAGGTTGTTTCTCTAACACGAAACAATTCATCCTGAGGCAGACGGTCAGTTTGACGTTGCTGCCTTGTAGCCTCTACATTTTCTTCAAACTTACGGTTGAAGTCTTGTATATTGAGGTTCTCACCATTAATAACACCGATGTTGATGGTTTGACGTTTATTCCCTTTAGCGAAGTCGCCCAGTACGAAAGCTGCCAGTGCAACTCCGATCACAGCTATCAATAAACCTGAACGCTTTCTGATTTTTCCAATTACGGCCATAATATTTCAACTTTTTAAAAACAGGGTGCAAATGTACAACAGAAACTTAAAGTATGAAAATAAATCAATGATTAATTAACAGCTACAGTTTTTAAAAGCCAAGGTGCTGACATTGAAGTTGCTGTATGTTGATAAGTTTTGAATAAGTTATTTAATTGCCGGAAAAATCAATAAAATTAGGTAAAGATGCACTAACAGTTAGTTTATAAGACTTAACTGAACTTCAACAAGTCGGTTTCCGGTGGCTTTCAATATTTTAATCTTGAAGGGTTCGATAAATATTTCTTCTTCAAGGGAAGGGATACTTTCGTGTGAACTTAGGATAAAACCGGCAAGAGTTTCATAGTCTTCTGATTCGGGAATATCGAGTTTGTATGTTTGATTGAGGTAATCGATCTCAAGTCTGGCCGAAAAAATATATTCATTTTCGTTTAATTGCTGTTCGATTGTTTCTTCCTCATCGTACTCATCATCAATTTCACCAAAAATTTCTTCAATGATATCTTCCATCGACACAATGCCAGAGGTGCCGCCAAACTCATCTACAACAACTGCGATGCCTTGCCGGCCCTGAATGAAACGATTTAACAACAGATTGGCTGCATAAGTTTCAGGGTAAACTTCAATTTGCCGCAAAACCTGATTGATTGATTCCGGACGTTTAAACATATCATAAGAGTGCACATATCCGATAATATTGTCAATACTCTCTTGATAAACAACTATTTTTGAGTGTTTTGTTTCTTCAAACTTTTGTAACAAGCCATTCATGTCTTCCTCGACACTTACAGCCTCAATTTCAGTCCTTGGAACCATGCATTCCCTCAGTTTTATATATCTGAATTCAATGGCATTCTGAAACAATTGAATATCATGATTTACCTCTTCCTCAGATTTTTCGTCAGGTGAAAAATCCCGGAGGTATTCATTCAGGTCAATCGCACTGAATTTGTAATCGTCATGTTCGAGCTTTAATCTGAACCCCTTTTTTAAAATAAACTCGGCAACTCCTATATATAAAAGGATCAGTGGATATAAAAGGTAATAAACCAGCCATACCGGCCCTGAAAAAGTATTCAGAATACCATTTGGATTGATTCGGAAAAGAATTTTTGGAAGAAACTCTGCAAAAAACAGAATAAGTAAGGTGGAAAGTACCATCTGGGTAAGCAGCAATGAGAAATCATTTTGCAATGCTTCGGGCAAATATGCCAAAGTAACGGGCTCGAGCATCCTTGCCATGGCGATACCATAGATAACCAAAGCAATATTGTTTCCAAGAAGCAGCGCACCTATAAATCTGGATGGAGTCTTATAGAAACCGTTAAGTATTTTGGCTGAAAACCTGTTTCTTTTCAAGTCAAGCTCAACACGCAGTCGATTGGCGCTTACAAAAGCTATTTCCATACCTGAAAAGAAGGCGGAAAGCACCAGTGTTATAAGTATTAATTGCCAGTCGGACATGCTTTTTTAGTTTTCGTTTTGCCTCAAAGGACGCTGCAAAGATAAATTTTATCCTTCAAGCTGTTGATTGGGTGAATTAAATTTGATTGTAATGGAAAACAACACAGCTATTTGCGGAAAACATGAAATTAATATTAATTTTCGTCTTCATTTTCTTCTATTTCCAGCGTGGCCCGTATGTTATAAATTTCCCGGGTCGAAAAGTTTTCAGCAGCAGTAAGACTGTCACCATAAATGACTTTATCCGGTGCCGTAATTTTTACTGAAGCCCGTGTGTAGATTATTTTTTTCTTTTGATTCCAGAAAAGGGTTTCTGTGTAAAGAATTTCTTTGGTTTGGAAATTTTCAACCACCACCTCGTCACGGGCAAACATAAGTTCGGTGTTTTCATGACTTATTCCATATTTGGCTTCAATACGCGAAGATGGCTGTTGTAAAGAATCCAAAAATATGGCCTCAAAGCCTTCCGGAAATTCAATCGTTGGGTCTTCGCCGGAATATCTCAACATAACCGGGGCTTTTAACTGCATAAAAACCTGCCCGGAATCACTCCTTATATAAACGATGTCATGGGCTGTAACCGCCGCAAGGGTGTCCTCGCGTGTAATTTCCTTGATTACAGTAAGAGAGTTTTCGCAAGAAACCCACATCATAGCTGCAAAAAGCAGTATGATATGGGTAATTGATGGGATGAACCGACGCAGTCTGTTCAATTTTTCCTTATTTAGAAGCTCTGATTATCGTTTCCTCTTTGAACCAGCAATCGATGGTGTATGTTTTTCCTTCTTCATAACCATAGAAAAATATTGTTTCAAGTGAAGGGAAATAAACAGAGTAGGTGCTTATTCTGCGACTTGCGGTTTCTGCCAATGAAGGGTCAACTCTGCGGGCCTGATTGTATTTATCAACAGCAGCCCAGAAAGCCACACGACTGGTAAACTCATTGTCTCCACAATCTTTGGCACTGGCGGCATAAATATCACCAATAGTGATGTATGGTGCGCCATCGTTCGGATTAAGTTCTATCGCCTTAAGTGCCATTTGTCTTGATCTTGGATAGTTTTTTAATGCACGCAGCGTTTCTGAAAGTAACTTGTATGAGTTTATTGCACGATCCGTATCAGTTGATTTCGTTGCTTCTTCAAGATATTTTGCTGCTTCACTGTATTTTTCTTCACGGAGCATCAGGCGCCCAATATTGTAAGCCGATTCGGGGCTTGACTGCAGTTTGTGAAGTCTAACACTTGCATCCAGATAAAGTGGGTCGTCCTGACATCCTCTTCTGTCGAGCAAAGAGGTGATTTTTTTCAACAACTCAACATCATCAGGAGTTTTGTTCAATTTATTTTTATAAACCCTTACCAAATCAGTGCAAGTAGCAAATGGTTCAAAAGTGGCATCGATATTACCTTTAAAATTACGGTAATTTTCTACCCATTTAGTGTCGCCTTCATTTGTCAGACGTGTGATGTTGTGGTCAAGAATATCGATTACCTGATCATACACATCAACGATGGCAGCAGTATCAACCTTTGCTTTACGAGCCATCCGTATTACCGACCTGAAGTAATAAATAAGAACTGTTCCATCTGCATTGTCACCTTCAATTTCAACGGATTCTTTAAGAATATTGTAGGATTGCTCGTATCTTTCCTGATCATAGGTAAACAGGTCAACACCTTTTCTTCCCAGAATAGCACCTTTTTGAGGCGCTCCGGTCCGGAAATGATTTGGGAAATATTCAATGCGCTGATCATAAATCATCATTAATGTATCAATGAGCTTGGCTTTGACCCCCTCGTTTTTCTCGTTTTCTATCCGGTATTGCATAATTCTCACACCATCCACGTAGGTGTTTTCGCTACCCAGCGGGCAGTTTTGAAACACCCAGCGCCATGGACCAAGGATATCTTTAAAAACCGGAGATTCAAATTCACTGGCTCTCCATTGTCTGAAAAACTCCCTGTACAATGAAATATTCATAACACAGGAAACGCTGTCCTGACCATATTTTGGCATCCCCTCCTGAGGGTTACCCAAATTGAAGCCATCGGCTGAGGCTGAAGGTTGCAACATAAATAGTGCAAATATGCCTGTCAGCAGTATTTTGATTGGGGCTTTTGGTTTCATAGTTGTAATTCTAAATGTTTAACTATTAGTTATATCTTCTTTTAACAAACCAACGTTCATATATTGATACACCCGCTGTGAAGTTAATAAATGTCTCTTGAATGAGGTTACTGGCTGTAGTACCTCTGCGGCCAACTTCCAGACTTAGATCAATTGTTGTGAAAGAACGCGGTAACGGTAACCCTACACCAAAACTAATGCCAAACTCATTGATGGGTTCTCCGTTGATTTTTAAATAGGTTTGATTATAACGTGCTCCTCCACGATAAGTGACTTTTTTCCAATAAGGTGAAATGGTTGTATGTTTGGGTAAATAGTGACCGCCTGCAGCTATGTTCCAGCTATTTATCAGCGAGTCGCCTTTTCCAAGCACCTCGTAATTTTCCCATTTTTGCCAGTTGAAGTCCACTCCTGCAAGCCAGCGGTCAGACTTTTCTAAAGCCATTCCAAAACCCACCTTTGGGGGTAGTAATACAGTTCCTTTTTGTACAGGAGAGTAGAAAATCGTATCAAGAACATATGCGATATTGCCGTCGACGCCACCAAACTGAGATTGCACAAGATACTCTCTTTTAACATTAAGGTTGATTTTTTGTCCGTAAACCAATCCAAGATGGAGTCCAATCTGATCACTCATCTTTGCATTGTATAGCAACCCGTAATCGAAGGTGAAATCATTGGCAACAAGCCGGCTTTCAACTTTTGTGTTGGCAATGTATTCTGTGCCAGGGAAATATAACAAGGATGATAATGAATTACGGCCAAAAATGTAATTGGCATTAACGCCAAGTGAAAGATTCTTGTGCAGCTTGAAGGCACTCCCAAAATATAGTTGATTCAAGCCGCCATTACCTTCATAGGATTTATTATAAACCAAGTCCTGTTCAGTAATACCGGGAGAACCTACGTTAAAACTTATACGGCTGTATGGCACAAGCCCTATACCCATTTTCCACCAATTTGTTACAGGGAAACCAACTGAAAAATAGCTTAACTGAGCGTAATTTCCCGTTTCTGTTTGTGTTGTTGTGCGATAAGTGGCTGCGCTCATGCTTAGCCCTGCGTTGAACAGAAATGAAAGCGAATCAAAACGCATGTAAGTGGCAGGGTTGGCAGGGTTCACAAAGCGGTTTGTGCCAATTGCATTTCCAATACCGCCCATTGCCTGCTGTGCGGCATGAGCGCTTTTGTTTCCTAATGTGCCGACTCCAAACCTTGAATAAGGTGAATCTATTCCGGATTGGGCATAAATGCTGATGCCGGAAATTATGGCGATAGCTAACAGAGTGATTTTTCTCAACTTATTCAATCTCATTAAAATCTATAATAACTTTCAGACCCTCCAAAACAAGATTTGAGGCTGCAAAGATGTTAATTTTAAACTTTTTATCAAAATATTTATTGTCTCCGCCACCTATTAATACTGTTAAATCTTCGTAAAGTGCCTCATAGCGGGTTGTTAAAGCTTCTATTTCTGCCTGAACTCCGTTCATCACACCAGACTGAAGAGAAGCAATGGTGGTTTTTCCAGTAAGCAAAACTTCCGCTGCAGGGGTCGCTAACGGAAGCTTGTTTGTAAATTTATGCATCGCATTGAACCGCATATGAATTCCCGGGCTTATTGCACCTCCCTGATATACACCTTCCTTCGTCAGCAGGTCATAAGTGATGCAAGTTCCCATATCGATAACAAGCACATTTTGGCCGGGAAATCTTTTCCATGCTGCTGCTACTGCTGCAATACGATCGCGTCCAAGGGTTTCAGGTGTTTCATAGGAAATTGAAAATGGCAGCTTCGTTTTATGGTCAAGAATGCTTACTTGCGTAAACAACGAAAGTTTTTCGATCAAAGTTTCCGGAATTTCTCTCACAGAAGCAATCATACAGACTTCAGGGGTATTGCGTGGCGCAAACATTTCAATAAGTTCTTCCGAATTTTCAGGATCAAAAACGAAAGGTCCCATCATCGTATCACCTTCGAAAAGTGCAGCTTTGGCCAGTGTATTTCCTAAATCTATTGCGATTGGCATTCTCTTTTTGTAAAAACAGGGCTGCAAAGGTACTGATTATGAAGCATTGAAATGATTTTTTAAAAAGTTTTTCCTGAAATGAAAATTAATATTATCTTTGCAAACCAAATTTAGATGGTACCATAGCTCAGCTGGTAGAGCAACGGACTGAAAATCCGTGTGTCCTTGGTTCGATCCCGAGTGGTACCACCTCAAAAAGCCTTCAGAAATGAGGGCTTTTTTCGTTTAATCAGGGCTTGCAGAAAAAGTCCTGATCTATTGGATTCTTCGAAGTTAAATCAATAATTTCTTTTTTCTTTTGCAAGGGTTTGGGTGATATTGGTAAAAAACCTTGCATCAGATATTTCGGTGCGCTGCACCTTTTCCGCCTTTCAATCGGCTTTTTGTTACAAATATTTCGCGGCTCTGCCGCTTCCTGTCACGAATGAAGGGTATGGCAGAATCAAAAAAGACGATTTTATACTCCAGCCTTGGCATTCACCCAGGAAACCCTAAGCAGGATAAGGGGGAAAATTTAATATGAATATCTTAACACTTACCTTATGAGATTTTCGCTTTGAAGAAAACTGAAAAAGGTGCAGCGCATCGGCTATATTTGTTAACTTTAATAATGTCTTAGGCACAAAAGGTGCAGCGCACCGAAATATCAACATCCTGAGTTTATCCGCAATCCCTGGTTATTTCTTGGTCGAAAAACACCTTTGCCGGATAGTCACAAAAATTTAAACTTTCTGATTGCTTTTTGTTTGTAATTATTGTATTATTGTGAGCACAAACAGCTCATTATGAACATACCAGCCAAAGCCCACACATTTGCTCAGACGGTATTCAGCCTTACAGTTGCTGAACACGGACGCATGGCATTGAATCAGCAGGAATTTATCTTGCAGGAATTGAACAAGAACAAAGGAAAACTTTCGCCAAATCATGCAAATGCTATCTTAAGCGGTAATGCGAACAGACAACTTACTGCTTGGCTGCAACTTTTGACAACGAATGCCGGCTTCGATAGCGGCATTATAGATGGTTTCTGGGGGCCACAAACTGATTTTGCATTCGGTTCCATGTTGTTTATGCACGAAAACGGAACCTTGCCACCTTTTTGGCGGGATTATGTGCCGCTTGATTTGAACCCCAACAACTGGCCTGCTGAAAATGAAGCTGATCTAATTGCCTTCTATGGACAGCCATGTAATGAATCAAGCCTGATGCTGATTGATTTTCCTTATGAACATAAGCTGGCCTGGGATCTTTCAACCAAGGTGAGGCGAACACGTTGTCACAGCAAAGTAGCTGATTCCGTTGTCAGGGTGCTCGAAAAAGTTAAGGTCCATTATGGGGAAGATAGAATAAAGGAATTGCGGCTCGACCGTTTCGGAGGTTGCTATAATCCGCGTCGTAAAAGAGGCGGAACGCAATGGTCGACACATGCATGGGGCATTGCACTTGATTTTGACCCTGATCGCAATCAATTGCAATGGGGCCGTGACCGTGCTCATTTTGCCAAAGCTGAATACGAGCCATGGTGGTCGTTTTGGGAAGAAGAAGGATGGGTAAGCCTCGGTCGAAAATCCAACTTTGACTGGATGCATGTGCAGGCAGCAAGATAAAAATCCTGCTTCATCCCTGACTAAAACATTAACACTTCAGACTTTTGGTTTTTCCGGATAGGTAAAAGTTAATACGCCAATGTGAACGTATGAGCTTTTGAAGCAGCAAACACTCCAAGGCCTCCCTCAATGTTTGAATAAACGGGTGTCGGCTCTGCGAAAGGGTTGTCGCCCTGAAAACCCAATACAGATTTGTGAAAATTGAAATAGTGTTCATCTGTAATACTGGTATAGAAAGTCACTTCCTGCGCCTGTGAATCACCAAGACCAAGTGGAGCAGTCTTAAAAATGAAATATTCTCCGTCTTTATTGGCATCAGAAAAGTATTCTTCTCCTGTTTCCAATGGAATATAATAGACGTAATCAGGGTATTCAGGATTATGTATATCTTTCAGAAACATTGCAATCAGCACTCTGTAAAAGTGTCCCTTTCCTGGTAAATCTTTGATTCTGAAATTGATGAATTTGTTATAAGCGTATATGGGATGTGATTCTATACTCGTTATCTCTACCACAGGAACTTCACTCGCCGGAACGGTACAGCTTGCCGTAACACGGTCGCTGCGTGGAGTTGTGATTTCAAGACTGTATGTTTTTCCAGCCATGACCTGCATTTCAGCTGAAACATATTTTCTTTGGTAAGCATCATATACGAGGTTTATGGTGGTTGAACCATCCGAAATTTTTACTGTAGCATCCGTAACCGAAGGATAGAATTCTGAAAAATAATTTGTTACAGTATAAATCGGTTTGCTGTGCTGAACACTCAGTTTTATGGTGTCATCCTCAGCCGTCAGATAGCCGTAAACAACAAGTTTTGGTTTTTCTGCAGGTATATCGACATCACTTTCAAAGAAGCTGTTGCATGAAAAAAGGAAAAAGCTGAGAAAAACAGACAGCACAAAAATTATTTTATTGTTTGTCATAGCCTTAAAATTTGATATTGTAAGTCACAGAAGGAATTATCGGAAAAATGGAGGCCTGTTTCAGCTTGCTGACCTGCGTGTCGTTGGCAGTATATTCGTTTGTGATATAATAGAAGAAGGGGTTTTTGCGGCTGTAAGCATTGTAAAGTCCAAACTCCCATGTGCGTTCGTAACCCGATAATTTTTTATGCAATTGTATTGCAAGATCGAGCCGGTGATAGGCTTTCATCCTGAATTCATTCACTGCTCCATAGTCAGAAATTTCGCTGTAATAATACCAGGGATAATTGTTGGGGTTTCCATTGTCAAAAGGATCATGTGTGCTTGCAGGATAGGTTCCCAGCGGCAAAGTAATTGCATTTCCGGTTCCATAAACCCATGTTCCGGACAAAGTGATTTTTTCACTTAGTTCGTGAATTGCTACAACAGAAATATCGTGACGGCGGTCGTGACGTGCCCAGAATTTTTTTCCAAAATTGATTTCATCAAACTGAAGCTGCGTCCAGGAAAGGGTGTAGCCAATCCAGCCACTTGTTTTTCCGGCTTTTTTATGAAAGAGCATTTCAATGCCGTAAGATTCTCCTTTTCCGGCGGTTACATTGTCTTGCCATGTGAAGTTTTGGACTTCTGAAGGGTCGTCAATCAGCAGAAAACTTGCGCCCGGCTTGTAACCAAGTATATTTTTACTTTTCTTGTAATAGCCTTCGAGGGTTAACTGAAAGCCTTGTTCAAAAAATTCTTTTGCTACACCGGCAGAAATTTGTTTTGAATTTTGAGGAGAAACACGGTCAGTGGATGGTACCCATAAGTCCGTTGGAAGCCCAACTCCGGTATTGCTCAGCAAATGAATATATTGGTTCATTTCGGCGTAGGCGATTTTTGCCGACAATCCATCTTTGACCATATAATTGACCGAGAGCCGTGGCTCAGGAGAAAAATAATGCTTCGATTCAGCAATGAAATGACCCAAACGCAGCCCTGCATTTATTTGAACTTTTCCACTTATGTTGAAGTGGTTTTCGATGTACAGGCCTGATTCCAGTGAATTGTAGGAAGTTTTGCTGTTGAAGTTATAGGCAGTATTGCCGTCAATTTCGACAATAGCGCTGGGCAAAAAATAGTGGTGCGTCGACTGAATACCTGTGCGCAAAGTATACAATGGCGACTGATGGTATTCCATATCATATTTCAATGCAAAGTCGCGGATGCCTGATTTATAATTGAGTTCATAATTATTGTACTGACTTTTTTCTTTGGCATAGATGTTCAGGTCATATTCGCTGAAAATGAAGGATGTGTTGCTGAAAACCCTGTTGTTATAAAGATGATTCCATCTTACGGTTGCGGTTTTATTTTGCCAGAAAAGTCCGCCTTTATCATTGTTGCCGGAGTAATTATTGGTAAAATGAAACTTATCTCTGCCGAAATATCCACTGACATAAAGCTTATTTTTTGGCCCAAAATCGTAATTCAGTTTTGCATTCAGGTCGTAGAAATAATACCCGACTTTTTCATCTTTTGGCATGAAAGGCCTGAGCAGGGCGTCGACATAGGTTCTGCGGGCAGAAACAAGAAAGGAGGCTTTATTTTTGATGATCGGGCCTTCAAACACAAAACGTGATGCAATGATACCTATTCCGGCCTCACCGCTGAATTTTTCTTTGTTTCCGTCTTTCATAGTCATTTCAACCACCGAAGAAAGGCGTCCGCCATAGCGTGCAGGAAAACCACCTTTGGTGAGCTCGATGCTTTTCAAAGCATCGCCATTGAAAATGGAAAAGAAACCAAAAAGGTGGTAGGCATTGTAAACGGGAGCGTCGTCGAGGATGATGAGGTTTTGATCCGGCCCACCGCCGCGCACATACAATCCGCTGCTGCCTTCGGAACCTTTCTGCACGCCGGGCATCAGCTGAAGGGCTTTAAAAACATCTTTTTCGCCCAACAGGGCAGGGATGTTTTTCACCTGTCCCACCGGAAGCGAAATCAAGCTCATCTGATTGCTTTCGGTGATTCTTTCCAGTCTTTCGGCAGAAACGACAACTTCCTTTAATGTAATACTTGGATCGAGTTCCACATCAATCATCTCGTTGCCCGACAGACTGACTTTTTTCAGCACCGACTGATAGCCTACGTATGAATACTGTACTTCGTAGGAACCCTCAGGTAGGGTTATAGAATAAAAACCGTAATTGTTGGTTGTAGTTCCCACTTTTTGTGCGGACAGATAAACATTCACACCGGGCAGGAGTTCGCGGCTGCCTTGTTCGCGTACATAGCCGCTGATGGTAAACTTGTTTTGGGAGAACAATTGGTTTCCTGCAAGCATAAGGAAAGCAAACAGCAATAAGGTTGGTCTTTTCATATGGTTATTTTACAGATATTCTATGCATAGAAACCACAAAAACATCTTGTTATTATCTTGCAGAAAAAAATATCTTTTTTGATAGGATTGCCTGGAGGGTCAATTTACGGTCGTATATACCGATACTAATGATAATAGTCATTTCGGATGCGATCGGTACTATTTCTCTCATTGGGCTTTATTATAAATGCAATCAGTATTTTTTCAGAGCCTGCATGTTTCTGACGCATAGTTTTCAAATAACTTCAAAAGACTAACCGGATGCTTTCATTGTCAAAGAAGGAAATTCATCATAAAAGCTGTTTTTTTACCACGCTTAATATCAATTACTTAAAAAATATTTTCAAAAAAATTGAAAAATAGTTGATTTTTTTCGATGCGTTTTTGCCTGCTCAGGGTATTAATATGCAGTTAATGGTTTAACTTTGGGCTTTGCCGTTTAGCTTGACTAGATGCAAAGACTGAAAAAAGCCAGAAACCAAATTCAGGTAGTAAGAAACAACAATCAGCGTAGAAGAAGAAAATTTTGCATCAAATCAAGCATCGGTAAATGTGATTAAAGAAAAAAACAAATTAAAGCCCGGTCAAAAAGCTACGTCAACCATGTGAATTCTTCCTTGACATATAAACTAAAGTGTATATAGAATCAATAGGTTCAGTTAGAATTAAAAAATATTAGACATAAAAAACAACCGATTAAGCAGAACAACATTCAGAGAGAGGAAGTATAAAAATTTGACCAGCAAGTTATTATACAGCGAAAAGCTAATAGCCTTTCAGCTAAAATAGAATACAAAAAATCAAATTTAAAACAATCATCCAATGAAAAACATTTTATTAACGCTGCTTTTCGCCTTTTCCTTTTTTTGGCATGTCCCAACATCCTTTGCGTAACGGCGTCAACCTGATTGGAATACAACAATTGCCTTCCGGCTTGTATATCGCCTCTGTAATAAACAACAAAAATAACACTGTAGAAAACTTTAAAATTATCAAACAATGAAACAATTCAATCAAACAATCAAAAGCAGTACCCTGCTTTCGGTTACACTTGTATTAACACTGCTTTTTTTGAGTCTACAGCAAAGCTTTGCACAACAATGTGTACAATGTGATGGAACAACGACAAGTGGTTTATTTCCGAGTGCAATAGGAAGATACACCAAGGCTACTGCAAATTATTCATTTGCAGGAGGTATTTATTCAGAGGCAAATGGATCAGCATCTATTGCATTTGGTAATCGTGCTTACGCAACAGGAGCCAATTCGGTGGTTCTAGGTATGTTTTTAAAAACCAACACTTCACCTGCAATTGTTTTAGGAGCTGGTTTTGATCAAAACAATAGGCTTGAAAACGATGTGCCATATTCTATGATGATCGGTTTTGGTTCTACTAAGCCAACACTTTTTGTTAGTCCATCTGGTGGTGTAAACAACACCGGCCGTATCGGCATCGGCAATGTAACCGACCCGCAAGCAAAGTTGCATATCAAAGCTGATGCAAATGAAGATGCCTCACTTTTGCTTGAGCCCTCAGGAAACGGCAACTTTGGCATTATGAAGTTTGCTGACAATGACCACACCATCAAAGCAAAAACAGGTGGAAACTTCATTTTTTCGACACAGGCAGAAAAAAGCTTTGTTTTTGAATATGGAAACATGGGCATTGGCACCAATATGCCAACAGCAACATTGCAAATTGTAGGCAATATGAATGTAGGTAACAACCCAACCGGAACAACCGGAATCAATGCCTTCACTGGTGGCAAAAACAGCATTGCATCAGGAAATTACTCCTTTGCTTATGGTGAAAATGCGATGGCGAACGGAAGAGCCTCCTTCTCTTTTGGCCAAAGTACTAATGTATATGATAACTATGCTCTGGGAATTGGTAGATATCTTGAAGTCTATGGCTCCAGTTCAATCGCCATTGGTAGATTCTTAAAAACATTAAATCCAGAATCTATGGTTATAGGTTATGGGTTCAGTGAGACACAAACACTGGATAATAATGTTAATAGGTCTTTGATGATCGGCTTTGAATCAACAAAGCCAACATTTTTTATTGGGCCATCCAATGGTGTAAACAACACCGGCCGTATCGGCATCGGCAATGTAACCGACCCGCAGGCAAAGTTGCATATCAAAGCAGATGCAACTGAGGAAGCCTCACTTCGTTTAGAGCCAACGGGCAGCACTTACAATGCCGTGGTGTATTTCACCAACTCAGGTCATGCCATGAAAGCCAAAACCGACGGGCATCTGACCTTTAACACCCAAAACACCAAGGGTTTCGTGTTCGAAACTGGCAATATGGGGATAGGAAGCACTGACCCGGCAGCAAAGCTTCATATTGCAGATGGTGATGTTTTTATTGAGGACATCAATCGCGGCATCATCATGAAGTCGCCCAATGGCCAATGCTGGCGGGGCATAATGACAGATCAGGGGATGCTGAGTTTTACACAAAGTACTTGTCCCAATGAGAATGCCACAGCGCTGAAGCCCATGCAGCAGGGCAACCAATTGCGGTTGTTTCCCAATCCAACATCCAACAGCATAACGGTAGAAACAAGTCTGAAAGGGCAGCAAGGCCGCTTGTTGCTCGTTTCGCCCGATGGAACACAGCTGAGCCGCATGCAAATCAACTCAGATAAAACGGAGTTAAACCTTGGTTGGTTTGTAGCAGGAACTTACCTGATCCAACTCGAAATAGACGGTCAGGTGGTCGAGACAACAAAAGTCGTGAAACAGTGAAACCTTGTCAAAAAGTGAAAATTGAATACAGCTGAATGCACTAAACCTTTCAGCCAAAATAGAATACAAAAAATCAAATTTAAAACAATCATCCAATGAAAAACACTTTATTAACGCTGCTTTTCGCCTTTTCCATTTTTTGGCAGGCTAATGCACAAAACAGTCAAAACACAAGTCTGGTTGGCATGTGGCCTTACGGACCTGGCAATGCAGTTGACAGCTGGGATCATTATGCAATACTAAGCCTTGGGCGCGTCCTTCAGATCTATGACTATTCAGAGCCCCAACAGCCGCAACTCATAGGAGAGCTTTTGCTGGACGATTTGGCTTTCGCTTTTGCCTTTGACAGCAATCTGGTTTTGGTGAGTGGTTATAAAGGACTGCATTTCGTTGACATTACGGATATTATGCATCCTGTTTTGCTTTCCACCCTGCCAAGTACGAACTGGGTGCGCGATGTTGAATTGCATAATAATTATGCCTATATCTCTGGATATGAAGGCAGTATAGGTATTGTGGACTACAGTGATCCAGCCAATCCCTTTCTGGCCGGGTTTGTGGAAACCAACCTGTCTTCGCAGGAAATGGTCATTGCTGATGATATCCTATGGCTGACTTCAACTTATGAAGGATTTTCGGCCTGGGATCTTTCTTCTCCTTTGGCTCCTGTGCACATTGTCACCAATGCAGACTACGGAAATATCACCGGAATAGAAGTATTCGGACAATATCTCTATGTTGCCAGCGGGTCGCAGGGACTCATTGTATTTGAAATTTCAAACCTTCCGGCGCTCAATATGATAACAAACTTCCCTGCATACTCTTTCAATGCGAAACTACACCGCGATGGCAACCTGCTTGCACTCACCAATCTGTTTCAGGGTTTCAATCTGTTCGATCTCTCCAACCCGGCTGCGCCCTTTAGTCTCAGCACTTTTTCCTCAGCCTCGCCCAACCGAAAAGTAATCCTCAAAAACGGGTATGCATTTCATTGCAATGCGCTTGATTTCAATATCTTTGATGTCAGCAATCCGCAAAACATCGCTCAGAAAGCATATTTTGAGTTGCATGATGTTACACAGTACTGCGAAATATGGGACAACCATTTGTATGCAAACAAACCTTCAGGTTCGTTGATGATATTTGACTTAACAAATCTGCAAACGCCACAAAAGCTGAAACAAAAATTTTTGGGGGACGGACACATGGTAGCTCATGCCAAAGACGGGCTGCTTTTTTATAACATATACAACAAACTCATCATTTCAGATGTAACAACACCATCGATTCCGGTGGTGATCGATTCACTATATAGTGCCACCACCATCACCCATGTGCTCAAGCAAGGCAATCTGCTGTTTGTGGCAGATTACGACACACTGCGGGTGTTCGATATCACTGATATCCACGCTCCGCTGAGTCTGGAATCATACAGATTGGGATCTTTACGGGACATGAAAGTTTCTGGCAACAGGCTGTATTGCGCAGTATCGAACGGATTTTTATTTATTGATTTCAGCAACCAGCAACAAATATTCCGCTCAGAAACAGTTGAAAACATGTCTACGAATTCTATTGCTGTCAAAGACACACTGATCTATGTGGTTTCGAATGTTTTTCCAAGTATTGCTGACTATTCTCTGAAAGTCTTCAAGGTGAACAGCTTTGGCAATATCCAACAGCTTTCTCACATGATACAGGGCAAGTACTTTGATTATGGTGTTGTTGATGGGGATTATCTGTATGTTCAGGAACAGCATGTCGGCATTCATATCTTTGACATTCATAATTCTATTCCGGTATTGTGTGGCTTTTATCCTGCCTCAATTATTTTTTCCAAAATTTCAGTTGAGAACGGCATCCTGTATGTGCCAAAGCTTCCGGGAATAGACTTCGTGACCAACGACCTGCTGACTTCTTCAGGCGGGATTTTCATTGAGCGCAACAATCGCTTGAAACTTTTTCCGAACCCCGCCAGCGATAAAATCAGCTTCCACCCGGATGAAGACCTTGCAGGCGAGCCCCTTCACTATACCATAATGCCGATCAATGGTAGTGTGGTTGCGCAAGGCAGCTTGTCGTCCGGTCAGCAACAGCTTGATTTGGAAGGCCTGCCCGCCGGTATTTATGTTCTGAAACTACAGCGCAAAGGTGGCGCCTACAAGAGTGGGATGTTTGTGAAGCAATAAAGCACAAAACTTAATTGGGCAGATTCCTAAAACAGAGAAAATTATTAAACATTAAAACACGTAATATGAGATACTTAGATTTATTTAGCATTCTAATCATCTTTGCACTTTTAGGCGTAAACAAAGTTAGTGTTTCCCAAACTTGTGCAACTTGCCCGGGAAACACCGTTACTGGCTATCAATCATCGGCTTTTGGCCTTGGAGATACTGTCAGCGGAGATTATTCATTTGCTGCAGGAAGGAACTCCCAAATAATTAGTACTGCTCAAAATGCAAGTCACTATAGCAATGTTATAGGAAGCTGGAGTCGGATCGAAAAAGGGCCGCATTCAAACGTAATAGGAAGTTTCTCACAAGCATTGAATGACTTCTCTTTTGTTTTTGGGACCTACGCAAAAGCCAAAGGTTCATATTCATTTGCTATTGGTTCACATGTTGAAGCGTGGTCAGGTGGGTCTTTTGTGATTGGAGGTGGAAAGATTGATGCAAAACTTGTCAATGCAATATCAAATAGCCTCATGATCGGTTTCAACAGCCAATATCCCACTTTATTTGTCAGCGAAACATCTTCCGGCAAGCAATCCGGCAAGGTTGGCATCGGCAATGTCACTGACCCGCAGGCAAAGTTGCACATTAAAGCTGATGCAAATGAAGAAGCTTCGCTGCTGATTGAGTCTGGTGCTCCTAATCAGGACATCAACATCCGAATGGGACAAAACCACCGCATCAGTGCTACCGACGAAGGCAACCTGAACTTTGAGACTTTGGAGGACAGGCATTTTGTTTTCCGGCAGGGCGACATCTATCTCGAAGACATACAGAGCGGCATCATCATGAAGTCGCCCAACGGCCAATGCTGGCGGGGCATAATGACCGATCAGGGGATGCTGAGTTTTACACAAAGTACTTGTCCCAATGAGAATGCCACAGCGCTGAAGCCCATGCAGGAGCGCAGCCAGTTGCGGGTGTTTCCCAACCCAACATCCAACAGCATAACGGTAGAAACAAGTCTGAAAGGGCAGCAGGGCCGCTTATTGCTTGTTTCTTCCGATGGAAAACAGTTGAGCCCCATGCAAATTAACTCCGATAAAACAACCCTGAACCTCAACAGCTATGCTTCCGGCACCTATCTGATTCATCTTGAAGTGAATGGACAGATTGTTGAAAGCGCTAAATTTGTAAAGCAATAACAAGATAATGTTTTATCTCTACTTTTGTTGTACTATGCCTCCAACTTTTCAAATTAAGGATCAATCCAATGCTGTAAGCTTTAGCTGGAATTTTTATTGTAGAGATGGCCTTGGCAACCTCTTGCAGGAACTTAGCTTTGATGCCTGTTCAGTGAAACTTGGTTTTTGTGAGCGCAGCGAAACAAAAGCCTTGGTTGAACAAATCCCGAAAGAGGCACGAAGTCGGGAGGGTTTGCCAACGGCGTAGTTACTGGTTTCTTTCAAAAAAACATCTCCTAAGGTCGGGCGTTTTTTTGAAAATCAACCAAGCTCAAAAGTTGTAATGCCAAAAATCATGTTCAGTGCTACTTCCGGCGGCTTACCGTAATACATTCTCGCACATTCAAATACATAGGTTGCATTGTATTTTTTAACAAGATTTACTGCCGCTGTGTTCGTTACCGGAATATCAAGAAAGACCTCCTCGCCGGGAGCAGCATTCAGACAGGCCTTGTAGAGTTGTTCGGCAACAAATGCATCTTCAGCAAAAAGCGGACAAATCTTATAACCCGATGTGGCTTTGCGCATGATCGCAAAACCTTGCAGTTTTCCCTCTGAAACATATTTGAACTGCCTGTTGCCGGGCATCTGAAGCCAGGGTTTAAGAAACTGTGGCCGCGAAAATCCAAAACACATTTTGTCGAAAGCTAGAACAGCATCAAAATCATCTTTTTCGATCGATGAAATATTTGGATCGACAGCAAAGCTTTCACCCTTTTTCATGTGTCTTTCATCTCTGAAAGCAAGTTCAAAGCCTCCTTTTCTATAAAAGGGCTGCATGGCTACAACACCATCCATGCCAATGGAAGCTCCGGGTTTCAACCTTGAAAGAAGGTAATCTCTCCTTTGATACCAAAGCTTTCGGCCTATTCCCAAAGAACGGTATGCTGGTTTTACGATGAAAAAGCCCATAAAACCTAAATCGCCTGTGTATGAAACGACTGAGCCACCTCCGATCATTTCTCCATTCAGAAAATAACCAAAATAGCCATCAGGATCGGTAGCCCAGAAAGCTTCAGCGTCGTTTGGTCCCGGATTCCAGCCTTCGGATTTGGCCCAATCTACAAGGGTCTTCAAACCGTTGAGGTCTAACTTTTCAAATTTTATTGCATTAAAATCCATACTACACAATTGTTTTCACATTTATTTTTCAGGCATTGCAGCCATAACTTTTTCGCATAAAATGGAGGATACAATCATCGAAAGACGCCGTTGGGGCATTGGAATTATATAACAGGCAATCGGCAGCACCCATTCAAGCAGTGCCAGATAATAGGGAACAGGATTGGGATCTTCGCCCACACTCTCAAAGGCATATGCCCTCATTTTCAGCGACAGTTTGGCGTTTTTTAATACTTTTTCCTGATGCCGGCCCGAATAGGTGATTTCCGGAACAGCATTCAACTGATCTGTTTTATAAAAACCATGGATGAAATTCAGGTAATCTTCCATGTCTGCTTCATTTTCGAGGGGAGCGTTATCAACCAGAAAAATAGCTTCCAGTCTGGCAAAATCTGAAATAATTGCACGGTTTTTTGTTTCAGAAAAGTCGATGAGATACACATTCATTGTCTCGTCGAGGAGGATGTTCTGCATATTCAGGTCGCCATGACAAATGCCGGAAAAATAGTCGAAACCCAAATCCCTGTGTCTGGCGAATTCATGCTTAAGAAACCAATACGGATTCAGTATTGGAATTTTGCTTTCCGGTATCTGAATGTATTTTTCGTCAGCCGAAACAGCAAACAATTCCCTGACTGTATCGAAAATAAATGGAAAAAACGTGAAAGTCGGGTCATGGTCTTTGAATGGATAAATGGTTTTTTTCACCGCCTGACCGTACCAGGGTTTCAGAATTTTCAGAAAAATTTTGTCGAAAAGTGGTTCCAGAAAATCCATGTCCGATTGGTGGTAGTAATGTGTCAACCATTTCAGCTGACTCGATTCGCCGCCAATACCAACAAAATTATAGCGCAACACACCCATATCGCCATAAAATTCGGTGCCAAGAACCATCGCACTGTTGTTGAAAATGTAGGGCAGTGCATATTGCTGACAGCGTTCAGATTCTCTTGTGATCATGGCGCGGTTGGCGATTTTGAGCACTGTGGGCCGCATTTTTCTGCCTTCCTGATCAAAGGATGTGACTTGAAAAGTCTGAGCCGAAAATCCTCCGTGAAGCGCTTTGATGACGATTCTTGCCGAGTCGGTGTAAAGTCGCCTTGTCAGAAAAGCTTTGTGCGGTTCAAAAGTCATTTCTGCAGCTGTTTCTATTTTAAGGCGCATTGAAGAAGCTTCTGCAAAATCTTTTGACATGAATATCCACAGTTCAGGCTCTTCGATGATTTCATCCGGATTCAAAGCCTGAACACCCATGATGTTTTCGATGGAGAGCGCTTCATTCAACAGCTCATTTAAGGTGATGTCTGCCTTATTTTTATTTAATTCACTCAAAAGAAATGTGGCGCCAATCATGCTGCATTCTCCTGAAGCTATCTTTTGCTGAAAAGCATTCAGACGGTTTGAAGTGACAATTTCATCCAGCGTTTTATTGACTAATAAAGCAACCGTAACAGATGGTAAATCAGGATTTTTGTTAAGGATAACCGACAAAAGCAGTTCTGCCTTATCAGAATGCTTTGAATTCAATACCTCCAAAGCCTTTGCCAATTGTGAAAGAGATACTTTTCCTGTCTTTTCCATGCGCAACATGCCATTTGCTTTTTCCGGAAATGAAATCGCTTGTCCGAGCAGAATGCCCGCCCTGGAAGGATCATCTGAAACCCTGAAATCAGATTCATGATCCTGGTTGCCGGGAATAAAAGCGGCACAATGCGCTGCAGTTACAAAAAGCCCTGAATGCGGACTGTTTTCAAAATGTGTTTCGGCAGGAGCGCCAAAGCCAACGGAGAAACCAAGTTCGTTGTAACCGGCAATGTCATCATCTTTCCAGATTTTCGCCTTGTAATTTTCAATGCCGGATGCTTTGAAAGTGTATTTTTCAGCATCGGAATCAAAGCTTATTGTTTCAGCGGTTTTGTCTTGTAAAGTATTCAGAAGGTTTTTTGAGGTTTCAACATTATCTTCAATGCGAAAGATGCGGTGAAGTCCGGCCATCTCGATGACCTGAAATACTTCCGGTGACAAGGAAGCGATAATCAGTTCGCCCTGTTTTGCGAGCAGCTGCTTTTTGGTTTTAAGCAAAATTCTGATCCCTGCACTCGACAAATAGGGGCATTGAGACATATCCACAATCAGGTGTTTTCCATTTTCGAGCAAAGTTTGAAGCGCCTTTTCAAAATCGTTGCTGTTATTGGCATCCAGCCGTCCGACGGGTATTGCGACGCTGCTTTTTTCATCCAATATAATATCCATAATATCTTGTTTTCTTTGATTGACAACCTGATGATAATTTTTTTAAGACAAGCTGAATTTATTAAGATACAGAACGTCATTTATATCAGCTAAAGTAATAAAAACAATCAATGGCAAGAAGATATTCTTCGAAGGTGTGGGGTTGGGGATAGGATTTTTGATTTATGATTTGCGAACTTTTAACTTAACAGTTGGCTATTAGCTAATTTGAGGTTGTTGGTCAAAATTGTGGCATTTAGCGACTAAAAGCCAAAAGCCAAAAGCTTTCTACTTTCTCACATCTTCACCATCCTCTCCGTTTTCACTGTTCCGTTTTCATACTCCACTGCCAGCACATACAGGCCGGAAGTGAAGCCACTCATATCAATGCTTACCAGGCCTTCATGCCACAAAGTTGCCATTTGGCGCACGGGTGTGCCGGTTTGGTTATAAACCTTGATGCGTTTTACCTTTTCCGGGCCAAACAGTTCCACCGAAAAGGCATTGCGGAAGGGGTTTGGCGCGGCTACCAGCCTGGCGTTCACCAGCAGGTTTTCGGGCAGGCTTACCCAAACATTTTGGTTTTCGTATGCTCCCATATCAATGCGCCCACCAAAGATGCGGGGATTGCCGTGGAGGTCGAAAGGGGGAATGTTCAGGCCTGTGGTATCAGGTGTGCCGCTGTTTATGGCGGGCGAAATATCCTGAAGTGACCAGTCGTATTCCCAGCCATTATAGTCTAAGCCATAGCCGGGAGCGGGGTTTACAAACAAGGGGTCAGCCTTTATGATGTTTTCTCCATCAATACGACTTTCCCACACCAAACAGTATTGCACATCCGGAGGTGATGAAAACCAGGTAAGGGCTTTGTCATTATCTGCAATACTATCACTGAAATTATTCCATAAAATATTGTTATAAAAATGTAATTGCCTTGAAAAACTAGTAACTCCAGGTATTCCACTATGATTATAATAATTGTTTGCTATAGTATTATTATGAGCAAAATGCTCACTCTGCAACATGCCAAAATGTATTGTAGAGAAATTGAAATTATTTGTAAATATATTATTAACAACAGATGATTTTTTATTCAAAAGCGCAAGTGTTGTTAAGGAAATGTTGTTGAAAAAATAGGTGTTTTGTATTAAACACTGACTTTCAGGAGGACCCCATGACATTATAAATAGTGCTGCACCATTGCTAAAAACGTCATTTGTCGAAGTTTTTGACCAGGCAATATTACGCTTAAAAACACAGTGTTCAATTTGTAAATTATAAATAAAATCGTAGTAGTAAATAGCACCGCCATAAGCCAAAACCTTATTCTGCGTGAAATCACAGTTTGTAATAATAAGGTTATGTGCTTTCCTGCAATAAATGGCACCTCCTATTGTTCGGGCAAAATTATTGTAAAAATTACAATAGTCAAACGTAATATTCTGATAATAAGTAATTCTAAAAGCCCCTCCCTGGTTGCCTTCTAAATTATCTGATGACCCCTCTGAACCATACCAAGAACCAGGGATATTTGCCTTACCATATTCGAAAGTACAATGTTTAAAATGAGCTTCTCCGTTTGGATTATCAAGTAAATGAAAACCGCCCCAGCCGCCGTTAATAGTTGCTGTATCCCACAAGCCGATTGTATCTGCTGCCATGAAAATGATTTTGTTGTCAAATTGTCCAATGGCAAATACATTGCCTCTTGTTTCAATTTTAGATTGATTATGGGCAGTAACGACAGTTCCAGGGCTAATAACCAATGTTGTTTGTTCGTCAATGTAAATATCTTCAGTAATATCGATGTTGCCCGACCAAAACAGTGTGTCTGGCTGATTGCTTGCCGCAACATTAAATCCTAAAATGAGCCATAGGCTGCAGAACAATAGTATTATTTTCATAAATGTTCAATAATGTGACTATATACCTCCTATATGTGCTTTAAGCGCATTTAGGAGGTGTATAGTCGGGTTAAGAATAAAATTTAGTCCCTGATACCGCCACCAGGAATACACTCATAAGTAGCGTAAGTTACAGAATAGCCATGATAATAGTCATAGCCCGAAACCCCATTCACTTCTCTGGGTATTCCATAACTTGTAACATCAACAGCTGCAAAAATGCCATTTGTGAGCATGCCGCCATTTGAGGATGAACTATAGAAAAGCGTTGCCCCATTCTGTAATAATTCGTTTAGGGTTATATAATCTATACAAGGTGGGTTATTAGCACCCGGGAGCCATTCATGATAAATCATGGCATTTTCAGTGCCTGGTGCAATTGTAGTTTCATTCACGCTAATAATTACTATTTTTCCATTCAAACAAGCCGGATAAGGTACATGATAAGGGTTTGGGCTATTGAACCGCCATTCAAGTTCCTCCCCTGCATCTGATTCCCATTGGTATTGACCATCACATCTACCGAGCATATTTCCGTAATACCAGTCATCATCATCTGCAAAAGGCTGGTAAAGTCTGCCGGTTCCAAAACCTAGCCCTGTATATACAGTAATTACTGCATCGGAAGACCTCCCGGTAAAATCAATAACCACATCACCTACCACCATATGGGCCACTTCAGTACCTGTTTGCGTCAGCAAACTGTTCAGGTGGTTTTCCATATTATCTAGCAATAAACCCAGGTCAGAAATTGCAGCCATTTGGTTTTCGTCCAAGGGCAGGGTGTAGTACATGGTATCCACTTCGAATTTCCCAAACAGACTGTCGGGATAACCGAGTGTTACATTATAAAAAGCCTCCACATACCATTCGGCGCTGTCAAGCTGCATGCTTGTGGTGCTTTTTTGGGGATTGTCAAGTGCCTGTTTAAAAGCAACCAATTTGTTGTAAGCAATTTGTGCGCTTTCGGTCATTTGAAATTGTTGTTCTGAGCCAACTTCATCTTCTTCGTTTTTCTGGCACGAAAACAGCATAGCCAACGAGAGTATGGTCAATAAAGCTGCATATTTAATATATTTATTCATAATCAATTAAGTTTTAAAGTTTTTGTAAAAATTAGACTGCTTTGTTTGTTTATTCTTTTTATACAAAAACCATAATGGAGGCTCCAACTTTCTGGCTGAAGTTTCAGACAAATCCCTTCGTGGCAGACACGGCACTGCTGCTTGGCTTGGCTTGGCTATATATAAAGGATTTTAAGCCATGCAAGTTAATAAAAAACGTGATACCTTCATGGCAAAACATCGAAGTGGCTAAATCTTATTTTGATGTGCTAGGCATAGAATTGAGTAAGTCTAAAGAAGAAGAAATCCTTATCTCTGTTTCCATTATTTGAAGATATTAGTTTCTGTATTTTACTATTAACTGCTTCGGCAATAGCATTTGTTTCA
>JAUXMV010000079.1 GCA_030683155.1 Bacteroidales bacterium
ATGGTGACATTTTTTCCTTCACAAAGCATATTGATGAGCTTGGTGGCTACAACTCCGTTTGTATCACTTAATACGCTCGATAGCTTCACGTTGGAATCTTCCAGAATACGAACAATCCGGTTTTTCTCCGATGCAACTTGCTGGATCATTTTTTTTCGGTAGCGGGTTAAATCCCGCAATTCCCGTTGCTCTTTTGGCGGTATATAGCTCGGCTTTAATAAGCCTGCCAATAGCAGTTTGCAAATCCACTTACTGTCTTTTTTGTCCGTTTTGTGCCCAGGCACATACTTGATGTGTCGGGCATTCACTACCCAGACTTTTATACCAGATGGCTCAAGTATGTGGTAAACCGGTTTCCAATAAACGCCTGTACTTTCCATGGCAACGTGGGTGATCTCTCGTTCCAATAACCATTCTTTCAATTCTGTCAAAGAACTTGTGAAAGTCGCAAACTCTCGTGTTTCTCGCTGCAGCCCTTCACCATCAATGTTGGCTACGAGCATTTTCTTGTGAACATCAATACCGCAACCTCGCGCTACGACCTGTTCAAATTGAACTTGTGCTGTTTCCATAGTTTTTTAATTTTGCTCAAAGCAAAATTAAAAAACTCCTCACTTTTCATGCTCACGGGTGTCGAAGACGTCATGGATGTTTCATAGATCAAGAATATTAATCAGTTCATCAATATGTTGAATTTCTGTGTAATTGTGATGCTCCTCTGCCTGAATATTGCTTTCATGCTGCCATGTTGTATGGTAGGGAATATGGATGGCAGAACCACCGATATTCAAAACAGGAATCACATCAGATTTGAGTGAATTGCCTATCATCAGAAAATCGGCTGGAGCTACATTCAATCTCGATAATAGTTTTTGATAATCTATCTCACGTTTGTCGCTCATGATTTCAACATGATGAAAATATTTGTCAATGCCCGATTTGGCCAGTTTTCTTTCCTGATCAAGCAAATCGCCTTTGGTAACGACGATCAGCCTTGTGCCGTTGTTTCCCAGCTTTGAAAGAATAGCTTCTATTCCATCCAAAAGAATGACAGGTTTATTGAGCAATTCCTTGCCAAGCCGAATAATATTTTCCATGATTCCACACGAAAGTTGATGATTTCCAACTTTCAAAGCGGTTTCGATCAAAGAAAGTGCGAAAGCTTTTACACCATAACCGTACAAAGCAAGATTTTGCATTTCAATTTGAAATAGAATTGCAGTAAGCTCTTCTTCCGGAAGGAAGTCCTTCATAAGTCTGCAGAATTCCATTTCTGTTTCCCGAAAATAGGGCTCATTCACCCAAAGGGTATCATCGGCATCAAAACCAACAACTTTAAACTTACGATTCATAAAAGTCTGATCTAAAATTTATTATACTCCTCAAGCAGCACTTTTCCAATGCTTTCTGCGTCAAAACCGCACTCTTGCTGAAGCTTTGCGGGGCTTCCATGGGCAATGAACTGATCTGGAATTCCAAGCCTTATAACTTTGTTTCTGTAATTATTTTCCATAGCCCATTCGAGCAAGGCGCTTCCCATTCCGCCATTTATCACGCCATCTTCAATGGTTACGATGGTTTTATATTTACCAAAAGCCTGATGAAGCAGGTTCTCATCCAGTGGCTTTAGAAAACGCAAGTCATAATGACCCGCTGAAACACCTTCGTTTTGAATCAAATCCAACGCCTTTTCAACAAAATTACCAGGATGACCCAGACTGATTACAGCAAGATTTTTTCCTTCTCTCAAACAACGTCCTTTTCCGGTTTCTATGGCTTTGAAAGGCTGTTGCCAATTGCTGTCAGACGCTTTACCACGAGGGTATCTTATCGCGATAGGCCCTTTTGGATTGAGCTGAGCCGAATACATTAAATTCCGAAGTTCAGCACCATTCATCGGCGCAGCGATGACGATATTTGGGATGCATCTCAGATAAGCAAGATCAAAAGCCCCGTGGTGTGTTGCTCCGTCTTCGCCAACAAGTCCTGCCCTGTCGATACAAATTACGACGGGTAGATTTTGAAGTGCTACATCATGAATAAATTGATCATAAGCACGTTGCAAAAAGGTGGAATAAACAACACAGAAAGGTTGCATGCCCTGAGATGCAAGTCCGGCAGAGAATGTGAGCGCATGTTGCTCGGCAATATCCACATCCAAAGCCCTTTCGGGAAAAGATTCCATCATCAGATTGAGAGAACTTCCGGTGGGCATTGCGGGTGTTATACCTACAATATTTTTATTCAGCGCTGCAAGTTCAGTCAAAGTCTGACCAAAGACATGCTGGTAAAGTGTCAAATCCAATGGACTGATTTTGGTTTTGGGAAGATCGCCTGTGAGCCTGTCGAAAGTGCCGGGCGCATGAAAAAGCACCTGTTCACGCTCTGCTCTGTCGAAGCCCTTGCCTTTAGTGGTGACAACGTGTAACAAACGCACACCTTTCAAAGTTTTTTGATTTTCGAGTGCAGGCAAAAGTTCATTCAAATCATTGCCGTTCACCGGACCGAAAACATCAATCCCAAAAGCCTGAAAAAGATTATCAGATGTATTGTTGTTTCTCAGTTTATAAAGGTAATCCTTAATGATACCGGCACTTTTATCAATCGAAATACCGTTGTCATTGAGGATTATCAGCAGATTCAATCCGCTGCCACCAGCATGATTCAGGGCTTCAAAAAACATCCCTCCCGTCATGGCTCCATCGCCTACTACTGCAATATTTTGCTGGTCAGGCAAGTCTTTCAGTTTTGCTGCCAAAGCCATTCCAATAGCTGCTGAAAGTGCCGTTGAAGCATGTCCGGTACCAAAATCATCAAATGAGCTTTCTGTCATAACCGGAAATCCACTGATGCCGCCCCATTTGCGCAGGCTGTCAAAATTATCGCGGCGACCTGTAAGAATTTTATGTCCGTAAGCCTGATGACCCACGTCCCAGATAAGCTTGTCGTTGGGTGTTTCAAAAAGATAATGCAGTGCAATTGTAAGTTCAACAACACCCAATGAGGCTCCAAGATGGCCCGGATTTGCTGAAACCACATCCAGAATAAACGACCGGAGTTCCTCAGCCAGCAAGGGAAGCTCAGTCCTGTTCAGTTTCCTGAGATCAGCAGGTGATTGAATTCCCGAAAGCAAAAAACCCGGATTGAGTGCCATGTTGAAATTTTTGGCAAAGGTAGGAAGAATGCATTAAAGGACATCGCAAGGTAATCAGCATCAATTAGCGTGAATTATCTGAACAGAAAAGACGCTGAACATTAGTATCTAATGCAATTTCTCATCAACCACTTCAAAGTCAAAAGTGTCAAAAAAGGCTCTTTCGCCATGCTTAACCTTTACAGTGATCGTATTCTTTCCAGCTTTAAGGTTTCGTGGAATCCTCGCTTTCCAAAGGTGTTTTGATACGGAAGGACCACTTGGTCTGACGCCCTCAGGCAAAATTTCAGCCTGATCCCATAAAGCGCGAACGGATGCAACATATGGATCTTGTTCCAGAATATAATTCATTGGATTCCATTTGCCACCACCCACCTGGAAATATACACTGTCTTTTTCGCTGCCCTGAAAGAAATTTACATAGAGTTCGGCTCTGTTTGTTTTACCTGTCTGAAACTTTTTTGGTCCATAAATTCGCATCCTGTGGTTCGCATCTTTACCGGCCGCTTTATAGTCCCAACTGTACGTATTCCCTTTAAAATGAAGTATATTGTAGCCATTCGGACTGCCATCGCTCATCGTCGAAACAGGAACCCCATTTTCTTTGAAACCACCGGACCACCAGTCGCCTGAGGCTGTGCCAACCGTGTAATGATGGTGTTCAGCGCTTTGTTTCCAGCCGTCATTAGCGCCAAAATAGTGATGTAGTTGTGTGTGCATATGTCCGGACAAAGAAAAAGTAAATGGCCTGTCTTTGATCAGATCAAACAATCTGTGACGGTGTTCTTTCAAAAAAGTTGTCCCCCATTCAGGGATATTATACAATGGGATATGCATGAAAAACACGATCAGATTGTCTTTTGGAATGTGCTGCAAACTATTTTCAATAAAGTTGAATTGCTGTTCGGTGATTCCGCCCACGTAAAAATAGTCGGTAAATGTATTTGGAAACATGATGTTGTGGAGCACAAAGAAATGCACTTTTCCATGGCTGAATGCATAGTGCGATGGTCCGTAAACACTTTCAAAGCTTTCATCATTGTACTTGAACTCCGTAGCATCAAAATTAAGGTCATGATTTCCGATCACATTAAACCAGGGCAATCCAATACGTGAAGTGGCTTTGTTTATTGGCTCGAAAAAATCAGGATTATCGCCCGTTAAATCTCCCAGAGTAATGCCGAAAGCATGCTCACTTTCTCCTAAAAGTTCCTCCACGATATCGCGTTCATAATATTGAATGTGCTCTTCGATGTATGGCTGCGGATCTGAAAAGACCAAAATGCTGAAAGCGTCGGTTACACCGTTTGAAAGCAAAGGAAAATCAATGGATGCAGGTAAAGGGCCTGTTGGCGAAACACCTTCGAATTTCAATTCGGGTGATCCTTTTGGTTTATGGTTATAAAAAAACCGGGGCAGATTGTTTTCCGTTAGTGGATAGTTGTAATTACCAGGTTTGATTACAAAAACTATCGCATCATCACCGACAGAAATCCGGTAACGTCCATTTTCATCCGTAAGAACGACATCAGTGCCATTGGACACGGCAACATTAGGAATCAGCAGCTCGCCCTGATCAAACACATTGTTCTTGTTGAGGTCTTCAAACACAATGCCAGTAGCAGTTTCAAGCGATTGGGCTGAAACTCCGACGAAAATAAGTTGCAGTAAAAGCAGGTAAAATACAATACGCATAGCAAATCGGTTTTTTTGTAAAACTATGAATACTTTGACTTTCGACAGCCGATTCAACAATAATTTTTTATGAATTCAGAAAGTCAGCGTAAAGACCGTTCCTTCGCCGGATTTTGATTTAAAGGAAATGGCACCTTTATGCATTTGCATAATTTGTCTTGAAAGACTCAATCCAATTCCAGAGCCTTCTTTCTTGCTCGTGAAAAAAGGCATAAATATCTTATCCATCAAATCAGGTTTAATGCCATGCCCATTATCGGCAAAGTCAATTGTGATTCTGTCGTTCAGATTTGTTGAAGCTACAATAGAAATTCGTGGTTCAGGCTGTTCCTTCACGGCATCTATAGCATTAAGCATGAGGTTTATAACCACCTGATCGATGAGATCAGGGTCGGCCAGAAGCATCAGATCGTCAGGAAAAACCTTGCAGCTACATTGAATTTTTAGTTGATCAAATTTTGGTTTCAACAACTCGTGGGCGCGGTCAAAAAGCTCCTGAACCCTGAAATGCCTGAAATTGGGTTTGGGAATACGTGTGAGATTTCGGTAGATTTCAACAAAATTGAGCAAGCCTCTGCTGCGGCTTTCTATCGTTGCCATGGCACTGTGAATGCTTTCCAGATCTTCTTCTTCGAGCTTGGAAAGATTGATTTTGTCTGTTTCAGGATCGACAAGCATCTCCTGAATGGTTGCAGCAAGCGAAGAAATCGGAGTGATAGAGTTCATGATTTCGTGGGTCAGCACACGAATAAGCCTTTGCCAACTCTCAATTTCTTTCTCTTCAAGTTCGGAATGGATATTTTGAAGCGAGACCAAAACATAGGCTTCTCCGCGCATTTTAAATTCCGTTGCATTGATGGAAAGCTGAATAATTTCACCTTCGATGAAAATCTTGAGAAGGCTTTTGTCTCCTGCCTTAAGCTTCATCATCTGTTCGGGCAAGTCCTCATTCACTGCTGAAAGCTCAGAAATATAGCGTAAATGGTTTACTCTGAGCAGTTTCTTGATAGCATTGTTGAACACATCCACTTTTCCATCATGCCTGAAAACAATGATGCCAATGCTCACATGTTGCACAACCGTAAGCAGATAGTTGAAATGTTCTTCTTTTTCGGATCTGTTTTTCTTGAACTCCTGTATTATTTGATTGAATTCCTTACTAAGGTCATCAAAGCTCCTTCCAAGGCCTTTTTCCGCCTGTGAAGAGGTGAAATCGGCATGACGGATACTTTCAAAAAACTTTGCCAATCGCTTGTTGGTGCGCTCTGCATAAAAAATCAAGGAAATTGTTTGGAGCAAGGCAAGCAAGACAAGGATGAAAAGACTGACCAAAAACTGCTCTTTGTCATAGAGCCACGAAATGCCAAACAAGGTGGCAGCAAGCAAAAGTACTCGGAGTACAATCTGCAACCGAAATCGTTTATAAATCATACTTTTCCATTCTACGGTAAAGCGATGCCCTTGTCAGCCCTAACTCTTTGGCGGCACGACTGATATTGCCACCATGTTTTTCGACTACTTTCCGAACCAGCATTTTTTCTGTTTCTTCGAGGTTCATGTTTGAAGGTAACGTTTCCTCTTCGATCTTTTCCTGGGTATCGGAAAGGAAAAAATCGTGGGGTTCGAGCATATGGCCTTCACTCATTATAACGGCACGTTCAACGGCATGCTGAAGCTCGCGTATATTGCCGGGCCAATGATGCGTTTGCAGTCTTTTCAGCGTGCTGGCATTAAGGCGCTTTTTTTGAATTTTATACTTCTTGCAGTATTGTTCCAAAAAATGCTCTACCAGCACTTCAATGTCTTCGGTTCTTTCACGCAATGAGGGCAGCTTAATTTCAACAGTATTAATACGATACAGCAAGTCCTGCCTGAACTTGCCTTCGTTCACCATTTGGTAAAGCGGCATATTGGTTGCGCAGATAAGCCTGACATCAATCGGAATTTCTTTGTTTGAGCCAAGTCTGACAACTTTGCGGCTTTGCAAAACACTCAGCAATTTTGACTGGAGGTTTTGTGAAAGATTTCCAATTTCATCCAGAAAGATTGTACCCTTGCTTGCTGTTTCAAAACGGCCGGCACGGTCTTCTTTGGCGTCTGTAAAGGCGCCCTTTTTGTAACCAAAAAGCTCACTTTCAAACAAGCTTTCAGTAATAGCACCTAAATCAACACTTATAAAAACCTCTTCGGCCCTGTGAGAAGCACGGTGAATTGCCCGGGCTATCACTTCTTTTCCGGTACCATTTTCTCCTAAAATCAAGACGTTAGCATCTGTTTTCGCCACTTTGCTCACTGTATTAAGCACCCTCATCATAGCCGGACTGCTACCGATGATGTTGCTGTAAGCCGCATCCTGATCAGCAATCAGCACTTTTTGTTTTCCTCTTAAATCCTGAAGTTCCACACGCGACTTTCTCACTTCCATCGTGGCATTGATGGTCGCAAGCAATTTTTTGTTTTCCCATGGTTTGAGCAAAAAGTTGGTTGCTCCTTCTTTAATCCCTTGCACAGCAAGCTCAATGTCGCCATAGCCGGTAATGAGAATTACTGCTGCGGCAGGGTCAATTTCAAGTATTTTATTCAGCCAGTGAAAACCCTCTTTACCGCTTGTGGCATCGCGGGAAAAATTCATGTCGAGCAAAATCAGGTCATAGCTTTCATTTCGCAACAGGTCGGGTATATTTTCTGGGTTCTTTTCAGTGTGCACAATCTCAATGTGCTGGCGTAAAAACAGTCTTGCAGCAAGCAAAACATCAGCATCATCGTCAACAATAAGAATGCGGGCGTTGGTTTTTTCCATGATATATTACTTTTTATTATCCTTTTCAGGTGCTAAAATTAAACATCTGTTCGCATTTGTACAACTAAATGGACGAAAATGAACACTAAAGGTTACATTCAACTTAAAACAATCTTCTAAATTACTAGAAAAGAAAGGCATACATTGCTTGGCACAATCTTGGTTAAAATCTGTTAAAAAAATTCAACCCTATGGACAGGAAGATTGAAAAGAAGAAATGGACTCCCAAAAAATTAGCATTTATAGGTCTCACGGGCCTTTTTACTTTGTTTGTACTTTACCTGTTAATCTTTCGGGATAAAAGCAGCAAGATTTATGTGAACCGCGATCAAGTGACAATAGCCACGGTGTTGAAAGACAAATTTCAGGAGTTTATTCCTGTTGATGGTGTTGTGCTGCCTCGTACCACGATATTTATTGATGCAATTATGGGTGGCAATGTGCAGGAAGTTTATGTTGAAGATGGTGCCATGCTCAAAAAGGGTGATGTCATTCTGAAGCTCGTAAACACGAATCTCGAGCTAAGTTATATGGAACAGGAAACGCGTATTTTTGAGGCAATAAACAACCTTCAGAATACCAAAATCGGCCTTGAGCAAAACAAATATACCCGCCAAAGGGAACTTGTAAACGTGCAGCAACAACTCGAAATGCTTCAGATTAATTTTGACAGACAATGTCAACTTTATGCTGACAACCTTATTTCAGATATGGAATTCGAAGAAGCTGAACGCAGCTACCGCTTTGCCCGCAAACAATTGGAAATCAGTCTTCAGTTGCAAAAGCTTGATTCTATTTCTGCACACAGTCGCAACAAACAAATAGATTTGTCAATGGACAGGCTCTACAACAATCTTGAGCTTCTTCGCACAAGCCTGGGCAATCTTTATGTGAAAGCACCTGCCGACGGACAACTTTCATCTTTCAGTATTCAGGTTGGTCAAACAGCAATTGCAGGTGTTCATCTTGGACAAATCGATATTCCGGACGACTTTAAACTTCGTGCAAATATCGACGAGCGCTACATCTCACGCGTCAGTATCGGGCAGGAAGCAGAGTTTGAGTTTGGTGGAAAAAGTTATCTTTTGAACATCCAGAAGATTTATACCGATGTTACTGCAGGTACTTTTCAGGTGGATTTACAGTTCAACGAAGAATTCCCACCGCATATAAAACGTGGGCAAACATTACAGCTCAGACTTAAATTCAGTGGCGAAACGGATGCACTTATTATCCGCAGAGGAGGATTCTTCCAACAGACCGGCGGCAACTGGATTTATGTACTTGACCCAACCGAAAGTTTTGCAACAAAACGCAACATTCGCATCAACAGGCAAAATACACTTCATTATGAGTTGCTTGAAGGACTCGAAGCCGGCGAAAAGGTAATTATCTCTTCCTATGATAATTTTGGAAACAAAGACCGTATTATTTTCCGCTAAGAAAAATAAATGCAAACGTATTGTTGATGGCTGAAAGCCAAAAACAATCCAAAAAAGAAATTAAAAGATGAAAAACAGAAATGTTATAATTACAGGAGCAAATTCAGGAATTGGCAAATCTGCCGCCCAGATTTTCGCTTATGCAGGCTACACTGTTGTTATAGCATGCCGCAACCTTGAGAAAGGTGAAAAGGCTTTGCAGGAGATTGTAGCTGCCTCCAATAACAAAGCGGTGCACCTGATGCAGGTGGATATGTCGTCATTAGCATCAATCAGCCAGTTTTGCGCAGCTTATAAAGAGCAATTTGACAAACTTGATATACTGATTAACAATGCCGGATATTTCAACCACGGCGAAGGGCGTCGGTTGAGTGCTGATGGTATTGAAATTACATTTGCTACCAATGTGGTGGGACCCTTCCTGCTTACTGAACTGTTGAAGAACGAGCTGAAAAAATCAGATGACCCGCGTGTGCTGAATGCTTCGAGTAATATTATTAAACATTATTTTTCGCCGAAGAAAAACATTGATTTGGATAATATCTCAGGTAATCCCTCTGTTGGCTACAAGCACAGTGTTTATGCAAACTACAGAGATTCAAAAATGGCCTTTTTGATGCTTAGCTTCAAAATGGCTGAAGAATACAGGGAGTTGGGTATTGCAGTGAATTCATTGCAAATCAATGGGGCTCGAATGTCAAACGAAACCTTGCGGAAATTTGCTCCCCACTGGCGTATAATTGCCCGCATACAAAACCTGTTTTTTCCTCCAACCGAATTTGTGGGCAACAACTATTTTGAGTTGTGCACTTCAGATGATTTCGCAAATAAAACAGGGAAACAATTCAACCATAAGTTGAAATCCATGAGGAAAGGCCCTGAAAATCCAAAACCCAATCATATTTGGGGCTCACAAGTTTACCCTGTTTATGCCACTAATAAATCGGTTCAGGAAAGAATCTGGAATCTTTGTTTTGATTTAACCAAAAAACACTTGAATTCAGATACTTATAGCGAAGATGTTCAATCACATGAGCTGGTTGCTTTTGCCTGAAAAAACTTAGTTTAACAATATAACTGAATGATCAGAAACATTTTAATCACCGGCTACCGTTATCTCCTCCGTCATCCGCTTTATGCGTTTATCAATCTGGCAGGACTCAGTATCGCGATGACTTCAGTGATTCTGATTATGCTTTATGTGCTGCACGAAAGCAATTACGACAAGCAGCACAAAGACGGAGAAGCTGTTGTGCGTCTGGTTCAGGGCAAGTGGGGATTGCATTCGCCTTCGCTCAAATACGACCTCAACGATCTGTCATCTATACAACACTCAGCAAGGGTTGACATTATGTACGGAAAACGTATGTCGGTGCGCTACAATGAGAAGCTCATCAGTATGAAGGATATAATATTCACCGATCCGGAAATTTTCAGCATTTTGCAATATGAATTCGTTGCGGGAAATGAAGCAGATGCGTTGACTAATCCCTTTTCGATGGTGCTGACAGAATCGATGTCGGCAACTATTTTTGGAGACAAAGACCCTATTGGCAAGGTAATAAGGGTGAACAACAAACACCTTTTCACTATTACAGCAGTGATTAAAGATATTAGTCATTCTCATTTATCCTTTAACGGCATGGCCATTTTTGAAGATATTCCGGCCATGACCAATCAGGAGGATTTTCTGAAAAGGGTTGGTCATTGGAATTTCAATTATTACCTCCGTCTGGCGGAAGGCACTTCGCATCAGCAGGCCATTACCGACATCAACACTCATTTAACCGGTAAGCAAAGCTGGGTTGAAAGTGGCGAGCCTGATTTTAGACTTCAACAGATTGATGAAGTATACTTTGACCAAAGCATAGACTACGAAATGGGCATTGCGCATGGAAACCGTACCATGGTACATGTGTTTTTGGTGGTTGCATTTATAATTATGTTGTTGGCTTTGATCAACTTTATCAATATCACAACGGCCACTGCCACCAACCGGGCCAAAGAAACAGGGGTAAGGAAAGTGATTGGCAGCAGCAAACCCGCCCTTGTAGCACAATATATCAGCGAAGCCATATTAATCAGCCTGGCAGCAATGTTTATTGCCCTTATAATTGTTGAACTAACATTGCCGACGCTTAGGGCATTGCTTCAGAAAGACCTGATAATAGATTTTCTTAACCCATCCTCACTTTTGCTCCTTATCGGAGGCGCCAGTTTATTGGGACTAATGGCAGGTCTTTTTCCGGCCTATTTATTGTCAGCTTTCAAACCAGTTGATGTACTGAAAGGCTTCAACGATCGCTCAAGCGGAAAAGCTAATTTCAGGAGCATACTTACCGTATTGCAGTTTGTGATTTCCATAACCTTAATCAGCACTACCATTATTGTTTATCAGCAAGTTGATTTCATGAACAGCAAATCTCTTGGAATCAATATTGAAAACATGGCATATGCCCGGATAAGCCCGGATATAAGTAATTCAAAAACAGCATTCAAGGAAAAGCTGATGCAACATCCCGGGATAACAGCAGTGGCCTATACCAATGCTATTCCCGGAACGATTACATGGCAAGAGTCCATTAAAGTTGATGGTGAATCCAGACAATATACCTTTTTGCCGACAACACCAGAATTTTTACAAATGATTGAGCTGCCAGTCTCTGAAGGAAGGCACTTTTCTACCTCAACTGCAGATGAAGCAGGGTCGATAATAATCAATCGTGCTGCTGCTGCCTATTTTGGCTGGGAAGAGCCACTGGGGCACACCGAACAGACAACTTACAGGGGAGCATTAAAGGTTGTTGGTATTACAGAAGATTTTCATTTTAATGATGTAAGCCAGGCAGTTGGCCCCCTAATGATTTCACTCAGCGATGAGTCTTCATTCATATTATGTTTTAAAATAGATCCAAATATCAGACAGGAAGCGTTGGCATATTTTGAAGAAACCTGGGTTTCATTCAGTCCCGAATTTCCAGTTGAGTATAGATTTGTTGAGGAAGCATTTACCAGCTACTATCAGGAGCAGGGAGTTCAGATGCGGGTGTTCGTCCTGTTTTCAATCCTCTCCATCTTTATTGCAGCCCTGGGCCTTTATGGAATGGCTGCTTATATGGCCAATCGTAAAAGACGCGAAGTGTGCATCCGCAAAATTCACGGCGCAGGTTTGGAATCTATCTATTTAATGATGTCGTTAAATATGTTGAAACTTGTTGCCATAGCATTTATAATAGCTTGTCCTGTAGCCTGGTACATTGTTAATCATTGGTTGCAAGGATTTCCTTATCAAATTGCCATAGAATGGTGGGTGTTTGGCATTGCAGGCTTGATAAGTTTAATTATTTCCCAGTTCACCATCACCGATCAGGTATTTCGCGTGGCGCGGACAAATCCTGCCGAAGCATTAAGATATGAATAGTCAAAACACATTTATAAAAACCCTTTAAAAATTTATAAAATGATTAAATCAGAAAAACTATCGAAGATATTCCGCACTGACGAAGTGGAAACAACAGCTTTAAATGAGGTTTCATTTGAAATCCAAAGAGGCGAGTTTGTTGCTATTATGGGGCCTTCAGGCTGTGGAAAATCAACCTTGCTCAACATCCTTGGCTTGCTCGACAATCCAAGCAGTGGAAGCTACTTTTTCCTTGGAAAAGATGTGTCAAAAAGCACCGAAAGGCAGCGGGCAAGTATGCGTAAACACAACATAGGTTTTGTGTTTCAAAACTTCAATCTTATCGATGAGCTCACTGTTTTTGAGAATGTTGAACTGCCACTGATCTATCTTGGCATGCCTTCAAAAGAACGCCGGGTAAGAGTAGAAGAAGTGCTTAATCAGATGCAAATAGGCCATCGCGCAAAACATTTTCCTTTGCAGCTTTCGGGCGGACAACAGCAACGCGTGGCTGTCGCCAGGGCTGTGATTGCAAAGCCTGCACTTATTCTGGCTGATGAGCCCACAGGTAATCTTGACTCGGCGCATGGAGAAGAAGTAATGAATCTGCTTAACGATTTAAACGTAAATGGAACTACCATCATCATGGTAACGCACTCCCAGCGTGATGCCGAATATAGTCAGCGTGTCATCCGACTGTTCGACGGTCAGATTATCAATGAAAACATAAAAAAGAGCATCGTTTAATCCTAATTATCTGGTTGAAGATCAAATCATTCTCCAGATTTACGATGCTTCTGATTTGTCCGATTCAAGAACCGAATTTTGGTTTGCCATTTTAAAACAAAAACGAGTTACATATGATACGCAATTATTTAAAAATAGCACTGCGAAGACTAATAAGGCAGTTTTCCTATACAGCAATCAATGTTATTGGATTAAGTGCAGGTATTGCTTCTTTCTTACTCATAATGATGTATGTACAGTATCATTTCAGTTTCGACAAGCATATACCAGACATTGGAAGATGGCACCGTGTTGTGCAGATTCAGATGGCTCAGGGTGTTGGCGAGCAGCATGTAGCCGTAAATATGGGGCCATTATCGGAAACACTGAAGGAAGAACTTCCGGAAGTAGTTGATGCAGTACGCGTTATGGATTGGGGAGCTCGTCAGGTGCGTGTAGGAGATTCGTTTTATAGTCAGGAAAATGTAGTATGGACAGACCCTTCAGCATTTCGTTTTTTTGGAATCAAATTGCTTGAGGGCAACATTGAAAATGCTTTGAAAGAACCAAAATCAGTCGTGCTTTCTGAAACTGTTGCAAAAAAATATTTTGGTGATGTTGAAAAGGCTCTGGGTCAAAATCTTGATTTCAACAATGAAACCGGATATGTTGTAACCGGAATTATGGAAGACCAACCTCAAAATGCACATCTGCTGCTTGATATGCTGGTTTCTTACGAATCTGCACTTAATACATATCCGTGGCTTAGAGATTGGGGTTCAAACTCAATGCCGGTATATATAAAACTAAGTGATGGCGCTAACTTTGAAGATGTAACTGTAAAACTAAATGAAGGCTTAAGCCGGTATTACACTTCAAATGCCTTCTCACAACCCCCGAGAATGTATCTTCAGCCGGTTTCAGATATTCATTTGCGTTCAGGACATATTAAATTTCAAATTAACCACAAACAAGGCGACTACAGGCTGGTTCTTGTGTTTATCGTGATTGCCATTCTGATTATTGTGATTGCATGTATCAATTTCATCAATCTTGCCATTGCACGCTCTGTGAAAAGAGCAAAAGAAGTTGGTGTCAGAAAAGTGCTGGGAGCCAACAGGGTCAATTTGATTTACCAATTCCTTGGAGAATCGGTCATCATAACCTTTCTGTCAATTATTTTGGCCCTGATATTGGTTGAGGTTAGTTTACCTGAATTCAACCGCCTTCTTGATACGGAATTGAGTATTCAGTTTGCTTCCAACCTGTTATTTAATGGAGGTTTATTTCTTGTCTGGGTCATAATAAGCATTATGTCAGGCATTTATCCTGCATTCTTTATGAGTCGCTATCAAGCTGTTGACGTGTTGAAAGGTTCACGTGGCCAGGCTTCGGGTGTTGGTGGATGGCTGAGCAGAGCGCTTGTAGTATTTCAGTTTTCGGTGGCCATCGTGCTGATTTTTGTCGTGGTTGTAACAAACAGACAGATCAACTATGTATTAAAAAAAGATCTTGGCTACAATTATACCCAAGTTCTGGGTGTTTTTCTTCAGGAAGGTAACCAAGGGCAGAAAGCTGCACTTTTGAAGCCAGTTTTACAGCAAATTGCAGGTATACAATCTGTTGCAGCTGCATCTTTTATAAACGGTGTTGCTGGCAATCAATCAACGATTGTCCTTGACGACACTACCAATACCCGCTTGATGGTGCGCTTTGGTTATGTGGATGAAGATTTCTTCCCTTTGATGGAAATTCCTTTTGTTTCGGGTCGTAATTTCAGCAGGGATTTTCCAAACGATGAAAAACAGTCAGTGATACTCAATCAGGCTGCAGTGAATTATCTTGGCTGGGAAGAACCAATCGGAATGAGATTCAGGCCTTTTGGAATGGACACGATCAACAAACGCACTGTAGTTGGGGTCATCAGCGATTATCATTATTATTCCGTGCATCATAAGATTGAACCGGCAGCCTGGATTATCAATCCTCATGGATATTTCACTGTTTGTGTTCGTTACAGTGCCGACGATTCCAAAACTGTGGTTCCCCTTATTGAGGAAGAATGGAACAAACTTTTTCCAAATACACCATTTGAATCAGTGAATGCAGCAGCAAGGCTGGAACGTCAATACAAAAATGACAAAAACAGCATGAAACTTTTTACCCTGTTCACCCTACTTTCATTGTTGATTTCTGCCCTTGGATTATATGGGCTCACCTCTTTGCGTGTGGAGCAAAGGACAAGGGAAATAGGAATAAGAAAAGTTTTGGGTGGTTCATCAACACAAATGATGAAGATGATCATGAAAGAATTTTTGGTTCTTGTTGCCATTTCCGGTTTGATTGCTTTGCCTATGGGTTTCTATTTTTCGCAACAGATTCTTTCGCGATTTGCCTATGCGATAAATATTTCTGTTTGGGACGGTGTTTTGGCAATGTTTTCAGCTACATTGATTGCTATGCTTACTATTTTGTTTCATGCCCTGCGCGCAGCCAACGCCAATCCGGTGGAAGCGCTGAAATATGAGTAGAGGCTGTAAGTGAGTGTTTTTAAGAATAAAATTGATGCTAAGAAATTATATTTTAACTACTTACCGGAATATACTGAGACGACCGGGCTTCAGTCTGATAAATATTTCAGGACTGGCAATTGGTTTGGCAGCCTGCTTGATTATCATGCTTTATGTATTCGATGAACTCAGCTATGACCGTTTTCATGAAAAGGCCGACCGGATTTACCGCGTGACTGTTCATGGTAAGTTTGGCGCTAATGAATTTCACAGCACCTACACTCCCTTGCCTTTTGCCGCAGCCCTAAAACAGGAATTTCCTGAAGTAGAGTATGTAACGCGCTTATTGTCAGGCAATCAGCATTCAGTTCGTGCAGGAGAGAATACCTTTATTGAAGACCGTTTTTTATATGCTGATTCCAGCTTTTTTGAAGTTTTCAGCTTTAAACTTATTGAAGGTAATCAGGAAAAAGCACTTGTCGAGCCTAAAAGTATTGTACTTACCAAATCAACAGCAAAACGATATTTTGGGGATGAAGACCCAATGGGGAAAGCCATCATCGAAAACAATATTCACCACTACACCGTTACAGGTATTGTTGAAGATGCTCCTTCGAACTCCCATTTTAAGTTCAATGCCATTGCGTCATTTAATTCACTGGCATGGCACGCCAACACAAGTTGGTTCAATCAAAGCGCCCACACCTATCTGGTGCTTGCTCCCAAGACAAATGCTGATGAAACGGAACAAAAACTTGATTCACTCCTTTACCGGAATATCAGAGAACAAATGAAGGAGTTTCTGGGAATAAGTCTTGAGGAGTTTGTTGGATCAGGACAAACCTATGGTTATAAACTACAACCACTTACAAAAATTCATCTGCACTCACAGCTTGATGGCGAGCTGGAAGCCAACGGAAACATAACCTATGTGATGCTTTTTTCGATCATTGCTGTTTTCATCTTGTTGATTGCATGCATCAATTATATGAATCTATCAACTGCACAATCAACTTCAAGGGCTAAGGAAGTAGGTATTCGCAAAGTTTTAGGTTCAAGCCGCGGAGATTTGATCAGACAGTTTCTTGGAGAATCGATACTATTCAGCCTTATTGCGATGATAATAGCTGTCTTTCTTATTGAACTAAGTCTTCCCTTTTTCAATCAAATCTCAAACAAGCATTTATCATTGAATTTTGAATCAGCAACTTTTTTACTGACCATTATTCCACTTTTTGTCATAATAACAGGCTTGATAGCAGGTAGTTATCCTGCATTTTACCTTTCAGCCTATCAACCCCTTCAGGTTATCAAAGGACATTTATTTAAAGGCGTTACCAAAAGTCAGTTACGAAGCTTGCTTGTTTTGTTGCAGTATAGCATTTCAATTATTTTACTCGTTTCAACCTTTATAGTTTATTTGCAATTAGCTTTCATTCAGGACAAAAACATGGGTTACGACAAGGAAAATCTGATCGTCATAAAACGCGTGCATGGACTGGGTAAAGATCTTCAGGTTTTTAAGCAGAAAATACTTCAGCATCCAAGTGTAATTAAGGCCTCCTATTCACGCGATTTGCCCGGAGACGATTTTAGCTCAAACAGCATCGGTGTTTCAGGGAAACCTTTGGAAGATGTAAATCTTATGATGATAATGTATGCCGACTATGACCTGATTGAAACACTGGGAATGGAAATGGCTGAGGGGAGATGGTTTGGGAAGGAATATGGCACCGATTCGATGGCTGTAATTTTAAACGTAGCAGCAGCCCGCACGGTTGGTATTACTGATTTCAGGCAGGAAAAAATTATCAGACATGCCACACCGCCAAACGAACATTTTATCAGCCCTATCATTGGCATCGTTAAGGATTTTCATTTTGAATCGCTTCACAGAGGCATCAGGCCAATGGCGATTTATCTCAGAAATGATGGATGGTTTAACAGAATGGCTGTAAAAGTAAAGGGAACAAATTTTGAGGAATCTGTCAGTTTTCTGGAAAGGTCATGGAACGAAATGGATACCGGACAGCCATTTGAATACACAACACTCGATGCCAACATGGAGGTTTTTTATGAAAATGAACGCAAAACACGTGAGCTCTATACGATTTTCAGCTTGCTGGCATTATTCGTTGCTTCTTTGGGACTATTCGGTTTGGCAGCCTACACCACCGAAAGCAGAACAAAAGAAATCAGTATAAGAAAAGTTTTGGGTGCCGGCGAAACAAACATTGTATTTATGCTTTCGCGTGAATTTGCAAAATGGGTGTTGCTGGCTAACATTATTGCCTGGCCTGTGGCCTGGGTGCTTATGGACAGTTGGCTCAATAATTTCGCCTATCGCATAAATATGCCATGGAAAGTGTTCGTGGCTGCCGTAGCACTAACATTTTTTATTGCTTTGCTGACTGTTTTCTATCAGTCGCTCAAAGCGGCAAGAACAAATCCATCAGAGGCACTAAAGTATGAGTAAAGAGTAGAAAACAGTCGTTGAAGACAAAACAGGACAGAGTATATAATTAAAAATAAATGCCATGAAAGAAGTAGTAATTTTAATTCCGGATTTTGATCAGGATCAAAATATCGAGATTGACGTGCGCATCAACGGAAGGACACAAACGATGCAATACAGGGTTGAACTGCTCGACTGGGAAGGAAATGATGTTCCACCAAAGGAGAAAGTGCAGGTGCTTCGACATAAAATCGACAGCTACGACAAAGATTGGGAGCTGGTTGAAATTGGTTCACCCGTAGAAAAAGGCATCACTTTGATGTTTAGAAAGAAACATGTCTAACCATTCACATAAAAACCATGAATCCATGAAAAAGTACATTTTGATTGCAGTGTTTTTGATGAATATCCTCATTGTATCTGCGCAGGAAACAGAAAAAGACGCCATTCGGGAAGTGATTTTAACTTCCTATGTTGATGGAATTCACAACAGAGGTGGTATAGAAAAAATTGAAAACGGCTTCCACCCGGGCTTTGAAATGCTGAGCATTAACAACGGTTTGCTGGTGCGTTTTCCAATTTATTCCTGGCTGGAAAACATAAAGAAAGCAATGGCTTCTGGGCAGACACCAACGGAAAAAGTTACAGCTGAAATTCCACTTGTGGATGTTGCAGGTGATGCCGCCATTGCCCGAATTGAACTTTACCGTGCCGGAAAACATCTTTTCACCGACTACATGAATCTCTACAAATTTGAGGATGGATGGAAAATTGTTGCAAAAACCTATTACCGCATCCCGGAAGAAAAATAACATTTTTAAAATATTCCTGCATTTGATTAATCCCAGATCATAAATCTTACTCGGGCGCCATGACACATTATCGCATACTTTTTCTGAACTACCTTCAGACAACCATCCGAAAAATGATCAAGCAGCCAACTTATGCGCTGATCAATATGGTTGGACTGACTTCTGGAATCATGGTTTTTCTGCTGATTTTTGCTTATGTGGTGCAGGAATATTCTTATGACAGAGACTGGAAAAATCATGAATTGATTTATCGCATCAGCGGATCATTAAATTTCAATGGACGACTCGATCATTTTGCGCTTTCGTCCTACAACATGGCCCAGGCCATGAAAACTGACTTTCCGGAAGTAGACGCTGCAACCATGATTTTTCGCACCAGCTTCAATGAAGACCAGATTGGCATTACCGTCTGGCACGATGAGCGCATGCTCGAACTGCCTTCATTCACCTATGCTGATGAAGATTTTTTCAAAGTTTTTGATTATCCTTTTGTAGAAGGAAGTCCCGAAACTGCGCTGGTTGAACCAAAAAGTATGGTTATCAATACAGATATTGCTAAAAACTTTTTTGGCAGCGAACCCGCGCTTGGCAAAATGATTCGCATCAATAAAACCACCTTCGTTATAACCGGGGTGATTGACAAAAGCAATCGCACAAGTCATCTGGAGTTTGATGCATTGGCTTCAATCAGCACTTTTTCTCAGCAAAGAATCGAAGAATTCCGGTCAGACTGGTTTTGGCTGCTGGGCTCAACTTATGTGAGATTTAACAACAAACAGGCAGCACAGAATTTTGGTGAAAAATTGAATTTCCTTGTTGAAGAAACGATAAAACCATGGATTGCCAGTGTGAATGTGGATGGCTCGATTGAGCTCAGGCACGAGGTGGTGAGCGATATTCATTTCAACAACAAGCTTCAGTATGACAGCAGCAGCAATACCAACAAGCAGGTAGTGATGATTTTCGCCTTTATCGCGCTGTTCTTACTTGTGATTGCAGCCATCAACTATATGAATCTTTCCACAGCGCGATCAATGAAAAGGGCGCGTGAAATTGGGATCAGAAAGGTTGCCGGAGCACATCGCAGCCAGTTGATTTTTCAGTTTCTTGGTGAAAGCTATCTGCTTACAGCAATTGCTTTTATCATTGCATGGGCTTTGGCAGAAATAACCATGCCTTGGTTCAACAACCTGACTGGATTGCAGTTATCCCTTTCAGGCATCACCGAAAACAATGTTTCTTTGTTTATTCTGGCAACAACATTCATCCTTTTGGGTTTGCTGAGCGGTTTCTTTCCTGCAGTAGTGCTCTCTTCCTTTTCGCCGGTTGCCGTTTTGCGACCGGGCATTATGATGGCAGGCGGAAATCAGATAAAGCTTGTAAATCTTAGGAAATCATTGGTAGTGCTGCAGTTTGTCATTTCAATCGGTATGATCATTAGCACACTCATCGTTTCATCCCAACTCAAATTCATGCAAACGCATCCCAAAGGCTTTGACTCAGAGCAAGTGATGATTATTCATTATCCGGGCGATTCAAGTCTGGTAGCCAACAAAGAAGTTATCAGACAACAACTGCTTTCACTTCCTGAGGTGAAAGCTGTTTCCACAACCCAAAGTCTGCCGGGATATAGGTCGGGCAGACTGATGTTTTTTGTTGGCGATACAGTGAAGTCAGAAGTGCATACGATGAACCTCTTCGTTGTGGATCATGCGTTTTTTGAGACGCTTGACATCCCTCTTGCTGAAGGCAGGCTTTTCTCAAAAGAATATCCCAATGATGCCAAAACAGCTTTTGTTGTCAATAAAGCTGCTGTCGAATTTCTTGGAAACCCTAATCCATTGGATGTCAAAATGTTTTGCGGCATGGGTGTGGATGGAAAGATTATCGGCGTGGTAGAAAATTTCAACTATGCCTCACTTCATAATCCCATCGAACCCCTGGTGTTTATTCTTCACGACCCGAATACTTCCCGCCTGAGCTATCTTGCTGTGAAAATTCAGTCGGGCAACATGAACCAAACCATAGAAAAAATCAGCGAAATGTGGCAGAATTTCGATAGAAAGAATTATTTCCATTACACCTTTTTAGACGATCGTTTTGCAAAACAATACAAACATGAACAGCGGATGCTTTCCCTCTTCGGCTACTTTTCTTTTATCGTCATCTTGATTTCATGCCTTGGACTTTTTGGTCTTTCAGTGTTTTCGATCGAACAACGCACACGCGAAATTGGCATAAGAAAAGTACTCGGCAGCAGCAGGCTTGGAATTCTGAAATTGCTCACCGGCAGCTTTATGATTTTGGTGATAATTGCAGGTATATTCGCCATGCCATTGGTGTATTATCTCATGTCGGAATGGCTTAGTAACTTCCCTTACAGGGTCGAAATGAACCCATTGTGGTTTATTGCAGGATTTTTTGGCGCTACCATTGTTGCAATGGCAACAGTATTGGTTCAGGCAGTAAAAGCATTAAATTCAAACCCTGTGGATGCGATAAAATATGAGTAGAAGTGATCATTGTCAGTATGTGAAAGGCTATATGTGAGTAATGGTTATAATTCCTGGAATGTATTTGTAGGATAGTTTAAACCAAATAAAGACGTTATGTGGTCTCATTTCTTTCGGATGTTTTACCGTAACCTGCGCAAGTCCTGGCAATACAGCCTAATAAACAGTCTGGGTTTGGCTTTTGGATTAACTTCTGTGATTCTTATCATTTTATTTGTTTTTCATGAATGGAGTTACGATCGATTTCATGAAAACAGCCAAAATAAGTATCGGCTTTTGGTTGAGTACCGGCACAAAGATGGTAACCAACTTTCGCATGAACTAACCGCTGCATTTGGCCCGATGCTCTCGGAAATCCTGCCCGAAATTCACAGCATTTGTCGCATTACGGTAGAAGAGTCAGGTTTTTTTTATCAAGAAGGAGCAGTCATAGAAACGAAAAATCTGCTGTATGCTGATTCAACTTTTTTCGCTTTTTTCAATTTTGAGCTGCTGGAAGGAAATCCGAATGAGGTGCTGAGTGGTGTTCAGAAAATAGTTCTGAGCGAAACACTTGCTTCAGCGATTTTTAAAGATGCAGACCCAATTGGAAAAACGGTTTCCTTGAATGGTGATGCGACTTTTTTAGTGACTGGGATTGTAAAAAACCCGAAGTCTCACTCGAGTATTGAGTTCGATGCCATCATGTCGTTCGAAACACTCTATCAGGATAAAAGCAGACACATGGGCATCAATGGAGGCAATCAATATCCAACCTTCATCGAACTGCAGGATGGTTCTGAGAAACAACAAACGGCCACAAAGATGCAAGCAGTCATCGATGAAAAAGTCAACAAAGAGTTGGAAGGTACTGGTTTTAGTTTGCATGTTGTTTTGCAGGAACTGACAGATATACACCTCAACACCATTGACCCAAATGCACCGATGGTGAGTATGTTAAGGATGCTTATGCTGGTAGCTTTTTCCATTTTGTTGACGGCATGCTTTAATTTTACCAACCTTGCAACAGCATCAGGCCTGCAGCGATCTGTTGAGATTAGCATCAAAAAAACCATTGGAGCAACCCGGAAACAACTTGTTTTTCAGCATCTTGGAGAATCATTTCTGCTTAGCTTTTTTGCCTTTGTGCTTGCTTTGATGTTTGCTGAAATTTTGTTGCCAGCCTTTAATGCGCTAACTGGTGCAGCGCTGACACTCACAGGTTCACACCCGTGGTTTTTGCCGTTTATGTTTCTTTTAGTTGTGTTTACTGCATTCGTAGCCGGCATTTATCCGGCTTTTTACTTGTCAGCATTGGAGCCGACTAAAATTCTGAAGGGAAATATGCCAACAGGCCGAAAGAACAGCATTTTTGCAAAAATGCTGATTGTACTTCAATTTGTGATAGCGGCATTTTTTATTAACAGTGCATGGGTAATTTATAGTCAACTGCAGTATATCAGTCATTTTGACAAAGGGTTCAAATCGAAAAATGTAATCGCCGTTGTTTTACCACCGGGGACAAACTTATCACAGACAGAATACATCCGGCAGACAATTCTCCAACAACCGGCAGTTGCTTCCTGTGCAGCTGTATCAGAATTGCCTGGAGGAGGTGTTACTATGAATGGATATTTGCCTGAGGGTCATTTTCAGCCTGTTATGATTCATGTGATGGATGTTGACACTTCCTTTTTAAGTGTCTTTGGTTTACAGATCAAAGCAGGCAGGAACTTCAGAATTCCTTCAGCAACTGACCAAAAGGCCTATATCGTCAACGAAACCTTTGTGAAACGTTTCAACTATGATGATCCTATCGGGAAAATAATACAACGTGATGGAAATTACCCAATTATTGGAGTGGTCAGCGACTTTCATTTTGCGCCAATTCACAGCACTATCGCACCATTGTTGCTTACCATGCACCCTTATGATGGATATAATTACTTAGCAGTCAATCTAATGACTTCCTCAGCGGAAGGAATGACTCAGCTGGAACAAGTATGGCGAAAGCAGTTTCCTGATAAGCCATTCATTGCTTTCCCTTTTGAGGCTTATCTTGAGCAATCCTACGTCCGCGAGCAGCAGTTAGGGAAAATGATTTATTGGTCGACTGCATTGGCGCTATTTATTGCTGCAATGGGTTTGTTTGGACTGTCAGCCTTAAGTCTTCAGCAGCGCATCAAAGAGTTGGGTATTAAGAAAATCCTTGGTGCATCGTCATGGCAGCTCACTTTTTCGGTCATTGGAAACTTTAGTTTGCTTATTCTCATCGCAAATTGCATCACTATTTTTCCTGTTTATTTGGGCATGGATTTCTATCTTTCCAATTTTAGTTATCATGTTCCCATTCATCCATGGATGTTTGTACTCAATGCTCTATTTGCCTGGGCCATATCAATGGTCAGCATTGGAATTCAAGCATGGAAAGCGAGTCGTATCAATCTTTTGGAAGTAATAAAATATGAATAGTTGCTGCTAAGGTATTGTCAATAAATATCAATTACATTTCAGGCAGAAAAAGCATTGCATTCAATATCTTAGGATGCTTTGAAAGATGAGTAGAGCAGGCTGTTTTGCCTTTTCATCTTTATTATAAATTTGTGAGTCTTATAGAAATCGGTTAAGACTACAGAAAATCAAACTTCCTGATTTAATGGAGTTTCAAAACAACACTCCCTTCTACCGTTAACTGATTCAAAAAGCCTTTCTGCCGAAAAATCATGGCATTTTTCAGAAAATCCTTACTTTTACAGCCTGAACTATCAATATATCAGTAACAAACACAAATTATCATGAGAAGAATTTTCTTGTTTTTGCTGTTTCCGGTGCTATTTCTTGCATCATGCAGCACAGCCGAAAAACCAAAAGAAGCTGTAAATCCTCTGCTTGTCGAATTTGAAACACCTTTTGGTGCGCCTCCATTCGATATCATCGGTAACGAGCATTACCTGCCGGCATATACAGTTGCTATAGAAGAGCATAAGGCAGATATTCAAGCCATTGTTAACAATCCTGAAGCTCCTGATTTTGAAAATACTATCGTTGCTTACGACCGTTCAGGAAAACTGATGAGTAAAATCAGTCCCATTTTTGGCGGTCTGCGTGGCGCTAACACCAATCCGCGTTTACAAGAATTAGCACGCGAAATCACCCCAATGCTTTCTGCCCATTCAAACGAAATAAGATTCAATCAGGGGCTTTTTGAGCGCATAAAAACTGTTTACGAACAACGTGAATCCCTTGGCCTGAATCAGGAACAAATGCGTCTGACAGAAAAAATCTATCAGGATTTTGCCCGCAACGGTGCTGCTCTTCCCGAAGAACAACGCGAAGAATTGAAAAGCCTCAACCAACAGATGTCGATGCTTTCACTCAAATTGGGTGAAAATCTTCTGGCTGAAAACAATGGGTTCAAACTCGTTCTGGATAAGCAGGAAGACCTTGCAGGATTGCCTCAAAACGTTGTTGCTGCTGCCGCTGATGAAGCTAAAAAATCAGGCATGGAAGGAAAATGGATTTTCACCCTTGCTAAACCAAGCTGGATTCCATTTCTACAATTTTCTGAGCGCCGCGACCTGCGCGAAAAACTTTACACTGCCTACATCAATCGTGGTGACAACAATAACGAGAACGATAATAAAGCTACTTTCCTGGAGCTCATGGAAATGCGTAAAAAAATGGCCAATCTGCTTGGTTACGACAATTATGCAGAATATTTCATCGCCGATCAAATGGCTGAAACCCCTGCCAATGTTTACGATTTCCTCTATCAGGTATGGGAGCCTTCTATTAAACGTGCCAAACTTGAGCGCGATGAACAGCAAGCTATCATCAAGAAAACCGGTGGCGACTTCAAGCTGGCTTCCTGGGACTGGTGGTATTATTCAGAAATGGTGCGTAAAGAAAAATACGATCTCAATGAAGATGATATCAAGCCTTATTTTGCTATTGAAAATGTGAAAAACGGCATTTTTATTCTCACAAATAAATTGTTTGGGCTCACCTATGTAAAAAATACCGAAATCCCTGTTTACCATCCTGAAGTAGAAGCCTATGAAGTTTTTAACCGTGAAGGTGGACATCAGGGTGTGCTTTTCATTGATCCGCATCCACGTCCTGAAAAACGCAGCGGAGCATGGTGTGGCACCTATCGCAATGGAGGTTATGACGAAAATGGTAATAAAATATTACCTATCGTTACCATCGTAATGAACTTTACCAGCCCTGTCGGCGATCAGCCTGCACTTTTAAGCTGGGACGAAACAAGAACCTATTTCCATGAGTTCGGACATGCGCTGCACAACCTTTTTGCCGATGGACAATACAACCGCACAAGCCGCAGTGTACCACGCGATTTTGTAGAGCTTCCGTCACAAATTCTGGAAAACTGGGCCGGCGAACCTGAATTGCTGAAAGAATATGCATTCCATTACCAAACAGGTGAAGTCATTCCGCTTGAACTGGTCGAAAAACTGAATAAATCAGCCATGTTTAATCAAGGTTTTGAAAATGCTGAATACATTGCTGCTGCTATCGTTGACATGGATTGGCATACTCTTCCCCTTGCATCGGGAACTGATGTGAATGCTTTCGAAAAGGCAACACTTGACCGCATTGGTTTGATAAGTGAAATCGTACCACGTTACAGAACTCCTAATTTTGGCCACATTCACAGCACAGGCTATGCTGCCGGATATTACGTATATCGTTGGGCAGGCGTACTCGATGCTGATGCTTTTATGGCATTCAAAGAGTCTGGTGATCTGTTCAATCAGGAACTTGCCGAAAAATTCCGCAAATATGTACTTGCCGAAAATGGTATTTGGGAAGGCATGGATGCTTACGTCAAATTCAGAGGCAGCGAACCTTCCATCGATCCATTCCTAATCAGAAGCGGATTAAAATAGAAAATATCAGCAAGACAATAATTGCTTTCTGTTATGACTTGCCTGTTGCTGGACTAAAAGTTTTCGAACCGTCACTGTTAGATTACGAAAAAGTAAGATAGCAGAATACAGCTTCGATTTTTAAGTTCACGCTCAACCAATGGCAAAACATTTTTCAATCTAAAACCCCGCTCCGGCGGGGTTATTTCTTGCTTTCAGTTTAGATTGAGGTGCTTGTGTCAGTCTGCTTTGTCACTCATTATAAATAGAATAACTTACTTTGACTTAATACGCGCATCAAAAGTCATTGGAACTTTGCTTATTACTTTAATCCTTTTTGAATCCGCATGATTGGGATTTATCAGGTAATTAAACTCTTGCGGGACAATACTGCTTGGAACTTTTAAGATTGCAGCTTCGTTTTGCATTACAAAATCATCACCAATTGTTTGGGTTATATATGTTGGTGGTTTTGAATTCCAAAAATCAGGAAGGTCATTAATATCAACTTCCAAAATGGTTAAGTCTTCCGGAATCTCAATTTCAACATAAAATCTATCCGAAGGTAAATCTTCACTTAAGTCCAAATGTACGGAGACCTCCAAAGTTGCCAAAGCCCGGCTTTCTGCAGTGTATACAAGCTTTGTATTCAAACTATTCCATCGGTAACCTTTTGCCATCGATGCGCCAATACCTGACAGTGTTGTTTTTAAGTATTTCTCTCGTTCAACTCTAAAAACTCTCATCAGGCAAAATTTCCAAATTCAATTCGGTTCAAACAAAATCTAACTTCATCAATACCCGTTATGGTATCCAATAAACTTTCGGGTGAATTTCCTTCTAAAGATAAATTTGGTTTCTTCAGCCACCTTTGAAATTTTTCCTCTTCACTATTAAATACTTCTAAACCGTAGTCAATCAGTTCAGTAATTAATACAATCAACTCGCTGTTTCTGCTGTCAAGCAAAGAATGTTCAGCCATTTTTTTGTTATAGGTGGTTTGAGGCATTCCAACAATTGACAGAATTGATTTGACAGGACGATTCAGTTTTTGGCTGATTGTTTCAATTGATTTATATGGAATTCCTTGTCTGATAATGTCAACGCGCTCCATTCTGTTTGACCAGGTATAAGATTTTTCGTCGGAATTTATCTCCCATACTTTTAAACCTTTTTTATCTCCCGCTGCTTTTCTTACACTTTTTTTAGTGTTGAAAGGCTTTGTCTTTAATGTTCCAGGTATCATAATTCAACAATTATGTTGTAAAGATACAACATAATTGTTGCTCTCGAAATTTTATGTAAAAAAAAAATCCTTTTCAGCGCTATGAAAAGTTGACAGTTTTGGTGGTTGATGCTTTGCCTTCTCACGTATAATCAACATAAGGCTTTATAAATTGTTTAACAGCTATGAATTAACCGGCTTTTCATGCATCCAATATATTAAACCTCAATTAAAAAAATGTCCGATTGATTTAAAATTTCCTTGAAAAACCTCCATCTTTTTTCAATTAAGAAAAAACTATCTTTACGCCTTGTTTTTTAACCCTGCAAGGCCTATGTTGCGTCTTAAGCTTTTATTTTTGCTACTCTTATTTTCAAGCTTTGGTTTGAATGCAAAACAATTCGGACAATCTGATATTGAGGTTCAACTTCCAAAAATTATTGTAGGCGATGTTTCACAATCAATAACGTTAAAGATTGTTTCAGACAGCTTGTTTGGGCAGTTAGAGGGAGCAACTAAGACAGTTTTTTTGAACGAAAAACCTTATGAGGTTACTTTCATACGAAATGAAGCTTATTTCAAATATGACTTTCCGGAAAATGAGAGTCTTATCATCAAAATAGATGATTTCGTTTTAGAAAAAGCTGTTACGCCAATTCCCCTTTGGATGTCTGTGCTTCCGCCTTTAATCGCCATAATTCTGGCATTGTTGCTCAAAGAGGTGTTTTCGGCTCTTTTTGTGGGTATTCTTACCGGCACTTCCATCATGTTTTACTATCAGGGAGTTGGTTTTTTTGCAGCGATAGGAAAAGGTTTTTTAGCGGTTATTGACACTTATGTGATGGACTCCTTAACTGATCGCGGCCATCTTTCAATCATTATTTTTTCGATGATGATAGGAGGAATGGTTCAGCTTATTTCGAGTAATGGCGGAATGAAAGGGGTTGTAAACCGCTTATCCGTTTTTGCACGCTCGTCCCGTTCCGGACAATTTGTAACATGGCTTCTTGGCATGGTTATTTTCTTCGATGACTATGCCAATACCCTTGTTGTTGGAAATACAATGCGTCCTGTGGCCGACCGGCTAAAAATTTCGCGCGCCAAACTGGCCTATATCGTTGATTCTACTGCTGCACCTATTGCTGCCATTGCATTTGTTACGACATGGATCGGCGCCGAATTGAGTTATATTCAGGATGGATTGAATGTAATCGGTTTGAATCAATCTGCCTACAACGTTTTTTTTAACTCATTGGCCTACAGCTTCTATCCGATTCTTACGCTGATTTTTGTGTTGATGCTCATCTTGATGAAGCGTGAATATGGCCCTATGTTAAAAGCGGAAAATGCCGTAAGATCACAAAAAGCAAGTTCAGACAAAGTCATTTCCGACTCTTCAGAAGCAGATAATAATTTTGAGGCATCCGGAAAACCTGTTAAGGCAATGAATGCAGTAATTCCGGTTGGGGTCATCATTTTTGGCACTATTACCGGGCTCCTTTACACCGGCTGGGACAAAGCGCTGTGGATAAATGAAGAAATATCGTTTATTTCAAAAATTTCTGAAATAATCGGCAAGAGCGACTCCTATGCCGCCTTGCTTTGGTCGTCCATCAGTGCCTTGGTCGTTGCATTTGCCCTGACACTTTCTCAAAGAATTCTAAGTTTACAAAAAACGATTGAAAGCATTCTGGAAGGCTTTAGAATCATGATGACGGCAATTCTTATTCTTACACTTGCATGGTCTGTAGCCTTGGTTACCGAACATATGCATACCGCCGATTTCATTGCACAAAGTCTTCTCAGCGTGTCATTTTCGCCTTATCTTATTCCAGCTTTCACCTTTATTCTTGCAGCTTTGGTGGCTTTTTCCACCGGCACCTCATGGGGTACAATGGCAATTCTGTATCCACTCCTACTTCCAACAAGCTGGATGTTGACAGAAAGCGCCCCAGGCATTGATCACGAACACGGACTGACAATTTTTTACAGTGTCGTTTCGGCTGTACTTTCAGGAGCTATACTTGGTGACCATGTTTCACCAATTTCAGATACAACGATTTTGAGTTCAATATCAAGCGGTTGCAATCATATTGAACATGTGCGCACCCAAATGCCCTATGCGCTCACAGTTGGTTTTGTAGCTGTAGTTTTTGGAACAATACCGGCAGCATACGGATTCGTTTCAAGCTGGATTTTAATGCTTCTTAGCATTATGGTTTTATATGGATTTATTCGCTTTGTCGGAAAAAAAGCAATTGCACAGACCAATGAATAATGCTTTATGAACTGGATTGAAATAACAGCACTGATAGTTTCAGGGGTTTTTGTAGGCTTCATCAACACCCTTGCCGGCGGTGGAACCATCATTTCGATGGCTATCTTTTTGTTTTTGGGTTTGCCGATTGATGTAGCCAATGGAACCAACAGAATTGCTGTCGTATTGCAGAATATAACCTCTGTTTCAACTTTTCACCAGAAAAAAGTGCTTGACCTTAAAAAAGGAACATGGCTAGCCGTTCCAGCTGTAATTGGTTCAATCATAGGCGCTTGGGTGGCTGTTGATATTAACAAGGAGGCATTCGAAAAAGCTTTTGCCGCCGTATTGATTTTGATGATCTTTTTCATGGTCTTCAAAACTTCGAAATATCTGAAAGGCAATGAGGAGCTGATGAAACGCAAGATAAGCTGGGTTCAGGTATTGATTTTCTTCCTGATTGGTTTTTATGGCGGATTTGTGCAAGTTGGGGTCGGTTACTTTTTACTCGCTGCGATAGTTGTTGGCGCAGGCTTCGATCTGATAAGGGCTAACGCCATAAAGGTATGGATTGTGCTGCTTTATACACCTTTTGCTCTTGCCGTTTTTGTTTATCACGGAGCAGTGAACTGGAAATTTGGACTTATTCATGCCATCGGAAATATTATTGGCGCCTACATCGCTTCGCACCTGGCCATTCAGAAAGGGATTGTTTTCGTGAAATGGGTCATCATCATTATTATTATACTCACCTCAGCGCAACTGTTTGGATTATACGATATGCATGAAGTGATCAATTTTTTTCTAAAGAAATAATCCTCCTTTGTAATTTTTACCTTTATACAATCAAACTTTTCGGTCATGAAAAAATTTATTGCAGCATCTGTTTTAGCACTTTTTCTAATCATCGCTTTGATTCCCTTTGAGGGAAGTGGTCAGCACTCTGCAAAAAAAGAAACAAAGCCCGACTATGTGCTTGTCATTCATGGAGGTGCAGGAGCGATGGAGCGCTCCAAAATGTCGGCTGAAGCTGAAGAAGCCTATAAATCGGGCTTGATGGCAGCCCTTGAAGCCGGTGAAAAAATCCTGAAATCCGGTGGTAGCAGCACAGATGCTATTGTTGCAGCAATTTTACTTTTGGAAGACAATCCGCTTTTTAATGCCGGACGGGGAGCAGTTTACAACGAAGCAGGCAAAATAGCTCACGACGCCTCCATCATGGAAGGCGCTGAGGGCAAAGCAGGTGCCGTCGGAGCTATTGGTATCATCCGCAATCCAATTCTTGCTGCAAAAGCAATTATGGACGATGGACGCCATGTTTTTCTGATTGGCGTCGGAGCCGAAGATTTTGCTGTCAAAGCCGGAATAGATACCGTAAACCCATCCTACTTTTTCACACAGTCACGATGGGATAGTTACGAAAAAACACGTCAAACACGCCTGGATCGCGAGTTTCCGCTTAACCCGAAAGGTACGGTTGGTGCCGTTGCCCTCGACAAAAACGGCAATCTTGCTGCCGGGACTTCCACTGGCGGCATGCATTACAAACGTGTTGGAAGACTTGGAGATTCGCCTGTTATTGGCGCAGGAACTTGGGCCGACAATAAAAGCTGTGCCATTTCTGCAACCGGACATGGTGAATATTTTATCAGAAATGCTGTTGCCCATGATATCGCTGCCAGAATGCTTTATGGCAATCAAACACTAGAACAAGCTACTGATGAAGTTGTTATGAAAAATCTTAAAGCACTTGACGCAGGCGGAGGTATTATTGCCGTTGACAAAAATGGCAATATTGCAATGCCTTTCAATACATCAGGGATGTTCAGAGGCTATGTGAAAGCTGGTGAAAAAGCAAATGTTGCCATTTATGAAGATGAAAATTAGTTCGTCGTCATACTCAAAGAATAAATTCAAAAATCAGAAATCAACTATTCTTTAAAGCGCTTAGCTTTAATTATTTAATCAGATTTTTAACATCAGGATTTTCTGCTTTTTCAAAATCATAGTTTGCTTTTTTTGCAATAAATGGAAATGAAAATCTATTCATCAACGCTTTTAGTCAAAAAATTAATATAAAAATCCTTCATGTGTTCATAAATTTGTACATTTGCAACCTCGTTGCATTTAAAACATTATTGCATGATCGAAGCCTCTCAAATATTGCATCAACATCAGCTCAAACGTACAAGTTGTCGTGAAGGCATCATTGAGACTATAATGAATGCCGGCATGGCACTTTCAGAAAACGAAATCAGGGAAAAGCTGGCAGGCCATTATGACCGAACAACGTTTTACCGTTCTTTCAAGACTTTGCATGACAGCAAGATTATCCACAAAATTGTGATAGACAACCAAATTGTAAAATATGCACTGGATAATTCTGTCACGCAAAAGCACAGTCATGCACATTTTTACTGTCAGGAATGCGATACTGTTCAGTGTATGGATTCTATTCCGTTGGCAATACCAGCGCTTCCGGCGGGATTCACAAGCACGGAAACTGAAATGATAATCAAAGGATGTTGCAGCAACTGCAAAACAACAGCTGAATAAATTGAAGAAAATTAAATCACATATCGCCTTCATTTTAGCCGGAATCTTTCTTTTTCCGATTTTGGTTCAAAGCACCCACTTTTTGGCGCATACGGAGCACCATCATTGCTCCGGCATTGAATGTGTGAATATTGTTGTCAATACTGAAGCCCTTGCTTTTGAGCCTTTCCAAAACATTGATTCAGAAGGAAATTGTCTGATTTGCGACTACAAAATTTCTTTAAAAGATATCCCTCAAGCCTTCGACACAAGCTTTGGAATCGATGTTCATTTTTTATTACGCCTAATCCTCGTTGAAGCACCACAAATTGGTTTTGAAAGCCATCCCGGCACACCACGTGCACCGCCGGTTCAGGTATAATCAGCATTTTCCTTCAAATAATAACAGATTGAATTTCCTTAAAAAAGGAAATCAAGTGTTCTATTGTTGAGGAAAATCAAAAAGTTTGTTTCATATCAGATTTCGGCTTCATCCGTTGAAGTCTCTTTTTTTAAAATCCCTTTATGCAATTATTTTTGAGACGATATCTCATATTATATATCTTATTGACTGCATCATTTTCCTCTGTCTACAGTCAGAATTTTGAACTGTCAGGAAAAGTCAGCGATGAAAACAGCAAACCTTTGCCCGGCGCCCTTATTGTGCTTATGCCGGGTCAAAAAGCTGTTGCAACCGATGCAATGGGATTGTTTAGTCTAAAAGACCTTCAGAAAGGCGACTATACTATGAAAATCTCTTTTCTTGGCTATAAAACTGAGTCCAGACAAGTGACACTTCATGACAATCTGCATCTGGGAATTTCGATGACACCACAACGGACGACCCTTCAGGAAGTTGAGATACGCGACAATTCCATTGAAACCAGAAAAAGGGAAAATGCATTGCATTCTGAAGTTGTAAATGATGCTTTTCTGAGACAAAATCTTGGAGGCAGTCTGATGAAATCGCTTGAGCGGCTACCGGGTGTAAGTACGATAGACATTGGCGCAGGTCAGTCAAAACCTGTCATTCGTGGCCTTGGTTTTAACAGGGTTGTTGTAGTCGAAAATGGCGTTAAACATGAAGGACAGCAGTGGGGCTCCGACCACGGCTTGGAAATCGATCAGTTTGCTGTGGAAAGCATTGAGGTGATCAAAGGCCCTGCATCGCTGATGTATGGCTCAGATGCCATCGGAGGAATCGTTGACCTGAAACAATCCGGGATTCCAGCCAACAATACCATCGGCGGAAGTGTTGATTTTATTGGAAAAACGAACAACGATCTTATTGGAAGTTCAGTTTCAGTTCTTACCAGAAAAAACAGTTTATATCTATCATTGAGAGCTACTGTTCTGGATTATGCCGATTATAAAGTTCCAACCGATAGTGTTGATATTTACAGTTTCAGAGCACCACTTTTCAGGAACAATCTTCGAAATACCGCTGGAAATGAGCAAAATATCCATGCTTCGTTCGGGCTTGTAAAAAGCAATTACGTAAGTAGGTTTTTCATCAGCAGAATTAGCAGCATCAATGGGTTTTTTGCCAATGCTCATGGACTTGAGCCAAGAAGAGTGGATACCGCATTGCACGATGCCTCGTCAAGAGACATCAATTATCCTTATCAGGAAGTGAAACATTTTAAGGCTGTTAACAAAAGCGAATGGACTAAAAATGGTTTGCGGATAGAATCCGAACTTGGTTTTCAACGCAATTACAGACAAGAATACAGTCAGTATGTTGACCATGGATATATGCCGCCAATTTTTCCGGATTCGATGGATTTTCCTTCAGATCTTGAGCGGGAATTCGAAAAACACATCTATTCAGCCAATCTGAAAGGCAGTTATACTTTCAACGAAAAATTGCTTGTTACATCAGGCCTAAGTTTTGAACACCAAAACAATCGTATTGGTGGCCGGGGATTTATGATTCCTGCCTACAGACAAACTGCCGGTGGCGCTTTCCTTTATGGAAAATATACGCTCTCAGAGAGAAGTTTTTTACATCTCGGATTGAGGACAGATGTCGGAATGATCAATACTGACGCTTATAATGACTGGTATCCAAGTCCTGAAGAAACCCTCAATGGAACGAATGATACTTTTCTGCTGCGCGCTCCGGATTTAACAAAAAGCTTTTCAAATTTGAGCTGGTCCGTTGGCTACAATTACAATTTTGACAATCTGTTTTTGAAAGCAAACCTTGGCAAGAGTTTCCGTATGCCGATCGCCAAAGAATTGGCTGCCAATGGTGTTAACTATCACCATTTCAGCTATGAAGTTGGTAATCCTGATCTGAACCCTGAGATATCCTATCAGTTGGATATCAGTACAGAATACTCTGGAAATGGCATTGCTGTCGGCTTCACTCCTTTTGTGAATTATTTCACCAATTATATATACCTGAACCCTGGTTTTGAACATGATCAGCTTTATGGGAACGGCAATCAGATTTTCAATTACACCGAAAGCAGCGTTTTTCGTTATGGCGGCGAAATCCACGCACACTTCGATCTGGGCAAAACATTGAAGTCGGGAGTCATTGGCGAATACGTCTATTCTGAACAATTATCGGGTGATAAAAAAGGCTTTACATTGCCTTTTTCACCACCTGCATCGCTATTATTGAATCTGAAGTATGTGCCAAAAAACTTCAACTTCATCGAAAAGCCCTATTTTTCAATTGACTATAAACTGACTGCTCCCCAAAATAAAATTGTACCTCCAGAGGAAAAAACCAAAGGCTATCAGGTCATAAATTTAAGTGCCGGAGCAGATATTAAAATCAAAAAACAGCTCATTTCTGTTAATATTCAGCTTCAAAACCTGATGAATCAGAAGTATTTTAACCACATGAGCTATTACAGACTCATCAATGTTCCTGAGCCCGGAAGAAGCCTGATTGTTGGCATCAGCATCCCTTTTGAACATGATATAAATGAATGATTTATAATAATTTAAGAAACAAATATTTTAATCAAACACAATGTATAATTAATTAAACACTCAATAAAACTATGAAAACATATCATGCAATTTTAGCGCTATTTTTAGCAACGACAGTATTTACTTTCAATGCCTGCACCAAAGACAAGGTAGTTTCCAAACCTGAAATCAAAAGTTTTGAACTTGGTCACGACAACAGTGGTTATGCATACCCCGGAAGCGATTTGCATATTGAAGCCGACATTGTGGCTGAGGGAAAAATCAGCAGAATAGAAATCAAAATCCATCACGAAGGAGAACATGGCAAAAAGTTTGCGAGCTATATTCTTAGCGAAGGAGAATGGGAAGTTGATACAACTTACATCAAATTTTCAGGATTGAAAAATACTATTTTTCATGAAGATCTGGATGTGCCGGCTGATGCAGAAGCAGGCGATTATCATTTTCATTTTGCTGTCATTGATATGGAAGGCAACAAAACAGAGGTTGAACGCGAGCTGGAAATTAAGCTTTCTGCCCCGGCAAAATAACCAAATTCAATTTTGTTTGTTATAGTTAACTGCTGTAACTACATTAAAAAACTCAATCATGAGAGCTGCCCGATTCTTAGTCTTTTATCTTTTCGCAATTTTGATTTTTCAGGCATGTGGCAAGGAGGAAATAGATGATAAGAAGCCCGAAATAGACATCAATTTTTCCGGTGCTTTTCCTGTTAATTGTGATACTATCTATTTTGGCGAACCATATCTTTTCAACGCTGTTTTCAAAGATAATGCAGAACTTGGCGCCTACAGCATCGAAGTCCATCACAATTTTGACCACCATGCCCACAGCACTGAAGTGACCGTTTGTGAGCTTTGGCCCGTGAAACCAGCGGTTAATCCTTACGTTTTTATCAAAAGCTACAGCATCCCTTCAGGTTCAACCGTTTATGCCCCCAATCTGGAAATGGTCATCTCGACAGGAAATGCAAATGGTGAATTTGATGAAGGTGATTACCACTTTTTTATCAGTCTGACCGACAAAGAAGGCTGGTCAACACAAAAAGGACTCAGTATAAAAATTCTGAAAAGGGAGCTGTAAAAGACAAATTCTGAAATCAAAATATCAAAACGTCTGACCAAATCATCGGATTTAGTCAGGCGTTTTTATTGAATGATAGTATTTGGGCTCTTTGAAAGCGGATTTAATACGTTGGGGGATTCACATCGTCTTCATCGAAATAAAGATTCACATCGAGCACAGCCGGTGAGGCCAGAAGATCTGAAACAAGCTGGGTGTTTTTTCTTTCATGCTTCAAGGAAATGTGGTAATGCGCTTCGAGTACCAAATCTGAACCGGCATTTTTTAAGTTTACCAGTTTTATTTTCCTGCAATGACTTTTAAGAATATTATCAATCTGAGCGTCATTTTCCGGGTTGCTGTTATACGTCAGTTGAAGCAGAAATTCACGCTTTTTGGCCTGTCCGAAATTTGTTACCGACAACAAAATAATCGCAAGACTGATAAAAAGTGTTCCGGCTATAGCCACTGAATACAGCCCGACACCGGCAGCCATGCCCACACTCAGGGAAAAGAAAATAAATACAATGTCCTGCACATCGCGCACTGCTGTCCTGAAACGAATGATTGACATGGCTCCGACCAACCCAAAAGCTGTAGCCAGATTATTGCCAATCACAAGAATTACCACCGAGGTGATCATGGATAAGAAAACGAGCGAATTGACAAAAGTGACCGAATAACTTGGCCCTTTGTAAACAAAACGATAAACAAGGGAAATAGAAATTCCACAGATAAATGAAACGATAAGATTGCCGATCACGGAAAAAACCGTTACAGGGAAAAGGTCAAAATTCTGAAATTCTTCAAACATATCAATTCTTGTTATTTCTTGAGATCTGTGTGTGCGAATAAATGGAAGGTAGTTTTTTCGGCTTGATAAAATTATGGGTGTCGATAGAGATCACATATTTTGAAACTGACTGTCGTTTCAATCCTAAAGTACTGATAACAGGCTTCATCCAGGAAGGAAAATGGTCATCAAATTTCACCTCCAGAATAAAACGTTCAGAAAGCGATCTTCTGACTTTGTTTTCTGAGTAAAGCTCTTCTATATTGGGAAAAGCAACACTCCGAAGATTTTTATCAAAGGTAACCCTGATTGAATCATCATGATTTCCCAGAAATGCCTCTCTCTCGTAAATGACCAAAATCACCGGACGAAGCTTATTCATGTGATAATGATAAAAAAAGCGTTTGAGATTTTCTTCCGATTTGGGATATTTCTCTTCGTCCGGACAATAATTTTCAAAATTATTGCCTGTAAACATTTGAAGTGCGCTGTCAAATACTGCCGGAGCTCTGTTCTTCATAATAGGAACCTCAAATTTTCTTTTAATTTCAAAAAAAACTTGTGAGTTTTTATTTTCCGGCAAATTGTATCCTCTCAATCGGAATTTCTTACGATGCTTTATCCCCTCAACTTTTTCAAAATAACAGCCATATCCGGCCGTATCAAAATATATGCTGCGCACTGTATAATGCTTTCCCTCCATCTTTTCACTGTATTTGTCATAGCTGACAAAAGGTGCTATCATCCGGCGAAGGGTGTCCATTTTATTGTTTGGGACAAAATATTTATACTCGTAGCGTAGCTTCATGCCTTTACCTTAAAAATATATCAAGTGTTCGTTTCACGTACTCCCTTAATGTCACAGGTTCACCTGCAAATTTGCATTTCACCGAAAGCCCCGGAATAAGTGCAGCCGGTGGATCAGAGATTCGCGCTTTCACAAAAATCACCTGATTTGAACTGATGATTTCCACATGTTCTGTGAAGTCAAAAATCTCTGCCTGAACTGTTTGATCAGTTCCCGGAATTGTTAAATCTACTTTGAGCTCATAGCTAAGATAAGGTCTGTAATGAAATTTCACCGGGGCATACAAGATAAATGCAGTAGTGTCGATAATGGACATATACTCTATTTCTTTGGGTAAATATTGGTTCAAAACCAGTTTCCCCGACATCGGTGAAAGCAAAACATACTTTTGTCTTGTTTCTTTCAGAAATTGTAATTCTTTCTCACTTGCCAGAATCTGCTCTTCAACAAGCCTGATAGCTTCCGGTTTTGCGCCTGATATAACTGCATTGTAGCTGCTTTGGGCTATTTCTATGTTGGTTTTTGCTGTAAGAAATTCTGTTTCAGCCGACTCAAACTTCTCTCTTGCGATCAGACTGTCAAGAAAAAGTATTTGCGAACGGTCAAAGTTTTTCTTTGTCAGTTCAAACTGCTGTTGGGCAAAAACTAATTTCTGCCGCAATTCTTCAACTACAGCCTCCTTTTCTCCGGATTTCTGGCTTTGAAGTTGTTGATTCCAAACTACCATCTGACTTTCCAGCTTTTGAATCCTGTCCTCAACCAGTCTGGAAGAAAGAATCCCTATTGTGTCGCCCTTATTTATAGAGGCGTTGTTTGAAATATTTTTTGAAAAATATAATGAAGCAATATCGCCCCTTTCAAAACGATAGCTTGTTGACTGCTCAATAACGCCGGAGTTAAAATTCTTTAGTTCGCTATAAAAATTACCATCAAGATCTGTGCGAATAATCCACTTTTCTGCTGGATTCAGCAGACCCATTGACTGGAAACTGAATGGAACTTTTAAAGGTAAAAAAAACAATCCTCCCAAAATCAACAGTACCAATGCAAGTGGGATGAGTTTCTTGTATCTATAACTCATTTTGCCGGGAAAATTTTAAGGTCATAGACATCTGGTTTGTACAGCTCTCAGAAAATGAATAATAGGATGCTGTCAAATGAATAGAAAATACAAAAAACAAATTAGGAGCCAGTGCTGACATATTTTGCGGGATTTTATTAAAGTCCAAAAATACGGTTTTTAATCCGTATTACAGAAGAACTTTGAGGTAAACAAGGCGTTTTTGAGGTGAATAGAGTGATTTCGTCTGCCTTTGATTTTAGAAGGGATTGCCTTTTCTGAAAAAAAGGCTTTTCAACTAAAAAAACTCCTGCTTTTGAATTTAATTTTGATATTGTCGGTGGTAAATGAAATTTCGAAATGGCCAGCTTTTCACTCCAGGTAAGAAACACAAAACTACTTTCTCAGACTATTTCTTCAAAAACAGCTTATTACAAACAAGATCTTACTGCCCTTCATACTGTTGAATTTCATCAAAAACGAACTCCAGTTTGACATTTGCTTCAGCAAACATGGCTTCGGACTCGATGCCGGCATGGTATTTCCGTTCGCAGACCACGCGTTCAATTCCACAATTGATGATGAGCATGGCACAGGTGCGGCATGGCGTCATTCTGCAGTACAAAGTGCTTCCTTCCAGCGCAATACCTCTGCGTGCAGCCTGTGTGATGGCATTTTGTTCAGCATGAACGGTTCGCACACAATGTTGTGTGACACTGCCATCTTCGTGAATAACTTTTTTCATCAGGTGGCCAACCTCATCGCAATGAGGCAGTCCGCGCGGTGACCCAACATAGCCTGTAACCAAAATCTGCTTGTCTTTGACAATGACACATCCGCTGCGGCCACGATCGCAGGTGGCTCTGCTGGCAACAGAATCGGCCAGTTTAAGAAAATATTCATCCCAGCTGGGTCTTATATGCATGGGTTTTTTTGGTTGATTCTCAGCCATGGGTATTTATTTTTTGCAGAATTTCTTCTATTTGATGGTGCAGACTTTCAAGATTGTCCTCATTGTGTAGTACAAAATCAGCCTGACGGATACACTCAGCCAGATTCTGATGGTTTGGATCTGTGGCATGCATTTCCCTGGCTTCGTTGGCCAGAAAAGTTTCAAAGCTAACAGCATCCGTTTCCGATTTCCGTTTTTGAATCCTTTTATACCGAAGCTCCGGATCAGCGTCAACAGCAAAAAGCCAAAAACCGGGCTTCCCGCGAAGAGAATCAATTTCGCCGGCTGTGCGGATGCTTTCAATAACACAGGATTTACCTGCTTTTCGCGCTTCCACATAAAGACAGTCGGTGATATAACTTGGCCCGAATTCAGCTCTGAGAGCATTTGCCACATGCGTCATGCTATCCCGATTCACGGTCAAACCCCGATTTTCTATTTCACGTATTAGAAAGGCACGCACAGAATAATGTTCAAACTGTTTTTCTTTGACAAGATAGTCAACAATTGTCCCTTTACCAGCTCCAAGTGTTCCGGTGATGCCAATAATGAGCATGCTATTCCCCACTTTCCTGTTTGATTTCTTCAATCCATTTTCCGATGGCGACAGGTCTGTATTCTTCGAGCAAAGCAGGAAGTTTGAATGGGTCGTCAGAAATGATTATACTGTCACGATGCTCTGCACGGATAAATCCTTCACTGACACCGTGGTCAAGAAAAGCCAGCAAATGATCAAAATAGCCTTCTGTATTCAGCAGGCCTAATGGTTTGTCGGCAATACGCAGCTGGTTTAAAGTAAGTATTTCTGATATTTCATCCAACGTTCCAAAACCACCCGGCATAGCAATGAATGCATCGGAAAGTTCCACCATCAGCTCTTTGCGCTCAGCCATTGACTTCACTTCATGCATAAGATCGATTCCGTTGTGGGCAACCTCTTTCCGGATAAGGTGGTGAGGCATGATACCAACCACTCTGCCACCTCTTTGCATCATCGTTTCGGCCAAAACCTTCATCAATCCTACATTGGCGCCTCCATAAATCAGTTCATCCTGCCTTTCTGCCAAAGCAATTCCTAAAGCAACAGCAGCTTCCCTGTAGGCCGGTTTTACACCCATACTGCTTCCGCAAAACACACAAATTTTCTTCACAATAGCTTTAATTTTGAATGACAAAAGTACGTTTTTCAGACTTGATGACAGGAAAAAAACAGAATGCATCTCAGCTGCATTCTTCAAAAATTACCAGAAATATGTTTACTTTTTTTAAATGCGTATTTTTGCCGGCTAAATCAGCATAGCATGCAATCACTTTATCCTTTCAAATTGAAACCCATCTTCAAAGATAAGATCTGGGGAGGGCAAAAAATAAGACAACATTTACAACTGGATTTTGGCAATCTCCCGAATTGTGGTGAAGCATGGCTTGTTTCAGGTGTAGAAGGAAATCCAACCATCATAACCAACGGCTATCTGGCTGGCAATGAGCTGAATGAAATCGTTGAAGTCTTTATGGGTGACCTTGTTGGCGACAGAGTTTATGATCGTTTTGGAGATGTTTTTCCCATTCTTGTAAAAGTCATCGACTCCAACGACTGGCTTTCAATTCAGGTTCATCCTGACGATGCATTAGCGCAAAAGCGCAAAACTGGTTATGGAAAAACAGAGATGTGGTATGTGATGCAGGCCGATGAAAACGCAGAATTGATCGCCGGGTTCAACAGACCGACCGACGAAAAAAGCTATCTTGAACATCTTAATTCCGGGAAGCTCAAAGAAATCATGAACTTTGAAAAAGTGAATCAGGGCGATGTGTTTTTTATTCCGGCCGGACGTGTTCATGCGCTCGGACCCGGCACTGTGATCGCAGAAATTCAACAAACAAGCGACACCACTTACCGGATTTACGACTGGGATCGCATGGATCATTTGGGACAGATGCGCGAGCTCCATACCGAAGAAGCCCTTGAAGCTATTGACTATACCATCCATGATTCCTATAAAACTTCCTACAGGATTACCGAAAACAAAACGGAAAAAGTTATCAGTTCCGACTTCTTTACCACCAATATTCTTAAGTTTTCTGAGCCCATTCGCAAAGATTACAGTGAACTTGACTCTTTTGTGATACTCATGTGTACGGAAGGATCATTCGAGCTAAAATGGGAGGATCAAAGTTACAACCTGAAAAAAGCTGAAACGATGCTTTTGCCGAATCTGGTGAAAAACATAAAACTTTTTCCTGCTGAAAACTGCACACTTCTTGAAGTCTATATTGCCTGACAGATGCAACCAAAACACGGTTATGGTTGTCTGAAATGCAATAGCGAATATTACGTAATTCATAAATTTCTTCCAATGAAAAAAATCCTGATACTGGCCTTTGTCAGCATGTTTATTTCTGTTGCTTTTTCGCAGGAATCGGCCATACCAAAAGTAATCATCAAAACACTTGATGGTAAAAATTTCAATACCAGCGAAATAGCCAATGACGGCAAACCTATCATACTCAGTTTCTGGGCTATTTGGTGCAAACCATGCCAGAAAGAACTTGATGCTTTTATGGAACATTATGAAGAGTGGCAAGCCGAAACGGGTGTAAAAATTTATGCTGTTTCTATCGACGACTCGCGTTCAACGGCAAGAGTAGCTCCACTGGCAAAAGGCAAAGGCTGGGATTTTGACATTCTTCTTGATGCCAATGGCGACTTCAAAAGAGCGATGAACGTCAACATGATTCCCCACACTTTTCTCCTTGATGGCAAGGGTAATGTTGTATCGCAGCATACTTCCTACTTTGAAGGAGCCGAATTTGAGCTTTATGAGAAAGTTAAGAAGTTAGCGGGCAAAAAGTAATCACAAGTTTTCACAATCTTTCGTTCTTTCAGGCAACAGTTTTCGCATGAAAAAAAATCTGTTTTTTTTGATATTTATCCTGTCATTTGGAACGCTGAATGCACAGGATTTTATAAACAATTCCACTGTCAACGGAAGCTTTCAGGTGGATGCGCAGTTCTACAGACCAGATGCTGTAATAGGCATTACAGATTCCTCCATCGCTGGCAGGAAACTTGGCATCAATGGCTATGGAAACATCATTTACACCTTAGGTAATTTCAAGGCCGGAATGCGCTACGAAGCTATGCTGACGCCAATTGCAGGTTTTGATCCGCGACAGGAAGGAAACGGTTTTCCATATCTCTGGGCTTCATACAGCAGCGATTTTGTTGATGTCACGGTCGGTAACTTTTACGAACAGTTTGGAAACGGACTGATTTTCAGAACCTATGAAGAATGGACTTTGGGTTACGACAACAGCATGAATGGCATGCGCGTGGTTTTGAATCCTGCAAAAGGGATTTCATTGAAAGGAATTTATGGCAGTCAGCGCTATTACTGGCAAAAATTTGAGCGCAACAACCGCGGAATCGTCAGAGGCCTCGATGCCGAAATGAATCTGAATGAAGTTGTTAAAGGGATGGAATCTTCTCCGGTTCTTATTACCGTTGGTGCTAGTGCCGTGAGCAAATACCAGCGCGATGCAGATCCTGTTTACAATTTGCCTGAAAACGTAGGAAGCTTCGCAGGCCGACTCAATATTGGCGCAGGAAATTTCAATTTGATGACAGAGTATGCGCACAAGATCAACGACCCAGCAGCAATGAACAACTTTATTTATAAGGAAGGTCATGCCATGCTGTCTTCACTTTCCTATTCCAGAAGTGGGATTGGTGTTGTTCTTCAACTCAAACGCGTTGATAACATGGGGTTCAAATCTGATCGCAGTGTTTCAGGCAATGCATTGGATATAAATTTCTTGCCCCCAATCAACCGCACTCACGCCTACAGTCTGACAGGAAAATATCCCTATGCAACGCAACCAAACGGCGAAATGGGCTTGCAGTTTCAGCTGAATTATAAAATCCCTAAAGGAACACTTCTGGGAGGAAAATATGGAACCGGCATCGCAGTGAATTTTAGTCAGGTGAACGATATCATGCGCACGGCTGTGAACGACACAACGAAAATTGGTCAGGAAGGTACTTTAGGCTACACCTCAGATTTCTTCAAGGTGTCGGATCACATCTTTTTCCGCGACCTGAATTTTGAAGTTGACAAACGTTTCAGTAATAAACTGAAAGGCACTTTTCAATATATGAATCTGCTTTATGACATTGCAACAATCGAGGGTCATGCAGGTGATCCTGTTGTTGAAGCAAATCTTTTTGTGGTTGATTTCACCTATCGTCTGACCACAAGAAAAGCCATACGCACCGAACTTCAGGGTCTTTGGACAAAACAGGATGAAGGCGACTGGGCTGCTGTGATGGTAGAATACACCATTGCACCAAAATGGTTTTTTGCCCTGGCTGATCAATACAATTATGGCAATCCGGACAAGGATCATCGCAATCATTATTACACTGTTTCGGCAGGTTTCACGCGTGAAGCCAGTCGTGTAGCTCTCACTTTCGGACGTCAGGCCGAAGGGGTTGTCTGCGTTGGAGGGGTTTGCCGACAGGTGCCTGCTTCAAGTGGTTTAACACTGACACTGACAACAAATTTCTAATCTTCTTTGAAATATTCAGTCATGATAAACATCAAAAAACTAAGTTTCATTTTCGCTTTTGCGATCATTCTAACTTCGTGCGATAAAATAGAGCCGCCCTACAAACAAGGAAATCAACAAACAAATCCAGAGTTAATTACCCGAAAAGTATTGCTCGAAGATTATACCGGTCACACCTGTGTAAATTGTCCGGTAGCGGCAAAATCAGCAATAGCCTTACAGGAATCCTATGATGGTAAAATGATTATGATGGCCATTCATGCAGGGTTTTTTGCATGGCCACAAGGCGCTCCATTCAACAATGATTATCGCACTCCTGCTGGTGAAGAATGGGATCAATTTTTTGGAATTTCTGCAGAAGGAAATCCAAATGGAATGGTCAACCGCAAAAAAACAGGCGGAAATTATGTCGTTCCTCCCGGTCAATGGGGATCTGCTATTGCTGCAATTATTGAAGATCCTGCTGCTTTGAAACTGGAAATCGAAACTTCATTTAATGAAGGTTCGCGCAAGCTTGATATCACATTGAAGTCAACTTTATTGAGTGCCGCAGACGGATATTATAGAATAATTGCTTGTATTGTGGAGGATAGTATTGTGAGTGCGCAACGCAACAATGATGGTACCGTTGGCCCGACACCAACAATTCCGGACTATGTACACAGGCATATGCTGCGCGAAAATGTGAATGGAATTTGGGGTGAAGACTTCATCGCTGCCGGACAGGCTTCTGCATCCACCAACACAAAAAATTACACCCTGACACTGAATGGGAATTACAATGCGAAAAATGTTTCAGTAGTTTCTTTTGTTTACGATGCATCAACCTTTGAAATCATTCAGGTTGAGGAGAAAAAGCTTATAAACTAATTGGCCTATTATCAGGTCTTTCTTAAAATCAAGCGCTGATCAATTATTCAGGCTTACTTGGTTGATTCTTTTGAATTAATTTCTTCGTTTCTCTTGTTGCATTTATATTCCCTGCCTTTTCTCGTTTTCTGTTTGTGATCCATCAGAAGCTGAAATTGTTCTTCGGTAATAAAGGGTTTAATAGCAATATCCATTTCATCAAAAAGGGCTTTTTGGTTTTCCCAATTTTGTTTCATCAACTCCCAGTGCCTGTCGCTGAAAGAATCCAAAATAGGTGAAAGCTGTTCTCTTTGTGCCTCTGTGGGCTGCATGATCTTGTAAAGATGCTCCCTGAAACCCTCTTTTGTGTTGAATGACTTGATCTTTTCAACTTTGTTTCGCGTCACTCTTCCGGTGGTGAGTGTTCCGATGAGTATGCCTGCGATTAAAGTGCCAAAAAGCAGAAGTATGTATTTTGTTTTCATAGCTGATAGATATTTCAATAGTTTGCAATCAGGTTTGTAAAGTCATCGCTTTTAAGGCCCGCTAATCCAAGCAATCCATCAAGGGTAATTGAATTTTCCTGCCAAACTACATAAAGTAAAAGCAGAACAACAGCTGCAGCTGCTGACATGCTGATGCGAACCATTAATCTGAAGAGGTCTTTTTGTCGCTCAAACTGATCATTTCTCTGTATAATCCTCATCAAAACACTTTGTGTAAAACCCTGACCAAAATCAGGATGATAGTTTTTGAGACTGCTATCAATCTTTCTCCATGCATGAAGCGTTTCTTTCATCGTTTGATCCGAATCAAGCTGTTTTTGCAACATCACCTGATCTCCGGCATCGAGCTCTTCAGCAAGTGCTTTAATGAGTAAAATTTTGTTTTCTTTTTTCATGCTTCCTCAAGTTTATTGATTTCAATTCTCAGTTTTTCCAGTCCTCTTGACAATCTTGACAACACCGTCCCCAATGGAATGTCAAGCATTTCGGCCGTTTCCTTTGTTGAATAGCCCTGCACCAACCTCAGAATAACAACCGCACGCTGATCAGGTTCAATGGAGGCAAGTGCCTTGGTAATATGTTCCTGTTCATCGGTCTGAATGTATTGGTCTGATTCAATTATCGTTATATTTTTATTTTTTTTATCTTCCAAAAAATCGAGCCATTCGTAACGTTTTTTGCGCTTTCGCAACTCATTGATTGAGAGGTTTATGGCAATTCGCGTCAAAAAAGTGGAAACCTTTGCATCATGTCTGTAATTTTCAACCGAGCTCCAGAAACGAATAAACGTCTCCTGACCTACATCATCTGCTTCCGGACAGTTTCCCAGCATCCCAATAACAACGCGCGCTACCGTTTTTTGATAGCGATTGATGAGTTCTGCAAGCGCAAGCTCCTTTCCCTGCTTCAACAACTTCACCAGCTCTGCTTCGTCCAACTGTTTGTAGTGCTCCAATAGGTTTCTTTTTTTCCTTGCTGCTAAAAGTTTTACTGCCTGATTTATTTCTAATCTTTGACAAAAGAAAAGAAAGTTTTATTCCTTTTGCTTAATATTCAACAACTAAGCCTGACAAAAATACACGCAAAAACGCTATGATTTTTCTTGTCAAATGACTTTTCAATCTTTTGTGATCTTTACTTCTGAAAATCACATTGACGCAAAGTTCGGTTTTAAGCGTTCATGGCATAAAAAAACACTTAAAAGATCAGTGGTCTTAGTAGAAAAAAGTTGTTGGTTTGTATATCTTTGTCATGAAAGGTCAGTTTTTTGAATTTTTCTTTGAAGGCAGCATTCATAAAATTTGACAAACACCGAAAAAGCAGGACATGAATCAACGAATGTGGATCAAAGCCGGATTGCTGGCAGCGAGCACCATGACCATCATGGCTGGCGCCATTGTATCGCCTTCACTTCCACGTATTAGCGAACATTTCGCCGATATGCCCAATATCGCACTTTTAAGCAGACTCGTCATTACAATGCCTGCGCTTTTTATCGTGTTTTTTTCGAGTCTTGCCGGTTGGTCAATTGATCGTTTTGGACGCCGTGTCATGCTTTTGGGCTCACTTATTTTGTATGCTTTAGCTGGAACAACAGGTGCTTATGCCGACAATCTTTACGCGATTCTTGCAGGCAGGGCACTGCTTGGAATTGCCGTCGCAGGCAATATGGTAACGCTGACAACCCTCATCGGCGACTATTTCACAGGGCATGAGCGCAATAGATTTGTTGGTTTTCAAGGTTCTTTCATGGCTTTTGGAGGTGTCATTTTCATCCTCATTGCGGGCTGGCTGGCCGACATCAGCTGGGAAATGCCCTTTTGGCTCTATGCGCTTTCTTTGCCCATCTGCATTTTGGCATGGAAAAGTATTCCCGAGCCGGAAATCAGGCGAAGAAAGGTTTTGCTTCTTTCCAATGAAACGAAACAATTCGATATCAAAACCTCAAAATTTATCTACCTGATGGGTTTCACCGGAATGGCGCTTTTTTATATCATCCCGGCACAGCTTCCGTTTCTGCTGAAGCAAACCCAAGGTGTATCAAACAGTATGATTGGCTATGCTATAAGTGTTTCGACCTTCTCCGGAGCCTTGATATCGCTGTTTTACGGAAGTATCCGTCGCCGGCTCAGCTTTCAATGGATTTATGCAGCAGCTTTCAGTCTTTTTGCTTTAGGCTACCTGATAATTGCCTCTGCCGGAAGTTTTTACACCATCCTTCTTGGGTTGCTTATTGCAGGCGCAGGAACAGGCTTGCTCATGCCCAATGCCAACCTATGGATGATGAGTATTGCTCCCGAAGTAAGTCGCGGCCGCATGATAGGAAACCTGACGATGGCTGTTTTTCTTGGTCAGTTCATTTCGCCCATCATGGTGCATCCACTTATTACGCATGGCAGTGTCAATGACGCCTTTTTTTATCCGGGCCTGCTTATGGCAGCCATAGGATTGGCTTTTGCGGCAGAACAGCTATTGCGAAAAAAAACAGAATAAGATTCTGGATAGTGAATTTCTGTTATGTTAACAGACTCTTTCTGAAATAAGTTTACGCCCGCAATCCTCCATCAAATCAGTTTCAGCTATATTTGCAAACGGTCCACAATGGAAAACTGCACACCCATGAAAAGAAAAATCTTCCTGTTCACCTTGCTTCTTGTTAACGGAATCGCTACTCTCTATCTGTTTCAAGCCAAAAACGAAACAAAAAATCAGAACCCTGTTTTTCAATCTTTGCCCGAAACAAAAGAACCCAAAATGGCTCCAAATGACTGGCTGGCCAAACAAAAGCTGTATCCCAATGCAGCATTCAGTTATGAGCATTATCTGTATGCTCTTCAACAGGCGGTTGCACTCCATAAATCTTCGCCATTGCGCAATGCTGAATGGGAACTTGCCGGTCCGACAAATATAGGAGGTCGTATAACCGACATCGCAATAAATCCCGCAAACCCCTCTACAATGTACATTGGCGCAGCATCCGGCGGGATTTTTAAAACTACCGACAGCGGAAACAGCTGGGAACATCTTTTCACAGATGCCCCTGTGATTTCTATTGGTGCTTTGGCTATTGATCCCGCAAATGAAAACATCCTCTATGCCGGCACTGGAGAAGCCAACTCATCAAGTTTCAGTTTTATCGGGAATGGCATGTTCAAATCTACTGATGCCGGGCAATCATGGAATCATATTGGTCTTGAACAATCGGCATATATTGGTCGGATTCTCGTTGATCACAACAACAGTGAACGCGTTTTTGTGGCAGCACTGGGAACGCTTTTTACACCCAATGAAATGCGCGGAATCTACCGCAGCATCAATGGTGGCAACAACTGGGAACGCGTGCTTTTTGTATCAGACTCCACAGCCGGTGTCGATATTGTGCAACATCCCACTAACCCTGATATTTTGTATGCTACCATGTGGGAACGCATGCGAGGCCTCACCTACCGACGCTCACACGGCACAACTTCAGGCATCTACAAATCCATCGATGGTGGCGACAGCTGGACTTTGCTTAGCAATGGCCTGCCGGGCGGAAACGAAAAAGGCCGCATTGGTCTGGCTATTGCCCGAAACAATCCTGAAATTGTTTATGCTTTTATCGACAGGCTTGTGAATGGAAATTTTGTTGCAACGGTTTATAAAACCACCAATGGCGGACAAAACTGGCAGCAAACCAACGACGGCAGCCTGAGCGGAATGAACAGCAACTTTGGTTGGTATTTCGGGCAAATACGTGTCGATCCGCAAAATGACAATAGGATTTGGGTGCTGGGTGTTGACCTTTACAGGAGTGAAAACGGAGGAAACAGCTATACGCAGATAGCAGGTTACTTCAATCTTGATCAAATTTATGTGGACCATCATGCCATGTTTATTCATCCTTTAACAGGTGAAATAATTCATGGAAATGACGGCGGACTCTACAAAAGCAGTAATTACGGAAACTCCTGGAGCAAAATCAATAACCTTCCTTTGACCCAGTTTTATGCCATTGAGGTGGACTATCTGAACCCCCAACGCATTTATGGAGGAACGCAGGACAACAACACCATCCGAACCTGGACAGGAGCGCTCAATGACTGGAACAGAATTCTGGGAGGTGACGGATTTTACACTTTGGTTGATTATACAAACTCCAATACTATATATGCCGAATCGCAATGGGGAAACCTTGCGCGGTCAACCAACGGCGGAAACAGCTTCAGCGGCATTGCATCCTGGCAGGGCGACCGCACCAACTGGTCATCTCCTTATGTGATGCATCCCACAGATCCACAAACATTGTTTTTCGGCACTTACAGAATCTGGAAAACAACCAACAGAGGCAACAGCTGGACGCCTATAAGTGGTGACCTTACACACAACATTGCCCAAAGTGGCTTCAGCACAATCACCACAATAGCCATTTCACCACTGAATCCAAATCTGTTGCTTACAGGTTCTGATGATGGCCGTGTCCATCTTGTTTCAGCCAACGGCACTATCAGCAACGATATCTCTGCCGGCTTGCCTGTTCGCTGGATTACACGTGTTGCCTTCGACCCCTTTGATGTGAATACAATTTATGCAACAGTATCTGGTTTCCGATGGGATGAACCACATCCTTATGTTTTCCGCTCGACCAATCTCGGACAAAGCTGGGAACCCATCAGCAGCAACCTTCCTGCTTTGCCGGTGAATGTTATCGTTGCAGATCCTTCGCGGCAGGGCTGGCTCTATATCGGCACTGATGCAGGTATTTTCTACACCGAAAACGGCGGTGCAAACTGGGGAAGTCTTATGCAAGGCTTACCGAATGTTCCTGTCACCGACCTGAAAATTCATCAGCCAACAAGAACTTTGGTAGCCGGAACCTATGGTTGTTCGGCTTACCGGTTAAATCTGGATTTGATTACAGGAAACGGTGCAATCAGTGAAGTTCCTGTTTTTTCAACACTTAAAGCTCCTTACCCAAATCCGGTAAATTCAAACCAACAGCTTACTGTTGAGTATTACCTTGCAAACGATATGCAGTGTACACTTGAAATTTTCGATGCAAGCGGAAGAAAAATTCAAACACTGTTTTCGGGAATCCAAAAAGGCGGGACACAACAGCTTAGCTGGAATTTGACTGATAATCAGGGAAGGAAACTTTCCAAAGGCGTTTATGTGCTTCGGTTGGTAACGAAAGAAGAAGTGAAAGAGCAAAAAATCATTCTCAATTAACTGCCATTTTTGGTGCTTAATGCTTTGCACATTTCATGTCTGAAACAATCTGAAAGATGATCGTTCACCATGCCGGCAGCTTGCATGAAAGCATAGCAAATCGTGCTTCCAACAAATTTGAAGCCTTTGCTGATCAATGCCTTGCTCATAGCATCTGATTCCTTGCTTTTTGCTGGTATATCCGTCATCGTTTCCCAGGTATTGACGATGGTTTTTCCATCGGTAAACTGCCAGATAAAACGGTCAAAACTGCCATATTCTTTTTGAATTTTCAGAAATGCCTGTGCGTTGATTATTGTAGCACGCACTTTCAAGTTGTTGCGAACAATAGCTGCGTTTTGAAGCAATTTTTCGATCTTATCATTGTCATAAAAAGCAATCTTTTCGGCATCGAAACCATCGAAAGCCTCTCTGAAAGCCTCTCTCTTGTTGAGAATTGTTTGCCAGCTCAAGCCAGCCTGAAAAGCATCAAGCACTAAAAACTCAAATAATTTATCATCATCATGCAGCGGAACTCCCCACTCGTTGTCGTGATACTGAATCATCAGCGCATTGGTTCCCGGCCAGTTACAGCGTTTAATTTCTGTCATAGTATTCAAGATTGGTTTTTGAAAGTGCGCGAAGATACATTGCTTAAAACAAAAAATCAATTTATCAGCCTTTTACTTTCGGGAAGATACCCAAAACTTTATATCATCGTGTTCAAAGGCTGTGATTTAGGTTTTTTATTAGTTTTGCTTTTCAAAATTTCGCACATCAATAATCAAATTTTTATCATGAAAAAATTCTTCTTAACGCTGCTGATTCTTGGATCTGTATTCCGTTTCACAGCAAAAGCCGATGAAGGCATGTGGATTCCGATGCTGGTTGACAAACTCAACCATGCCGACATGCAAAAGCTTGGACTTAAACTTTCAGCTGAAGAAATCTACAGTGTAAACAACAACAGTCTTAAGGATGCCATTGTCATTTTTGGAAGAGGCTGCACCGGTGAAATCATCTCCGATCAGGGCTTGCTTCTGACCAATCACCACTGTGGTTATGGCTCGATACAATCAATCAGTTCGGTGGAAAACGACTATCTAAAGAATGGTTTTTGGGCAAGAAACTTCGAAGAAGAAATTCATATTGAGGGTCTTACAGTGCAGTTTTTAATCCGCATGGAAGACGTGACAGAGAAAATTCTCGAAGGCATTGATGCTACAACCAACGAAAAAGACCGCAGTGAAACTATTCGCAAACGTATGGGCGAAATTGAAAAATCTGCTACAGAGCGCTCACATTACAATGCCGTTGTAAAAGATTATTTCGAAGGAAATCAGTATTACCTTTTGGTTTATGAAACCTTCCGCGATGTCCGTCTTGCCGGAACCCCTCCTGAAGTGATCGGAAAATTTGGCGCCGACACCGACAACTGGATGTGGCCGCGCCATACAGGTGACTTTGCGATGTTCAGAGTTTATGCGGGTGCCGACAATAAACCTGCCGATTACAGCAAAGAAAACAAACCCTTCAAACCACGTCATTTTTTACCCATTTCACTTGATGGTGTGAAAAAAGATGATTTTTCGATGATCCTTGGAAATCCAGGCAGCACCGAACGCTATCTCACTTCCTGGGGCGTTGAAATGGCTGTTAACGAAACCAATCCAATACGTGTGAAAATTCGTGCCGAAAAGCTGCGCATCATGGACGAAGGCAGAGATGCAAGCGACAAAGTGCGTTTGCAATATGCAAGTAAACATGCTGGTGTTGCTAACGGCTGGAAATATTTTATTGGTCAGACCAGAGGTTTGAAACGCTTAAAAGTTGTTGAAGAAAAGCAACAGATTGAGAAAGATTTCATGGCCCGCCTTGAAGCTGACAAAAATCTGATGATAAAATATGGGTCGGCACTTCCGCTCATCAAAGATGCATACAAAACAATGGCAGAATACAACCTCAGCCGCTGGTATATGGTTGAAGCCGTGCTTTCAGGCAGCGATATTCTGAATATAGCAAACCGTTTGAATAAATTGAACGAGCTTCTTTCTGATAAAAATGCAGATAAAGAAGCGATCAGTAAAGAAGTTGAACGATTGCAAAAATCTGTTGAAGGTGCATACAAAAACTTCGATGCAGGTGTTGAGCAAAACATGCTTGCCCGCATGATGGAAATGTATTATAAAGATGTTCCGGTTGCATTTCAGCCAACACTATTAAGAGAAATGGTTTCCAAAAACAAAAATAATTTTGACGCTTTTGCTGCTGATGTTTTTGCAAAATCAATCTTTAGCAGCCCTGAAAAAGTGAATGCCTTTTTGGCTTCCCCAAAAGCAAAAGCTATTTCTTCCGATCCCGCTTACAAGCTTGTGAGAGCTTTCATGGATGTAAATCAAAAATTGCAACAAGCTACAGTTGAAGCCAATGCAAATCTGCGGAAAGGAAATCGCTTGTTTTTGGCCGGACTCATGGAAATGTATCCTGAGAGAAAATTCTACCCAAATGCCAATTTCAGTCTGCGCCTCACCTACGGAACCGTTCAGGATTATTACCCTGCTGATGCGGTACATTATGACCTTGTAACTACAACCAATGGCATTTTGGAAAAAGAAGACCCTTCAACCTGGGAATTTGTTGTGCCTGAAAAGCTGAAGAAAATGATTGAAAACAAAGACTACGGCATCTATGGAAATCCTGATGGAACGATGGCTGTGAACTTCCTTACAGATCATGATATCACAGGTGGAAATTCCGGAAGCCCTGTTATCAATGGTGAAGGCCACCTTATCGGACTTGCTTTTGACGGCAACTGGGAAGCAATGAGTGGTGATATTGCTTTTGAACCTGCGCTGCAAAGAACCATCAGCGTTGATGTTCGCTACGTGCTGCTGATCGTCGATAAATTTGCAGGGGCTAAAAACCTTATCGATGAAATGGTGATTTTTAAAGATGGTAAAAATATCCTTCGCGACCTCAATCCAACTGAAGATGCACGCATGAGATAGTTTTTGTCTTTCAGATTTGAAAGCAAAACACATACTGATAATAAATCCTGATTTATCCATCTTCGGATAAGTCAGGATTTTTCTTTTCGTTTAACTTTGCAGCATGGCAAAGAAAAAATTTTATGTTGTGTGGGTTGGAAGAAAAACCGGTGTTTTTGACAGCTGGAAAGAATGTGAGCAGATGGTTTCTGGCTATGAGGGAGCAAGATTTAAAAGTTTTCCAACACTTGAAGAGGCAGAAAATGCTTCAACAACCGGCCCTCAGTCAAAAGAAGAGATTCCCGTAATCCGACTGGAAAAACTACCGGAGCACAAAAGACCAAACACAAACTCTATCTCAGTAGATGCTGCCTGTTCGGGCAATCCGGGTGATATGGAGTACAGAGGCGTTTTCACTGATACAGCGACTGAGCTATTCAGGAGCAAAGTATACAAGATGGGAACGAACAACATTGGCGAATTTCTGGCTATCGTTCACTGTCTGGCATGGCAGCAAAAGAAAAAACTGGTGCTACCCATTTATACCGACTCAAAAACTGCCATAAGCTGGGTGAAAGCAGGACAAGCGCGCACAAAACTACTCCCAACATCCAAAAATACTGAACTTTTTATCCTCATTCAAAGAGCTGAAGATTGGCTCAAAAACAACAAAATCCATGTTCCGCTGATCAAATGGGACACCGAAAACTGGGGTGAAATTCCGGCAGATTTTGGAAGAAAGTAAAAGGCCTTCTTCATGTCATTTTTGTGTTTTCTGATTTGCTGCTGCCTTTCAAAATATTCTGAAAGGGCTCTTCATCGAATGAATATCCTTTTCAGACAGGAAGTGGGTTGAAAAGCACTGAAATACCAAAGAACTTTTTACCTTTGTCAAAACAAATTATTCTGCTATGCTGCAAAAGAAAATCCTTGTCGTATATCCCGAAAAACGCGCAACGCGCATTGCCATTTACCGCAACAATGAGCCGATGTTCCTTAAATCCATCAAGCATTCTGAAGAGGATTTGGCGCGTTTCACACATATACCTGATCAGACAGCCTACCGCCGCGACGCTATTCTCGCCGAGTTGAAACGCAACGATTTCGATATTCAGAAAGTTGAAGTTATCATGGCACGCAGTGGCCTCATCAAACCACTGAAATCGGGTGTTTACAGGGTCAATACACGCATGGTTGAAGACTTGAAAAAAGGTATTATGGGCATGCATGAAACCAATCTTGGCGGACTCATTGCTTTTGATATTGCTGCCATGACAGGCCAAAATGCATATATGGCCGATCCGGTTGTTGTAGATGAACTTTCTGATCTTGCACGCATTACGGGTCATCCGCTTTTTGTGCGTAAATCCATTTTCCATGCCTTAAGCCACAAGCATTTCGCACGTAAATATGCCAAAAGCATTAACAAACAATATGAAGAGCTGAACCTCATTGTTTGCCATGTTGGTCTTGGAGGTATTTCAATCGGAGCACATCTTAAAGGACAAGTGGTTGATGTGAATCAGGCTTTCGACGGTGGTGGTCCTTTCTCTATCACACGCACCGGAACACTGCCTGTGGGTCAGTTGATTGATCTTTGTTTCAGCGGAAAATATTCTGAGACTGAAATAAAAGAAATGGTTAATTCCAAAGGCGGTTACGCTGCCTATCTCGGAACTGACAACATTGTTCAGATCAACGCAATGATCGCAGAAGGCAATCCAAATGCACTGTTCATCTCTGAGGCATGTGCTTATCAGGTGAGCAAGGAAATTGCTTCGCATTTTGCTACACTTGAGGGAAATGTTGATGCAATAATTCTTACCGGCAATATATTTAACAGCGAATTGTTTCTCGAAAATGTGAAAAAACGCATTGGAAAACTGGCTCCGATGGCACTTTACCCTACCGTAAACGACCTCGAAGCACACGCCTACAACGCCATGCGGGTTATCAAAGGCGAAGTGGAAGTAATTGAATATACTTGAAAAGCATACGGTCAAAAGCTGCATTTCTTTTGAAAAGGCAATTTGTTTTTTAATTGAGACGCGATGAAAAATTTCTTTCGTACGATTAAGGCAATTGCGATCTTGTGTTTATGTCTTTTAAACGGAGCCAATATATTTGCTCAGACTTTCCAAAACAGTTTTGAACAAAGAGATACAACCGGTTTATGGTCAGATACCCACCCAACTTTTGACAGTGCCGCATTTGATGGAAATTTTATTGGCCGCACAAAATCAATGCATTTATATAGTCAGGTTTTAGACACGGAAATTATTGACAGCCTCTGGAACAAAAATTTACGCATCAGTTTTAACGCTCAGTTTCGTGTTCAATCCCCTTCAATAAAAGCAGTTTACGTTGTCAGCATTCAGCGTGGAGACAGCCTGCTCTTTTGGTACGGCTTCAAAATTGATGAACAGATTCACAAAGTCAATGAATGGAACAAAGTCGGAGCATCTTTTTTAATTCCGGCCAGCCACACACAAAACAGCCGGATAAAAGCCTATCTGTGGAATCAGGGATCGTCTGAAATTGATGTTGACGATATTTGCATCAAAGCCGAAAAAGAAGCAATCACTTCGTTTATGCCAACCATCCTGCGATCTGAACCAAAAGAACACTTTAAGGTGCTTTCACAAACAGATTTCTTCAAAATAATTCAATATCCACAATCAGGAGAGCTATATATCACAGATACTTCCGGCAAAAAAATGATGGGGCCGCTCATGCTGTTTTCCGAAACGGATAAAACAACAATGGCTTCTTCAAAATGGAAATTTCGCAAAACAGAAATTAATGACAGTCTGCAGATTTTGCATTTCAGCAATCATTTCAAAGGGCAAAAAAACGATCTAATAATCGAAGCCAACAAAAAAAACGGCAAAATAAGTCTCCGTCTCGAAAGTAGTTTCCTTCGAAAAACAAATTTGTTCAGGCAGAGCATACTTGCCTTTTATGAAGATGAACCAACAGATATTTACAGGAAAAACAGCCTTCAGGACAGCGATACATTTCAGGAAGAATATTATTTGGATAGGGGTGGCGCAAGCATTGGAAAGGGTTTTCGAAATCTGATGTTTTATCACAATCCGGAACTTTCATCTGTTCAGATCAACACAAAACAGCAATTATTGTCATTTAATGCAGACTTTGCTGCCGACCATCCAATGATTCATTATCCGTTTTTGGAGGATAGCACAGATTATTTTGAAGATATTTCTTACAGTTTCTGGAAAAGAAAATCTCAACTGAAATCAGATTTTACACTTTATGTTGGCAGCGAGATGTCGGCTATTCCGCGGTTGATGTCTGTTCCGGGAGGTTATGAGGCAGCCGTAATATGGACAGAACATGCAGATTGGGCTGATATCCGCACACAAAGGGCTGTAAATTTTGGTCATGAAGATATCCGTTTTGCTGCCGATGCCACCGGAGGATTCGTTAAATATGGCATCCCTGTTACAAAAAGTGTTTTTTACAACAATCCGGACAGCATCAACAATGCTGCAATCAGTGGAGGAGTTTTCAATGATTTGCATTCAACCATTCAAACTGATTCAGCGTTTTTTGAATTGCTCCTTCAACTTCAAAATCAAGGCCATGAAATTTGTCTTCACACGCCTGAGCAATTCACTTCTGACAGGACAAAGCTGACAGAATCATTGGCTTTTATGCAAAAGCATTTTGGCTCAACAAGCTGGATTGATCATGGCTATAACAACAAAGCTGAGAACAACAGAGAAAATATGGTCTGCGATGGTTTATTGAAGAAGTCAGCTGTTTTTGCTGCCGATCTTTGGAAAGAACATGGCATAAAATACTTCTGGAATCCATATTTTGAAGAAGTAGGACCATACAACGATTTTGGATTCGATGCGCAGCATCTCATTCCATTTCCCGGTTTTGGTGATGTGTTTCCTGACAAAATCATTGGCCGGCATCCAACGCGATTTGATGGCTGGCTTTGGAACACCACCGGAACGCTCGAAGTGCCTGAAGAACGTTTATGGGATTATTTCTTTCATCCTGTGCGACTTGGCGAACTGATCCGTTACCGAAGTATCTGGATCAATCATGTTTACCCGGCCTGGGCCAACGAAATAAAAGGATTCTGGAAATTTGACGAAGCTGGAAAAGCGGTTGCAATGCCAGGTTTTAACAGCGCACTTGATAGACTTGCCTTGCTGCATGAAGCCCGGTTGATTCTTCCAACCACAATCAAGGAAATGTTACATTATCAGGAATCCTTACTTAAGATAAAATTCAATTACAAGAGTGGAAATGAAATAATTATAACCAATCACAATACACACAATATAAGTGATTTAAGTTTAAGTATCAAAGCTTCCAAAGTTGAGGTTGATGGGAAAATTCCAACTTCAAAACGCTCTGGTGATGACTTGATTTTCTGGTTTGACGTAGCTGCCGGTGAAAGTGTAAAGCTGCTCATTCTGCCCTGAAGCCGCAACCGTTTGAAGGTCTCAAAAGTCGCTTTCAGGCGCATTTACCAATCTTGTGAACTTTGTTAGAGGTATATTTGTTATATTATTAACAAATAATCCAATCTATGAAAAAACCAATCCATTTCAAAATACCTGCTGCTGCACAAGCTGTGCTTGATGGATGCAGCAAATCTGTTCAGTTGTTCGAAAACTACGAATCCTTTGTTGACGCAAGTCTTGGCGGACCAGGCAATCTGGAGTTTGAAGTAAAATATAATGTGCCAGGTAAAGGAGAAGTTGTTGAAGCCATCGTCCATAAGGTTACGAATGGGATTTCAGCCAATTATATTGAGCCATACATGCGCCGCCGCGACCCGGACACAATGGTGATTGCAGATGATAAACCAACAGACAAAGAACGTTACAGCGACCGCTATGGAAAAAGTTTTGATGCATTGCGTGAAGAAACTTTCGAATGGCTGAAATCACAGGAGCTTGCATATTTCTTTTTTAAAATTGGACTGTACGAAAACAGCCCTTATGGAATGGCAATAGCGCCTGCAAACGCAGGATTTTTTGCTATGGGACTTGCCATGCTGCAAAAGATAGTACCTGTAAGCGATATTCCTGAAGGAACAGAAATTTACGCTGTTGTTTATGTTGCACCGCCTTTCCGCCACACCCATTTCAATGGAAAACAAATTGTTGTGCATAATCGTCTGGACAGTAATTACGAAATTTTTTCCTACAACCTTTATCCGGGACCAAGTGCGAAAAAAGGTATTTACGGCGTGCTGCTGACAATTGGCGAGGAAGAAGGATGGGCAACGACGCACTGTTCAGCCGTTGAGTCGGTTAGTCCTTACGACAATGTGACCCGTTTCATGCACGAAGGAGCAAGCGGAGGTGGCAAAAGTGAAATGCTTCAGCACATTGTCCGCGAACCAAGCGGCGAAGTTTTGATTGGCACTAACACTGTTACCGGTGAAAAACGTACAATACAGATTCCACGCTTCTGCGAAATCAGACCTGTTTGCGATGATATGGCAACCGTAAATCCTTCTGTGCAAACCGAAAGCAAACGGTTGCGACTTATGGATGCCGAAAACAGTTGGTTCATTCGTACCGACAATATTACAGGATACGGAATTGACCCTGTGCTTGAAAAAGTCACTATCAATGCAACAAAGCCACTGTTGTTTATGAACATCAAAACACATCCCGGAGGCACGGCATTAATTTGGAACCACATTGAAGATGCTCCCGGCAAACCTTGTCCGAATCCACGTGTGATTGTTCCCCGCGTAATGTTTGATGCAGTAGATACAGCTGTGCATATTGATGTCCGCAGTTTTGGTGTTCGCACACCTCCCTGTTCAGCCGATGCAGCAACATATGGCGTTTTAGGATTATTCCATTTTTTGCCTCCGGCACTCGCATGGCTTTGGCGGTTAGTTTCTCCACGCGGCCATGCAAACCCAAGTATTATCAGTACTGGAAAAGGCATGGAAAGTGAAGGTGTTGGCTCTTACTGGCCCTTTGCAACCGGAAAAAAAGTCCGTCACGCCAATTTACTTTTAGATCAGATTGCAGAAAAAACCGACACACGTTATGTGCTTACACCAAATCAGTTTGTAGGCGTCTGGAAAGTTGGTTTCAGAGCACAACTGCTTATGAGGGAATATCTTACACGTCGTGGAAATTCAAAATTCAGACCAGATCAAATCAGTCAGGCACGCTGTCCGCTTTTGGGTTATGAACTCGAATTTCTAACAATCGAAGGTTCAAAAATACCTTCACGTTTTCTTAAAACATACAAACAACCTGAGGTTGGCTTTGAAGGCTATGACAAAGGGGCTGCTATTTTAACTGAATTCTTTAAGAAAGAATTGGAACAATATCGCACACCTGAACTTTCTGAACTCGGACACCGGATTATTGATACCTGTCTTAACAACGGTACAGTTGAAGATTACGAAAAACTGATTACCAGAAAATAATCAAAAACAAAAAAGAGGCTCAAAAGGCCTCTTTTTTGTTTCAGTTTATAAAGCAGATTTTATAAAGCCATTTCTGGGATTTCGCCTTCAATGATAAGTTTTCCGGCAGTTTTGGAAGCAATTTCTTCCACTGTGACTCCGGGAGCGCGTTCAATAAGCTTAAACCCATCATTGGTAACATCCACTACCGCCAGATCGGTGACGATTCTTTTTACACATCCAACGCCAGTCAAAGGCAATGTGCATGATTTAATCAATTTTGAATTGCCTTTTGGATCTGTGTGTGTCATCGCAACGATAATGTTTTTGGCTGAAGCCACCAAATCCATTGCGCCTCCCATTCCTTTCACCATTTTGCCCGGAATTTTCCAGCTGGAAATATCCCCTTGCTCTGAAACCTCGAAAGCTCCCAAAACAGTCAGGTCGATATGACCTCCTCTTATCATGGCAAAACTTGTACTTGAATCAAAAAAGGCAGCTCCTTTTATGTAGGTGATGGTCTGTTTTCCGGCATTGATGAGATCCGGGTCTTCTTCACCCTTCAATGGAAATGGCCCTATCCCGAGAAGACCATTTTCCGACTGAAGAATCACTTCCATCCCTTCAGGGATAAAGTTGGCGACTAAAGTTGGAATTCCAATGCCGAGATTAACATAATAACCGTTGTGTAATTCCTGTGCGATGCGTTTAGCAATTCCGTTTTTATCGAGTGGCATAATTGTAATTTTTTCTTGTTAGGAGCGGGTTGTAACAAATTCGATGCGTTTTTCAAGGCTTGAAGCCTGGAAAATACGTTGGACAAAAATACCAGGTGTATGAATCTGGTTTGGATCGAGGGTTCCGGCCGGAACCAATTCTTCCACTTCAGCAATGGTGATTTTGCCGGCTGTTGCCATCGCCTGATTGAAATTGTTGGCAGTATGACGGTAGATAAGGTTTCCATGTGTGTCACCTTTCCATGCTTTTACAATGGCAAAATCTGCTGTGAGGGCATGTTCGAGCAAATGCATTTTACCATTAAATTCCCGTATTTCTTTGCCGTCAGCTACTTCAGATCCATAGCCTGCAGGCACAAAAAATGCAGGAATACCAGCCCCTCCGGCACGGCAACGTTCAGCCAAAGTACCCTGTGGAATCAATTCCACTTCGAGCTCGCCACTCAGTAATTGTCGCTCAAACTCAGCATTTTCACCCACATAAGAAGAAATCATTTTTCTTATCTGGTGTTTTTTCAGCAAAAGGCCAAGACCAAATTCGTCAACACCAGCATTGTTTGAAATGCAGGTGAGACCTTTTACATCGCTTTCGACAAGTGCTGCAATACAATTCTCTGGAATTCCGGAAAGACCAAACCCACCGAGCATCAGGGTCATATTGTCTGCTATTCCGCGAATAGCCTCTTTGGCATCATTTACAACTTTATTCATATGTATTTTTGTTAATCTTTAAATTCAATATAGTTATGGGTTCCATCGCAAAATGGTTTTTTGTGCGATCCACCGCAACGACAGAAGGCTGTCAGGTCGGATGTCTCGAACTTATTTCCATGTTGATCAATCAAAGTAACTCTTCCCTTCAAATAAAGCGGGCCGTTGGGCGAAACCTGCACTACAACCTGATTTTTCATGGATTTTTCTGGCAATTCTTCCTTATTCATGGGGTATAAAAGTTATGGATTCTAACGATGATCATTAAACCCTGACAAATCTGCAACTAAAATAGTGATTTTTTCTTACTTGCAATCACAGAAATAAAAACCACAAATAAAACCCAGGAAGGATTTTTTAAAAAATATGGATTGTTGCTATGAAAAATATATTAATTTTGCACCCCTGTAGTTCATTTACATGATGCCCGGATGGCGGAATTGGTAGACGCGCTGGTCTCAAAAACCAGTGAGGTTACACTCGTGCCGGTTCGATCCCGGCTCCGGGTACTTAAAAAACCCTTTGAAATCATTTTTTCAAAGGGTTTTTGTTTTTTAAAGTATCGGGCATTTTTTGAAATGAAAAATTAAATTAAATGGTTTTGAAGTTCGGAAAGCATTGTTCTGACGCTAATAACGAATGTGTTATGGTCAAATCAAGCGCATGTGATAGACAATTTACCATTTCAAATTCAGGTATAATATCCCTGAATCTGGCTGCCTTTCGTTTTTGTTTCCTATTTTTGAGCACTTATTAGTAGCCGACATGACCAAATAACATGATTGAACTTATCACGCACGAATTTCAAAGACCACTTGGTAATCCAGTGTTGTCATTTTCTGTGATTTTGCTCATCATACTTTTATCTCCGATTGTTTTGCGAAGGCTTAAAATTCCTGGCATTGTCGGACTGATTATTTCCGGCGTCATTGTTGGACCTTATGGTTTGAATTTAATTGAACGCAATTCAGCTGTTGACCTTTTTTCTACCATCGGCCTTCTTTATATCATGTTTATTGCAGGCCTGGAACTGGATTTGAATGAGTTTCGAAAGCAACGCAACAAGAGTCTCATATTCGGTTTTCTGACATTTACCGTTCCACTTGCAATCGGCTATCCTGTATGTTATTACCTGCTTGGATACGATTTTTACGCAAGTCTTTTGATCGCCAGTATGTTCAGCACCCACACGCTTGTTGCCTATCCGATTGTCAGCAGGATGGGTGTGTCAAAAAATCAGGCGGTGGCCATCACTGTGGGTGGCACCATCCTTACTGACACAGCTGTACTTATATTGCTGGCAGTAATTATGAGTTCAAGCAAAGGAAGTCTGGAATCAGGTTTCTGGATTCAATTGGCTGTTTCTGTTGCTATTTTTTCAGCCATAATGTTTTATCTCATTCCGCGTATTGCTGAATGGTTTTTCAAAAAACTTGAAAGCGAAAAACACTCACACTATATTTTTGTGCTTGCGGTTGTGTTTTTTGCTGCTTTTCTTGCCGAAATAGCAGGCGTTGAACCAATTATCGGTGCTTTCGTTTCGGGTCTGGTTTTGAACAGACTTATCCCTCAATCTTCAGCGTTGATGAACCGCATTGAATTTATAGGAAGCTCACTTTTTATACCTTTCTTCCTCATAAGTGTAGGAATGTTGGTTGATGTCAGTATTATTCTCAAAGGGCCGGAAGCCGTTTATATTGCAGCAACACTCACAGTCGTGGCATTATTGGGCAAGTGGCTTGCAGCAAAAGGAACGCAGTTTTTATTTAAATATTCAAACGCACAGGGTCAGCTGATTTTTGGTTTAAGCAGTTCACATGCTGCTGCCACTATTGCTGTGATTTTAGTCGGTTTTCAGAATGGTCTTTTAGATGAAAATATTCTGAACGGCACTATCATTCTTATTCTTGTGACATGTATTGTCGCTTCGGTAGTAACCGAGAATGCTGCAAAAAAAGTACTGATCAGTGCTGAAGAATCAGCAGCTGACCTGGAAACATCTGTGTTGATTTCAGAGAAGATTTTGATGCCTATTGCCAACCTTGCCAATATTGAAAAACTGCTTGAGTTTGGGTCCTTCATTAAAGATAAGAAATCAGAACTTCCGATCACAATTCTATCGGTTGTTCCCAACAACACTGAGGCTGAGCAAAACCTTCAAAAGGCAAGAAAAATGCTTCAAAGCATCGAGCATCATGCATCTGCGTCCGAAACCAATGTGGCTTTAATGACAACAATTGACCATAATGCTTCAGGCGGCATTGTACGCACAGCAAAAGAAACATTGGCCAATATAGTGCTTTTAGGATGGCCTCAACGTGCAGGTTTGATCGAGAATTTAATTGGCAATAAAATGGATAGCATCATTCATAATGTTGACAAAACTATTTTCATTTGTCATTTCTCCAAACCTTTGGTATCGCATAAACGTCTTGTGATGGCCGTTCCGCCTTTAGCAGAGCTTGAGCAAGGTTTCGATATCTGGTCTTTCAAAATCATTCAGCTGGCTTCAGAGCTTGGTATATCAGTGCATTATTTTTGCAATCCCGAAAGCGAAAAGGCTCTGCGCAACAATAACAACAAACTATTAATTTTTGTCAAAACTTCTTTTGAGCATTTTGACACTTGGGAGGAGGTGCTTTCACTATCAGGAAAGGTTAATGAAGATGATATTCTGGTGCTTGTTTCAGCGCGTAAAGGAGCAGTTTCCTATTTCATTACACTCGACAATCTTCCGTTGAAAATCGAAAAACAGTTCGAATCATACAGCCGTGTCATTGTCTTTCCTCAGCAGCCTCACATTGATTATATCAACGAAAGATACAGAGACCTTGATGCTGCGTCGATTCTGAGAGGAGTGGAAACACTTGGTAAACTAAAAGAAGTAGGTGGCTTTTTCCGTTGGGTGCAAGGCTGAGACCGACAGTATTTCGTATCTTTGGAAGAATTAAAATAAATTGACAGATTATGATTTTATTAAATATTTTTGAGACAACATTACCTTTGACTAATCCAGTACTGAAATTTCTGGTTATTCTAATTATTATATTATCAGCCCCGATTCTTTTAAATAAGCTTAAAATACCTCATATTCTTGGGCTTATTATAGCAGGAGCCGTAATTGGTCCTAATGGATTTAATCTTTTGTTGCGAGACAGCAGTATAATATTATCAGGCACAGCAGGCTTGTTGTATATTATGTTTCTCGCAGGCTTGGAGATAGATTTGGGAGAATTCAAAAAGAATAGTGCTAAAAGTTTGTTGTTCGGACTATATACTTTTTTGATACCCATGACCCTCGGCACATTGTCAGGTATTTATATTCTTGATTTTTCAATTCTCACATCCGTTTTGCTTGCCAGTATGTTTGCATCACATACATTAATTGTTTATCCAATACTCAGCAAATTAGGAGTAACAAAAAATCGTGCTGTAAATATTGCCGTTGGTGGTACAATGATTACTGACACCCTTGCGCTTTTAGTTCTTGCCGTTATAGTTGGTATGACAAAAGGTGAAGTAAACTCTGCATTTTGGACTAAACTTTCAATTTCAATTTTAGTTTTTGGTTTAATTGTAATGTTTCTTTTTCCAATCATTGGTCGTTGGTTTCTTAAAAGGTATGAAGACAATGTTTCACAATATATTTTTGTTCTTGTAATGGTTTTTCTTGGCGCTGTACTTGCCGAGGCAGCAGGTATAGAGGCGATTATTGGTGCATTTTTATCAGGCTTGGCACTTAATCGCCTAATTCCTTCTACATCATCGTTAATGAACAGGATTGAGTTTGTAGGAAATGCAGTTTTTATACCATTTTTCCTTATCGGTGTTGGAATGCTTGTTGACTATCGAGCGTTCTTTAACGACTTTGAAACAATAAAAGTAGCAGCTGTAATGACAATAGTTGCTACTTCTGCAAAATTCATCGCTGCATGGCTTACTCAAAAGTCATTTAAGTTTTCAATTGACGAACGCAGATTAATCTTTGGATTGAGTAATGCACAGGCAGCAGCCACCCTTGCGGCTGTTTTGGTTGGCTATAATGTTATAATCGGGGAAACTGCCAACGGTGAGCCAATTCGCTTATTAAGCGAAAGCATCTTAAACGGAACAATTATAATGATCCTTATTACTTGCACTATAGCATCATTTGCTGCTCAAAAAGGTGGTAAGAATATTTCATTACAAGAATCATCTGCGGTTGAAAACGAGAATGTTGAATACTCTGAAAGAATATTAATTCCTATTAGCAATTCAGAAACTATTGATGAATTAATTAATCTAAGTTCGATGCTTAAATCAAAAGGAAATCAAAAAGGATTGTTTGCCCTTAACGTTGTTAATAATGATTCCTCGGAATCTAATAATCAGGCAAAAAAGGTACTCGACAAAGCTGTTTTTACAGCTTCAGCAAATGACATACAATTAAATAAACTATTGAGATATGATATAAATCCAACAAATGGAATAATTGGTGTTATTAAAGAGCATGATATTAGTGACTTAGTTTTAGGACTTCATGTAAACAAAGGTGTTTCAAAATCATTTCTTGGAGAATTAACTGAAAGTATTTTGACAAAATGCAATACAACTACATTTGTTTATAAACCATTACAGCCCATTTCTACCATAAAAAGACATGTTATAATCATTCCGGAAAATGCAGAGAAAGAAATAGGTTTTCCATTTTGGTTGTCGAAAATATGGAATATTCCCAAAAATACAGGTGCAAAAATTGTTTTCTATGCCAATGAAGCAGCACTTGCATATATTAAGAAAATTCATTTAAAACACCCAATTGAAGCAGATTTTAAATTTTTTGACAATTGGAATGACTTTTTGATTATTTCACGGGATATTAGAACTGACGATAATTTATTAATAGTTTTAAGCAGGGCAAATAAACTTTCCTACAATGTAAATATGAGCAATATCCCTACATATTTGAATAAATATTTTCAGGGAAATAGTTTTATTCTTATTTATCCAATGCAGCAAGGAGTTGTTGATAACGAAGTGATAGACCTAAATAATCCATCATTGATTGAACCAATTGAAAAAATTGATGAAATAGGGAAAAATATTATGAAATTATTCAGGCGAAAATAAGCCCAGCGCCCAGCATCGTATATAAAACATTTTGCAGTCAGTGGGTTATCGAGCATTTCCGTCCGTATCAAAAGTACTTGTAACTTGACAGGAATGTGCTTCGAAATGCCAAACGTTTCATATATGTAACCGAAAAGGTGAATATTGATTTTTTTTAGAATCAAAAAGAAAAACGGAGTTTTAAGTTTGTTTCAACAATGCAATTTCATTGAACTGTCATCACTATAGCAACACATTAGCCAGATTTGCAAGTTCTGAACGTTCGCCTTTTTCGAGGCGCACATGTGCATAAATACCGTGATGTTTTATTTTATCGATCAGGTATGAAAGGCCATTGGAATGGGCATCGAGGTAAGGTGTGTCAATCTGGAAGATGTCGCCGGTGAAAATAATTTTTGTGTTTTCACCTGCCCGTGTAATAATTGTTTTCACTTCATGGGGTGTAAGATTCTGCGCTTCATCAACGATAAAAATCACATTTGAAATACTACGTCCGCGAATGTATGCCAAAGGTGTAATCACAAGTTTTTCTTTTTCGACGGCCTCAGTGATGCGCTTATACTCCTTGTCCTCCTCACCATATTGGTTTTGAATAAATTTCAGATTGTCCCAAAGAGGCTCCATATACGGATTGAGCTTAGATTTAATATCGCCCGGAAGGTAGCCAATATCTTTGTTGCTCAGCGGTACAATTGGTCGTGCCAGATAAACCTGCTTGAAATTGCGGCGTTGTTCCCAGGCCGCTGCCAGCGCAAGGAGCGTTTTACCAGTTCCTGCAATTCCTTGAATTGTAACCAGTTTCACTTCGGGGTTGAGCAGTGCATGCAAAGCAAAAACCTGTTCGGCATTCCGGGGCATGATACGCGAAATCGCTTGCTTTTCGATACGTTCAACACGCTCTGTAATAGGGTTGAAGAAGGCAAGTGTAGAGCTCTTTAAGCTTTTAAGGACAAAATAATGGTTTGGGATTGCTTTCGTCAATCCTATGTCTGAAAGAGAGCAAAACCCTTCGCGGTAAAGCTTGTCAATCACTTCCGGATTCACTTCATCAAGATATGTTTTTCCAGTATAAAGCTGCTCTACGTCTTTGATTTTGCCAGTTTCATAATCTTCTGCATGCAGGCTCAAAGATTTGGCTTTCAACCGCAGGTTTACGTCTTTGCTCACAAGAATAACTTTGTGGTCAGGATACTCTTCAGCCAATCGCAGTGCTGCATTCAATATGCGGTGATCGGGCTTGTCTGCACCAAAAATCTCACAGGCATCAGGCGTGCTTTTTTCTTCCATCAGCACTTTAAAACGACCTTTTGTTGGGCCATTGAGGCGACGCCAGTTTTTCATTGTCGTTTTTCCTGAAATTTTATCCATGAACCGAATAAACTCACGAGCCTCATAATTTTTGTTGTCGTTACCCTTTTTGAAATTGTCCAATTCCTCGAAAACAGTGATGGGTATCGCCACATCATTCTCTTCAAAAGTATTGATGGCATTGTGATTGTAGATGATGACAGATGTGTCGAGCACGAAAATCTTCTTGGGCTTAGCTTTTTTTACCGGCATAATGGGTAGTTTTTTAAGTTCAGATTGGAGCATAAAATTAACTGGTTGTTATTCAAACTTTAATCATATTCGAAACAACTTATCAACATGGAGTTGTTGAATCCTTTCAAAAAAACTCGCTTTTTAATTAAAGTTCCGCAATCTCGGTTTAACAGCAATTTTTAGTCTGCCACGACGTTTTCATAAAGTGCTGGATATTTGTTTGTTTCAGTATTTTCTTATTCAAATACCTCAATTTAGACTGTTTCTAAAATTTTAAGCTATTGTCTTTCACAAAAACAACTATACTTTTGTATTTGTCGATTTTTCATTTAACACGATATTATGCCTTCATTTAAAGGACAAATTTTTTCAAAACTACCGAATGCCGGCACCTCCATATTCGCTGTAATGTCGAAAATGGCTGCAGATTTTAATGCCGTCAATTTATCACAAGGCTTTCCTGATTTTGCTATTTCAGAAAAACTTATCGCCCGTGTGAATCATTACATGAAAAAAGGTTTTAACCAATATGCTCCCATGCCCGGTGTTTCTTCACTGCGCAATGCTATTGCAAAAAAAGTGGAAACGACTTACGGTGTGCGTTACAATCCCGAAACAGAAATCACAATCACGGCAGGCGCCACCCAAGGGCTCTACACAGCTATTTCAACTTTTGTAAAAGATAGCGATGAGGTGATTATTTTTGAGCCTGCCTATGACAGCTATGCTCCGGCGGTGAAGGCCAATGGTGGTTTGGTGAAGTACGCTGAACTTAAGGCCCCCTTTTTTAAGATCGACTGGAATTCGGTTAAAAGATTGGTTTCGAACCGAACCAGAATGATTATAATCAACAGCCCGCACAACCCCACCGGCAGCCTTCTGACTGCTGAAGACATGCAGCAGTTGGATCTGTTGACGCGCAACACCGATATCATTGTACTCAGCGATGAAGTTTATGAACATTTGATTTTTGACGGAATACCCCATCAAAGCGTTTGTCTTTATCCTGAACTGCTGAGCCGAAGTTTTGTGATCGGCTCCTTTGGTAAAACCTTTCATGCCACAGGCTGGAAGACTGGCTTTGTGCTTGCACCTGAAGAACTAACCAAAGAGTTCAGAAAACTTCATCAGTTTGTTGTTTTTGCAGCAAATACCCCTATTCAGCATGCTATAGCTGATTTTATTGCCGATCCTCAAAACTATGATGGGCTACCTGCTTTTTATCAGGCTAAACGTGATTTTTTCGTTTCAGGCCTTGCCCAATCACGTTTCAAAATTATCCCTTGCTATGGCACCTATTTTCAGCTACTCGATTACTCAGCCATATCTGATGAATTAGAAATGGCTTTTGCTGAGCGACTTGTGAAAGAAAACGGCATTGCTGTTATTCCGGTAGCGCCTTTTTACCACAACCAGCTCAATCAGCAGTTGATAAGGGTCTGTTTTGCTAAAACAGAAGAAACACTCGCCAAAGCCACCGAAATTTTATGCAAGATTTAAAAATCGCATATTTTCAATCCGATCTTCAATGGGAAAACCCTGAAGCCAATCGAAATCATTTCGACAAGATGTTTGCTTCGATGAAGCAGCAAAATGATTTGATTGTTCTGCCCGAAACTTTTAACACCGGTTTTCCTGTTGATCCAGCACATTTTGCCGAAACTGATCAAGGCGCTACTATTGAGTGGATGCGAAAACGTGCTGCTGATTTCAATGCTGTTATCTGCGGAAGTATTTTGCTTTCGGAAGGCGAAAAGTTTTACAACACCCTGATCTGGATGCGTCCGGATGGAACTTTTGAAACCTATTACAAAAGGCATGTGTTTCGTATGGGCGGGGAACATAAACTGATTGAACCTGGAAGAGAATTGCTTTCGGTTGAATTGAAAGGCTGGAAAATAAGGCCATTGATATGCTATGACCTGCGTTTCCCTGTATGGAGTAAAAACAATTATATTGATGGAAGCTGGGATTATGATTTGCTTATCTACATTGCCAACTGGCCTGCAGTGCGGGCTCTTCCATGGAAACAACTTTTAATTGCACGCGCAATAGAAAACCAAAGCTATGTGTTGGGAGTGAACCGCATCGGCAAGGATGGACCCGGAAACCTTTATTCAGGCGATTCCTGTTTGCTTGATGCAAAAGGACTGATTTTGTCGCAAGCGTCTGCGGAAAAAGAGATGACCATTGAATCCGTCTTAAACTACTCTGAATTGTTGATTTTCAGAGAGAAATTTAATGTGGGACTTGATTGGGATCGTTTTAATATTCTACTTTTACCGCCTGATTAAGAATTCATTCTATGAACATCATTATTGCCGGCGATGGCGAAGTTGGCTTACATCTTGCCGAATCGCTTGTTAACAGCAACCATAACATCACCATTATTGATCCTAACGAGGACCTTCTGAAAATGGTTGAGTCTCATTCTGATCTTATGACAATCAATGGCGACTCTACCTCCATCAGCGTTCTGCAACGAGCCAATGTACGAAAGTCAGATCTTTTAATTTCTGTTGTTCATGAGGAGCACATCAATCTGATGACTTGTATCCTTGCAAAAAAACTTGGAGCCAAAAAAGTAATTGCGCGCGTGAATACAATGGAAAACCTGAGTATCGAAAACAGAAAGATTTATCAGGAGCTGGGTATTGATGCATTGATTTCGCCTGAAGACATTGCAGCACAAGAAATAATTTCACTGCTCAAGCAAACCGCAGCAACGGAAGTTTTTGATTTTTCTGATGGCAAGCTTCAGCTATTTATGATCAAACTAGAATCTTCCGCTCCGGTTATCGATAAGTCTTTAAATGAAATTGCCAGCCAAAACAAAAACCTTGAATTCCGCGCTGTTGCTGTACACCGAAACAGAAAGACATTTATTCCAAGAGGAGAAGACACTTTTCTGAGTGGCGACCTTGCTTATGTAATTACAAAACCTGCTGCTATCGAACATTTGTTGAAGCTTGGTGGAAAAGTGCAGCACGACATCCATAATGTTATGATCATTGGCGGAGGACGTGTAGGACGTATTACAGCAAAAAAGCTTGAGAAAGAAATGAATATTAAGCTGATTGAGAGTGACAAGGAACGTTGTATGGTTCTTACAGATTATCTCGAAGAAACGCTTATCGTGAACGGTGACGCCCGCCACATTCAGTTACTCGAAGACGAAGATATCAGGAGTATGGACGCTTTCATTGCTGTTACGAACAACACCGAAACCAATATTTTAACCTGTTTGCATGCGCGAACAAATGGCGTTAAAAAAACGATAGCACTCGTAGAAAACATTGATTATATTGATATTTCACAAAATATTGGTATTGATACAATTATAAACAAAAAACTGATTGCTGCAAGCTATATGGTGCGCTATACCATGGGCGCCGAGGTGACTTCGCTCAAATGCCTCAGTGGAATTGATGCAGATGCAATGGAGCTTATCGCACGGCCAGGTTCGGCGGTAACGAAAAAACCCATACATAAGCTCAGCATACCCGATGGAGCAATCATTGGCGGCCTTGTCCGTGGTGAGAAATCAATTATTGCCACAGGAGATGTTCAAATCCAGGAAAATGATAAGGTAGTAGTCTTTGCGCTTCCCGAAGCCTTGCATAAGGTTGAGAAACTCTTTCATTAATGCCTGAAAAACCTGCCAACCCATGAGAAGTTTTTTTCGCGAAATTAACTTTGCTCTGATAGTTCGTATCATTGGATTTCTTTTGATGGTTGAAGGTGCATTTATGCTTTCTGCAGCTCCAGTTGAATGGTATTTCAGTGGTTATGACTCAAATAATCTTTTAATTTCGGGAATAGTAACATTAATTTCAGGGGCGCTGTTTTTCTTTTTGAACGGGCGTACAAATAAAAACCTTGGGAAGCGTGAAGGCTACATCATTGTAACGTTCAGCTGGCTATTCATTTCTTTGTTTGGTTCTCTCCCCTATTATCTTGGAGCTGACATTCCGCGTTTCACAAATGCATTTTTTGAAACAATCTCTGGTTTTACGACCACAGGAGCCAGTATTCTTACTGACATCGAAGCCATGCCAAAAGGACTTTTATACTGGCGAAGTCTGACACACTGGATCGGGGGAATGGGAATCATCGTGCTTTCTGTTGCTATACTTCCGATACTTGGCATTGGTGGCATGCAGTTGTTTATGGCCGAGATGCCCGGCATCACCTATGACAAGTTGCATCCGCGAATCACATCAACAGCAAAGCGACTATGGGCAATTTATGTGCTACTGACAGCGATGCAGTTTTTTATGCTTTGGGCAGGTGAAATGGATTGGTTTGAAGCCATTTGTCACACTTTTTCAACAATGGCTACAGGAGGATTTTCAACACGAAACAACAGTGTTGCAGCCTTTGGAGCTTATAGTCAGTATGTGATTATTGTTTTTATGTTTCTTGCAGGAACCAATTTTACACTGCACTATTTTGCCCTGCATGGTCAATTGAAAAAAGTTTTCACCAACGAGGAATTCAAGGGTTATATGTCGATCATTGGTGTTGTAACGATCATCGCAGCCATAGGATTGATAATCAGCCGGTCACTTACGCCAGAAACAGCTTTCAGAGACGCTCTTTTCACCGTTGTATCGATCCTTACAACCACAGGTTTTGCTACAGCAGACTACCTTTTATGGCCTGTAATTCTTTGGGTTATGATTTTCCTTTTGATGTTTATAGGTGGCAGCGCCGGATCAACCGGAGGTGGGATGAAGATTATCCGGCAAATGCTTTTGCTCAAAAACTCATATATGGAGCTGCGCCGTTCAATACATCCCAATGCGGTGTTGCCAGTAAAATTTAACAGAAAAAGTGTTCCTCAGGATATCATCTATAAAGTAATGGCTTTCTTTCTGATGTATATTTTGATTTTTGCTTTTGGTGTGCTTTTTCTGGCTGCGATTGGCATCGATTTTGAAACAGCCATTGGTGCATCCATTGCCAGTTTAGGTAATATCGGGCCAGGAATCGGCATGGTAGGACCTGTAGAGAATTTTGCTTTCATGCCCGATGCAGCCAAATGGTTTTTGTCATTACTAATGTTGCTTGGCCGATTGGAGCTGTTTACTGTGTTGATGCTTTTCTCACCACATTTCTGGAGAAAATAAATCATGATGAAAAGGCACTAAAGCTTTTCGGTTTCTTTCTTATTGTTTTCGGCATTGTTATTAAACTGAGCCTGATCATTTGAATAATCTTCAAGAATGGCAGACCTTAAAGCGTCAATTTGATTGGTAAGTTTATTGGTATGTGCCTCATTGCCAGCAATTCTTTCCGATATTTCTGACAAATGCTGCATAAGTCCCTTTTTGAATTTTTGAAGCTGCTCCTCGGTTTTGGAGTATATGACCGAATCATGTTCATGCATCTTTTCCTCAAGATCATTCATTTTTTGCTGATTATTTCGTCTGTGAATCGAAAATAAAACAAGACCAAACAAAGAGGAAATTGTTGCTAAAAGCGTTACTATCCATGGAATCCAGGATAATTCGTTGAAGTTGAAATATAGCATCGACATGGTTAGGAAATTTTTAAAAGCAAAGTAATGAGAAGACCAAAATTAAGGAGAATTTTGGATAATCATTGTAATTTTCTTTTTAAGTCGTTTCCATTCTTTCAGTTAGCAGGAAACAATAAAACAATTGACCCCTCTAAAAGTGCCTCTATACTTAATTTGAAAAGCTTTTGCTGCTTATGTCTGGGACTTGTCAATAAAACCAGTGTTTAGGGAGCAAATCTTTTTTCTACTTTTGATGACCGAAATTTGCTTATGAAGTCATTATCAGTCGCAGTTATCACACTTAACGAAGAAAAAAACATCCGGCGTTGTCTTTCATCGATTGTCCATTTGGCTGATGAAATTGTGGTGATCGACTCATTTTCGACTGACCAAACAGAAGCAATTTGTTCTGAATTTAGTGTTCAATTTGAAAAACATGTTTTTGAAGGGTATATCCAGCAAAAAAATTACGCGTTGAGCCGTTGCAAAAATGATTTTGTACTCTCACTTGATGCCGACGAAGCAATTTCAGAAAAGCTTGCACATTCAATTTTTGAAGAAAAAAAGAAAGGCTTTCCTTACAGTGCTTATAGCATGAACCGGCTTACGAACTACTGCGGCCAATGGATAAGGCACTGCGGATGGTATCCTGATGTGAAACTACGGCTTTTTGACAAACAAATTGGACACTGGGGCGGCACCAATCCGCACGATAAATTTATTTTGAAAAACCTTAATACTGAGATTTCACATCTAAGCGGCGATATTTTACATTACTCCTATTACAAAATTGAAGAACACTATAAGCAAGCCGGCCATTTTGCAACCGTTGCGGCTAAAGCACTTCATTCAAATGGAAAACGTTCATCCCTGCCTTTGGCTACAATTAAAACCATTGCAAAATTTATCCGCAATTATTTTATCAAGGCAGGCTTTTTAGATGGTAAAAACGGCTTCACAATCAGTAAAATCAGCGCGCTTGAAACATGGTGGAAATATACCCGACTGATCCGTTTAAACAATAAAAATCTCGTTAATGACAAAGGTTAAAAGGATCATTGATAAAAATCCGGGGTTTAAAGCTATTTACCTTTTGTACTTTGCTGTTGTATTGCTCGCAAGCCTCCATAAGCTGTACTTTACCGAAACACCTTTCAATAATTTTGAGATTTTTCGCTATTCATTTTACCATTTATTGCAAAACAATGATCCATATTTAGCATACCCCGAATTCTATTTCGATCTTTTCAAATACAATCCCAGCTTTGCTTTGCTAATGGCGCCATTCTGGCACCTTCCCAAATCCATTGGTGTAATCATTTGGAATCTGATAAATGCCCTTTTGCCTGTTTTTGCTATCGATCGATTAAAGCTTGAAACAAAAGAGAAAGTCTTTTTTTCACTTTTTATCCTCATCGAAATGATCACATCAATTCAAAATGCACAAAGCAATGGCTTGATGCTTGGACTGATGATGCTAACCTTTGTTTTTCTTGAAAAAAACAAGCCGCTTTATGCTGCAATTGTCATGCTGCCGGGCTTTTTCATCAAGTTATTTGCCGCTGGGGTTTCACTCATTGCTTTCCTTAAACCTGCACCCAAAACGTTTATCCTTTGGTCGATTATTTTAGGAGTTCTCATCGGCTTGGCTCCTGCGATGTTTATTGGTTTCGACGGACTTTTACATCAATACCAAAGTTGGTTGAAACTTTTGGCTACCGACAAGGCTCATGAACTGAATTACTCGCTGATGACTTTTGCAGAACGTAGTTTGGGCATCATATTACCACATTATTTTTATCTGGCCGGCGGACTTATCTTGCTTTTACTGCCTTTGATTAAAATTAACAATTACAAAAACACAAACTGGCGAATGACCTATCTATCAGCAATTTTGGTTTGGGTAGTAATATTTAACCACAAAGCTGAGTCCCCTACATTTGTGATTGCTATGGCAGGTGCTGCGCTTTGGTTTATCGCTTCCGGAAAAAATTATTTCAGATTAAGCATGATTATTATTGTATTCATTTTCACTGGCTTAACTGCAACTGACCTATTTCCTTATGAGATACGCGAAAATTTTATTAAACCATTCGCTATAAAAGTTTTACCTTGCATCATGTTGTTCATTTTTATACTGTTCGATTTGCTTTCCGGCAACTTTTCCGGTCAAGTACAAAATGATGATTTGGGTCAGAAAACAGCGGATGAAAATGAAAATGCTGATTTAATATACAAATAGATTTTTTAAATAAACCCTGCATGAAAGAAACTGATAAATGGCTGGTGGTTGTTAATCCAAAAGCTGGAACAGGCAAATGTGAAAAAGACTGGCCGCAAATTCGGGAGTTACTTGTTAAAGAAGGTTTTTCTTTTATAAGTGTTTTGACAGAACATCAATTTCATGCCATCGAAATAACCCGAAATATGGTCAATGAGCTTGGCTTCACAAAAGTAATTGCTGTGGGTGGCGATGGAACTTTGAATGAAGTCGTAAACGGCATTTTTCAACAAACACGTTTTGCCACAACGGATATCACATTGGGAATGATTACTGTAGGCACAGGAAATGATTGGGGACGCATGTATCAGTTTCCTTTAAAATATGAAAAAGCCATCCGTATTTTGCGAAATCAACGGACATTTATTCAGGATGTAGGAAAAGTAAAATACCGCTATGAAGCAGAAGACAAAAGCCGTTATTTCATCAATATGGCAGGCATGGGCTATGACGCTCTTGTAGCAAAAAAAACAAACTTGATGAAAGCAAAGGGTAAAGGTGGTGCCTTAACCTACCTTTTCAATCTGGTGACAGGATTATTTCAGTACGAAAATGTTCAGCTCAGCATTATTATTGATGGCGTAGAAGCGGTAAACGATAAGGTCTTCAGCATGAGCATCGGTATTTGCAGATACAATGGAGGAGGCATGATGCAGTTGCCAAAAGCCATTCCCGATGATGGTCTTTTTGATATGACAGTAATTCGTCAGACAACCAAAATGCGGGTTGTCAGAAACCTTAAAAAGCTTTATGACGGTACCTTTATCAGCATGCCTGAGGTAGATACATTCACTGGAAAGCAAATCAGCATTACTTCCACACCAAGGCATTCCATTTTTCTGGAAACTGATGGCGAATCTCTCGGCAGTTCACCCCTCGACTTTACCATTGTGCCGGCTGGCGTGAAATTGATTGTTCGCAAGAAAGCCCTGAAAGCCTTTGGGAAACAAATAACTGAAGAAGAAGAAAAAGAAGACTAAAACTGTATTCATCACCCTGTCAAAGCAGAAAATTGGATTCGGAAATTGCTTTAATTTAAGGCATGAACATAAGCAATTAAAAAAATCTTGAATTAAATAAATGCGCTATTTTTTTTCGCAACCGATTGCTATTCAAATCTACTTTAATTAACTGATTAGCTATTTTTGCTCCTTTGGTTTTTGTAAATTTGTAGCGCTGAAATAGGGCAGTGCATGAACGAAAAAAAATCCGTATCAGTCAATAAAACAGAACTTAGTATAGTATTTCTGATATTATCAGCACTTAGCATTGTATTTTTCAGCGCTAGCATTTTTCAGTTTCCATCACACCTTCATGCCTGGACACAAAGTGACCGCTATGCACTTGCCATCGGATATGTGGATAATGGCATGGCACTTTTTTTACCCTCCACCAACAACCTGCACCCAAAATATCCTCCTGCAAAGCCACTTAATAATCCAAAAGGAATTACCAAAGCTGACCTGCCTGTCGTAGAATATATCAGTGCTGCAGTAATGAAAATCACTGGTAAAAACCATCCTTTCATATTCAGAATCACTACTTTACTTATTGGTCTGGCTGGCTTAATGTTTCTCTTTGCGCTCTTTCGAAAAAGTGGCGGAAGCTTTATACTTTCATTGTTGACTGTGCTCTTTGCCTTTTTTGCCCCGGCATTCACATACTACCTCAATGGTTTTATTCCAAGTATTCCGGCTTTATCTTTTGCGTTGGCAGCAATTTTCTTCTATACATCCTATCTGCAAAACAACCGTTTCAGCAATTTTGCCATCTCTGTGGGTCTTTTCTGTCTGGCAGCACTCATCCGACCGCCATTTATCATGCCATTGATTGCTGTAATAATGGTTCAGATTTTTTTCGGCTTCAGAAAAGGCAAAAATCTAAAAAATGAAATCATTGCTGCAACTTCGGGTTTATTTGTTTTTGGCGTTTTTCAAATTTATAATTTTTGGTTGGGACAAAATTTTGGATCACTTTTTATCAGCAATCTGATGCCTGCCGGTAATATTGCCGAATTCATTGATCTGACAGCTTTATCTTGGAATAAATGGAAGTTTGAGTATTTCAGCGAAGTTCACTATGCGCTTATGATTACTGCGGGCTTGCTGCTTTTTCTGTTTCGTAAGAAACTAAAAGACAAAGTTTTTGGAAGATTGGCGCTTATAGCAACACTAACTTTGCTGGCCTCTTTTGTTTATCTTTTTGCCATGGCGCTGCAATTTCCAAACCATGATTACTATTTTCTTGACAGCTTTTTCCTTCCATTGATTTTGCTCACCGGAACCGGATTTGCATTGCCGGCATCAGATTCAATTTTAAGAAAAATCATTCTTACACTTGTCACCATTGTTGCCGGTATCTTAATGTTCAATGCAAGTAGAGCGGTTCAAAAAGCCCGTTACACAACACACAGCTGGGACAGAACAGAAATGATCCGTCAGCTTTTTGAAGGCAGTTCTGATTTGCTTGCAGAAAATCAAATCCCTCTCGATGCCAAAATACTTGTTTTGGACGCATATACCAGCAATGTGCCCTTGCTTTTGCTCAACCGCAAAGGCTATACTGTCATTAACACCGATTCTACGGAATTAGCCGAAGGCTTAAAAAGCATTTTTGACTATATCGCCATTCCAAACAGAACCCTCGCAAGTGATGTGATCAGAAATTACCCGAGCTTATCACAATGGCTTGTTCCTGTGGCCAACAATGGAAAAATCGGCCTGTTTTCTCTTGATAAATCTGCTGCAGAAAAACCATTCATTGAGCTGCTTATGCCAGACAAACTTCATTTGGTTTATGCTGAACAAGACAGCACAATGTCTTGCCTTAAACCTGATGATGCTTTTCTTCCATTGATTGACACAACATTTTCATTTCAGAATAATAGTGACTTTTCGATCCTGTTCGAAAGTTTTGCCACTTCAGAACAAGCAATAAACGGACTTCATTTTGTGCTGGATATAACTTCAGAAGATGGCTCCCGCCATTACGACAGCTTCCCTCTTTCACCTTTTTTTGAGGGGAATAAGTCTGTCGCAAAGATGGAGGTGTTTCTCAATATTCCATCAATAAATCAAGTAGATACAAAATTAAAATGTTACATTTGGAACCCCGGTAAAAACGAAATTTGTTTCAACAAAAACAGGCTATATTTTACAAAATACGATTCACATAAATAATTAAATCACAATGAAAAACATTGATCAGTACAATCTCAAGGGCAAGCGCGTAATTGTTCGGGTTGATTTCAACGTTCCGCTGAACGAAAAATTTGAAATCACCGATGACACACGCATCAGAGCTGCCATTCCTACAATCAAGAAAATCCTTTCAACAGGAGGTTCTGTCATTCTTATGTCGCATTTTGGCCGTCCGAAAGATGGTCCGGACGACAAATATTCTTTGCGTCACATCCTTGCAGATCTTGAAGCCAAATTAGGTTTGAAAGTTAAGTTTGCTGACGACTGCGTTGGTGCTCAAGCAATGGAAATGGCAGAAAAACTTCAGTCTGGCGAAGTAATGCTGCTCGAAAATCTTCGTTTTCACAAAGAAGAAACCAAAGGAGATGAAGTATTCGCCAAGAAACTGGCATTGCTTGCAGACGTATACATTAATGATGCTTTCGGAACAGCACACCGCGCTCATGCCTCAACAGCCATTATCGCTAGATTTTTCCCGGGAGCGAGTCTTTTCGGATATCTCATGCAGGACGAGGTTTCAAACCTTGAAAAAGTCACTAAAAATCCTGAGAGGCCTTTCACAGCAGTGCTCGGCGGCGCAAAAGTTTCGGGCAAAATTGAAATCATCAATAACCTGCTCGATAAAGTTGATAATTTAATTATTGGCGGCGGCATGATGTTTACTTTCATCAAAGCAATGGGAGGCAAAGTTGGTAACTCATTGGTTGAAGAAGACCTTGTAGAAACTGCCCTCAACGCAATCAATAAAGCCAAAGCCAACGGCGTTAATCTTTTGATTCCAACCGACACTATCGCTGCCAATGCTTTCAGCAATGATGCCGAATACAAAACATGCAAGGCCGGCGAAATACCTGATGGATGGATGGGACTGGATATCGGACATGATACCATAAAAACCTTCACAGAAACAATTGTAAATTCAAAAACTATTCTCTGGAACGGCCCGATGGGCGTGTTTGAGTTCACGAATTTTGCTACAGGAACAAGAGATATTGCAAATGCTATTGCAAAGGCTACTGCAAGCGGAACATATTCCCTTGTCGGCGGTGGTGATTCAGTTGCAGCTGTAAACAAATATGATCTTGCGGACAAAGTGAGCTATGTTTCAACTGGTGGTGGCGCAATGCTCGAATATATTGAAGGGAAAGAACTTCCGGGCGTGAAAGCCATTCTCGAAGGCGTATAGAAAGACCCCTTTTTATAAAAAAACACGGGACATTCTTTTTGTTCCGTGTTTTTTTCGTTTTCAAAAAAGCCCTTTGCTCCGGGATAGTTACTTTGGGCTAATATTTTTCTGATTTTTAGCCACTCTTTTCAAAAAATGTTTTGAATCCCCCGGCTGGTTAAAACAAATTGTTTCGCCAATTGACGAGATAACCTGATTTAATGTAACGGTACTTAGCGAAGCATCTTTATCAAGATTAGGCTTGTTGTTGTAGAGCTGATAGTTTTTTCTGTTTGTTACAGGGGTAAGATTGGGCATTACAACATTGGCTCCGGCCAGAATTCCTTTTTGCCTCCCAAGCGGATCGAGGGTTTCAAGTGCTGTGGAAGCAGCAATGTTTATCAAAGGCATGTTAAGCCGCAACAACGCAATCATCAAAAGTCCTTTCATGAAGCGCTCTTCAGCTGGCCAAAGTTCATGTGCATAGGCAAAAAGCGGTGTTTCAGCATGCTCGATATACGGTCCCATCCCCACCATATCTATATCCAAAGAGCGGAAAAAGATCAAATCATCGGCAAGGTCTTCAAGCGTTTGTCCGGGGAGTCCAATCATCACGCCTGTACCAACCTGAAAGCCTGTTTTTTTTAAATTTTCCAGTGAATCAATCCGGTTTTCCCAGGCATGGTTTTTATCATTTGGATGTATTTTATAATACAATTCCTTGTTGGTGGTTTCAATGCGCAAAAGATAGCGATCAGCACCAGCCTGCTTCCACCGGCGGTATACCTCTTCAGCTTGTTCACCACAACTGAGCGTGATGGTGAGCTCGCTGTTGGTTTGTTCATGAATTTTATTCAAAAGCCGTTCAATATGATCAGCAAAACCTTGTCCTGTCTGTTCTCCTGTTTGAATAACGAGTGAGCCAAAACCTTGTTTCCATGCAAAATCTGCGCAGCTTAAGACCTCTTCATCGCTAAGTGTATAACGTTCTACATTTTTATTGCCTGCCCTGATGCCGCAGTAATAGCAGTTTTTACTGCATATATTCGATAATTCAATGAGTCCTCTCAAATACACCTTTCGACCAACAGCTGACTCCTTCATTTGGAGTGCTTTATCGAGTATCAGTGCTGTTTCATCGTCAGATTTAACTGAAAGCAATTCAACAAGTTCATCCTTGCTATGGTGTTTTTTTTCTAAAAGCGCTGTAATCCGCAGGCTCATGATTCGATGTTTAAAAACGGTTCCATAACTCGGTCGAAAATGCCATTCAGGTAGGCAATTGTCATTCCATAGTTGCTCACAGGAATATTGGCATCCACAGCAGGTTTAAGCCTGTTAAGAAGTTGTTTGCGTGTCACAACACAACCGCCGCATTGAACTACGAGCTTATATTGCTGTATATCAACTACTGTTGAAAGTCCGGCTACAATATCAAAACCGATGTTTTTCTGCGTGAACTCCCCTATCCATTTCGGAAGCTTGTGCCGTCCGATATCTTCGCAGCTTACCTGATGTGCGCAGGATTCAAGTATCAGAACCTTATCACCTTCCTGAAGTTTTGATAACATTGGTGTTCCTGCAATATAATGATCAAAATCGCCCCTGAGCCGGGCAAAAACGATGCTAAAACTTGTAAGCGGGACGTCGGCCGGTACGATAGAATTTACAAAAGCAAAAGCCTGACTGTCGGTAACAACAAGCTGAGGGCGTGGCATGTTTTGTTCAAAATACTGCTTAAGGTGCGTTTCTTTTAAAACGACACAAATACAATCATTGTCGAGCACATCACGAATGGCCATTACCTGCGGCAAAATCATGCGCCCGTCAGGTGCTTCTGAGTCAATCGGTGTGACGAGAAGTACGACACCATCGGGTTTCACAATACCTCCGAGAAGAGAAGGTTTTTGCCATGTAGTTTCAGGAATGGTGCGCTTCAATTCTTCGATCAGTTCGTTGAGCTGACCGCTGTGTGTAGTTGTAAAATCGAGCACCGTTGCTTTACTGAATTCACGGATTTTTTCGCGGGTGATAGGCTCAACAGGACTTACATCTGATTTATTGTGAACGATTACATAAGGTACGGCATATTCGCGCAATTGCGTGATGAGTTCTTTTTCATAAAACCCAAACTCGTTGTTAGTAATAACAAGAATAGCGCAATCCATTGCCTTGAGTGCATCATAGGTTTTTTTCACCCTTTTTTCGCCCAGTTCACCTGTATCATCGATTCCGGCAGTATCAACAATAATGGCAGGACCGATTCCGAATATCTCGATGGATTTTTTTACGGGATCGGTCGTAGTGCCGGGTTCTGGTGAAACTATCGCAACATCCTGATTCACCATAAGGTTTATGATTGAGCTTTTTCCGTTGTTACGTCTGCCAAAAATTCCAATATGTGGTTTTAAATCTCTTCCTTTTGCCATGGTTTTTATTGTTTTTGTTTTTTCGCTGTTTCAGCAAGCTTAGATATTTCTGTTTTGTCCTTTAATATGCCGGGAAAGGTGAATATTAGAAATACAAGTCTCTTTCTCCCTGTTTGATTCGACTGATGCGATCGCGTACCTGGATAACATAGCGGTCGTCTTCCATCTCGTTCAGACTCTTTTCGATAAGTGTCCAGCCTTTGGCAGCAGTGGTTTCAGTGGCGTAATCCTCGATATATTCAGCCAAGGTGAGCAATGCATTGGGTGTACAGAATTTTTTAATAAATCCGGGCACACTGAATTCCATGAAATGCTGTCCAGTGCGGCCTTTTCTGTAGCAGGCTGTACAAAAAGATGGTATATAATCACTTTCAATGAGCTCATCAATCACCTCATTGAGGGTGCGGTCGTCATTGATTTTGAACTGCTCTTTTGTAAGGTTTTGATCTATTTCAGGATTTTCGGCATAGGCGCCAATTTCAAGTTTCGTTCCGGCATCAATTTGTGAACAGCCGAAAGCAAGCACTTCGCGGCGGATGTGATGTGGTTCACGCGCAGTAAGTATCAATCCGGTGTAGGGAACGGCAAGGCGCAAAATGGCAACCAAACGCGTGAATTCTTCATCGCTAACCTGATGCTTATTGTCAAGGTCGTATTCAAGTGCATCCTGAATTCTTGGAAATGAAATTGTGTGCGGACCAACATTGTAGCAAGCTTCAAGGTGATTCACATGCCTGAGCAGCGCAAGCACTTCAAACCGCCAGTCGTAAAGACCAAATAATGCACCAATGCCAACATCGTCAATTCCTGCTTCCATGGCCCTGTCAAGTGCGGTAAGCCTGTAGTTGTAGTCTGATTTTTTACCCGAAACATGGCAGACGGCATAGGTTTCGTGATGATAAGTCTCCTGAAAAACCTGATAAGTTCCGATACCGGATTCATGAATTATTTTGAAACCTTCTATGTCGAAAGGCGCTGCATTGATGTTAACTCTGCGGATTTCACCATGGTCTTTTTTTACTTTATACACTTCACGGACGGTGTCGGCAATAAATTCAGCGTTATAGGTACGGTGTTCGCCAAAAACCAGAATAAGACGTTTCTGGCCATGCTCTTCCAGTGCCTTTACGTTTTCAATAAGCTCTTCTTTGGTAAGGGTTTTGCGGATTGCATCCTTGTTGGAAGCCTTAAAACCACAGTAACGACAATTGTTTGAGCAATAATTTCCTACATAAAGCGGTGCAAAAAGCACTATTCTTTTTCCGTAGACTTTTTCTTTGAGTTCGCGGGCTCCCTGCTTGATGAGCTCAATCATTTCCGGCTCACAGGCCTGAAGCAAAACAGCAGTTTCAGCCATGTTGAGCCTGTTTTTGTTCAAAGATTTCTGTACGATTGCTTCAACAAGCTCAGCTGTTGGCTTTGCCTGATTGATAAAATCCCATATTTCGTCGTCGTCGATAAAGGGCTGCATTGAAACATCAGGCAGCTTATATTTTTCAGGAGTGAATTTCATTTTTTATGATGCTTTATTTATGCATTGATGACGGATTCAGGTTCTTCATTACCTGTTTAAATTTTGTTTTTTAGTCAGACCCTGCAATTGTATTCAACTTTAGGTTGCCGGTTAGTTTCTTGTTTGAAATGAAAGTGTTATTGACGCGGCAAAGATACTGTGAAAGTTGTTCCTTCGTCAACAATGCTTTCAACACTGATGGTGCCATTGTATTGTTCCACCATTTTTTTTGCAATCGAAAGGCCAAGTCCGCTGCCTGTAATGGCTTTGGTCTTGCTGTTTTTGATACGCACAAAATCTTCAAATATTTTGGTAACATCTTCGCTGTTCATGCCAATTCCAGTATCTTTAACAACAACACAAAGGCTTTGTTTTTTATCTTCAATCAAAATATCAACTTTGCCATTGTCTTTGTTGTATTTCACAGCGTTTGAAACGAGATTGTTAAAAATTATCTCCATTTCATCGGCATCGGCTAAAACGTAGGTATTTCCAATGACTTTAAGTGTCATTTTCACATTTTTCTGAATAGAATAGGGTTCCATGGTATCCATCGATGTTCGTGATATGGCAGCCAGGTCAATTTCACGCATTTTGCGTTCCTTTTTTCCTGATTCCATTTTGGTGAGATCGAGTAAATCCATGATGAGGTTGCGCATTCCTTTGAGCCTTGAAAGTGAACGGTCGATCATTTTCTCATAGTCCTCAATTTTGTCGCCCATTTGTTTCTCCTGCATCATTTTCAAATAGCCTTCAATAGCATTGATCGGCGATTTGAGTTCGTGTGACAAGACGGACAGAAATTGAAAGCGGATTTGCTTCCCCTCTTTTTGCATTTTGAGGGTCATTCGCTTCAGAAAAAGGTGTTTGGCTACATTTTCTATTGTTGCTCTGAGTTCTTGCGGCGTGAAAGGCTTAGGCATAAAATTATATGCGCCGTTTTTAGTTGCTTTTATGGCCAAATCAAGTGAAGCATAAGAAGTAATCATCATAACGGCCACATCAAACTGCTGTTTGTTGATATATTCTAGTACCTCAATCCCGTCCATACCGGGAAGTTTGTTGTCGAGCAAAACTACATCAACATGCTGCTTATTGAGTATCTCGACCGCTTCTTCCCCGGTGCCTGCTTCGATGAGATTGAAGTCGAAGTCTTCGTCCATAAAGGGATAGCCAACAGTGTAGTTTCCCAGGATGCGTGTAATGCCTGAGCGAATGCCAGGTTCGTCATCCACAACAAGAACATGAAGTGTTGCCATTATTTCCGTTTTTAGTTTAAATATTTTTACTCATTGTTTGTCAGCAAAATGATGTACACCAACAGAAATCACCATTTCTATACTGGCAAAATCTGTTGGTGTAAACGGCTGGAAAAGTGTCTTACAATTTCAACAATTTGTTGATCTCGCGATGTAACTGATCACTCCGGATACCTTTTTCAAGGTAAAGGTCAGCTTTTATCCAGTTCTTATTATTTTCGTTGTACAGGTCGAAATTGAACCCTGTTTCTGCAGTTGCAGCTGATGCCATGATGATAGGCATGTCGGGGTATTTGCGTTTTGCTTTGTAAGCCAGAATGAAACCACTGTCTTCCTGTTCCATCATCAGGTCAAAGATGGCCAGGTCAGGTTTTATGGTTTCAAGTACTTTCTCAGCTTCGGCCTGACCTTCAGCAGTTTTAACGCGGAAACCAAGATTTTTGACCATCAATTCCATTTGAAATAAATAGTCTGCATCATCATCGACAATTAAAATCAATTTAAGCTCGTTGCTCATTTTATTAGAAATTTTATCTGATTAATAATAATTTATGCTGGGTTTCGTGGTAGAGTAATGATGAAAGTGGTGCCTGTAGGCCCATTTTCAGGTATGCTGTTGGAAACAATATTTATTTTTCCCTGATGCATTTTCACAATACCATAGCAAAGTGGTAAACCCAAACCTGTTCCTTTGCCCAATTCCTTTGTTGTAAAAAACGGAGTAAAAATTTTCTCCATATTTTCTTCTGAAATACCCGTTCCGTTATCTTTTATGTGAATTTCAACTTCATCACGTTTTTCTTTCAGTTCGATAGTCAGCACTCCCCCACCGGGCATGGCCTCAACAGCATTTTTTTCAAGATTAGTCAATACCTGCATCATCTGATCGGAATCAATATATACAAATGGATCGTTCATCTCTATTTTCATTTCGACAGTAATGTTTTCGGGCAAAACAACCGATTGAATGCTTCGTGTGGCAAACTTTTCGAGATGCGTTTCGACATGACGAACCTGATTTTTTCTTGCAAAATTAAGCAGTCCACCAACAATTTTCCTGCATCTGTCGGCTTGTTCCACAATAAGCTCCAGATCACCACGAGCTGTAGTGTCCTTTGTTTCGTCGAGCAAAAGATTGCTATACATAGTAATTACACCAAGCGGATTGTTTAGTTCGTGGGCGATACCAGCCGAAAGCTGACCCATATGTGCAAGCTTTTCCGACTGCTTCAATGCTTCACGCGCACTTGCCAGTTCCAAATTAGACAGGTTGAGCTTTTCTACCGATTGATGCAGTTTTTCAATGGCAAATGGAAGACACATTTCGTTTTCTGCCAACCCTTGCACAATGGCAATAGCGTGCTCAATGCATGTGTCGTAGCCACACGCACCGCAGTCCAGATAGTCTGATGCATCATTTTTACCCATACTGAAAAGCACTTCTGCAATTCTTTCAGAAGATGGTTTCTGCAGCCTTCTATCCATTGGAGAAAAGCTATTGCTCAGGTCAATTGCTTGCGCTTCGGCCATGTCATTTTGCCATTGCTCTGCATCGAGATTTTCCATCTTTTGTGCAACATACTTCGAAATACAGGAACGGCGCTCGTATTTATTTCCGTTTTTTGACATCCCAGGTCCCATGATACACCCTTCGCAGCAAAGCAGTTCAAGGTGTCGGACCTGCAGTTTTCCCAAAGCAAATTCTGTGATAGCATCTTTGAAGTTTACCCTTCCTTCGGCCACAATTACATCGCCTTTGGTGAGATCGTGTTCCACATCCATATTTTGCAGCAAGCCATGACTGATAGGAAAAACTGAACCTCTTCCGGCATGCGGAGGGTCGAATTCACGTGGTTCAACCTTCTCCCGCCGAATTCCTTTTTGCTCAAAAAGTCCTCTCAGTTCACTGAATGTAATGGCATAATGAACATCGTCTGATTCTGCTTTTTTCGCAATACAAGGGCCAACAAAAACGATCTGAAGATCATCACCATGTTTTTGCTTCAAAAAACGTGAAACAGCGACCATGGGCGAAACAACCGGCGCAAGATTGGAAACCAACTCGGGCTGGTAGTGCTCAATATAAAAAACAATGGCCGGACAATCGGAAGTAATAATACCCTTATCTTCGTTTTTTTCATAAAGTTCACGATACGCCACTGCTGCCATGTCAGCCCCAAATCCAACCTCAGTTACAAGATCAAAACCGAGTGTTTTAACCATACTAACCAAAATTCTGTAATCCTCGATCTCTGTAAATTCGGCCGGAAAACTTGGTGCCAGACATGCCGCAGTGCGTTTGCCGCTTTGGAGTAACTCCAAAACTTCATCACTTTGTTTCAAATATACTTTAGCTTCCTGACGACATACCCTCACACAATTGCCACATCCAATGCAACGTTCGCTGATAACCTCAGCCTGTCCGTTAACCATTTTGATTGCTTTCACCGGACATTCGCGCACACAGGTAAAGCATACCCTGCAAAGGTCTTTTACCGTAAAAACAAGCTGTTTATGTTTAGTATTATGTGCCATTTCAGGAATATACGGGCGAGAAGAAGTGTTTACAACTTTTCGCCCTTGTTAACTAATTCACTTCTCTTTTTTGATAGTGCGTATGGAGCAAATGATGACTCTTATGTCCCAGTGGCTTACCAAGGAATTTATCGTACAATTCAACGATATAAGGGTTTTTATGCGATGCTTTGATTGCATCTTTTTCATCAATATCGTAAAGTGTTGCCATACGCGCTTTCACAGCTTCTTCATCTGTTCCTATTGGCTGACCGCCACCATTGATACAACCTCCGGGGCAAGCCATCACCTCAATAAAATGAATGTCGTCGCGTCCGTTTCTCACTTCTTCAAGCAGTTCGGCAGCATTCTTTAATCCGCTAACTACAGCAACACCAACATTCAGATCACCGATCTGAATATGTGCTTCTTTGCGTCCCTGTAATCCACGAAGGGCTTTAACCTGAAACTTAACCATTTCCTTTCCAGTAATCAAATAATGTGCAGTGCGTATCGCCGCTTCCATCACACCGCCCGAGGATCCAAATATTTTGCCTGCAGAAGAGCGCGTTCCCAGCGGAGAATCAGCAAGTTCAGGTTCCATCTTGTGAATATCTATACCATACATGCGAATCAAACGTGCCAGCTCGCGGGTTGTGAGAACCGCGTCAACATCCGAAATACCGTTTTGGGTCATCTCCTCACGTTGCTGCTCGAATTTTTTGGCCGTACAAGGCATCACCGAAACAGAATAAATATTTTCAGGCGCGATGCCTTCTGATTCAGCAAAGTAGCTTTTTATTATGGCACCCATCATCTGCTGTGGCGATTTGCATGAAGATAGGTTGGGGAGAATATCATGTCCAAACTCTTCGGCATATTTAACCCATCCCGGACAGCAGCTGGTAATCATTGGAAGAACACCACCGTTTGTGACGCGATGCACCAATTCTGAAGCCTCTTCCATGATCGTGAGGTCTGCCGAAAATGAAGTGTCGAACACAAAATTGAATCCAATTCTGCGCAAAGCAGCATTCATCAACCCGATAATATTTTGTCCGGGCTTAAAACCAAACTCTTCTGCCAATGAAACCGAAATAGATGGTGCATACTGCACTACAACAACTTTATCCGGATTGCTCAGGTTATTTTTAATCTCATTGATATGTGGCTTTTCTTTTAAAGCACCTGTTGGACAGACCATGATACATTGTCCGCAATTTACACAGCTGGAGAGGTTTAGGCCATGATTAAAAGATGTGTCGATGAAAGTTTTGCTTCCACGGCCAACAAATTCAATGGCTGTAACACCTTCTATCTCTTCGCAAACCCTTACACAGCGGCCGCAAAGGATACACTTGGCCGGATCGCGGACGATACTTGTACTTGATACGTCAAGTTTATAGTTATTCTTGTTTCCGCTTATCCGGCGCTCGCGTACATTGAGATCTTCCGAAAGTTTCTGAAGTTCGCAACTACCGTTTCTTTCGCAGTACAGACAGTCGTCCGGGTGATTAGAAAGCAGCAGTTCTACAATTGTTTTCCTTGATTCGATAACACGCATGGAGTGTGTCATGATTTTCATGCCATCCAAAACAGGCTCGGAGCAAGCCGTAACAAGATTGCGCCGGCCTTCAACTTCCACCACACACATGCGACAAGATCCTGTTGGAAAAAGCCCCTTCATATAACATAGTGTAGGAACTTTCATCCCGTTGCGACTCAGCACATCAAGAATAGTTTCGCCCTGACTGGCCTGTAATGTGTTATTATTAACTTCTATCGTGAGGTTCATGTTTCTCGTAGTTTTAAGTTTTTTAAGCGTAGTTTTAGCTAACCTTTACAGCATCGAAATTACATGCTTCCAAACAGGCTCCGCAACTTATACATTTATCTGGTATGATAAAATGTGGCTGTTTTCTACCGCCGATAATTGCGTTGGTAGGACACTTTTTGGCGCAAATTGTGCATCCGGTGCATTTCTCAACATCAATGCTGTAATCACGTAAGTTTTGGCAAACACCGGCCCTGCATTTTTTGTCAAATACATGCTCTTCATATTCTTCCTTAAACCATGTAAGGGTGCTGAGTACCGGATTAGGCGCTGTTTGTCCAAGTCCGCAAAGAGAAGTGTCTTTGATAACTTTAGCCAGACTTTCAATCTGCAAAACACCTTTGAAACGGGCTAATGGCTCATGGGTTTCGCGGTCTTTTGGTTTTGAGGTGATGCTTTCAAGAATTTCGAGCATACGACGTGTACCTTCGCGGCAAGGGATACATTTTCCACAACTTTCACGTTGAATGAAATCCATGAAAAATTTAGCCACATCAACCATACAAGTATCTTCGTCCATCACAACCATACCTCCTGAACCCATCATCGCGCCAACATTGACCAGGTTTTCGTAGTCAACCTCAATGTCAAGATTCGCTTCGGTAACACAGCCTCCCGAGGGACCACCCATTTGAACGGCCTTAAATTTCTTTCCGTTGGCGATGCCTCCGGCAATTTTATAAATGATATCACGGATTGTTGTTCCCATTGGAATTTCAACAAGTCCGGTAGTGGCAATTTTTCCTGAAAGCGCAAAAACCTTGGTTCCCTTACTTGTAGCAGTTCCCATCGATCCAAACCAATCGGCACCTTTATTTACAATTGTAGTAAGGTTGGAAAGTGTCTCAACATTGTTGATGATTGTCGGCTTGCCAAACAATCCGCTCACTGCAGGAAAGGGCGGGCGTGGACGTGGCATACCACGTTTACCTTCGATGCTGTGGATAAGCGCGGTTTCTTCTCCGCAAACAAAGGCGCCTGCGCCTTTTTTAATGACGATATCAAGGTCGATGCCTGTTTCAAAAATATTTTTTCCAAGCAATCCATATTCTTTTGATTGCGCAATTGCAATCACAAGCCTTTCGATTGCCAGCGGATATTCTGCACGGATGTATACATACGCTTTGGTAGCTCCAATGGCATATGCGGCCAAAGCCATGCCTTCAAGCAATCTGTGAGGATCGCCTTCGATAACAGCGCGATCCATGAAAGCACCCGGGTCACCTTCATCGGCATTGCAAATAAGGTATTTCTGATCGGCTTCGGTGCCTAGTGCAAACTTCCATTTTTTACCTGTTGGAAAGCCCCCGCCGCCACGACCGCGTAAACCACTTTTTTCGATATAATCGCAAAGTTCGGCACGGCTGAAAATTTTCAATGCATTGAGATAAGCTTTGTAACCTCCTCTTGCAATGTATTCTTCGATGCTTTCAGGATTTATTACACCACAGTTTTCGAGCACTATGCGCACCTGAGGCTTAAAGAAAGAATGCTCATCCAGATAAGATACACCTTCCCAGTCCGACTGTTTTTCCTGTTCTCTGAATTGTCCTAAAACAGGGTGCTCAGGCAGCTTTTTATCAAAAATACTGTTAAGTATTGTTTCTACTTTATCGCCAGTAACCGCTTCAAAAGATATGCGTTTTTTTCCGGGCAACTTAATATCCATGATCGGTTCTGAAGAACAAAGACCAATACAGCCGACAGGTATAATATCTGCTTTAATTTTGTGCTCTTCAATATATTCTTTTGCCTTTTTAATGGTTTCGGTTGCTCCTGCTCCCAGACCGCAAGTTCCGGCACCCACAAAAATTACTGCATAATCCTTTTCCTCATTACGCACAACGCTTAATTGACTAAGTGTTTCTGCACTTAGTATTTCTTTTTCGCTTTTTTGTAAAACGTTTTTTACTAAAAATGATTTCTCTGCAATCATGGTTGTACCTCCCTGCTTTTGTAATCCTGGAAAATAGTTTTGATAGTTTCGCTTGAAACTTTGGCATGAAACTCACCGTTGATGCTTATTACAGGTGCAAGGCCACAAGCGCCGATACATGCTACAACTTCAAGACTAAATAGTTTGTCGCGAGTAGTTTGGCCTGATTTTATCTTCAGATTCTTTTCAATTTCATCAAGAACCGTGGCCGAACCGAGAACATGACAAGCAGTGCCTCTGCACACCTGTACATGGTATTTTCCTGGCTGAGTGAACCGAAACTGATTGTAAAAAGTTGCCACACCAAATATTTTGCTTGCAGGCATTTTTAAATATTTGCTCACTTCAACCACTGATTCCTCGGATAAAAATCCCATTTTTTCCTGCACATGCTGCAAGATTGGAATGAGGCTGTCATAGCCGGCATTGGGGTATTCTTTCAGAATTTCCTGAACTATACTTTTCATTTTTTGTGTATTTTAATTTCCAACAGACTCGATCTTACCGAAGTTCAATGCTTGTTTAGCATTTTTTATCGGAGATTAATGCGTTGATTTTTAGTTTTTACAAACTCGTTATCCTTTCAGGAGTCAATCAGGCTTGCTGATGTTGGTTCTTTTTAGCAAGAACGCGCTCTATTTCAGGTAATAAGCGGCTTTTGTCAACTGGCTTGCGAATGAAGCCATCAACAGGAACCCATACTGACCTGCCGTCTTCAGCACGATAATCGATGCCGGCATTTCCGGTAACGATATCACGAATCAGAATCACCTGAAGCTCCTTGTAATTCGGGTCGTTGCGAAACTCACGGGCCATTGCCTGAACGCTTGGTTTGGTAGTCATCAAAACCTCTATGGATGTCTCCATAATTGTTGGGATGCTGCGTAGTTCAGGATTGTCAACAAACTCGCGTGCCATTTCGAAACCTTCGTAATGCGTAGTCATCATTACGTCGAGGATAGCTAAATCAGGTTTTTCTTTAAGTGCAAGTTCTATTCCTTCCTCTTTGTTAAAGGCTGAAATTACTTCATATCCTTCGTTTCCGAGCATTTGTTCAAGAACGGTGATAACATCCATGTCATCATCAACAACGAGAATTTTTGCATTTTTCATGATATTCGATTTTAGTGGTTTATGATCAATTGTGATATTAATAACAATCAGGATACAAAAATAAACATAATATATAAGGTGCATCACGTATATTGTTACTGATTTCACAATAGAGTTTTTACGCATTAAGGAAATAAAACCAGTAATTTTACGCAAAAGAGACTGCGCTAAAGAGAAGGGTTAAAATAATTTCATTGTGGTCGGGTTTGTCTTTTTACCGGTTAAAAGATTTGTAATTTCAGACTTATAACCCTTGGTTTAAGAAGTGCATCATAGAAATATATAGGTCATCTATATATTAATCAACCCATTACGAATAGCATACGCAAGCATTGACACAGTGTTTTTGGTGTTTGTTTTTGCCATTAGGTTGCTTTTATGCCCAACAATTGTGCGTTCGCTTACAAACAAACGATCCGCGATCTCTTTATTATTCAAACCTTCTGCAAGCAAAGCAAGCACTTCCATCTCACGGCGGGTGAGACTAAGATCGCTTTCATTTTTTTCCTCTTTGGTAACTGACTTAGTAAAATAATCCCAAAGTTCTTCACTATAATAAGTCTTGCCGTTGTAAACAGCCTGTAAAGCCCTGTCTAACACTTCCTTCCGGATGTTTTTTATAAGAAACCCTTTCACTCCAGCTTCAATCATGCTTTGGATGTAGGCATCTTCTTTGAACATGGTAAGTGCTATGATTTTGATTCCGGGATATTTTTCGATAGCTTTGCGGGTGGCTTCAACACCATTCATTACAGGCATTTCAATATCCATCAGCACCAGATCGGTTTCTTCCTGCTCAAGCAGCCTAAGAAATTCTGCTCCATCGGCAGCTTCAGCCACTACTTTGGCATAACCCAGTTTATTGATCACCATTTTAAGTCCACTTCGGAATATTTCGTGGTCATCAACAATAATGACACGAATTATAGGCTCAGTCATTCAGTGTTTATTTAATAACAGCAAAGGTAAGGTTTTTTGGGATTGTTAAATTTAATTTTTGAGGTGGGTCCAAGTAAAAAGAGCCAGGCAAAAAGTATAAAGATTCAAGTAAATGGAGGGTGAGGGGTTCAGGAAGAAGAGTCATCAAAATCACGAAAATCAGCGAAAATCCGCATCTTAAATCTGTGAAAATTCGCTATAAATAAAGGTGTAAGAAATCAAGAACCTTTAGATGAAATTATAATGTATGATAAGATGCAATCTTGCCCCGATGATATTGATGGCTTATTGGCGGTTCAGAAAAAATTATGTTGAATACCGCAGAAACAGCAGTTTATTGCAAAACAAGGGAATAACTTATTGAAAAATGATTGTCAATATGGATCCGATTTGTTGGAAGATATATCGTTAAAACTTACTTTTGCTAGGTAAAACTCTTCGTTATGAAAACCAAATGCATCAACAAGTTGAAATTGCTTTTTCTTTCATTTTTTATACTCAGTTTTTTGGGGGCTTGTCAATTCTTTAAAAAGAACGATGGCAACAATGCTGATCTGGATAAAAATGTAAAGAAGAGCTACCGTAAAGACGGTACATTGCTGGCCACAGTATATTATAAAGACAGTTTGCGGCATGGTTTGGCCCGTAACTATTACACAAATGGGAAAGTACAGCTTGAAATAAATTACATGGAGGGCAAAAAGCACGGTTTTGCAACGCAATATTACGAAAATGGGGATGTCTATTTGAAGACCCAATACGAAAATGACAAGCAAAATGGAATTCAGTTGAAATATTACGAAAAAAATATTCTTATGGCAGAAATTCCCTATCGTGACAATCAATTGATGCCAGGTTTAAAGGAATATGACAAACAGGGCAAGTTGATTACTAAACCCAATGGAATTAAATTTAAGCTAAAAGACATGATGGCATTTGACAATCAACTTGACCTGGAAATGACCCTGGCCGACGGATCAAAAAATGTACAATTTATGGTAGTTTCAGAACCTGAGCAATCAGGAAACCAAAAAGATCTTTATTATGTGGCCACTAAGAATGGAGTAGGTGTTGAAACCTTTTATGTGCTGCCTGGCTATGCCATCAGAAAAACAATTCACTACAAGGCCGAAAGAAAAACACGACTTGGACATACTGAAATACACTACGAAACCTATGTTCTGAATTTTACCAACATGAAACGTTTCGATTGATATCGTGTCATAATTGGTTCATTATTAATAATATAAGTCTTACATTGTTGGTTGCTGTGAAACCGCATCATTCCGTTTTTCAGGATGCTCGCATGCAGTTTGCTGGCTTACACCCATTTGGAAAATTAAACTCATAATCAAAATGTTTGCTTACCGTAATGCTTTCTTTTTTGTCTGAAGGTCGTAGCTGTCGGGAACATACTTCAATCCACTGTCAATAATTGCTTTGGCACGGACTTTTTGGTTATTTCGATAAAAAAGCAAAGCAGCCGTTGAATATGCAGCATCAAGATAATTAAGAACATAATGATCGGTAACTTCCTCCGGATTGAATTGTGAGTCAAACAGTTTTCTCATTTCATCCGCTTTGGCAAAATTGCTGCGCTCAATATGGTACTTTACCATGTCGATTGCACTGTATTGCAGCATGTTTCTAAATTCCTGAATATCGTTCAGATGCACGAAGTCCTGCTTACAGTTAAGCAGATAATCGTAAACACGTGGAGGCGAAATGTTTGAGGCGATTTCCTTTCTGATAATTTCCAACATCAGCATTCCGGGTGTATTGTCATCTTTGGCATGTGGAATTGAATGATCGAAATCAGTCAATGCATCTTTGAGTTTCATCTTACGATAGTTTTCAATGCCGCGATTATAGTAGTAGAAATAACTGATTTCCTGAAGAATATTGGGATTTGTGAAACCCGATTCAAGACATTTAAAAGCCTCGTCGTATTTCTTGATTCCTTCTTGCTGCAATGCATTGGTGAGGTTTATTTGACCTTGTTCGATCAGCATTCTGTTACTTACCGTGAAAATGTTAAACCGTTCAAAATCAGTTGTAATTCTGCAAATCGTAGGAAAGTCATTGGTTTCCATTGACAGATAAGTGGCTCCGTTTACGATCATTAAGCCGTAAACAAGGCGTTTTGGGAAAAAGACCACTGATTTCTTTAAGGCTTCGTAGGAATCGGCAAATAGCATACGATCACCGAAATTGCTGGATATGTTAAAATATAGTGAACCAATTAATTGATGCAGGCTGGGAGTATCAGTTGAGAGGTAATACTCGGTATAAACCCTGTCAATTCCTTTGATGTTTACTTCTTCGGCGCTAACCAATTTCGAGTTGATCAGGTCCTGAACTGCTCTTGATTTGCTTCTGCTGTCAATAAGCAGAGTGGCACCTTTTAGTGGATTGGTTGTTTCGACCACAATGGCTCCCTGTGTTGGATAAGCTAAAAGGTAAACATGTTGGGGCTGCTGGATGATTTCGTATGGGATCTCAAGATGATCAAAAGCCAAAGCATACAACATAGAAGCCGTTAGGCAATTAAAACGGCCGCTTGAAAATATTTCGCTGAAAAGGGGGGCACTTGGGTCATACAGTTTGAAATATTGGTCGTGAATAGCCTTGAATACAAATTTTACCTGCTGACGCGGTTTGCTTGCATAGCGCTTGTTCTTTCTTACTTCTTCCAGAAAGCCATAAAACCTGCTGTGCTCATTCTCAGCTAACTCTTGGGCCATGTTGGCATCAGTGGCCATTGCCATTTTAAAATAGTCAACAGCAGCATCGCTGGCGAGCATTTTGAACTTGTTGGCCTCAAATTCCGAGTGCGGAAAAATGTCATTGAAGGAAAATAGCCTTAAGCTGTCGGGTTTGGAAAAAAGTGCTGATTGCAAAAAGATGAATGTAAAAAAGATGAAAAATGCTTTCATAATTGGTCACTAATTAGGGTTTGTTTTAACGCATCAAAGATAAAAATTCTCCTGATTTTTTCTGCTAAAATTGATTTTTTTGAAAGCCAGAACAAAACTTCCGTCAATCGAAAAAACATTAAACACCGCATCAGATGCTTTAAAAACTAATTGAAAGTAACATCAAAACAATTTTTTTAACTCAATTTGCAACCGTCTGTTTTTCGGCCTGTCATTTGTAGGTGTAGATTGGAAAGAAAAAATCCGCTGGTGGAGAAAACTGAACTGAACATCCATAGGGAACTCATTGAGCAGTGCATGCAGGGCAACCGCAAAGCGCAGTACAGTCTTTATCAACTGTATTCAAAAGCGATGCTGAATGTTTGTTTCCGGATGATGCAAAACAAGGAGGATGCAGAGGACATGATGCAGGATGCTTTTACAGATGCATTTCGCAGAATGTCGGGATTCAGGTTCGAGAGCACTTTTGGGGCATGGCTGAAGCGGATTATGATCAATCGTTGCATCAACGAGATGCGAAGAAAAAAAGCCAATCTGCAGTTCTTTGACGATATGCATGTGTTTGCACAGAAAGCTGAGGAAGAAAGCAATGATTATGGCCTCACAGTTGATCAGGTGCGGAAAGCAATGAAAGATCTGCCTTCAGGCAGTCGAATGATTTTTTCACTTTACCTTCTTGAAGGCTACGACCATAACGAGATTTCAGAAATCCTTGATATTTCTGTTTCAAACTCAAAAACGCAATACATGCGTGCACGTCATCGCATAAAAGAGATACTAACACAATCAAGTTATGAAAACTGATCCTTTGGAAAAATTCGTTCGCAGTCATCGGGATTTGTTCGACGAACTGGAACCTGAACCAAGGCTTTGGCCTCAGATCGAAGCAAGAATTCAAGCTCCAAAAATTAGCCTTTGGAAAAATCATTTGATCAAAGTTGCTGCTGTTGCTGCCATCTTCATCGCAGGATACTTCTTTAGTTTTATTGTCAACAAAGTTGAAAAAAACGAAACACAACAGAGCATGATTGTACAATCGCCTGAAATACAGGAACTGCTTGAGGCTAAAGCCTATTATACCAGTCAGATAGACGAACGCAGCAAGATGGTTTTTAAACTGGCATCGAATAATCCGGCAATAAAAGCTGAAATCAGCAATGAATTCAGTCAGATGGAAGAAGCTTATAACCAATTGCAACACGATCTTGCCGATGAGGTAGCAAGCGAAGTTGTCATTGAGGCCATGATTCAGCATTACAGGCTTAAACTGGAATTGCTCGAAGATATTCTGCAACAGCTTCAGGCTGCGGCACCAGAAAAAGATACAGATTTAGAGAAGGAGGTACATTATGTGTTATAGAAAACTTTTGCTTGCCATGTTTTTTGCATCAATAAGCATTGAAGCTGTATGGGCGCAAACAAATGAAAAAACCAAGCGCTACGACAAAAGTTTTGCCATTCAGAAAAGTACAGAAGTGAATGTTAACAACAAATATGGAAACATTCATATCATCAACTGGGAGAAAGACTCTGTCCGTTTTGAAGTAGAACTTACTTTTCGCTCTGCCAAAGCAGGGAGGGCAGAGAAGTTATTCAACGAAATAGATGTCAGATTCACTCAAACAGCCTATTATGTCACCGCTGTTTCTACTTTCCCAAACACTGGCAAACTTTGGTCAGAAATAGCCGATGTCACCAAATCTGTCATTCAATCAGGCAATGAAGCTGAAATCAATTACACCATTTACATTCCAAAGTGGGTAAGACTGAAAGTGGAAAACCGATTTGGCAATATTTATACCACTGACCACACCGGAGAAACTGAATTCAGACTTTCGAACGGGGTTTTACAAGCCAACCATCTTGAAGGAAAAACAAGGGTTGTCGTTTCTTTTGGCAGTGCCAATATTGCAAGGATAGATGAGGGTGTGGCCGATCTGAACTATTCGGATCTGGATCTCAGAAAAACAGGAAAACTGCGCCTTTCCAGCCGGTCGTCCAACATGTATATTGCTGAAGCAAAACATGTTCATCTTGATTCTCGCCGCGATAAAATTACTGTCGAAAAACTGGAATCGCTGACTGGCGAAAGCTCATTCTCACGAATCGTTCTTTCAAACCTCGAAAATGATCTGTTGCTCAACACCAATTATGGCAACCTGAACATGTTGAAAATTGGTAACAACATGAAGTTTCTGCAGCTCAACGCAAGCTATACCAGCATTCAACTGTTTGTTCATCCTCAGCTTTCAGCAGATCTTGAGATACAATATTCCAAGAAAACAAAACTTAGCTACCCCCAAACACTGACAATTCAAGAACAAGTTTCAACCCTTTCAGATAATGAACCCAATATAATGCGGGGAAAAATCGGCAAGGAAAAAGGATTTAGTCTAAAATTAAATTTAACGGGTGGCGATCTGAGTATCATGGAAAAGTAGAAACAGTTAAAAGAGAAAATAACATTTAAAATTTATTATATCATTTGAAAACAACAAAGTCATGAAACAAATACTAAAAACCAACAAGCTTTTGCTACTGCTTTTTGTAGGAATTACAATGCTTTTACTGAGCAGTTGTTATAAAGAAGGAACCTGCATTCGCGGCAATGGAAGGCCTGAAATTGAAACAAGAATAACCGGTACTTTTAATGAAGTAGTAAACAATGGCTCTTTTGAGGTGCATATTTTGCCTGGTGACCGCCATGAAGTACAGATAGATGCAGAATCAAATCTTTTGCCTTACATCAGGACAAATGTTTCCGGAAGAAGATTGTTTATTGAAACAGCCACTAACCGCTGTATCAACAACACGATGTCAATTATTGTGACAGTTTATACACCTTATGTTGACGGAATTGAACTGAATGGCTCCGGCTATGTTTCCGTCTATGATCTTTATCTGGATGAACTCAGCATCAGGCTTAACGGATCAGGCGATATTATTGCCGATGCGGATGCATTGAACATAAACGCAAATATTACTGGTTCCGGAACAATAGAACTTTCAGGCATTACCGAAACAACAAACCTAAATATAAGTGGTTCAGGACAAATCAAAGCCTATAGCCTCAATCAAAGACGATGTTATTCCACCATCAGCGGTTCAGGCAGCATGTATGTGCGTGTAAGTGATTTGCTTGATGCGGTCATTTCGGGCAGCGGAAACATCTATTACAGAGGCAATCCCAATGTAATTCAACGGATTTCGGGGAGCGGCAGAGTCATTCGGCAGTGATTTTTTTGAGGTTCAGCTGAGTAATCATTTCGTGGTTTAGACATTTGATATGGTTTCTCAATCCTTTAAGAATTAAGCTCTTTAAAAAACAATCTTTTAGCAATCGTAATCTACTCGTTATGAAATTTCATTTTATACTAGTCTTTCTGCTTGTCAGTATATCCGTTTCCGGACAATCTTTGAAAAATGCGGCGGGTGTTCGTGGAGGCATCAGCAGCGGTATCACATATCAACATTTTTATTCTACAATGGATGACTTCAAGCTTCTGCTGAGTTTTCGCGATAATGGCATGCAGTTTACGGCCTTAATGGAACATTATGAGCCTGTTATGATCAGTTATCAGGATCAGTTTTTTATGTATTATGGCGCAGGAGTTCATTTGGGATACACACGCAAACTGAAATCTGACTGCGACAATTATCCATCAAGCATGCAAAATCAATATTATTCTGTGACCAGGCCTGTTTTTGGAGCCGATGCCATTATCGGTATTGAATACCGCATTGAATCTGTCCCAATCGCTTTTGGCATCGATTACAAACCTTTCTTCGAGTTTTTTGGCAACAGGTTTTTCAGGCTTTCACTCGGAGACCTGGCTTTTACAATGAAATATCAATTTTAAACTAATCCATATTTATATGAAATACCTAAAAATCATCATCGCATTTTTGCTGATCAGTCATATTGCAATCAGTCAGGAAAGCAACAGAAGCGACTATCGTACTGTTTTTGGCAACAACAAAAAAGTTTCTCACGGTGGGTATGGCGCTTTGACCTTCGGAATAGGCCAAATTGACGGCAGTCAGGCAATATTTACCGGAATCAAAGGTGGATGGCTGATTGATCACCGATTGACACTTGGCATCGCAGGAACCGGATTTGTAAACAATCTGCACATTGATTATGGACCAGGAAGTGTAAGTTCAGGTCTTTCAGGAGGTTATGGCGGGCTCCTTATCGAACCCATTCTTGCACCTTTTTCACCCGTCCATTTAACTTTTCCTATTATTATTGGTGCAGGTGGCATAGCGTATGTGGATCGGTATTACTGGGACAATCACTCCTCCTATGATCCCTGGGTGACTGATGCCGATGCTTTCTTTGTTTTTGAGCCGGGCATAGAACTTGAAATGAATCTGTTACGCTTTCTTCGTTTATCAGTCGGCGCCTCCTACAGACTAACCTCCGATATAAAAATGGAAAACGCGAAAAGCGACGCCTTAAATGGTTTGGCGGGAAGCTTTAGTCTGAAATTCGGGAAATTTTAAAAAAAGCAAACCTTTATCGATCAAGGTGTAAATCACAGCAAATTATAATAATCAACCCCTGAAGTGCATTCGTAAAACACTTCAGGGGTTTTTTTATACCGAAAACTGATTCTTCGGTAAATAAGGAAAATTTCTTTCTACTTTAGCCTGCGAATCAAAAAACTATTCTTCTATGAAAAACCGTTTATTTCTGCTTTTTACGGCATTGCTTTTTGCAGCAACAAACATTATGGCTCAGGTACAAAAGTCAGATCCTTGGTTTGGCGAAAGTTGCACAAGCATCATGGTCGGTAAAAAAGCTTCAGCTGATGGCTCTGTATTTACCTCGCATACATGCGATGGAAACTATCGCACTTGGCTCCGCATGGAACCAGCAAAAGACCATCCTGATACTGCCGTCCACGAAGTTTACAAAGGCACCTTGCACACCGAAACTCCATGGGATATGCGCAACGTGAAGCTGGCAGGCACTATTCCGCAGGTGAAGCGCACTTTTGCCTATCTGAATACAGCCTACCCAAGTTTTAACGAGAAACAACTGGCAATTGGAGAAACAACTTTTGTGGGTCCAGATACGCTTGTCAACAAAAACGGGATGTTCCTCATTGAAGAATTGCAACGACTTGCGCTACAACGTTGCGACAATGCCAGAGATGCCATTCGTCTGATCGGAAGGCTGATCAAAGATTATGGCTATGGCGACTGGGGAGAATGTATAACCATTGCAGATAAAAAAGAAGTCTGGCAAATGGAAATTCTGGGAGAAGGTCCGGCACGTATCGGCGGAGTATGGGCTGCACAACGTATTCCGGATGATCATGTAGGTATTTCTGCAAACATCTCACGTATTGGCGTTATTGACAGAAATAATCCCAACTTCTTTATGGCATCTGATAATATTGAATCTGTTGCCAAAGAATTTGGTTTGTGGGACGGCGAAGGGGTTTTCAAATTCTGGAAAGCTTATGCAAACCAGGAGAAGCCTTTCAAAATAAGGGAATTTTTTGTTTTAAGCAGTCTGGCTCCCTCGCTCAATCTTTCGATGGACATGGATGAACTGCCCTTTTCAGTTAAGCCGGAGCAAAAAATCACTGTCGAAAAACTCATGGAACTTTATCGGGCTACCTATGAAGGAACCGAATTTGATATGACTCAAAATGTGAAATACATCAAAAAGAAGTTTGACGACAACCGCAAAGAAATCGGGCAGGATACCTTGATCAGTCCTGTTGCCAATCCATGGCTTACAACAGATATGCGCAACACTTTAAATTTTATTGCTGATGGAACGATCGATTTTCAACGTACAGTATCTGTTTCATGGTGTTCCTATTCGTTTATAGCTCAGTTGCGCGATTGGATGCCTGATGCTGTTGGAGGCATTTCATGGTTTTCGTTCGACAATCCGGGTGAAAGTCCTCGCATACCAATTTTTGCAGGAACCACAAAACTGCCTGAAGGCTATGAATTCTGCGGACAAAAACGTTATCGGGAAGATGCCGCCCTATGGCATTATCGCCGTGCAAACAAGCTTGCCACAGTCAGCTGGGGAAAAACCAAAGATATTATGTTGAAAAACGTCAAAGATTTCGAGAAAAAAGCCTTTGATGAACTTCCATTAATCGAGAAAAAAGCCGTCATGATGCAGAAAGAAGGTAAGCTTGAAGATTTGCCCCGTTATCTGAATCTATATAGCAGTGATTTTTCGGGTGCAACCATACAGCGCTGGAAAGAACTTGAACATCAGTTCTGGGGCATGTTTGGAAGAGGATTCTAAAAAAAAATCCATAAAACCCTTGGATAATAAAAGGGTTTTGTGGATTAAATCAACTTGAAAAGCTTTCTATACCTCAGAAAGAAAGCTGTCGAGATTGTCAAACTTATGATGATAATCATCCATTGAGCGTCGGATAACTTCGTGCGCTTCTTCGATTCCATAAACGTGCGTAACTTCAACTTTGCTTTCACGTCCCGGAAGATCTTTATAGGTGAGGAAATAATGTCTCAATCTGTCAAGCACAAGCGGCGGACAGTCGCTGATGTCCTTGTATGCGCCATAAACAGCGTCATTGTCAAGTACAGCAACGATCTTATCATCTGCTTCGTTGCCGTCGATCATCCTGAAACCACCTAAAGGCCTTACGCGAACAAGAATATCGCCATGGGTGATGTCTTTTTCGGTAAGCACACAGATATCCAACGGATCGCGGTCGCCTTTGATGTCTGTACGATCAGTTTTTTCGTTACAATAAGCCGCAACTCTTTCAGCACAAAAAGTTTGTGGAATAAATCCATAAAGAGCAGGCACTACATTCGAGTATTTCTGCGGCCTGTCAAGACGCAGATACCCTGACACTTTATCCACCTCATATTTAACTGTATCGGTGGGTACCATTTCGATGAAGCAAGTAAGCACTTGTGGTGCATCAGGGCCTAATTCAACACCGTGCCAAGGGTGTGATTTATACCTTAAACCCATCAACCGGCCAATGGGATCCATTATTTTTGACATATTCTTAAATTTTATTGATATATGAAGATTTGATCGACTGATTCAGGCGGCAAAGTTAAGTGATTTATGGGTATAAGATCATAGATTTTGTTGCATGATTTGGCAAGTCAGCGTTCATTCAATCTGCTTTACTTGTTTCAAAGGCTAAAGCAGATCAAAATGATAGAGACAAATTTGTAAATGAAATTTTCAGTTAACCATTTAATTGCAAAGAAGTCAGTTTCGAAAACCGCTTCACCTGCCTACTTACCAATATTGACATGAGCCGGAATTGAAAGATGGCCCTGAACCATTTTCCATGCATTGTCTTCGTTTTTGATCAAAACACCTGTGAAGCGTAAGCCTTCAAAACTGTGTGCAACACTGTCATAGATGAAATTGTAATTCATGCGCTGCGAAAACCAGGCAGTATTGGCAGAACAATTAATTCTGATATACTGATCCTGCACTGAAATATAGGTATCGCTGAGCAAATCAAACTGTTTTCTGTAGGCATTGCGAATGCTTTTCCATCCCATCAGGCGCTCATGAGAATCTGTGCCTAGCATCATCGTGCTATCGCCTGTCTCCCATATGTTTTCTATCATCAGATAGTCTTCGTTTTCGATGGCAATCACATACTTTTCGAGTACATTTTCAACTTTCGTTATTTCATCTGTTTTAACTTCATCCTTTGGGCAGCGCTCGCATGCGAAAAGTGCAAAAAGAACCGCAATACTTAAAATTATGTTTCTCATAGCATCAAAATATTAAGGTTTGGCATAAAACAATTCAAATTTTTGATGAAATTACGAAATTTATGTATCAAAATCCACTAAAATCGTATTATTTGGAATCATTATAATTTAAGATAAACCAGAATTAGCGCCCATTTTAGCGGAATTCGCTGTAAGTCAATTGAATTATTTTTTCTGAAAATGACTGTTATTTGGGGATTCTTGCGTAAAATTGCACTCTGAAATGAATAAGCAGAACATTACTGATTAATGATCAAAATATTTAGAAAAAGGAACATGACCTTAAAATCTATCCTTCTCCTTCTTTTACTTTTTTTTGCCGGTGCTGACATTGTTTCGGCCGGCCCCTCAAAGACCAACGAACATGGCGAAAAAGAGGCTTTCGATGCCGGCAAAATGATCGTTGATCATATTGTTGATTCCTACGAATGGCATATAGCAACTATCGGCGAAACACATATCAGCGTGTACTTTCCTGTGATTCTTTACGATGAAGGCGCGTGGCATATCTTCATGTCATCAAAGTTTCATCACGGACATGAATCCTATAAAGGTTACGAAATTGCTTCCGACGGACAAATGAAAGGCAAAATTATCCGGCCGTTACCCGACGGCACTTTTGTAAGGCCTATCGACTTGTCAATCACAAAAAATGTGTTTGCAATTTTTGTTTCATCCATCATTTTGATACTGGTTTTTCTGCATGTTGCGAATGCTTACAAAAGAACCAAAAAACATGCTCCAAAAGGATTTCAGTCTTTAATTGAGCCACTTATTCTTTTTATCCGCGACGAAATTGCCCGTTCTTCTATTGGAGAGAAACATTATGAAAAGTTTCTGCCCTATTTACTGACGGTATTCTTTTTCATCTTTTTTAACAACATTTTTGGGCTTATTCCAATATTTCCCTTAGGTGCAAACGTAACAGGAAACATCGCAGTTACAGGTGTTCTGGCGTTTTTCACCTTTATGATGACCATCGTAATGTCGAATAAATATTACTGGCAGCATATTTTTAATACGCCCGGAGTTCCGTGGTGGTTAAAACTGCCCTTGCCTTTGATGCCTATCATTGAAGTTGTTGGTATGTTTACCAAGCCTTTTGTCCTTATGGTTCGCTTGTTTGCCAACATTACCGCAGGGCATATCATTATTCTCGGCTTCATGAGTCTGATTTTTGTGTTTAGTCAGGCCAGTATTTATGCCGGATATGGCATGTCGTTGCTATCAGTGACTTTGGTGATTTTCATGAATTTCCTCGAGTTGCTGGTTGCATTCATTCAGGCATATGTATTTACATTGTTGTCAGCAATCTTTTTAGGCATGGCTGTTGAAGAGCATGCCCATGAGGAGCATCATTAACTATAGAATTTAGAAAAAACAGTTTCACAAGAACCTGATTAATTAACCTAATATTTTAAAATCATGGATTTATTAACTATTTTGTTACAAGCCGCAACCGATCTCACTCCCATTGCAAAGATGGTAGCAGGTCTGGCAGCCAGTATTGCTGTTATTGGAGCAAGTATGGGCATCAGCGCCATCGGTCGCAGCTCAGTGGAATCTATCGCACGTCAGCCGGAAGCTGCCGGTGATATCCGTTCCAGCATGATTGTATCAGCCGCACTCATCGAAGGCGTTGCCTTCTTTGCAATCGTAGTGTGTCTGCTGATCGTTTTCATGTAAGCAAATCTTTAGCCTGCGTTGCAACGGTTGGTTGCAACAGCAGGTTTTTTTTAAAAATTCTGAAAACTTAAACAGGAATAATTATGGAATTGGTAAACCCGGGAATCGGACTGATATTCTGGATGATTATTGCTTTCGGAACGGTTTTTTTCATCCTCAAAAAGTTTGCATGGCCCTCCATTGTGCAAGCTTTGAAAGAAAGAGAGCAACACATTGAGGAAGCACTCAGGGCGGCAGATATTGCCTACGAGGAGATGAAAAAACTCAAGATTGACAACGAACTTCTGCTCAAAGAAGCCAAGGAAGAACGGGATATCATTATGAGCGAAGCGCGAAAGATACGCGAAAAGATACTGGATGATGCACGTGTCAAAGCCAATGAAGAAGCCGACCGCATCGTAGAAAGCGCCAGAGTCCGCATACAGAGTGAACGGATGGCAGCTATCACTGATATCAAGAATCAAATCGCTGAAATTTCTATCGATGTGGCTGAAAAAATCATCAGGCAAAAACTACAGGAGCCAAAAGAGCATCAGGCTTATATCGATAAAGTGATTGAAAGCAAGCCGTTCTAAAAAACCATCCGAAACAGCGCAATGAAGAAAAATAGCATACTTGCCAAACGTTACGCGAAAGCACTGTTTGAAATGGCCCTCGAAAATGGGATTATCGACAGGGTGAATACCGACATGGAACTGGTGGCCAATGTAGTAGGCGAAAACAGGGAACTCCGTCAATTGATGGTCAATCCTGTTGTTACATCCCTTCGAAAGCAAAAGATTTTCAAATCTGTTTTTGAAAAGCATCTCGACAAACTTTCGATCAGTTTTTTAAACATTTTGATCAGAAAAGGACGCGAATATGAAGTGCCTGAAATTGCACACCAATATCTGCAACTTTATCTGGAACATGAAAATATTGTGGTTGCTGAAGTTGTGACCGCTATTGCTGTAAGTGAAGAAACAAGCAACCGGATAAAAAATCTTGTTGCCTATCTCACCAAAAAAGAAATTAGAGTTAAGTCAAAGATCGACCCTGCGATTATTGGAGGGTTTAAAATCAATATGGAAGATTATCAGTACGATGCAAGTATCCGAAAAGTAATCTACAATATGCACAAGGAATTTGACAAGAATTTGTTTATCAAAAGAATTTAACAACACCTTTATAGAATATGTCAATTATCAAACCCGCTGAAGTATCAGCCATACTGCGTCAGGAATTAGCCGGTTACAGTACCGATGCCGTTCTGGAAGAAATAGGCTCCGTTCTGCAGATCGGCGACGGAATCGCACGTATTTATGGAATGAGCAACGCCGAATCAGGTGAAATGGTTAAGTTTGAAAAAACCGGTCTGATGGGCATCGTACTCAACCTTGAAGAAGATAATGTTGGTGTAGTGCTTTTGGGAAGCGCAAAAGGAATCAGCGAAGGAGATACAGTAAAACGCACAGGCCGTATCGCTTCTATCAATGTGGGTGAGGGTATGCTTGGACGCGTTATCAATACTTTGGGTCAGCCTATCGACGGTAAAGGAGAAATTTTGGGAACAACCTACGAAATGCCGCTCGAACGAAAAGCTCCCGGCGTTATTTTCCGTCAGCCTGTTAATGAACCGCTTCAGACAGGTATCAAAGCCATTGATGCCATGATTCCGATTGGCCGCGGACAGCGCGAACTGATTATCGGCGACCGTCAAACAGGAAAAACAGCCATCGTAATCGACACAATCATTAATCAAAAAGAATTTTACGAAAGAGGTGAGCCTGTTTTTTGTATCTACGTTGCTATTGGACAAAAAGGTTCAACTGTTGCAAGCATACAGAAAACCCTCGAGGATAACGGCGCGATGCCATACACTGTCATCATTTCGGCAACTGCTTCCGACCCTGCAGCCTTGCAGTTTTATGCCCCTTTTGCCGGTGCTGCCATCGGAGAGTTTTTCCGTGATACCGGTCGGCCTGCACTTGTGATTTTTGATGACCTCTCCAAACAGGCTGTTGCTTACCGCGAAGTTTCATTGCTGTTGCGCCGTCCTCCGGGACGCGAAGCCTATCCGGGCGACGTTTTCTATTTGCATTCACGTTTGCTCGAAAGAGCTTCCAAAATCATCAACTCTGATGAGATTGCAAAAAACATGAATGATCTTCCTGAAAGTATTCGTCCGATGGTAAAAGGTGGTGGTTCGCTTACTGCCTTGCCGATCATCGAAACCCAGGCCGGCGACGTTTCAGCATATATTCCTACAAACGTGATTTCGATCACAGACGGACAGATTTTCCTTGAAACGAATCTCTTTAACTCAGGCATCCGGCCTGCTATCAATGTTGGTATCTCCGTTTCACGCGTTGGCGGAAATGCTCAGATCAAACCAATGAAAAAAGTTGCCGGAACCTTAAAGCTCGACCAGGCGCAGTTTCGCGAGCTTGAGGCATTCTCTAAATTCGGATCTGATCTTGATCCAGCAACAATGGCAGTGCTTGACAAAGGGAAAAGAAATCTTGAAATTCTGAAACAACCACAATATTCGCCCATGACAGTGGAGCACCAGATAGCCATCATTTATTGTGGTACCAATAATCTTTTACGTAAAATCCCACTCCGTTCTGTAAGTGATTTTCAGATTGAATTTCTGCATCACCTCGATGAAAATCATAAAGACCTTCTTGAAGCACTTAGAACAGGTAAATATACTGATCAGATTGTAGAAACGCTTAAAGGTGCAGCTCAGAGAATCGCTACCAAATACGAAAACTAACAAGGCAAAAAAGCCCAATAAAGCATGCCAAGTTTAAAAGAAGTAAGAACAAGAATTGAATCCGTCAATTCGACCAGACAGATCACGAGTGCCATGAAAATGGTGGCGGCATCGAAGCTCCGCAAGGCGCAGAATTCCATCATCACCATGAGGCCTTATGCTGCCAAGCTGCACGAATTGATGCAAAATATTGCGACTAACCTTGAATCCAGTTCTCAGGGAAAATTTTCTGTTGTCAGGCCTTTAGAACGCATCCTCATTGTACCCGTAACTTCCAACAGAGGTCTGTGCGGTGCCTTCAACGCCAATGTTATCAGGCAGACGAATAAAATTATCAACGAAAAATACAGCTCTCAACTGGAAGCTGGAAATGTTTCACTTTATTGCATCGGCAAAAAAGGTCTGGAGTTTTTTCGTAAATCAAAAATTACCATCCTTGACTCAGAAATCAATGTTTTTGACAAACTAAGTTTCGAAACAGTGGTGCCACTCGCCGAAAAGCTGATGAAGCATTTTGAAGATGCCAGCTTCGACAGAATAGTATTTGTTTACAATCAATTTAAAAATGCAGGCTCGCAAACACTTATTGAAGAGCAACTTCTGCCAATTGAACTTCCGGCTAAAGTTGAAAGCGATAACGTTGAAGGCCCTGAATTCATCTTCGAACCTGACAAAGTGCAAATTCTTGATCAGTTGATTCCGCGCACATTAAAAATGCAGGTTTATAAAATGCTGCTCGACAGTTACGCTTCTGAGCACGGAGCACGCATGATTGCCATGCATAAAGCCACTGACAACGCATCAGAAATGCTGAAAGAGTTAAAGCTGACCTACAATAAAGCACGCCAAGCCTCGATAACGAAAGAAATTCTGGAAATTGTAGGTGGTGCAGATGCACTGACTTAAAATCAGAAATCGTGTTGATTTAAACAAATTATTTGAACCAGAAGCATTATTAATTGTTATAAAGTTAAAAATAAAACCTTTAAAACTATGATTAAGAAAACAGTTGAATCTGCAATAAACGAACAGATTAAAAGAGAAGAATTTTCTTCACGACTATATCTCTCAATGGCTATTTGGTGTGAATCGAGTGGTTTTCCGGGCGCAGCAGCCTTTTTGTACCGCCAATCAGACGAAGAGCGCATGCATCAGCTGAAGCTCGTTCATTATGTAAATGATCGCGGAGGAAAGGCTGCTTTGATGTCGTTAAGTGCGCCTGAAGCAAATTTTGGAACCCTTAAAGAAGTTTTTGAGCAGGTGATGGAACACGAGCGTTACATAACCTCTTCAATTAACGATCTTTATGAAGTTACACTTAACGAAAAAGACTATACCACAGGAAATTTCCTTCAGTGGTATATAACCGAACAAATTGAGGAAGAAAGCACTATGTCGACCATACTTGATAAAATCAGCCTTGTTGGCAGCGATAAGTCAGGAATGTTTCACATCGATAAAGAACTCAGTGCCATGGCCGCTGCAGCACCAGTTGTCGGTGCCGAATAAGCATCTCACTGAATCAAATTCCATAAAAAAACCCTGAGGCCGTTAGCTTCAGGGTTTTTTTGTTATTCGATCAGTAAATCTATTCTGACAAAACCAGTACTTTGTTGTCAAGCACTTCAAGAACGCCTCCGTTGATTTCAAAATACTGAAGTTTATTGTTTTCATTTTCAATCTTGACGCGCCCTTTTCCAAGTGCAGCAATCATCGGAGCGTGATTGTTGAGTATCTCAAACAAACCATCAACTCCGGGTAGCTGAACCAACTGAACTTCTCCGGAAAAAATGGTTTTATCAGGTGTAATGATTTCCAGTTTCATTTATGTTCTTCTTTTATTAATCAGGATTTACTTTCTGAAAGGATTTTCTTGCCTTTTTCAATGGCCTCGTCAATGGTTCCAACAAGGTTAAAAGCAGATTCAGGATAATCATCCACTTCGCCATCCATAATCATGTTAAAGCCTTTTATTGTATCCTCGATTGAAACAATTGTTCCAGGAATACCCGTAAATTGTTCGGCCACATGGAATGGCTGTGAGAGGAAACGTTGTACACGGCGTGCGCGATGAACAATCAGTTTATCCTCATCGGAAAGCTCGTCCATCCCAAGGATGGCAATGATATCCTGAAGTTCTTTGTAACGCTGAAGAATATTTTTTACACGCTGTGCGGTATTATAATGAGCCTCACCTACAATGTCAGGGCTAAGAATCCTTGAAGTTGAATCAAGCGGGTCAACGGCAGGATAAATACCCAACTCGGCTATTTTTCTGTTAAGTACTGTTGTAGCATCAAGGTGGGCAAAAGTTGTTGCCGGAGCAGGGTCAGTAAGGTCATCAGCAGGCACATAAACTGCTTGCACCGATGTGATTGAACCTCTTTTTGTTGAGGTAATACGTTCCTGCATCACGCCCATTTCGGTTGCCAATGTTGGCTGATAACCAACGGCAGAAGGCATACGTCCAAGCAAAGCCGAAACCTCTGAGCCAGCTTGTGTGAAACGGAAAATATTGTCAATAAAAAACAAGATGTCACGCCCGCCTGATTCTTCATCGCCATCGCGGAAATACTCAGCGAGGGTAAGTCCACTCAAAGCAACACGTGCACGTGCTCCCGGAGGCTCATTCATCTGGCCGAAGACAAGTGTTGCCTGTGATTCCTCCATGCTTTTATAATCCACTTTAGAAAGATCCCAGTTGCCTTTTTCCATGCTTTCGACAAAAGCATCCCCATATTTCACAACACCTGACTCAATCATTTCGCGCAAGAGGTCATTTCCTTCACGTGTGCGTTCACCAACTCCGGCAAAAACTGACATTCCTGCATAGGACTTGGCAATATTGTTGATGAGCTCCATGATGATAACAGTCTTTCCAACGCCGGCACCACCAAAGAGACCCACTTTACCCCCTTTTGAATAAGGTTCAATTAAGTCAATGACTTTGATGCCGGTATAAAGCACCTCTGACTGTGTAGAAAGATTTTCGTACAATGGTGGTTCACGGTGAATGCTGTTTACTTTTTTTGAATCTATCGGCTTGAGTCCATCTATTGGTTGTCCGATCACATTAAACAAGCGGCCTTTTATCTGATCGCCTGTTGGCATCGAAATTGGCCTGCCAAGTGAAACTGCTTCCAAACCTCTTCTTAACCCATCTGTTGAGTCCATCGCAATGGTTCTGACAGTACTTTCACCAATGTCTTGCTGAACTTCAAGGATAAGTTTGTCGCCGTTGTCACGTGTGATTTCGAGTGCTTCGTATAAATCGGGCAAAGCTATGCCATGGTCGAAGGCTACATCGACAATGGGGCCAATAATTTGGGCAATACGTCCTGTGGCTATTTTATTCATTGATATTTGAAAGTCTTTAATTAATAATGGTTTATAAAGCAAAGATATATTTTTGTGCGATTTCGATTAAAGGCTAAAGCAACTTTTTCAGGAAAACATTGAATTTAAATTCCCTTCAAAAATTTTCTTTCAAAAAGTAAAAGCCAAAATACGCCAGTTGTAATTGCGGCGTCTGCAATGTTAAAAACAGGCCTGAAAAAGATAAAATATCCATCGCGGCCGAAGATTAAATCAGGAACCCATGCAGGGGCTTCTGCTTGCTTAAGCACAATGAGCGGAAAGTAGAACATGTCGACTACTTTTCCATGCAGGAAGCTTGAATATCCGCCTGCTTCAGGCATAAACTGCGCAACAGAATGATAGGTGCTGTTGCTGAAAATCATTCCATAAAAAGCGCTGTCGATAATATTTCCGATTGCACCGGCCATTATCATCGAAATTCCAAAAACAGGGCCAAAACCAACACGTTTTTTTGAGAGCAGGTAAAGGTATATTCCAATGGCTATGACAGCAAGAATGCGGAAAATACTCAATGAGAGCTTGCCCCATTCTCCTGCAAACTGGAACCCAAAAGCCATTCCGTTGTTTTCAGTAAAATGAATAATGAACCAATCTCCCAGCACTGCATATTCCTGACCGATGGTCATGGTTAGTTTGATGTATACTTTGAGAATCTGATCGAACAGTAAAACAAAAAAGACTATTAGAAAAGGTTTTTTCACTTTTTTTTCAGACGTAAAAGTTCATAAAACATCACCCCTGGCCGTATTCCGGTCAGGGATGAAATTATTTTCATATTCAGAGAAGATTCCTGTATTCTCAACCATTGCTTCCCTGCTGCAACTTTGCTTCAATGCTGAGGGTGGCATGTGGAACAATCCTCAGGCGCTCTTTTGCAATGAGCTTTCCTGTTGCACGACAAATACCGTAAGTTTTGTTTTCAATACGAATAAGTGCGTTTTCAAGGTTGTTGATAAACTTCTGCTGACGCGCCGCAAGCCTGCCATTTTCCTCTTTGGAGAGCACCTGATAGCCTTCTTCAAGAACTTTAAATGTGGGTGAAGTATCATTTGTTCCGTTTTCTCCATCATTTGAAAGTGCTTCGGTAAGAAGTTTAAGGTCAGATCTGGCTTTCTCAAGCTTCTTTAATATTATTTCTCTGAATTCCTCTAGTTCCTCATCAGAATACCTGTTTTTTCTGGCATCGGTTTCCTGTAAATTTTCATTCTCTTTCATAGCCTTAGATGTTAGTTTTCTCTCAACAATTCATTTCATGAATCCGGTATAAATTTAGTATAATTTCTTAAAACAAACATAAAAAACGGTTAAAAAATCATTTATTTCAATTTTGACACCCTGATTCTTGCTGTTTTCGATTCTGTAAGTTCATTGTCAAACACATCCGGGCTATCAACTAAGGGCTTAACTTCAAGCTTGGCCAGGGTTTCAGAGCAGATATATTCTTCATAGTTTCTTATTGCTTCCACAACATCTTGTGCAGCATCCACCTCAAGTAAAATATGGTCGGTTACTTCAAGACCTGTATCTTTCCTGAGGTTTTGAACCCTGTTCACAAGTTCGCGAGCCATGCCTTCCTGCAGCAATTCCGGTGTAAGCGTCATGTCCAAAGCCACAGTAAGCTTATCCTGAGCTGTAACTGTCCAGCCGGGGATATCTTCTGTAAGGATTTCAACGTCTTCCTGTGTGAGTTCTACTGTCTGACCTTCAATTTCAAGATTAATGCCGCCATTAACCTCAATCTGCCTGATATCATATTGTGAAAATCCAGTAAGAACAAGAGAAATCTGCTTCATCAGCTTACCATATTTTGGCCCAAGGGTTTTAAAATTGGGTTTGATTTTCTTGATAAGTACACCAGCTTCATCACTCAGGTAATTGATCTCTTTCACATTTACTTCCGATAAAATCAGGTTTTCAACGCCTTGCAGCTGACGGCGCATTTTTTCGTCGGTGACGGGAATCATAATTGAATTCAGCGGCTGACGAACGCGAATATTGGCCTTTTTGCGAAGTGACAACACCATAGAAGAAAACTTTTGTGCCATTTCCATGCGCTCTTCCAAATCTTTATCGATCATAGCAGCATTGGATTCGGGGAACATCGTGAGATGCACTGATTCTTCTGTTTTGCGACCGGTAACTTTATTCAGGTCCATGAACAACTGTTCGCTGAAAAATGGAGCAATCGGTGATGCCAGCTGAGCAATGGTCTCGAGACAAGTATAGAGTGTCTGATAGGCCGAAATTTTGTCAGCTGTGTACTGACCTTTCCAGAAACGGCGGCGTGAAAGACGCACATACCAGTTGCTCAGATGTTCGTCAACAAACTCCTGTATTGCACGTCCGGCGCGTGTTGGCTCAAAAGTGCGGTATGATTCATCAACAATCTGAATCAATGAATTGAGCTCTGAAAGTATCCATCGATCAATCTCTGAACGCTCATTCAGGGCAATATCCTCTTCAGCGTATTTAAAGCCGTCAATATTGGCGTAAAGGGCAAAAAAGGCATAGGTATTGTAAAGAGTTCCGAAAAATTTCCTTCTCACCTCATCTATTCCGCTGAGATCAAATTTGAGGTTGTCCCATGGCTGTGCATTGGTAATCATGTACCAACGGGTCGCATCAGGGCCATATTTTTCAATGGTTTCGAAAGGATCAACAGCATTGCCCAGACGCTTTGACATTTTGTTTCCGTTTTTATCCAGAACAAGGCCATTGGAGACCACAGTTTTGAAAGCAACTGAATCGAAAAGCATTACAGCAATGGCGTGCAAAGTAAAGAACCAACCGCGGGTTTGATCAACACCCTCTGCAATGAAATCGGCAGGAAAATTAGCATGGAATGTCTCTGCATTTTCGAAAGGATAATGCATCTGGGCATAAGGCATGGCTCCGGAATCAAACCAAACATCGATAAGGTCAGGATCACGGAACATCGGCTTGCCGGATGGAGATATTAATGTAATTCTATCTGCATAAGGCCTGTGAAGGTCAAAAGTGTTGTAATTTTCTTCGCTGTTGTCGCCGGGGACATAATTCTGGAATGGATTTTCTTCCATTAAACCAGCTTTGACTGAGGCATCAACGGCTTCTTTAAGCTCGGCAGCAGAGCCAAAACAACGTTGCTCGGTTTTGTCTTCTGTTGTCCAGATTGGCAGTGGCACACCCCAATAGCGTGAACGTGAAAGATTCCAGTCAACAAGATTTTCGAGCCAGTTGCCAAAACGACCTTCGCCGGTGGCTTTTGGTTTCCAGTTGATGGTTTTGTTCAGTTCGAGCATCCTATCCTTCAAAGCTGTGGTGCGAATAAACCAGCTGTCCATCGGGTAATACAAAACAGGCTTGTCAGTGCGCCAGCAATGCGGGTAGCTATGCACATATTTTTCAATTCTGAAAGCCTTGTTTTCCTTTTTCAGCATCACTGAGATGTCTACATCGAGAGAAGCGGCGTCTGCAGGAATCGTTTCATCGTATTCGTTCTTGACAAAACGTCCGGCAAATTCGCGATAGGTTTCCACATCAACAAAGTTCTCCACAAACTCTTTATCGAGTGCTTCAATGGCATAAAAACGACCCTGCAAATCCACCATCGGACGACGGACACCTTCATTGTCAATTAAAAGCAGCGGCACTATTCCGGATGCTTTACCGGCACGGTCGTCATCGGCTCCAAAAGTGGGAGCAATATGCACAATGCCTGTACCATCGCTTGTAGTTACAAAATCGCCTTCGATCACTCTGAAAGCATCTCCCATAGGGCGAACCCAGGGTATAAGCTGTTTGTAACGAAGTCCGGCAAGTTCTCTTCCCTTGAATTCAGAAATTATTGAATATGGTATCTTTTTGTCGCCGGCTTTGTAATCATTCATTTCTGCATCAAGCATTTTCTCATCGAAATGAGCTGCCACAAGCTCTTTCGCCAGAATAAGCTGAACGGGCAATGCAGTATATGGATTGAAAGTTTTCAGCAGGACATAGTCGATATTTGCGCCAACAGCAAGTGCTGTGTTGGAAGGCAAGGTCCAGGGTGTTGTTGTCCAGGCGAGTATGAAAAGCGGCAGATTGTCATCAGCATTGAGAAAAGCTGTTTTTTCGTCCTGTATAAGTTCAAACTGTGCTGTGGCGGAAGTATCTTTAACATCGCGGTAACAACCCGGCTGATTCAGTTCGTGTGTGCTGAGACCGGTACCGGCGGCAGGTGAATAAGGCTGAATGGTGTAACCTTTGTAAAGCAATCCTTTATCATAAAGTTTTGAAAGCAAATGCCAAACCGTTTCAATGTATTTATTGTCAAATGTAATATATGGATGATCCAGGTCGACCCAATAGCCCATTTTTCGGGTCAGGTCATCCCAAAGATCCTTGTATTTCATCACCTCCCTGCGGCAGGCCAGATTGTATTCTTCGACAGTAATTTTTTTACCGATATCTTCTTTGGTGATCCCCAAAGTTTTTTCTACACCAATTTCCACAGGAAGTCCATGCGTATCCCAGCCTGCTTTGCGCTCAACAAATTTACCTTTCAGGGTTTGATAGCGGCAGAAAATATCTTTGATTGCACGTGCCATCACATGGTGAATACCCGGAACGCCATTGGCTGAAGGGGGGCCTTCATAGAAAACGAAAGCTTCACCGTTTTTACGTGAATCAAGACTCTTCTTGAAAATATCCTGCTCTTCCCAGAACTTCTGAACCTCTTTACCTGTCTTGGTGAGATCGAGCTGTTTGTATTCTTTGTACTTCACTTTGGTCATATTACACTACTCAAAACCTTTATTAAAAAATTGGGTGCAAAGGTAGTAAAATTTGATACCAAGGCGAAAGCGTAAAAGTCGAAGAATGAAGCTAAAACGTAAAATTAATAGCCAAAATTGGTTCACTTGTTAGAACATACACGCTATCATCGCTTTACTAAGTTACTGGAAAAAAGTTACCTATCTCGGTCAATCATTGACAAATTGAAAGCTTAAATAGTTAATAAATAACTATTTGCGTGTGGTAAAACAAAATTTTACTGCCTTATATAAATAAAAAATTCGGATTTATCCCATGATATTGTAACCGCCATCAACATGTCTGATTTCGCCGGTTATTCTTCCACCCGGACGGAATAAATGCACAACTTCGTTGGCAAGATCGTCAGGAGTGGCGTTGCCGAGAGGGCTGATTTCATCAGAGGTATCGACAACGTTTTCAGTGAGCGTGGCATTTCCGGCTTTGCTTCCCATATAGGGTGAAAAACGGATGGCATTGACACGTGTTCTGTTCAGGCGGCCCAGCTCGTCAGCAAGCTCAATGGTGATACGCTCCAGCGCAGCCTTTGCAATGCTGATATTGCGGTATGGGTGAAAAGTTACTTTTGCTGCGGCAATATAACTCAACGAGCAAATGGATGAGTCCGGCTGAAGAATGTCGTATTTGAGCATATAATGTGTAAGTCTGATAAGTGAGTAGGCTGAAACATCCATGGTGTCGCAAAACTCACTTTTTGTGACCTCAATCAAAGGCTTCACTTCTTTCTGGCGAATGGTTTTATCCATGGCAATGGCATGAAGGAAGCCACTAAGTTGGATGTTTTTTTCTTTCATCAATACAGCAAACGCTTCAATGCTTTCGTCTATGCTGACGTCCAGAACAGTGGTCAATGTATCTGCACCCAACTCATTTTGTACCGCTTCAACAAAATCATGGTGATTCTTATTTAGGAATGCTGCTGCTTTTTCGGATAGGTTTATATGGAAAGGACTAACTCCTAATCCGGTGCAGACGACTTCTCCGCCGTTTTCTTTGATCTTTTTCGCAACATACATTGCCAGCGAATTTTTGTCGGCTATACCGGTGATCAAAAAGGTTCTTCCCGAGAATAATTGACTATTCATATTGATGTTTTTTTAATAAATAAATTCAAATAATTGTTCTAAATCAGCCTATTACCATTTGTATAAAGCTGTTCCCCATGTCCAGCCTGCGCCAACGGCTGCAAAAAGCAGCATGTCATTTGGCTTGAACGTATTACTGCGGTGCAGCTCATCCAACAAGATCGGAATTGTACCACCGGAAGTGTTGGCATAGCGGTCCATATTGGTTTTCACCTTTTCAAAGGGCATATTGACGCGCCTTGCAATCTCCTGCAAAATCCTTATGCTTGGCTGATGAGGCAGCATATAATCAATCTGGTCTATAGAGAAATTGTTTTTGGCAAGGATTTCGATAATGCTTTTTGGTACAACATCTACAGCTGTATTGAAAACTTCCTGACCATTCATTTGAAAATAGTGCTGCTTTTTGTCGATCGTTTCCTGGTTTGCCGGATTTTCTGAGCCACCACCGGGAATGGTAAAATGTTCTTTTCCACGCCCATCTGAATGCAAAACAAAATCCAGAAACCCTTTATCTTCCTCAGTATATGACAAAACCATTGCTCCCGCACCATCGCCAAAGAAGACGGAATCTCTTCTGCTCCAATCCGTTATAGTCGAAAAAGTATCTGCACCAATGACAAGCACATTGTTGTACATTCCTGATTTGATGTATTGCACACCGACTGAAATGGTAAACAAGGCACCGGAGCAAACTGCAGCCACATCGAAAGCAACCGTATTGAATGCTTCCATTTTTTCCTGAATAAAGCAGGCACATGATGGAGCCTGACGGTCGGGTGTTGCAGTTGCAACAATCATCAAATCGATGTCATTGACTGTAAGGCCTGCATTTTCAATTGCAAGCAAGCCAGCTTTATAGCCAAGGTCGCTGGTGGTTTCACCGGTTGAAATTCTTCTTTCTCTTATCCCAAGGCGGTCAAAAATCCATTCGTCGGAAGAACCAACTTTTTCAAAAAAATCATTCTTCACAATGTTTGCCGGAGCATAAGAACCTGTTCCTTTTATATAAACATTACGCATTGTGTCACTCCTTTAAATGATTACTAAAATTGCTTTTCTTTTTGGTATTTCGAATCTTAATCACTGATAATTAATGATATAAAAGTCATTTACTTGTCAATTCTTCAGTAATCAGGTATCTGTATACCACTTTAAACAGCCGCCAAATGTATTACATTTTAATAACCGCCAACAGAAAAAATGTGTTTTTAACCCGGCATTGAAAGAAAACCCATCATTGGAATCTGGCAAAAAAGGCTGAAAATGAAAAGAAAAACCTTCAAGAATTTAATAGTCCTGAAGGTGAAAAATTAATCAATAAAGGTCCAAAATCATTGATGTCCGGTTAAAATTATCTCTCGTCCCTACGGGACTTCTTTTTAATTGGGGTTACTTTTTATCTTCTACCAATCTTTCGTCCCTCTGGGACTGTCCCGTTAGGGACAATAGATTGGTAGTAGTTAATAAGATAAGAATCATTAAAAAGAAGTCCCGTAGGGACGAGAGATATCAGGCATTACAGAACATTTCATAAAATTTAACCGGACAACAGCGGTCCAAAATATCAAAAATCGAGTTCCCTTTTGAGGTCTTTTATGCGGCTTTTGCTTACGCTGACCTGATTGCCGTTTTTGAGAATGAGCAAATAGCTCTCCTTGCCATATTGTTCGATTCGTTGAATCTGCGAGACATTTACGATATGTGAGCGATGTATGCGGATGAAACTATCTTCAGGTAGATTTTGCTCCATGGAAGCCATCGTTTCTTTTTTCATGAAACGGCCCTGCGCCGTATGAATCATCACATAGTCGTCCTGCGCTTCCAACTGCTCGATATCCTGAATAGGAATTACATGAATTTTTGAGCCTGATTTCACCACAATTCTTTCCAAAGGCCTTGCTTTTTGGTGCATCTGCTCAACAAGTTGCGAAACTTTTTCTTTTCCGGAAGATTTTATCCGAAAACGTTCAATGACTTTATCGACAGCCTGACGAAGGCGCTGCTTTGAGAAAGGCTTCATCAGGTAATCTACTGCATTCAGATCAAAGGCTTTGAGGGCATATTCGTCGTAGGCAGTCGTAAAAACAATTTCCGGAATATCATCGAGTAGTTCAAGTAACTCAAAGCCTGTCAGCCGGGGCATTTGTATGTCAAGAAAAACAAGATCAGGCTGAAGCTCGTTGATCGTTTTCAGTCCGCTGAATCCGTCGCTGCATTCACCTATCAGGTCAATTTCATCGAAACTTTCAAGAAAGGTACGAAGCAGGTTGCGTGCAGGTTCTTCATCTTCGATAATGAGGGTGCGTATTTTGGCTGTCATGCTTGTGGGTTTTTTGGGATGCGTAAAATTACTTCAAATTCTATTTTACCAAGCTTGATTTGAAGCAGATCGTTGCGATGGTAGAGCAATTGAAGTCTGTTGCGAATATTTTTCAGTCCAATACCTTCACCTTTCGGGCGCGTACCTTCCGGGTCGAAGTCGTTCAGAACATGCAGTTGTATGTAATTTTCTGATGGCTCGCAACGCAGTTCGATAAGCACCTCTTCGGTACTGTTGTGCACGCCGTGTTTGATTGCATTTTCGAGCAAAGGCTGAAGAATCATATTAGGGATAGAAAAATCAAGGCAGGCTTCCGGCACATTTGATACATACCTCAATCGCTTCCCAAAACGAACTTTTTCGATATCGAGATACCGTTGTGCATTTTCAAGTTCACGCCTCAGACTTGTGGTTTCGTTGCGGTCGTGGCTCAATGAGTAGCGCATAAAATCAGACAGTTTGATGACCATTTCCTGCGCTTTGTCGGGATCGGTCATTGTGAGTGAACTGATTGAATTGAGACTGTTGAACAAAAAATGTGGATTTATCTGCGATTTCAACGCATTGAGTTCTGCTTCCCTGACAAGGTTGTTGAGCTCTGCTTCAATTCGCATTTTCTGCTGAATGTCTTCATTATAGAGCATCATATAATAGATGAGAATAAAAATGAGGTAGATGAAACAACCTATGATGGCCCGCCAGGGAAGCGACATATTCAAAAAAGTGAGATAATCTGCGTTGGCGCTTTCAAGTGATAAAAGGAGATAGTATCCCGAAATCAGCCAAATGGCAATGGTAATAATAGCAGCAAGGAGATGGTTAATGATCAGGTCGAAAAGACTTTGATGGTCTTTGAGATTAAACTTGAGTACGTACCAGAGATTAAATCCTATGAGTGCCAGAATTCCGTTGAAGACAGCCGCATCTGTGATACTTGCCAGCAGATCAATGTCCTGATAATAGTTCAGAATGACTGTCTGGATGACTATAATCATCATCCAGACAGCCAGATATGTAATAAAATAATTGCGGTTTTTAACAAATGGGTTCAGCATATGAACAGACTTTTAAATGAAAGATTGTGTGGTTTGGACGTCAGTGCCAATGCTTTTGTTACCATAAAGATAATTTTTTTTGAAAGGAATGCCCGTTAAGGCATTTCCGCTTTCACAGCTTTTGAAGCCGTGTAGGATCTTGAGATTTAATAGCTTTTGATTTCTACTCCGCCAAAGAGCACCATTCCTTTGATCAGTAATTGTTTTTCAGGATTGCTTACAACGGGCAACATACGTTTGTCGCTGTATCCGCCAAAGATGGAAACAACTTCCGATTTAATCTGCCAATCATCCGGAATAATGAGGTTTGTACCACCGAAAAGCATAAAGGTGTCAATAGCACAGCCGTCTTTTGAAGGTGTTGAAGACATCATATTGATATCGGAACCACCAAAAATTGCTGTTATTTTTCCGCCTTTGAAGTTGGGGGAAATGATCTTTGTATTTCCTCCGCCAAAAATGGCCATTTCGTCGATAAAATCTTCTGGATTCACATGGTCGCGGTTGCTGCCTGCAAAAACATGTTTGTTTTTTTGGTAATTTTCACCTTTAGGTGTTGACCGGCGGGTAATAACAATCAAACCAATACCGATGAGCACGGCTGGCCAGAAGATTGCACTCATGCGAATGCGGTAGTCGAGCAGTTCGGGCATCCAGAAAAGAAGGCCGATTCCAATGAGTATCCATCCTGTAGTGCGGTTTTCACGGTTCGATAAAGTGATAAGACCAATACCAATAAGAAGGGTCTTCCATGAAATTAAGTAGTGGCGCAAGTCGAAAGGAAGCAGGTCGGCGCTGTCGAGCAGCAGCAAACCACCGGCGAGGATTAAAAGAACCCCTGCAACCATCCTTCTGTCTAATGAAGTGTTTTTCGTTTCCATGAGCTTTAGTATTTAAGTAGTGTTAAAATTATTAATGTTTATCTGAAGCAAAAATAGTTCAGGATTGCAAGCAGGAAAATACTTATTAGGCGAACAGGGGAATCGGGTCGGTGAATGGAGGTTGAATGACGATAAACTGAAAGCCTGTAGGGCTTGATCAAAATCATCCTTCTGTACTTTCTACTGATTTAAAAGACCAAAGACTGTGTCCGCCTTTGGAGGGCTGTGTCCGCCTTTGGTGAATCAAGCACGATTAACGCTAAACCATCTAAACCACTCTAAACTAACGCTCAACGAATCAAAGTGCCAACAAATCAACCTTATCCTCACAATTGTTGTATATTTGCATGAATGAATACCAGTTTAAAGAAGCAAATTTATGATGTCATTGCAGGAAAGGGCCAGGTTAGGCATGGAGCAATTATCCAAACAATCACCCGTTACCTTGGAGATTGCGCGCAAACAAGCAGAGAAACTGAAAGTCCAAAGCAAGTCAGGAAACAGGAAACACAGAATTTAGAAGTCTGGATAACTGATCAAAACCTGTGGATTGACGCGATTGATTTGTCCAAATTTGTAAGCGAAGGAGCTGAGCAGCGGGTTTACCTGAAAGACACAAGCCATGTGATCAAACTCAACGACAGCATCTATTATCAAAGCTGGAGAGATTACTTTCACAGTTTACTGCTTCATAATTTTTTCTTTGAAGATACGACCTATCGCTTAGCGGGTTTCGTCAAAGAATAAGAAGTCTTGTTTGCAGTTGTTGAGCAGCCATATGTTTCCATTACTTCTTTGACTGATTTAGAACAGCTGAAACATTTCATGGCTATCAATGGTTTTGAAAACACCCGAAACAATGATTATATAAATCCGGGACTTGGCATTATTCTGGAAGATTTGCATGACGAAAATGTTCTGACCCGCAACAATCTCTTTTACTTTATTGATACCGTATTCTACCTCACGCCGGATTTTTACACAAGCTGATTCATTAAAGTTATACCAAAGTGAATTATTGATAAATCCAAAAGCTGTAATGGTATAATGCCGATGGATAGAAATGTTAGGCCAATTAGTGAGCGAAAAATGGACTGTTACATTTCTTCTTGGTATAATAAGGGACAGCCTGATCGTTGTAGTAGGCTATTGGTCTGCGCAAGCATAACAAATAAACAAATCAACGAATCAACCCACTATCCTATTTCTTCACCCATTTTCCGCTTTCACTCAGGCCGGTGGACCCTGTGAGTTGATAAAGGTAAACGCCTGAAAGCAAATGTGTTGTTTCAACAAGACTCTCGGGTTGGGTGAGTTGTTGCTGCAATACAAGTCGTCCGTATTGGTCGAACAGGCTGAGTAATGCCTGCGAATGCTGCGCTGCCAAACGGATGTTGAGCTGATGGCCAGGGTTTGGATAGACAATTGAGAAACGATCGTTCATCGAAATTTCACGCTCCCACACGATTAAGCCATCGCCGTTTACCTTTACGATATACACATCCCGTTCCTGATTTTGGGTTTGGTCGTCATAACGGTTACCAACCATGATGCAACCTCCATCGCGGGTGGCGAGGATGTTATACATAAAATAATAGGCATCCCCACCAAACCATTTCTCCCAAACCATTGATAAATCGGCGTTTACCTTGACCAAATGAAACCATGAGTTCTGACTACTCCAAAATGGATTCCCTATATCAAAATTTGAAATACCACCCACAAAGATATTGTCGCCAAATTTGCTTATGCCATTTTTCATTGGAGGTTGCTCACGGTAGGGTTCTTTTTTAAAATGATTGGTGTTGATGATTTCACCAGCTTCATTATGGATTGCAATGACATGATGACGGGGATAATCTCCCATGCCTTTACCGCTTATGAGCACATCTGTTTCGTTGAGATACACCGGAGAGTTAGGGTCATACATATAGAAAGGTATTGGCTCAATGGCAATGCTATCGAGGTTTTTGTCAAGTGTAAGGCGCTGGCTGTCATATTCGGTAACACCAGATATAAAATGGCTTACGTAGGCATAATAATTTGATTTGTCGGTGCTTTCAATGATATCAAATGAAAAATGCCAGGGTATATCGGAGGTATAAAAATGCGAAGCCAAAGAATCACCTTCCAAACTTATTTTATAAAAGAAGGCATCGTGATTATGAAATACAACTCCGCCGGGGGTTGTATCGTTTCTGGTAGCATATCCGGTCAAAACAAAATTGGTATCGGAATCAACGATGGAATTGATGTAGGAAAACCATCTTTTCATTGGCAAGGGGAAAGTCTTTTGATCCACTACCTGCAAATCCGGATTGAGTTTTAAATACCATAACCTATCATCTTTTGGATCCATAGTTTCTTTTATTGTCCCTAATAAGTAGTAATTACCATTAATTTTATATACAGAAGAGAACCATGAATAATCACCAACGGGAAAGCTGGTAGATTCGAACAAAATGTTACCAAAACTATCTAATTGAAGTATATATCCAGAAATACTTGAACTTTCATTGATTATACTTCTTCCTGCTAAAAGAAAGTTCCCGTTTTCTTCTTCAATAATATCCTGAATTGTTTCGTCTTTAGAATTTGAAATCAGTTTCTCAAAGGTTTGCTGAGAAAAGGTTGGTTGACTTATAATTAAAGTCAAAAAAAGAAAAAAGATTGCTTTATTCATTTTATGTATTTATATTTAAATGACAGAGGGGAAAATCACCCCTCTGTCAGTTGCGAGTTTAATTTAATTCTGCAGGCGGATTGTTGCTGGTGTGCCAGATTGCATATTTTATTTCTACATAATGACACATATCCCATGTATCAACTCCACTATTCGAACCATAGGCTGTCGCGTCCTCCACAAGAAAACTAATAATGCTTTTATTGCTTGGTTTATACATGTTTCCGATTTCAATAATACGATTTCTGTAATAATTGATCTCCTCTGGAGATAAACATCTATGAATTAAAGTGCCGGCCTGAAAATCGTGGAAAAGCATGTACGGTCCGTATGGATTAGTATTTGTAGGAACCTCCCAATACCATTTTGTTCTATATGAAACACTCGTATAATAGGAATTTCCAGAAGGTACGCTTATTAACCTATTGGCTTTACTCATGATGATATCGGCAGCATCTAAGCCTACACCAAGTCCTGAACTATCGCACCGGCCAAGCTCCCAGCCCCAATACCAGGCATAATCAATGACATATTGCTCTTCTTCATTAGTCCCAAAACCCGAAGTGAGTGCAAAAGTTGCAGTGTTTTCATCGACTTCTCTTAATGTGATATCTGCAAACACCAATTGTTTGTTTTCAGCATTAATCGCCGAATACTGCGCTGAGAGTTTTGATACAGCCTCGTCATACAGCACCTGCACATCAGTCAGCGCAATATTACCTCCTGAGACCGGAACAACAAAAACGGCACTGTCAATAACAAGATCGGTTCGCTCATATCCTGCATTGCCATAGGTATAATTCGCCAGTGCTTCAACAAACCATTCTGCATCGTCAGGTATCATGATTGCATTATCTGATTTAAGGTTTGGATTGTTTCTAACTGCATCAATACTTTCCCTGAAAGCAATGATTTTGCTTTCGGTGTCAGTAGTTGTCTGAAGTTGATCCACTGTATTCACTTGGTCTTCATTTTTGAATTGCTCTTTGCTGCAAGAAGTAAAAAGTAATACTGTAGTAAGAACAGTAAGAAAATATAAAATATTGTATTTCATAAAATTAAATTTTGTATAAGAAATATGTTGATTGTTAAGGGTGTGAAACTGACTTTTCTGGCCACCCGGCGCAGGTTCATTTGTGGCTTTTTGCCACCCCTGCACATACTAAAACCTGTAAAGGCATGTGCAGCTACCCCTGTGATGTTCGCGAAAATCTTTAAAACTGTTATGCGGGTTGGTTTCATTCAGTGTTGTTGTATCTTTGCTGAGCCTCTTTATGGTTTTGGTTAATACTTTGTTACGTTAACAGGTCGAGTATTCAGCCCCCATACAGAGGCTTTTTCTATTAAAGGTGGCTGGCCTTTGGTTCTTTTAAAATATTCTGAAAACATATTTTATTTCTTTGTTTAGTTGATTATTGTTTTGCTGCAAAGATAAACCGTTATCTCCATACAAAACTTATGGAGCTCCATACATTTACGGTTTTTATTCAAAAAAAATAATAGGTCTTCCTTCTGCTACAAAAGCCGATATTGTGGCCAGCTTCTCTTAAAATGGCCAAATAGTTTTCAATCGTTGGTATTGAAACACATAGCTTCTCAGCTAACTGATTTGCGGTTCCACCATTCTGCTTCTCAACCAACCCAAGCAATAGCTCAAGTTTATGTTTTTTTTCTAAAAAGTTCATTGTCAATTGTTTTTGTGTTTGATGGCTTTTAGCACTTTGCTATTGGCTTTTGGCATTTTCTTCTTATTGCTGATTGTAGTTTCTTATCATCTTTAATTGGTTTTTGTTTTTTCAGTTTTTGTTGTTTTTATTACACCCCATTTTGGTCAAAACCAATTGAGTTTTTGTTTTCTTTGCTATATTAATACCCTGAGCAGCCAAAAACGCATCAAAAAAATCGACTTATTTTCACATTTTTTAAAAGTATTTTTTAAGTGGTTGATATGTAATGTGTTAAAGACGGTCTAAAAATTAAGGGTTTTCTCTGAATTCTTCATTGATTTTTAAAAGAGCCGGGCCGTGTGCCAGAAATTGAATCACAGGCTCATTTCATTTTGTTGGACAGTTGTGAAGGCACAATCGCTATAATTGATGCTTCTCCGAACAACATTGACATAAAATTCTGAAAAACCCCCATTTGATTTGCACAGAATCTTAAAACCTATAACTTTGAGGTGAATTTCCGTGGGCAAAGGACGGCTTATGCCTTTGATGATTGTATTCATCGAAAACACAAGCCATTCTGAACCACAATAACTGAAACACGTTCTAGCAATGTAATGTATGAAAAACAGATTATTATTCTTCGTTTTTTCGATTACGCTTTTTTTGGGCAGCTGTGAGAAAAACGCGAACTACTTCGAAAATCTGAAACAGCTTGAAGGGGGCAAAACCTTTGCTGTTCCAACAGGTACTGCTGCCGATCAGTTTGTGCTTAAACGCTTTCCCGATGCCAGAATAGTTTATTACAACACTGTTTTAGACTGCGCTTTGGCCGTAAAAGGCGGAAAAGCGGATGCCGCTGTTTACGACAAACCTGTTCTGAAAAATATTGCAGCCAAAAATGAAGGCCTGATCGTCTTGGACGAACTTTTGCTGCCCGACAGCTATGGTTTCGCTGTGGATAAAAAAAACG
>JAUXMV010000096.1 GCA_030683155.1 Bacteroidales bacterium
ATAAGGACAGTTCCTTTTCCCGATCCTCTTTTAATAATCAGCGTTTCATTGTTATTCTCAACTTCGTCCAGAAATTTTTTAAGTCCTGCTCTGAATTCGGTATAATTTGCAGCTATCATGATTTTATTTTTTAAGTTCCTATTTGCGTACAAATATACGTACTTTATTAATACAAATCAATAGTATTGTTGTCCCGAGAGAAGCATGGATTCTTCGTTAGATTGTTATAAGCCCCATGTCCCGATGGAAGGGTTTCCAATTGCTTTCGAATCAAATTTTTGAATCTTTGTCCGCCGTAGCCGATCAAATCTTCAAATAAAATATTAATCCAACGAAAAATATCCGTTCAAACAAGCGCGTGAGCCCGCCCAAACACGGTGCCGCCGAGCCTGTGAGCCATCGTTTGGGCAGATGGTTTTCGTCCTTTTGCCGAAACAAAAGGACAAAAAAAGCCAAGCCTGTTCCTTACAAGGAAATTCACAATAGCTTTTGAAGCAATCTTGAAATTCTCAATTTGAGAAGTAGTAACATATTGAAAACTACGCTGAACAGGGGGTCAATATCCCGGAATGAAGGTCAGTATGATACGGAATTTACACAACAAACATTGTTTTCGTGCCGAAACCCCAATTGAAATATCGTTGTTTGTTGGCAGTTTGTGCTTCTTTTCGATCTTTTTTTAAGGCAAGGAACATTGGAATCTGATGTCTAACTCATCAATAAATTGGAAGTCATTTATCCATCTGATTCCCATATTGTCACATACGTTAGGGATTTTTATTCTGTTAGAATTTGAGGCTGTCACCTTTTCTTCTTTTGTTACTACAGTGGCATTTTCGTGCAGGGCGTGTGCAATTACCCAAGGGTCAGCTAATGACCGAGCCTTAGTATTGTCAACCAAGTTTTTATGTATTGGATTGGTTGAATAGATTTCACGTAAGCAGATAGTAACAGCTTCACTAATTTTTTTGATTGGGATTTTGCTTTCCTTTAACCATTTTGAAAGGTTGTCTTCCGTTCTCGTTATTTCTTCGTAAACCAATTCGGGAATGAAAATTTTATCTTGTTTACCAAGTTCTGTCAATAATTTCCAATAGTCGGGGCAAAATTTTGGATTGTAGTATTTTTGCCATGCCTGGATTAACACGTTGGCATCCAAACAATATTTGTTTGCCTTCGTACTCATCTAAATAGTTGTGATTCGAGTTTTTGAAACTTATTTACTTGAACATTCAATAAATAGCTTGCCAATGTTGGCTCGATAAAACCGCCACGAAATGCATCCAAAACCGTTTGGGTGAATAATCTACTGTTTCTGTTTAATTGTAGCAAAAAGTAGTTTGGTCCACCTGACTTATCTTTTTCTTTTAGTTTAGCTTTTTTTTGCGCTTCTTTTTTTAAGTATTCTGCATAATCAATGTCAGCTTGTTTTTTCAGCTTCTGATAAGCCGGGGTAGAAATGATATTAAGGTTTAGAGCCCTAACTAAAAGAGCAAAAGAACTTATTCCCAATTGTTTGGCGACCTTGAAAACATCTTTAGAAGTTTGAAATGATGATGAGTCAAAACTCAAAACAATTTCTTTTGGCATCAAAGCATTTGCCGCTACTTCATTGCAGAACAACTCAACAGGATGAAATTTGTCTTTTTGTTTTAAGTCAGGTTCAATTTCATTTGAAATACCGGTCTCGGCAATCCAAATATGCGCTAATTCATGTACAAGTGTAAAAAGCTGTGGTGCATTCCAATCATCAGAATTTACGAAAATGAAAGGAGCGTGTGGGTCAGCAATTGCAAAACCTTGTAACTCTTCCGAATCTAATTTCAGTCGGGAGTGGGTAAAACTTGTTCTTGAAACGAAAATCCCGTTTTTCTCTGCCGCATCAATCCACTCTTTAATTGGATTGTCTGTTTTGTATGATGCAGGATTAATTTTTAATGTGTTAAGGATGTCTTTCGCAACGCTTTGGGGATTGTCTTTTAAAGAGAAGCGACCTACAAAAGCTAATTTTTCTTCTTGATTTTCTATATTTACATCACTAATCCAAGTTTGTTTTTGTTGGATTTCCCTGATTATGAAAATTGAAGAAGTTGTCAATGCTTTTGACCCTGATTTTCTAAAGTCTTGTAACGGCTGAAAGTCATGAGGAATTTCGGGCAAAAAGAACAATGCAAAAGGTCTTTTAAAAGCTTTAGCTAATGTTTGTGCTTGTTTTACTGTTGGCTGACTTGTCCCGGCTTCCCACTCTTTAAATTTCTCAATTGTCACAGAAACTTTGGCAGCAGCAGTTTCTTCGGTCATTCTTGCCGATTCTCTGGCCCATTTCAGAACATTTGGTGTTATGGATGCTTTGTCTGCCATTTGGTTTCAAAAATACAATTTTTATGGATGGTTTTGTCAAAACACTGTTGTTCGAATGCGATAACGTTTTTTTTAGCATGGTAGCCCACGTTAGTCTTTCGAAATCCTGGCGCCTAAACAACTCCAATAAGACATGACTTTAGAACTCAAATCCGTAAAGAATATCCTGCCCTTTTTAATGTGGGGTTAATATCCCGGAATGAAGGTAAGTATGATGCGGAATTTATACCAAAGTGAATTATAGATGAATCCAAAAGCTGTAATGGATAATGCAGATGGCTAGAAATGCTAGGCCAATTGAGTGAGCGATAATTGGACTATTACATTTCACCTTTCGGTATTGCACATCATCCTCCAAAAAATGTTTATCCCAACGAAAAATGTCCGTTCAAACAAGCGCGCGAGGCCTCCCAAACGCGGTGCCGCTGAGCCTGTGAATTTGAAAACACATAGAAATCCGGCAAAAACGGTTTTTTGAATACAACAGTCTGGAGACCGGCAGATTGCAGTGTCGTGTTTGAAAACTACGCCAGACGGGGTACTTCAGACCGCTCAGAGTCCTATTTATTTTGTGACATGTTTTTTATCATTGTGTAAGCCGTCTCCTGCTCATCAATTATCTGAAAACCAAGCTTCTTATAAAACGATACTGCACGACTTCTTTTATCAACACTCAATGATATTCTTGAATATCCTTTCTCATCTGAAAGCTGCATCAATCTTGTCATTAATTCACTTCCATATCCTTGACCACGATATTTAGGCATAATCGCAATGGACATTTCAGGAGTTTTATCGTCAACATATCCGTAGCTTTTAATTGTTTTAGAAAACAGTCGACACCATGCTGCTCCAACATATTCCTCTTTATCAAAGGATAAGAATCCTAAATCTCCAATTCGCCCCCAATTATCTACATATTTTGAAATATCCGGCGAATCAATAATTGATCTATCAAATGGAACTTCTCCTTCTGGAGCAAACAATGCTTCATAGAGAGAAATCCTCAAATATCCGATGTCTTCTTTCTCTATAAAACGATACGTAAAAGCCATAATAGTACGATTTTAACATGTCACAAAACGGATGGCCGCCAGCCGCTGGTGCAGATTTACTTGTTGCTTCTTATCCTATACGTTGTCCTTTCACAAACTTGTTTAATGTCAGCTTCCAGGAAACCGCCCGCATCGCGGCTGACGGCATGTTAGGTGCCGCTTGTTTCACTTTTTGAAACAAAGTTTTCTTTTAAAATAATTTGAATCAATAAATTCAATAGTGATATCAATTTCATCAATTAATCTTTGTGCTGTATTTCCTTGGACATTCCATTGTTGTTTCAATCCTGTAAGTATTCGTTTCGTAACTTTATAATACTCAGGAAAATTTCGAAATTCATACACAATTGTAATTTGTCTATCCAACATGGCTGCACCTTTGGCACCAACCAAAATATCAATTAGTTTATGATATGTTTCAAATCTTTTATCCCTCCTTTGATTTTTTTGAGATTTGATGTAGTCATACAATGGTTTAAAAATGGTATAGTAGCCAAGAATAATTGCTACAATAATAGCAATTGTCTGCATCAAGCCTTCATTGCTATGATAAAATGATTCAATTGATAAAATTATCATGTTCTCTTATTTTAAGTTGCACCTAACGAATATATACCCGCAATACCTCATCAATTTTCATCTTGTGTTTAAGTCCCATTTTCTGAACTTTTTTCAAGACATAAAGATAAAAAACAAAACCGTCCACCTTTATGCTCTTCCGGATTTTTATAGAAATAGAATTGAGATCAAAGAACGTTCGTTCAACTTTTTATTAAAAATCACCGAAAGCCGTTGAAAACCACATTGTAACGGCCGAGGCTAAGCGCTGGCTGGCACTTTTGAATTTGCATCCTTCCCGTCAGCAGGATTTTCAATAAATGCACAATCTTTCTCCTTTCAACCATTTGCCCAATAGCGTTTAGACACTGCTGGCGTTTCGTTGTTTTTCTATTTTGTTGTTTAGCTTTTCATTTTTTCGTTGTGCGCTACCCCTTTATTCCGTTATTTTTAGTCATTTTCTTCGTAGTAATATGAGTAGTCAATTCCTTTCATAAACATTTCGCGGTCGTTTATTTTGGAGGTAAGTGCATTATTCAAAAGAGTTTTAAGAACACTGCTTTTTGTTGGACTTAGCATCATTGCATTCATGTAATCACGCTTGCTTATTTTACTCCAATCCACGCATTTTTTGAGACGTTTTTTCAATATCAAATCCAACCATAAGCGGGCGCTTCTGCCGTTGCCTTCCATAAAAGGGTGTGCAATGTTCATTTCTACATATTTGTTTACGATTTCGTCAAATGTAGTTTCGGGCATTGCATCAATTTGCCTTAATGTGTTGTCTAGAAAACGTGATATGGCAAATTGAAAACCACCTTTTGAAATATTTTTTTGTCTGATTTGTCCCGCAAAATCATACAATCCGCCAAATAAATAAGCATGTATTTGCTGCAAACCTATGGTTGTGCCAACTTCTATGAAGTTGATAAAAGAACTTTCAAATATGGCATACGCTTTTGTTTTGCTTTTTCCATCGATGCTTTCATCGCTGTAGGTAAACCATTCTATAAATCGGTTTGCTTTTTTGCCCGGAAATTCTTTGCCTAAAGCAATAATGCCAGTGTAATCCAACATATCGGCTAAACGCTTTTTACCATCCGGTGCAAGGAATTTCAACTGGGTAGTGGCACTAACCACTTGACTGTTTTCTTTCTTTAACTTCGCTTTAAGATATTTCCAATAGTTGCGGGTTTTGTTGTAGTCGTCCTGGTCGGTAAGCAAAGCTACAATATCCAACACACTAAACCACCACTTGGCGTTTTGCTCGTCCCAAACGGCTCGCACTTCGCGGTCGTCAAAAAAACGTATGGATATTTTTGCACTACTCATAATCTTAACGTTATCTAATCAGTCACTCTTTAATTATCCGAGCAAAGTTATCATAAATTAACTTTTAGTTGAATTCTGCGGTTTCACGTTACAATGAGCGCCAAAGTGAAAATACCCGCAATACCTCATCGACTTTCACCTTATGTTTATCTCCCATTTTCTATCGTTTTTATCAAGCATAAAGATAAAAAACATATTCGTCTACCTTTATGTTATTCCGTATTTTTCAAGAAATAAAAATGTTTATCCCAACAAAAAATATCCGTTCAAACAAGCGCGTGAGCCCGCCCAAACGCGACGCCGCTGAGCCTGTGAATTTGAAAACACTTAGAAATCCGGCAAAAACGGCCCAAAGGCCGTTTGGGCTCGCACGCAGGAGAGCCCACTTTTTTGCCAGGATTTCTTGTATTTTCAAAGAGTGCGCGGGCCATCGTTTGGGCAGATGGTTTTCGTCCTTTTGCCCAAACAAAAGGACAAAAAAAGCTAAGGCCGTAATAATCCGAAATTTTTTGATATCAACGGTCTGGAGACCGGCAGATTGCGGCGTTGTAGTTGCAAACTACGCCGAACAGAGGGGGTTAAATGCACCATGATTTCAAAATGTTTCCGAATTCAAATCCAAAAAAAAGATGATTCTGCCCTTTTCAAAGGGGGGTCAATATCCCGGAATGAAGGGCAGTATGATGCAGAATATGCACAACCAATTGAACATATATTTCAATAAACATTCAATCAAATGTGCAAAGTGTTTTTTTGTTTTGCGTTAAAGAGCTTATACTCTGGAATACCCCGCCTAATTAATCCTTGTGCTTATGTTCCCTATTTCGGGTTTAAATTTTTAGTAATTTAATCCAAAAGCCCAAAGTGGAATTACATTGAGATACCCAAATTCAATATCATCTTTTACCACAAATGAATTGGCATCTTTCTCAATTTGCTTCTGCTGTTTGTTTTTTCCACCAATTTCAAACGTATAATTATCAATAACGAAATCGGCTTTTTCTGATGATATTATTTCATTTTTTAGTCGCATTTGATTGAAGAAGAATGTTTCTCGTATATTTCCTGTATTTGATTTCTCTCCAACCAGGTTAAAAATAATATTTGTATTATCCAGATACACTTTGTCAACTTTCCCTAATCCCCGTATTCCGCTTGTTTCATTGCGTAACTGACCAATAAGTCCGGCTTTTTCCATATATGTAAAATAATCGTCCAGGGAGTTCCGGCTTACGCCAATTATTTCTGATATTTTGGAGAAATTTGGTTTAAAAGGAACACTTTCTGCGATAATGGAAAGTAGGCGTTTCAATTTACGACTTGTTCCAACATTTAGGTTGGCATATTGCGGAATATCAGTTTCCAATGTTTGAACAATGATTTGTCCTAAACGTATATCCATTTCATTTTCAAGCCCGAAAGGATAGTAGCCCCGTTTCAAATAATCATTAAACAATGGTAAAGGATGTTTAATATCTGTAAGCTTTACTTCATTGTTGACTATTTGTTTTAGTGAATAAACTTCTGTTTCGTAATTATGAAATAGTTTTAGATATTCCCTGAATGAGAGTCCGTGTAGTTTGTAGATGATAGCACGGCGGCTCAAATCTGCTGAACCTTTAAGGATATCAAGTACAGAAGAACCAGTGAAAACAATTTTTAAGGCAGGAAAAGAATCGTAAATATTTTTTAATTCACGAGACCAATCCGAATATTTGTGTATTTCATCAATAAATAAATACTCTCCTGCATTCTTGTAAAAATCATCAGCTAAATCAAAAAGTTTGTTTTCACCAAAATACATATCGTCTGCTGATACATATAAGGCTTTTTTGCTGCCTAAATTTTCCTTTATGTGTTGCAAAATCAAGGTCGTTTTACCGACACCACGCGCACCAATTATCCCAATCATTCGGTTATCCCAGGAGACTTTTTCGTGTAAGTAGCGTTTAAAGTCTGTTGTCGTATTTTGTAAAAGTGTTTCAAATTTCTGGTAAAGTGTTCTCATTATTTCTATCCGCTAATTTTTCACAAAGATACAAAATGCACAACGAAATGAACAAATATTTCAAAAAATATTCAATCAAATGTGCAAAGTGTTTTTTTGATTGATGTTAAAGAGCTTATACCCCACAATACTACGCCTGTTTTTACTTTGTGTTTACAAAGTTGCGCGAGCCATTGTTTGGGCAGATGGTTCTAATGCCGACTGCTTTCAGCATTGCCGAAACAAAAGGACAAAAAAAGCCAAGGCTGCAGCAACTTGAAATTTTTTGATTACAACGATCTGTAGACCGGCAGATTATGGCGTTGTAGCTACAAACTACGCTGAACGGGGTACGTAGCGTTTTTCTTTGAGGTTGCATTTTTTTTGAAAAGATTTCTCTTATTTTAACTTTTCATACACAGTTTCAGGCTCGGCAGCCATACTTAATGGTTCTTCTTTTGATTTATCTACTCCCCAAACCTTCGCAATCCTGTCCTTTATCTTCTGCTCAAAAATTTCAATCAGTTGCTTGTTGGCATTCACCAATGCCTGCTCTTTTTCAATTTGAGCTACGATTTGGCGTTGGTTTTCGATTGATGCAAGTGGAATTAATATGCTTTCGATACCTTTATTACTAATGTTTGATTGTCTCACACCACCTGATGAATTAGCAAATAATTGCTTTCTAAAACTGTCTGTTTGTGCAACATAATAAAGGTATTGTTTGTCTAAATCCTCTGTTTTAATCTCGAATTTGCCCACACGCTGATTCAATAGGAATTTATCTTCAACATCAATTTGGCAAACATTTCCATAATCTTCTTTGCCAACTGTACCAGTCATTGAAATCAATAAATCCCCTTTTTCAAGTACATAATTTGGATGTTCTTCTAAATAGGAAATTGGCAAAAAAGAAGGCGAATTGTCTTTGTCAAAAAACATTTGCTTTACATTCCCCATTCTAATTAGTTGTACTCCTTCATCAATATAATCGGTACTTTTAAAAGCATTTCCGCCTTTTATTTTGCAGTGAGTGCCCAACTCCACCATTTCCCAATCAGGGTCAATATCAATTTTGGGTTTGTAGTTGGTTACTACGGCTTTGGCGCCATCTATGATTTTTTGATAGCCTTCTATTTCAATAACAATTTCTTCCTGAATGGATAAGGGGGGAAGGGGGATTTCTCTCGCCTCAATTCCTCCTTTTGTAATATGGATCATTGCAATCCCGCGACCACCTTCAGCTTTTATAGATTCAGTTTCCCTATTTAAAACGTGATAAAGAAAATATTTATTAATTATTTCCTCATCAGGCACCATTTTCCAAATATGATAATGATAGATACACTTTTCTCCATCCCATATTTTGGGACCGAATGAGGCAGACCAAGCATACAATAAATCGCCATTTTCGCAATATTTATCTTCATCTAGTTCTAAATCTGAGTAATACCAACTTCGGTTTGAAAAGAAATTTCCAACTCGTAAAACTGGATATTTCCCATTGTCCAAGAGTTCATCCTGTTTATATGCCCGACCATTGATAACTCTGCAAACTTCGCCAAGCTTAACGGATTTGTATTTTGTAGAAAGTACTCCAACTGACTTATACCGCTCCCCACTCAAATTAAAATCCCCATTCTTCGCTATTTCAGCTTTCGGAACAAGATGGGCAATCGAAGTTTCTTCAAATTCACCTGTTTCAACAAATTTGTGTGCAAGTTTTATTGCCTCTTCTAACTGACCGCCTTTTACAGCAGTGCGTTGTGCACCAAGATTGTAACCGTCATTGTCAATTTTGATAAACAGGATTTCCTCTCGCTTTTTAGCCACTTCTTTATCCATTAACAGAATGGAAGTTTTTACACCGCTGTATGGATTGAAAACACCTGCGGGCAAACTCACAACCGCATACAAATGGTTCTCTACCAACATTTTTCGCAAATCCTTGTAGGCTGTGCCGCTTTGGAAAATGATACCTTCGGGCACAATGATGCCCGCCTTTCCATTGGGGTTCAGGTGTTCGGCTATATAATCTACAAACAGCACTTCACTTCGGTTGCTGCTGATGGTAAACTTCTTGTGCGGTCTTATGCCTCCTTTTGGACTCATAAAAGGCGGATTTGCCAAAACCACATCAAAATTTTCGTTCCACCTGTCTTCGCTGCTTAGCGTGTCGTATTCGTGAATATTTGGCGTATTGAATCCGTGCAGATACAAATTCACCAAACTCAACCGCACCATGTCGGGCGAAATATCATAGCCTACAAAATTTTGAATCAGTTTTTTGCGGTCGTCAGGGGTTAAAAAATCAAAGGTTAAAGGAAATTTTTCATTATCGGGCAATTGATTGTATTGAAAAATATTCAAGCCTTTTTTGTTTCCCTTAGAGTGTTTGAGCAGAATATGTTTGTAGGCCGAAATTAGAAAACCCGCTGTTCCGCAAGCTGGGTCAAGTATTGTGGCTGTTTTGTCAGGGTCAACAATGGCTACTAAAAAATCAATAATATGTCGTGGCGTTCTGAATTGGCCCGCATCACCCTGCGAGCCCATTACCGAAAGCAGGTATTCAAAAGCATCACCCAATTTTTCGCTGTGCGTGTATTCAAATTCGCCTATGGTTTTCAGAAACATCTTCAGCGTTTCGGGGTCTCTGTAAGGCAAATAGGCATTGTTGAAGATGTCACGAAACAGTTGTGGAATGTTTGGGTTTTTCTCCATTCCTTCAATGGCTTCCGAATAACGCGTAAGCATTTCAGCAGCAGTAACTTTAGGATGCATTAACTTATCCCAGGCGTATTTGCTGAACTCAATTACTTTATCCTTATTTCGGTCATTCGGAAATTCAGGGTCTGGTACTTTGTAATCGGAAAAAAATTTTGTTGTGCCGCCCAATTCAACCGCTTCTTTGTCCATGTCATCCATGAACTTGTAAATTAACCCAATGGTTATTTGCTCAATCTGTGCTTTAGGGTCGGGCAGTTTACCTACCAAAATATCTCTGCAATCGTCTATTCTTCTTTTTGTTTGTGTATCTAACATGTTTGTTTTTTATCGTCATGCCGAACTTGTTTCGGCATCTGTTTATATTTTCGTTCTTTCCGGCAGACCCCTGAAACAAGTTCAGAGTGACTGCCTCCAGTCATTCCGAACCTGATTCGGCTTTTGTTCTTTTAATCGTCATGCCGAACTTGTTTCGGCATCTGTTTATATTTACGTTCTTTCCGGCAGACCCTGAAACAAGTTCAGAGTGACTGCCTCCAGTCATTCCAAACTTGTTTCGGAATCCATTTTCATTTTTTTAAATTCTTCAATCTCTTCTGTTGTATACCAATCAATGGCTAAATCTTTCAATTCTGGATTTTCTTGCTTTATCAGATTCCATTTCCATTCCTTATGCCAATTTTTCAAATGTTTTTCCCTGTCAATGGCGTTTTGCATTCCACTTATCGACTCAAAATAAATCAAGTCATGTAGATTGTATCTTTTGGTAAATGAAGAGCCAAATCCAGATTTGTGTTCAAGAACCCTTCTCTCTATATCATTGGTTACACCAATGTATGTGGTTGTCCTGTTCTTGTTGCTCATTATATATACAAAACCCTGTTTCATAGTGTCATTCCGAACCTGATTCGGCTTTTGTTCTTTTAATCGTCATGCCGAACTTGTTTCGGCATCTGTTTATATTTTCGTTCTTTCCGGCAGACTCTGAAACAAGTTCAGAGTGACTGCTTTTAAGCAGCGAACCGCTCTAAATTGATGTAATCCTTAATGTAAACAGGAATCACTTCCCTGTACTTGCTGGCAACTGCTTTGAATTGTGAAATGGTTAGCGTTGGATGTGTTTGCAAGGTCTGAAAATCTTTGGTTTCAATGATTTTCCGGACGTCCTGGTCAACGATGTACGCTTTAAAAAAGTACTTCAATGCTCTTAAATTAACATCTTCCTCTGGTGGATAGATAGAGATAAACTTGTCAAATTCTTCTTCCAGCAATTCGTCTTTTGACTTGAACTTTGGAATGATGCCAAAAATCTTTTCAACGAGCTCACGAATGGAAACCTTTCTGTCAATCTTAGCTGCTTTCCTGATTTTCTCAAGGTTAAAGTATTCTTCCGGCTTATCAAAAATCTCCTGTTGAATATGACTTACCACATGTTCCCAGTTTCCTAATTCGACATTTTTCTTGATGATGTCATCCATCATAATCCGGTTTTCAAACTTTCTGAAAAGCTCTCTGTCAATTCGCATACCTTCCGGACCAATTGGTTCTTCAACCAGACTCAATAAAGGGTCAAGTTGGTATGTAGTGTATTTGTCAATATCAACGCCGCCACCACCGCCTTCACCGTTTCCTTTCTTCGGTTGGGGTAGTTTTAGTTTTTCATCGTAGTCGAATTTTTCTTCGAAATACTCGCAGTTGGCAAAAAAGTCGAACAACTTGAAAAATTCCTTATCATGGCGAATTATTTCTTCTTCGTTCAACTCATTTTTGAATTTATATTCAAAAGTATTCCTGCGCGTACCTCTCCCTTTAATTTGAACAAAATCAGTAGGGCTAAAAATGGGTCGCATCATGCAGATGTTCAACAAATCGGGGCAATCGTAACCTGTTGTCATCATGCCAACCGTAACGCAAACCCTTGTTTTACAGGATTTATAACCCTCAAGCCAGGTTGTTTTACCGCTTAAATTGTTGTTTGTAAAGTTGATGGTCATTTGCTGGGCATCACCAACTTGTGAAGTTACCTGTACCGCAAAATCAGAATTATACTTAGCAGGGAAAAGTTGGTCTGCAAATTCATTCAATTGTTCTGTCAGCTTGCGGGCATGATTTTGACTTACGGCGAAAATGATGCTTTTGCCAATCTCATTGGTAATGGGGTCACGCAAAGCGTTTTCCAGAAAGGTCTGGCAAAAAATACGATTCGTTTTTTCAGAGAAGAACTTCTTTTCAAAATCACGGGATACGAAAGTTTCAGTATCTTCTCCTTCTTCTGTTGGTATAGTCACTGCATAACCCTTATCAGATAGCAACTGGGTAGTGATTTCAGTTCTGGCATCTAAAACTCTTGGATTTTTAAGAAAGCCATCTTTTACGCCATCAACCAAAGAATACCGAAAAGTAGGGTCGCCACCTTCACAGCCAAAGGTTGAGTAAGTGTCGCGCAACATTCTGCGTTCAATTTCTCTGGGGTCATTTTCTTTTACCTTATCTGGGTCAACGCCTTTTAAATAGTCTTTCGGGGTAGCGGTTAGGCCCAATTTGTAACCGTGAAAATATTCAAAAACCGCCCGTGCATTTCCGGAAATTGAACGGTGTGCTTCATCAGAAATCAGAAGGTCGAAGTCAGTCGGCGAAAAATCATAGCGGTATTTGTCATTGTGCATCAGCGATTGAATGGTCGTAACCAAAATATCCGCTTTTCTCCAGTCGCTTTTATGTTCTTTGAAAATGAAAGTCGTATAATCGGGCTTTAAGTATTCTGTAAATGCTTTCCAGGCTTGGTCTTCCAATTCCAGACGGTCAACCAAAAACAAAACTCGTCTTGCGTTTTGGGTTCTCAGAAATAATCTGATTACAGCTGCAGAAGTCAGGGTTTTACCCGTTCCGGTTGCCATTTCGAAAAGAAATCTGTCTTTTCCTTCGGCAACAGCAGCTTGCAAAGCATGAATTGCATTTAGTTGGTAATGTCTTAAAAACCTTAGTCCGTTTGACCAGATAAAATCCTTACTTGCTTCAATGCTTCCTTTCCATTCAGGTCTTTCGGCCTAGTCTGGCATTTGTACTTTTACGATGTAGTCAGCAGTTGCTTCTTCATCAGCGAGTGAATCTCTGTCGGGATTCCAGTTTTTGATTGCTCCGATTTCTTCGGGTGAAGGAAATTTGTAGATCGGTTTTGGATTTCCTTTTGTCGTGTCCCAGAAATAATGGACAATTCCATTGGAAAGAATCACATATCTCGCACCAACTGTCTTGGCATATTTTCTGGCCTGTTCTTTTGCAACAAGCGGATGAAGGCTTTCCTTTTTTGCTTCAAGCACACAAATTGGTTTATTGTCACTGTCGACGAGTAAAAAGTCTAAAGAACCATTCCTGGTTTTCTCATAGTCATTGCCCCATGCGTCAATTTCTTTTTGTGTAATCTTCACATGATTTTCAAGCAGAATGCTTGCTTTTCCTTCCTCATTGTCAAAGAATCTCCATCCTGCCTCTGTCAGCAGTTGGTTTATTTTAATTCTTGCATGAGCTTCATTTTTCATTTTTCAAATTTATTCATTTTTGGTTGAGCGTTTGAAAAAATCTAGCCGGTTTAGTTTTTTTTGTTTGGGATTTGCATTTCGACAAGAACTAAGAGTGCTTGAATGTGCGCTGGCTCTGCAATTATGAGCCCTAACGATCATATTCCTGCAATACCTCGCGTCTGGTTAAACCTTGTGTTTTAATCCCATTTTCTATTGTTTTTTTCAAGAAATAAGGGTAAAAAACATAATCGACTATCTATATGTTTTGCTGGATTTTTATGGAAAGAAAGTTGAGGGCAAAGAAGGGATGTTTAACTTTCTGTTGAAAACCGTTGATGAGTGCGTTGCGGTAATTTGGAGGTTGGGGGGGATACGGTGGATTGAGCGTGTTCGGATATAGTTCAATCCTGTGAATGGGGGAATTTATGGCTGGGTTTTGGGATTAGTGGAAGGGGCTTTGCAGGGTGCTTTGAGTCATGTTTATTAACTGATAGGCGTTCTTCCTGTTTATCAATGGTCGGAGGTTTTCTTTTACTTAACCATTCTGCATCTCGGTCTTTAAAAGATTTAATTAAATTATCAACAAGTCAGCGGTGGTAAACATACAATCGCTTTTGCAATTTTTGGATTGAGGATTAGCTCATGGGAATTGCGGTTGTCTGTGTGAGCTTGCTAAAAATCCTCAATTGTCAATCCAGTATTTCCATGCAAAACTAAAGCGTCTCTATTTTCCATAAATAATGTTGCTGTTAACATGTCTTTCAAATAGAAATCATCAATACATTCTGTATATTTATCTTTCATCATGATTAATGCTTGACCTGTTGTACTTCCTTCAACTAAGGCTTCAATACCACATACAGCACATTCGATAAATGCATCTTCAGCTCCAAAGTACTTTTGAATTGTTACATTTTCTTTATATCCAATAAAACACAATGCACCATTTGCACACAATTCTTTTCCCAAATTCTTTCCTGCTTTACATGCATAACAATAAGCAAATGAATTTTTAAGAGAGTCTATATTAAGATCGATTGATATAAATGGATTATTTCCATTTTTAAGTAATTCATTTTCTGTGCCATGTGTGTATGACACGAACAGATATGGATTTGAATTAATGGAGTTAGTAATCAATGGAATAGCAACCTCGAACGCTGCATTTCCTGAAATCTCAATATTTTTAACCTCGAAATCAGAAGAATCAAGCAAACGTACAGTTTCAAATTTACATTTCTCAAAAAAATTCCCCAAACTGGAGTCGTTTTTATCACAAACAAGCAATGCGTTAATCATCAAGTTTTTCCTTGTTTCTGGTTAATAAATCAATGGTTAGTTTGGCTAAATTCTTTGAAAAGTATTTACCGGTATTAGATTGCATCCTAATTTCATTCAACAATTCATTAAGAGATAGTTGTCTGCCATCAACATTAAGCAAATACGGTTTTTGCTTTTGTTCATCAGAATGAGCATTAATCCATTCTTCTAAAGCAATGCTAATATCATTATCAGCATAATTGTAAGCCTCTTTCAACTTCTCGATTATTTCTTCAGTTGATGCATTTTTATTTAAAAAGGCGTAAGCTCTGTTGTTTATTAAATCTGCAAAAGACTCTTTGTCTTCATCTACTCCACTCCATATCAAAACGGGAATAAGAAATGAAACTTCTCTTATTGATTCTAAAATTTCATGACCACTTGGTGTTCCTGAAGGAAAACCTAGGTCTAACAATACTATTAATCTTTTATCCAGATTATTCTCGATAAATTCTAATCCATCTTCTTGGTTATAAAAAAACCGAATAGATTCAAAATTCATATTTAGCTCAATCATTAATCCTGAATCAGGATTATTTAAAGCCTTATCATCGTCAATAATTACAATTGTTGAATCAAGTTTATCCATAACTATTGTTTAAATGGTAATTCAATTTTAAATGTTGCTCCAGTAGGTTTAAATTCATTTTCCACAACTTGGATTGTTCCTTTTAAAGCTTCAAGCCTTGATTTAATAATAAACAAACCTAACCCTGCACCTCCTTGCTCAGAAGTAGTAGTAACAAAAACATCAAAAATTCGATACTTATTATCCTCAGGGATTCCATAACCATTGTCAGAAAATAATATTACAAATTTATCATTTTCAACTATGGCACTACATCTAATGAGTTTTTCTCCAGAATTATTTCCTACTGCTTTAAATGAATTACTAATAAGATTATCAAAAATATCTTCAAATGACTTTAGATTATAATTGATGAGAAGGTCACGATTAATTTCCAAAGAAGCCTTAATCCCACGTTTTTCAAATTCATCAATATATATCTTATTAAAAATTCTTTCGAGAGTCTCTTTGACATTTATTTCTTCAAATTTTTGGTCGTCTTTGGCATACTTCAATAAGAAGTCAACTGCATCGCCCAAATGATTCATTTCTGTAAAAACATTTAATCCCATTTTCTTGTAACTGTCATTAAATCGAGGGTCAGGAATCCATTTGTGAATAAATTCAGCATCTCTCTTAATTTTCCCTATTGATGTTCGGGTAATATGGGAAAGCATACCAGCATAGGTTTGTAGCGACACTAGGCTAAAAAATAGATTTTCTTGCTGATGCTTTTCTTTCTCTAATTTTTGATAATCTGCTAAAGAACGTTGAACAGTTGCTTGGGTTTTTGCAAGTTCTTTTTCAACTCTAATTATTGTTTGCTGTACTTCCGGTGACTCAGCTTTATCTTTTACTAAGTTTAGTTGTTTGCGTATATTGCCTATTTCATCCTTCGCAACTTTAAACTCTGATTTTGTTTTTTCTTTTTCTGTGTTTTTTTTCTTCTTTAAGTATGACTCTATTTTACTGAGTTGTTCTATTGTGAAATCCTTCAATTCTTTCCATGCATCATTCTCTACAAAGCTTTGACGATTAGTAGCATCAATAATATTTGGATTATGTTCCTCTGAGATTTCAATCCATCCTAATAAATCACGAGTACTCAGTTTATCAAAGAATCCCGAATAACGCCTTTTGTCAATGCCAAGTAAATCTTTTTGCTCATTTTGAGAAGCTGCATATTCTGCAAATGGTGTTGCAATTATTCCATCACGATACACTTTTACTCCATCAATTTCAGCTCCAACAAAAGACTTCTTAAATTTATTTTTTGCTTGTTGGTCAAAATAGTACAATGTCATACCAACATATCCACATTTTCGCTCTGGCACATTTATTTTTTTTAATTCTCCATTTTGAACGATCAATATCTCTTGAGAATTCTTTTCAGTGTCAAAACCTAATTCAACTTTAAGTGTAGCTAACTCAATAGCTGCTGTTTTTACTTTTTGTTCTTTAAAATCAGGATATTCAGCAGCATCAACAACTATATTGAAGGGATATTTTAATTTATTACTGGGGGATATGAGTTTTGATAATTCTTTAATTGAGCGTATAATATCATTTTTAGTCCAAACATCACTTACCATTGAAATTTCAAGCATCGTTCCGGAACTATCCTTTTCAATAGATTCTGTCCAATATTTGTTTTCAATATCTGTGAAGAATTTATTTTCACCAGAAAAATCAAGAGTTAATTGTTTATTTTCCTCGTCTGCATAGTATGACCAGTCGGTTTCCAAACAAAGAAGTTCATCTGAGCCTTTTTTGGTAGTTTTAAGTAACAATTTAGCACCAAGTTTATCAACTGCAAATCTACCAACACCTTTTTTACCAACAACTTTTCTATTATATGGAGGTGGAGATTGTTTTGCTTTTCGTTTACTGCTCGTACCAATTACCATCCATTTATCACGAACATCCTCAAAACTCATCCCAATCCCATCATCAATAATCAAAATCTTACTCCTATCAGAGCGTGGATTTATATCTTCGAATTTAACTAATACATTTTCGGCATTGGCATCATAACAATTCTTTACCAACTCAAAGAGTGCTGTTATTCTATCGGTAATTAATTCTCTACCGAGCAAACGATAAGCACTAACGTCAAATTTGAATTTTAAAGTTTTTATTTGCTCTGACATTCGTAGTTCATGATTTGTTTGAAAATTGCCTCTGCTAAAAGAGGGGGAACTGCATTACCAATTTGTTGTTGAATGTGCATTAATGAACCCACAAAAATAAAATCATCTGGAAAACTTTGAATTCGAGCAGCTTCTCTAACTGATAATCCCCTGTCTTGCTCAGGATGTATCAACATGTTTTTTCTATAATTTGAAATAACAATTGATGGAGCTTCAGGATTTAATCGTTTGTATATTCCACTATGACAATTATTCTTGTCTTTATAATTTTTCATTAAATGGTCTGGTATAGCTTTCCAATTTTGACCCGGCTTAATATGTCTATAGCGTTCTATTACCAAATCATTATTTCTAGAAACATAATTTTGTAATGCCTTTTGATTGCCATTTCGCAATCGTTTTGCGTATTCTGAAGGTGAACTTTTATAAGGTAACTCTTCTTCAACCTGTCCATTTGATAAAAGAGGAAGGTCTCCAATTGCATCTATAACCGATACTTTTTTTTCTTGCTTTTCAGGAAACTCAAAGCAGATGCCTTCTTTATTACCAACTAAAAAAAATCTATTTCGGTCTTGAGGAACACCATAATCAGATGCTGTTAAAACTTGGTGATTTACAGTATAACCTAACTCTTCAAAGTTTTGCCTTATTTGCTTAATTGTGGCACCTTTATTGAAGCTTACTATACCTTCTACATTCTCAAACAGAAACCATTTCGGTTTTAATTCTTCAATGAATCGGATAAACTCCTGATAAAGTTTATTATTTTCATTTTTTTCATTCCTTGTTTTTGAATTAGATAGAGAGAATCCTTGACATGGAGGACCTCCAAAAACAATTAAGGGATTTGTAATATTAAGTGAGTGTGGATTTATATTTGAAATGTTCTCTGTAATAACTTTAGAATCAGGGTGATTTGTCTTAAATGTTTTTGCGGCATTTGGGTCTTTCTCGATTGCAATAGGAATAATAATTCCAGCGCTTATTGCTCCTAGACTTAGTCCTCCAGCACCCGAAAAAATGTCTACTCCTATATGTTTTTGTTCAAAATCCATAACTAGCAAAAATAGAATAATTATTTAAGACATTGAAGTGGTTTTTATCCTTTTTTTTGTTTCAAATATAAAATCGTCTATGAGAAAGAAAAATTGCACTCCTTTGCAAATTTCGGTTTGTGGGTCGGTATTATTATGGACTTGCAAATAGTGCACTATGTTGGCTTCCAATAATTCTTCAAAGGGCAAAGGCGCGTTGGCAAAACAAAATCAATTCGGAGCAATCAATTTATACTTTAGTTAGTTTTTAGTCAATTTCGGTTTGTTCTTAGCTATTTCGCTTTTCAGGTAACGATTATATACCCCATCTGCGTCTATTTTTATCTTGTGTTTACATCCAATTTTCCGTTTTTTTCAAAACATAAAGATAAAAAACATAATCGACTACCTTACTAATCTGCTGAATTTTTATGGAAATAAAGTTGAGGGCGAAGGAATGGATGTTTAACATTCTGTTGAAAATTGCCAAAAACTGTTGATGAATGTAATGCGGCTTTTTAGATTCTGTTAGGGAGGCGTTGGATTGAGCGTGTTGAGATGTAGTTCAATCCTGTGAATGCGGGAAGTTGTGGAAGGGTTTTGGGGTTGTGGGACAGATTGATTAGAGAACTTTTTTTGGTTACTGAGCTTTGTTCTGTTCGTCTAATCACTTATTGCTTCAATTTCTTCGTCAAGTTTTACTATAGTTTCAGGACTTTCTATTGACCTGTCACTCCACCATCGTTCAGAACAATATTCAGCCAGAATCTTAGTACGAGCTTTTAAATCAATTTTGTTAAATCCTTTATTTGTGTCAATTGAGGAACCGAGTTTCTTTGTCATTGAAAACAGGCTTCTTCCGTAGCCATCAATTTTATCAATTGCATTTTTATTCTGAACGCTTGAATTTAGACCTTTTTCTAAAACGGTCAAGTTTCCGATATTATGCTCATAATCAATAAAGTCCTCTTTGTTGACAAATCCCAATGAATTTGGTTCAAAAGTTGGAGTTTGTGAAAGTATGTGCTCAATATTTGGGGTTTTACTTACTATATCTTTCATTTCTGATATGCCAAATTCCTTGCAATTAATATGCTCACAGTAAGTAATGAAAATGTGATTTAAAGCACGGTTTCCATAAATTCCTCTTGATAAGTTTGATTGAAATTCTTCTTTAGGCATCCAGCGATTATTAAACCAAACAAGCCAATTTTCTATATCATTAGCATTTTTATGGTCTATATCAAAAACGAGTCTTGAAATGTCAGCTTTTGGGTCAGTTCCTCGTGTTTTATATACACGGACTTCAATAAGTTCAACTAAATCAAAGAAATTAAATTTCTCTCTTCCTTTCCCTGCAAGACCTTTATCAAGCAAGTCAAGTTTTTCCAATTTTATAATTAATGGATAAAGGGTAGCTGATAAGTTTAAGACAACAAATAATTTGAAATATTTTGCGTCTGACTTGGCACGTTCAATAACGTTTTTACAATTTTGAAAAAACTCTTTTAAGCTAGAAATATATGAATTGATAAATGTTTCAATTTCTTCATAATTGCCATCTGTTATCCCATTTCTATGTTTTGTCAGTTGGTTTTTTAAATATTGAAGAACATAGTTTGCTGTTGGGTCATAATTCTCATTGCTGTAAGTTACAAAATGATAACGCATCAAATTATCTTCACTGAAATCTCTATTTTTTATTAGGTTAATTCCTAACTCTTCTCCAAGATGCTTTATGTCGTCATAAATCTCAAAAATATCACTAAAGTGATCATTTATTGAGTTGTCGAGTTTCTTGTTTAAGTAACGATTTGAAAAATATATCAAAAGACTTTTTGCTTTTTCCATGTTTGAGAGAGGTTTCCCTCTGTCATTAACTGTTTGAAAAATTCTTATTGCATCACCTTCTGAATTCTCAACAAACTCCATAACTTCAAGTTTCTCCACTGATTTAAGAAATTTTAATTTGTCGTCAATTTGGTCAACTTTAAACTTGATTTCTTCAATCGCATCTTTTAAAAATCTCTGACTTTTATTTTGAGGTTCGCCAACTTTGCCTTCAATTAAATCTATAAAAAACTGTTGGTCTCTGTTTAAAGGCGTTATTCGGTATCTATCGTCCTCTTTCAAATAGAATCTCTCATAATATGAAGCATCTTTTTCCGATAGCTTTTTGATTAAAGAACTAATTATCAGGGTTGCAGTTGTCGTTCTTTGTTGCCCGTCAACAACATAAAACTTTTCATCATCGTCTGCGGATTTGGATAAAACTATTGTTCCAATATAATGGTTAGAGTTTGATTCTATTGATTCAATTATATCGTCAAATAGGTCTCTAATATTTTGAACCTCCCAAGCATATCCTCTTTGATATTTTGGTATTTCAAGAAATCGCCCATTAAAAAAGTCTTTTATTTTAATACTAGCCATGCTATAATTTTTTATGTCGTAAGTTTAGTGTCTGGATGTTTTTTGTCTTGTTGCCAGCAAGCTTAGACCGAACCAGGCTTTATGTCTTTATAAATTTACTTACTCGTAAATCTAAACGAGGTGGAACAATTACTTCGTCTGGAATTTGATTAATTAATAATACTGGAGTTCTTAAATCAGAACAAAAAGTAACTATTTCCTTAAATTCATCCAAATTAGAGTCTCTGTTCTGTTCTCTATCAGCAATAATACTAACAATAAACCAATTTTGAATTTTCTTACCTAAAAGATCCTCAATTTTATTTTTCTTTCTACAAACGGTATCTCCCGTAGCAATTACATCTGTAAATAAAATAATATTTTCGACTTTAATGAAATCATTTTTTTTGTACTTTAAATAGTTTACAGACTCTTTATACGTATGATGGTTAGCACCAGCTTTTGATGCGATACAATAACTTTTAACATTAGTTCTGATTGATACCTGGCTTGCAATTATTGCTCCCCAGTAATCAACCCCTATAAAAGCATATTTATCTTTTGCATCAGTTTTAAAAATATTCTCAATAAACCATATAAATGCTCTATTAGTTATTTGTGACAAAATATTTGAATCACTTAATAGCCTGTTTGTATATATCCAACTTAATGAAACTTTTGTATCTGAGGTTGCATACCTGTCTAAGGAATAAAGTCCTTCAATTGCAATTCTATTAATTATCTTATCCTGAATGCTTTTACTTATTACAATAGGTGTCTTTGAAACTTTGGATTCGGTAATAAATTCTGTTTCTTTTTCAGAATTTGACATCACTAAAGAATTACCTTTATCAAGTCTTATCTGACTTTCTGAGTACTTCCAATCACCAATTAATGGATTATCAGAATATCCTCTCATTTTAAATTGTAGAGTATAAATCTTAGGCTGCTTTTCTGGTTCAATTTCAACTATTTTAGCCTCACGTGCAATTTGATTTGGTGTAGAACCAACGCCAGAACCAAACATAGCTGATAGAATGAAATGATTTAATTCATCATAAGAAGTAAAGTCAGGAATATGACCATCTCCAAAAAAATAGATTGTATGTTGCTTTCGACGTATTTTATACAGTCTTTCTACAATATAATAGGCATCTTTCCATTCATGCTTCTCTGCCCAATCGTTTTCCTCAATATACATTAAAGCTCTATGAAAATGTATCATTGGATAATGTGAAAGGATAGTTAAAATATCTGTATTTGGAACTATATCACTAATAAAATCACTAATAATGTTATCTATTTCATCACTTGTTAAACTTCGAGGTTTATTTGAAAAGCCAGTTCCCCATGTCGAATCTAAAGACAAACACCAAATATCTTTTAATTTGTACAATATTGCATAATCATTCTGTTTTACAATATTATTCATTGAGAAATTACAACTAAAACTATTAAATTCCTTACGGGCTTCAATTCTTCTATCCATAGAATCAAGGCTTTGACTAAAATCGTGATTACCAATACATACGCAAATAGAATCTGTGGTGACATTAAGTTTTTGAGATAGATAAGTCAAAATTGTTTTTGCATGATCAAAGTTTTGTGTTTTGAATCTATTAACAAAATCTCCTGTTGCAAAGATGTAATCTATTGTTCCAATATTAGAATTGATTAATTCAGACAATTCATTCAAATACTCTTTATAGTTTTTTAAACGAAGGTGTTCATTTGTATTGGTAAGATCATCAAGATGAAAATCAGTAATCTGTAATATTCTCATATTTTATAAATTAAATATTTTCTTCAAATAAAGCAAATTTGGCTCCTTCATTAAGCCCTTTAAGGTCTATCAATGAGGAAAGATTGAAACAATCACTAAATGATTCAACAGGAAATAAACTACCTATAACAAGAGCTTTTTCCAATTTACAACCTGTTAGAACGGCATATGCTTGAGCTATTTTAACTTCGGTACCTCCAAAAATAAAATCACCAATGTAAATATACTCTTGATATTGTTCCGTCCAAAAAATGTTTTGAAGTTCTTCAATATCAAAAATTTTATTTTTAGGACCTAAATGATCAATTACATCAATCTCAATTTTATTTAGTAAGCCAATTGCTGCTGCAAAAGGACTTGATCTTAAACTTACCGACAAAAGTTTTATGGTATTTAAATTTTTATCTTTTGCCAAAGTTTCTTTTAGAAAGCTATTTAATTTGTCCGATAGTTTAATTGATATCCACATAAATGATTTAGGATCAGAAATCAAATTGCTTGAATTAAAAACACCATTTGCTGCTATTGGAGTAGAAGGAAGTCGTAAGATTAAGTCATCGTTAAATTTTTCAAAGCAATTATAAACAAATTCTTTAATAAGATCATTTTCCAATATTTCACAACTTGGGTAAAGTTCTTCAGCATCAAGTGCTTTACGCTTAAGTGAGATAATAAAGGTTTTTTTGTCTGGCTCATTAACATTAAAATCGCCTTTGATGAATTCATCTCTCAGTCGGCGAAAACGTATAATTAGATGATTAGAATTCAAGAAGTAGATTGGTCGCTTAATTTCATCAATTAAACTAAAAATTGGAGAAAAACCATGATCATCGTTATCTATAATTCCATTACAGTTAATTATTAGAGGAAACCTCTTTTCTTCTTCTCTGTATATTGTCGATAATACACCTCCTGTTATAGTATCAAGATTGAAGGAAGTATTTAAACCATTTGTTTCCCAAATTAAGCCTTGAAGGCGACAATATAAAAAATGCTGATGAATTAATATGCTATTATATATCATGGTTAATTATGTATTGGAATTTCAAATACGAAACGAGAACCTCTAATATAATTATCAAATTTTTGCCAATAACCGGTTTTTTTATCTTCTAGTTGAATCTTATATTCAATTGGTTCTCCGATCAATTCATTTGGATGTATTACACTTTCAAATATATTATTGTTGTCTACTGTGCTAAGTACTTGTAACCAATTTGACTTTTGCCAACGAATTTCTGTATCATATGATGAAACAACAAGCCATCCATCATTTGATAAAATGTCTTTATATAATATACTTTCTAGATTTAGAATATCATTAAGCGCTAATCTAATTCCGTGTTCATTTGTTTGAATGATACAGCCTAATAGTAAACCTTGAGTGTGATCAAGTAAGTCTTTATTCTTTAATTCCGGAAAATTATTTTGAAGTGATTTTGGAAATCCAATTCCACTGTCACTGATCGCTACAGTTACTCGTTTTGAGGTCCTTTGCAATCCAACAAAGACTATTGATTTACCGTGGACTAAAGAATTTACAATTAGTTCGACCGCAGTTTTCGAAACTGTATTTTCTAATTTTATGTCTAGTCCTTTAAATATTTCACTACATCTTAAATTAAAATTAGGCCTAATTTTAGTTTTTAAATGATTTTTATGAATCACAAATTCTTTTGGATCTAGGCTTTCTCTGATTACATCAGCATAATATATAATTTTTGTATTTGGATTTGTTTTTTCAGTCAAAATTCCACCAATTCTTTCAGAATCAAATTCAAATACATTTAAATTCTTTGAGATTTCGACAAATGACACATCTCTTAAGAATCCCAATAAATCTGGTTTCCAGTCAAATATTATTTTTTGTGGTTGTCCAATAAAGCTGGAAATATTATGGGCTATTGAAATAAAAGCAGTAAGTCCAGCCATTGATACTTGACCATATGTAAGTTGACTTGCATCCCAGAGAACTTTTGGACTCTCTCCTTTTCTATAAGCTGCTCTAAGTTTTGCTAACCTAGGTGCGATATATTTATGCAAACTATTGATACTTGTTAAGGGCCCAATATCTATTTCTATAATTTTATACATGGTGTTTGTCATTAGAAGGAATACTTCAGATAATTCTTAATTGTATAAGTAATATATTATCATTCTGAATTTTATTAGCCTTAGCAAGGTAAAAAAATGTCTAGTTGAAAGCGACAATGAAAAAAATATGCAGTTTCTTTAATCTTTCCCTTATCTTCTGTCTTAACATACCATATGGTATCTCTCTAACCACTCCCAAAAACCAAACCCAGCCAGACAAATAAAAACCCAGAGGATCACTCACATTCCCTTTATCACCTATCAGTCAAATACTTTTATTGTAGTCTATCAGCATCATTCAAAACCATTTATCACGTTCAACATTAATTTTCTTAAATCCATCACGCGCCACTATCAACAATTTGTATTTTTCGTTTGCCTTACGGGCAAAACATATGCCTTGTAAGGGTCATCACCCGCCATCAGCCACAGGCTTTCGGAAGGATCATTTATATTTTAGCAGCCCAGTAACAGATTCAAGCCCCGGGAAGGAAAAGCAGGGGGGTGAGGACAGGAATCTTTTTCGCCATCGTTTCGGTTTGCGGCACTTAAGAAACCTTGCAAAAAGCTGGTTCACAAGCCCCCACAAAACACCCGAAACAGATTGGGCGTAAAATTATGGAACAGCTTTTACATACACAAGCTTTTTTAAGAAAAAATTAACAAAAAAAATTATTTTGTTAGAAAGTTTAGAAAGTTAGAAAGATTTTATCACCCGTTTCTGTAATCTGTAATCTGTGACCTCTGATTTCTGACCTCTGATCTCAGATCTCTGATTTCTCACCTCTCATCACTCACCTCTCACCTCTCATCTCTCACCTCTCATCACTCACCTCTCATCACTCACCTCTCATCACTCACCTCTCATCACTCACCTCTCATCACTCATCTCTCATCACTCTCCTCTCATCTCTCACCTCTCACCTCTCATCACTCATCTCTCATCACTCACCTCTCATCACTAAAAAAAACACTTGACAACTACCGCATGCCTGTATTACCTTCGTTCTTTTTATGCGTATTCAGTTAACAATCAACCTTACTGTCAATATGTTGCAAAGAATTAAAGAACAGCAAAATCAAATCGCTTACCGGCTATTGCTGTGTTTCATGCTCATTGTTCTGGCATTGTCTTCTGCATCCTGCAGGATTCAGCTGCTGCCGGCCTACGACGAAAAAATGATTGATGCCATTGAGCAAACAGCCCGCAAGGTGGACCTTTTGTATATCCTGCTCCTCGACCAAGATGCCGCCGACAGCCCAGGCCGGCAATATTCACAATGGATGGATGTTTATGCCGGCATCGAAGCCGACCTTGGCCTTTTGCAGCTGAAAAGCGCCGGCAAACCGCTCAACCAACATTCGGAGAGGATATGCGAACTCACGCTGGAGACATGGCAGAAATACAAGCAGCAGCACAAAAAGGACGGAAACATTTCCGACGAAACTATTACCCTAAACCGCATGTATATGAGCGAATTCTTTCATACCATGCTCGTTGCAGAGAAAGCAAAAGAAATGACCAACAGCACTTCAGTAAAAAAACAATAGCCCATGAAAGCAGATTTCAATATGGAAGAAGTGGCACTCAGTATGCTTTCTGCCCTTCAGGGGGAACTGAAAAAAGACTGGCCTGCTGCGAAAGCAACAATGGAAAGCTTCATGCGAAGGCATCAAAAAATTATGGAGGTTGAAGCCATTTACCGCATTAACGGTCAGCTTGATGAAGAAAATTACAAATCACGCCTTGAGGACAAAAAGCGTTTGATGGAAGCCCAGCTCGAAGCCGTGAAAGTTGTTACAAAGGCAATGGCGCAGAAAGCCGCCAATGCCGCCATCGAAGTCCTTGAAAGTGCAGTGCTTCTTGCATTGAAAGGATTGATTTAGAATCATACCCAACCTAAAAAACAACATTATGGAAAATCGCTTTTTTAATGCCCACACCCACATTTTCACTTTGCAGCAGGTACCTGATCAATTTGCAAAGGGATACTTTTCCATTTTCGCAAAAACAATCTCTATCTCCTGGCTGAGAAAAGTCGGGGCTTTGGCATGGCTCATCAAAACCATTCCCAAACTTTACCGCAACAAAGACGATGTGTCTATGGCCGAAAGGCTTATCAACCTCGTAAAGCATGGCGAGGAAAGGAAAGACCGGCCAATCAGTCAGCAGGCAATTTTTGATACGCTGAGGGCCTATTATCCGGCCAAAACTGCTTTTATAGTGCTCCCGATGGACATGGAATATATGGGCGCTGGTTCCATTCCGGAAGGCTATATGACACAGATTGAGCAACTTGAAAAGATAAAATTGCAGGCAGTTTATACGGATACCTTCTTTCCTTTTCTTTTTGCCGATCCGAGAAGATTTGTTGCTGACCCTGAATATCTTTCTTTTGTGAAGACAAAACTCGGTTCAGGAATATTTTCCGGCTTAAAAATGTATCCCGCTTTGGGCTATTGGCCGTTCGACAAAAACCTGAAACCATTGTATGACTTTTGTATTCAGTACAATATTCCTCTCATGACACATTGTGCTGCAGGCGTGGTACATAGCAGAAGTCCGCGACCGAAAACTTTCAGCACACATCCCATGAATCCGGACATCCGTCTGCAAGGGAAAAAGCCTAAACACTACACAGTCCATTTTTCAAACCCTCTCAGTTTTCACTGCCTGATGGACAGCAAGCTTTTGGCTGCCTACTGGAAAGTTCCGGAAGAGGAAGTCAGTGCCTATGAAAAGTTGAAGGTCTGTTTCAGTCATTTTGGCGGAAGCAGCGAATGGAAACGTTATCTCAAAATACCCTGGGTTCCCGACAGAGACGATGCAGAAAGTGAGGGCGAATTCAAATCCCTTCAAATCAAAAACTGGAACTACAACCTGAAACCCAAAGATTCGGATTACTCATGGTTCAGCATCATTCGCGAGATGATGGAACGCTACGAAAATGTGTATGCCGACATCAGTTTCATGCTTCACGATCAGGAAACATGGCCGCTGCTAAAGGTTTTGCTTGCCAACAAAGTCTTGAAATTCAGAACAAGGGTGTTGTTTGGAACTGATTTTTATGTAGTTGCCCAAATGGGCAGCGAACGTGAGCTCAGCCTCGGTCTGCGTGCTTATCTGGGCGAAGAGTTTTTCATGCAAATTGCGAAAACCAATGTAGAGAATTTCCTGAGTACAAAAATCCACGAACCTACTGTCGAAAGCTGATGTGTATAAAGGACAGCACTCAACAAATGTCGGACACATTATGCCAATTGTAATTTTAAATAATCCGAAACCATTGTAAAATTACCTTCAATCAGAATGAATTATTTCTAATAAAAAAATTATTACACTTAATATCAAGTTATTAATCAACAAAACCAATTCAAATGAAAACAGATGAACCTCCCTCAAAGATCAATCCCAAAAACATTATTGCCATCAGCATTGCCGGTCTGGCAGTGGTTACAACCTTATGGATCACAGGTAATGCGATGATTTGCAAGAATGTTGGCGGGATGGACATTGTGACCAAATCCATTCTGCCGCTTGTAGCCACCTGGATGGGTGCGATCATTGCCTACTATTTTGCCAAGGACAATTTCAATGCAGCGGCAGACCGTTATGACAGTATGATCGACAAACTTTCTCCGGAGGACAAGATGCGGTCGAAAAGCATTGAAAAGGAGATGATTCCGATCAAAGACATGAAAACTTTCCAGCTCAATGATATGATAAACAAATTAATCTTGAAGGACATACATAATGCGCCAGTGATGGAAGGGCTGCATCGATTTATTTTCCTTGAAGCAAAAAAATGCCGCTACATCATCCACCGGAGCATCTTCGACCGTTTCATCAGCAAAAAACTTATACAGTTTGAAACCATGAATGATAATATTAACAGCAACATAAGAACACTTACCCTTAGCAACCTTATTGAAGAGAAGGATGAAGCAATCTTCAATTTTGTTCACCGCAGCATCGTTTACCTCCCTGTTACAGGCAACCTTCTTGATGCAAAGAAAGCGCTCGAAAGCAATAAGTTCAGTCAGGATGTAGTCATTACTAAAAACGGAAGATCCGACGAAGAAGTGCTTGGCTGGATTCCTGACACCCTCCTGCTGAGCGACTATAACTGAGCCGGTCTCTTAGGTGGACAATAAGTTGCCGGGCATTTAAAGTCTAAAGGCGAGTGTGAATGTGTAATCTGCACTAAATGCTCCAGTCATCAATTTTAGCCTCAAGAAGATGTTTTTGTCATTCAAAACGTCAATTCAATGCATTACGCAGCCATCTTTTGTGCAAATGGTTTTGGTTAAATGCCAGCCATGATTTTAAAAAAGACCTCCCAAGTTATATCTGTTTAGATGATCCTGCCTTTTCAAAGGGGGGTCAATATCCCGGATTGTAGGTTTGATGTGATCAGGGAATTGCACTGTGCTGCCTGTCATCTAAGCTGTATTTGAAAATCGTTTACTTTTCTCCATACGGCAGCCTGTCACTCCGCTTTTCATTGAACAGCAAATAGACCAATCCTTTTTTGACCAGCTCGTTTTCTGTTAAAAATTTCAGAATATGGATTTTGAATTTTATCTGTTGAAGATATTCTCATAAACCCATTTACCAGTTGATCCCTATTCATTCCTTCTCCATTGTCAGAAACAATAAGTCTTCCCCCAATATCAGCAGAGTTTATAAAAGTATGACTTACTTCCACAGCATCTGCATCATATGAATTCTTAACTAATTCGGAAACTGCTGTTTCTTGACGAGCAACAAGCTCATTTCCTAATCTATCTATCACACCAGCATCAACAGTGAAACGGATATTATCATTGTCAAAACTTGCAAGTTTTGAAGAATACTCCAATATTTTGCTGTAATTGGTGAGATCTTCAGTTAAAGTTTTAGCCAACTTCCCTGATGTTTTTTTCATCCATATTATCCAGCATTAATTCTGATGTTAAAATTCACGATAATATTATAAATTCATCTTACGAAGGTGTCTCAGAACTTCTCTTTCCGCTTTATCAAAATCGGGCAAATCCTTTATTTGATCATTCATTGATTTTTGCCAACGACCTTTGTACTGCGGCATTCGTTGTTCTAACTTTTTGTGAAAATCAGAAGCCTTAAATCCTTTACTTTCACATTTAGCTCTAAATTCATTGACATAAAAGTCCACATCCATCCTATGAACTTCTAACAAATACCAAATATCGTAAAAATCACGTGCTTGCATGCGCTGCATCACAGATCGTAATTTTTCCACTAAAACCTCCTCCAGTGGATAGCATAATAGCTTGTACTCTTCCTGATCGGAATAATTTAGAATCATATTTTGCCAAACGGGAGCAAATACGAGTTTCTCTCTTCTCGAAATATCTACTTTAACACGTTTATTGTTTCCTTGTCCACCTAAAGGCCCTATATAACTGATATAAAAGTTAATGCCCCCATCTTCATGCTCATTATTGTCAATGATTTCTAAAGGAATGTTAGCCTCTTCCCGTATATATCCAAATATCTCTTCAAACCATTGAAAAATCTGGTCATTTGAAATTTCATCATTTAATAAGGTGAAATCAAGATCCTCTGAAAAGCGGTAGTCTTTGAAATACGCTTTTTTCAAAACTGTTCCTCCCTTAAATACAAGAGTTTTTGCCAAATTTTCATTTTCAGCAACCCCTTGTAAGATCCATGAAAGGATATAATCCTTTTCAATTTGTTGGTCACGCACAACAATTGCACGTGCTTTATTTTGTATTTCGCTTGGTTTAATCATGTGTAAATAGCCGATTTAATCGTTTCAATATCAATGTTCAGCATAATACTCCATTTGCTCAACAGCTTTCCATCCTTTGGTAATTCAGTATCGAGAACAACATACGATGCTGTTTTTATATTTTGCAGATCGTTAACAATCGGATTATTAATTTCCAGAGTTTCCAATAAAAAACCAAGTCTTTTAATGACTGCCTGAGAATTAAATTTTCGGGCATACTCAAGTAATTTGTCAAACTGTATTTTATCTTTTGATATGTAGATTGCTCTTGCAATTTCTACAATACCACCAGCATAGTCTGGTTTAAAAAGGCAGTCGATAAACGTTTTTTCTAAATCTGAACATTTCACTTTGTGAAAGTTATCAATCCACATTTTTTTTACTCCAAAAAAGTGATCTAAATTATGGTAGATAAACTGAAAAGGAACATCTTTTACATTCATTGTCGAAGGCCGAATTTGTTTGGCTACGACAATTTGTTGCTTTAATGAAGGTTGAGTTATTAGGTTGTGAATTTGAAGTGCGGAATAGTATCCAATGTAATGATCTACTCCATTTACAAGATTCTCTGTCAGTAAGTGCCAATCAGGCATAAAACTTTCCGGGTCTTTCTCATAGGGAATGATATAATAAACTCCATCTTTTATTCTCATCAATAAACCTCGCTTTGTCATGTCGCTCAAAAGCTGATTTACAGTTGGTTTTGACGACTTAGACAGAACTTCAAATGCTTCTGAACTTTTAAAGCAATGTTTCTCAATCCCGATAAAATGAGTCAAAAGTTCGTTGGATTTCGTTGAAATATTTTTACTTCTCATAGTTCTAATGTCAGATTAAATCTCACTACAATGATACAAATAATAATTTATTAACCATCAGATTTTTTCAATAAATACTTTTTCATAGCTTATTTGTCAGCATTAAACTTATTAAACTGATACAAATGATAAATGCTGCATACGGAGGGAAAATTTAAGTGCTTTAGGTTTTCTGAGGATTGAATTGTGTATCGGAGAAAATCAAATGTGCTGAAATGAATGGCATGCTTCTAAGCATGGCACAAAATGATTTTACATAGGCTATACCCCAATATATCTTCTCCCTGAGTGTACATCCCATTTTCTATCGATTTATTCAAGACATAAAGATAAAAAACAGAATCATCCACCTTTATGATTTTTCGGAAATTTATTGGACATAAAATTGAAATCAAAGAACGACCATTAAATCCTTGCGAAAAAACATCTTACGCTCCTTTGGATCTTTGAATCATTGACCTATTGTAAATGGGGTCAATATCCAGGAATGTAGGTTTGATGTGATCAGGGAATTGCACTGTGCTGCCTGTCATCTAAGCTGTATTTGAAAATCGTTTACTTTTCTCCATCCGGCAGCCTGTCACTCCGCTTTTCATCGAACAGCGAATAGACCAAAAAACCATTACACTTCAGCAGGTTAATGACTCAATTTCTTGGACATTCGGTTATTCGGCTTAGTCTTGCTGGATGTACTACTATCTATCCAAATATTTGGGCATCAAGCCTGCAAACACATTTTCAAAGCGATTTTCATCAGAAAAGGTCACTTTACGTCAATGCCTAAAGCCCCTGCGGTTGGAAAAATGAATCTGTAATAAATGAAGAGATGGATTTCTTATTCATTCGTTGGATAAAGTAATTTGATTGTATGAAACCAATAAAAGAGGGCTTCTCCCTGTGACACAAATTTTAATCGCTTGTTCAAATAATTGGAGTCTGCTTTTTTTATCAAATAGTCCGCCAATGGAATTTCTTTGCTGAACATCATAAATTCTTCCTTGTAATCTGTCAATATGATTGCAGCTAAATAAGCGGCTTTTGCACTGGCTACTTGTGCTTCCAATATGTCAAACCTGCCAAGAAAAACAAAATGTCTGAATTGGTTAATGCCTGTATTTATCTCAACATATTTAGTTTTTTCATCCTCAGTTTTTAAGATGTCCTTTCTGGCAATGAGTAATGCGGTTTCAATGGTGTCTCTTAGAACATGCTCTACTGATTCTATATTCCTTTCCGGTCGGTAAGCGATCTCTCCTATTGCTGATTCTGTATATGATTTTTTGAATACTTCCATATCAGTCAGCAAGTTAAACAAGCAACCAACATCAAACAGTTGCTTCATTATTTCCTTTTCCTTATCCATTTTATATGGAACACCTGTCGTATTTGGAGCAAATGCGGTAAGTTTATCCCCTGTAATTGAATTGATGTCAGGAGTTCTAACAATCACTGGCTCATTGGTTTGTAAAAGCCACTCTGTTACTAAGGCTTTTTCAATAACTGTTGGATAATGGTTGTCGGCAAAGAGAACATCAAGCAAAAATTCTCTTTCAGGATTGGAAATTACATTTCCCACCTTGTTTCTATTGGCAAATTTGAATTGAAGAAAAACTGGTAATGTGCTTTAGGAAGACCTCCATTGTAACTCCTTATTTCATCTAATTTCATTCGCGTGAACACACTTGATTCAACAATTTTTGAAAGATATTTTTCCAACTCCTCACGACTGATTTTCGGGCTTATGATAATGTCAATGTCAAAGGAGAACCTTTTAGGTTTTTCTAATAGAAGAATCAAACTTGTTCCACCTTTGAAAATAAAATCCAAGCCCGTTAACTGCTATTGCTCTAACAAATACAAAGCATAAATCATGCTTTCCATCAAGTGAGGGTCTCTGCTGTATCTATTTTTTTTCTCGGCAATCCATTCTGCTGAGAGTGATTTAATGTCAATCATTCAATATACTATTTGGAATATCTGTTTTGTCTGAAAAAAATTCTACAAGTTCAGCGTCCTTGCTTCTTCTTTTTGCATAGTGAAAAAGTTTGGTGAAGTCAATTGAATATCTTTTGTATGCATTGTTGACGATGTGAACAAGTTCGCTTCCCTGAAAAGCGGCGAATAATTTTTTGTCGCAATACAAATCCACTATCAACTTTTCAAGCGTTGTTGTTGCAACAGTGTTTACTTTTTGAGTTGGCGATTTGGAAACCAATGACTTTAATACAATTGCTGTTTCCGATTCATAAATGTAGCGTTCAATTTCTTTTTCCTTTGGCTCAATAAAGACATTCGGGAAATTTTGGTCTTTAAGAAAACTGTAAACAGACTCTATTGCTTCCTTTTCAACCTGTAAAATCGTTATGAATTTTCCGGGAATATGTAACATAAACTCATTGGCTATTTTGGTTGACCAAATGCAGATTTTAAGTGATGGAAATTGCTTTTCAAGTTTTGAAAATATTTTTCTTTCGGCATCTTCAAGATCAGGTATGAAAACAGGCTTGAATGAAAGCGTAAATTGCCCTCTTGAAATTGGAGTAATTACCTGCTTGCTCTTGAGATGGTATATTCTCCATCTGAAGGTTGTCTCTTTCAACTCTGGTTCAAAATATCGGTAGAAGTCAAGAAGTTCCTCTCTTAAAAATGATTCTCTTCCTTCAAACTCCTTTTTAAGTCGTTCTATTATGAAATCTTTTGCCATTGTCTTGTTTCCTTTAGATTGCAAAGATAATGAAAAATCAAACAAAAGACAGTAAATAGATAAAAGTGTCAAATGTTTGATTTTTTGAATCACAATAAGCTTACTTAAAAACGTAACTTTCAGAGTAGTTCATTCAAGCAAGCGCGAGCCATCGTTTGGGCAGATGGTTTTAGTGCCGAAAGCTTTCTGCATTGCCGAAACAAAAGGACAAAAAAAGCTAAGGCCGTAATAATTTGAAATTTTTTGATTTCAACGGTCTGGAAACCGGCAGATTATCGTGACCTTATACAACTACGCCAAACCAATAATCACAATAAATCCTCAAATCAGAAATCATAAAAGAATAATGACAATAAGGTTGGAATATTTGCCACTTTAAGTGTGATAGTGGCAAATATTCCATATCTTTGCATCGTTAAAATGTAAGGTTCAATGAAAGCGGATAAAGAAGATTTATTACTGGAACACTTTAAAGATTCGGATGTTATTACAAGGAGTGATATAACGATGTTTTATATTTCACATTTTGATGAGGCAGACAGCAATAGATTAGATGCAAGAGTCAGTAAACTTATTTACAGGCTTAAAAGTAAAGGACTTCTTTTATCCCTGAAAAGTGGGGTTTACAAAATAGAAACAAAAAATAATTTTCTCCCTGCCAAGGATAAGCTGATTCAAAAGCTGGATACTGCATTCAGCAAGCAATATCCCGATATCTTTTACTGTGTTTGGTCAACTCAAAGTCTGCATCAATTTATGAATTTGCAGCCATTCAGGCATTTTTACGTGTTCGAAACAGAGAAAGATCTTTTGGAATCAGCTTTTTACTTGTTTAAAGAAAAAAACATAAATGCCTATCTCAATCCCGATAAAGAAATTACGGAAAAGTACATTTCAGAAAGTAAAAATGCAGTGGTTATAAAAAAAATAACCAGCCGCTCACCATTAATCGAAACCTCAAAAATCAAAACACCCATGCTTGAAAAGATTCTTGTAGATGTGTTTTGTGATTCAGATATTTTCTTTTTTTATCAAGGCAATGAATTGAAAAATATTTTTGATATTTCATTCAAAAATTATCATATCAATTATTCAAAATTATTGAATTACGCTGAAAGACGAAAGCAGAAAGCTAAAATTATACAGTACTTGAAAGAGAATATCCAAAACGTAAATCCAGTTCTTTTAGCATGATAGCAGCCGAAACTTACACATCAGAATGGATAAATAGTTTTAAAAAAACAAAAGAATTCAACCGAATAAATCCACCTGTTTTAGAGAAAATGATTTTTGCCCTTGGCTTACTCGAAAAATTGGCAGAAACCGGATTCGAGTTTATTTTCAAAGGAGGGACATCGCTTGTTTTATTGCTCGATAATTTTAATCGGTTGTCTACAGATATTGATATTATTACTACCAAATCCGATGAAGAATTGGAAAAAGTTTTATCAGATATTGTGAATTCTTCACAATTCACATCATTTGAGGTAAATAAAGTCAGAGCCAAATCATCCACTGTTCCAAAAGCGCATTATTATTTAAGGTATGACTCAGCTTTTCAAAAGCAAGCTCATATTATTCTGGACGTCTTGTTTGAGGAAAACCCATACCCGCTTATTGTAAAAACAGAAATAAAAAACCGATGGTTACAAATAAGCGAACCAATTACAAAAGTCCTGACTCCGGATATTAATTCAATTCTTGGAGATAAACTAACCGCTTTTGCCCCTAATACAGTTGGGGTGCCCTATTATCGAAATTCAAATAGCATGAGTACCGAAATCATTAAGCAGCTTTTCGATATAGGTATTTTAATCAACCATGTCACAAATATTGAAATTACCCATCAGGCATTTAAAAATACCTGCCAAAATCAATGGAAATACAGAAATTTAGACTTTTCGTTTGAATTAGTGTATCAGGATGTTTTTAACACAGCTTTGATCCTTGCAAAAAGAGAAAAGAATGTTGAGATTCAGGATAAAAACAACTTTACAGATCTTCAAAATGGAATTATCAGCTTCAATGCATTTCTTTCAAATGGAAGTTTTAGAATTGAAAATGCAATTTCAGCATCCGCAAAAGCCGCATGGTTCAGCACAATCCTTAAATCAGGAAGGTTTGAATATTTTATTTATTACAACCCAGAGCACGATGTTGTGGACTTTGAAATAAAAAACGTTGATTTTAATTTTCTTAATCGGTTCAGGAAGACCAATAAGGAAGCATTTTACTACTGGTATAAAACACTTGAATTATTAAATCTCGTAAATCATTAACCGTTATAAATTTTCTTCATCTCAACAAGAAAAACCTCCTCTGATACAAGACAAAGGTTGTCTCTTTATCGGAAGTCCGACTGACCTCCGATCTCTGATCTCTGATCACATTACGCACCTCTCAAACACATAACTCATCACTGACCTTCGACCTCCTAACCCCATTTTGACTTACTTTTGCGGAAATTTGATGACACTATTTGTTGACTACATCCAATACTATGCATAAGATACGGCTCCATGCAGCACTTTATCACTATTACCTGCTTTTTGTGCTGTTGGCCGCCATTGCCATCAGCGGAGGAAGGAATTTTCTGTTTACCAAAGATGCCGTTGAAGTCAAGGTGGGTTTGCCCGAAATTCAGGAGATTTATCCTGCAGCAACGCTTTTCGAGATAAACAGATTCGGCGTTTATGAGGTTTATGCTGCAAACGGACAACAGATCGGCACTGCATTGCTCTCTTCCAACTATTCACAGCAGTTTGGATATGCCGGTATTGTTCCCCTTCTGATCGGGGTGGATCAAAACCTGATCATCTCAAAGATTGTGGTCTTGCCAAACAATGAAACAGGCGACTATGTGGAAGCCATTTACAGCGATAAATTTATCGGCAGATGGCAGGGCGTCAGCCTTGAGGATGCCATGCAGATGCAGGTAGATGGCGTTTCGGGTGCGACACACACTAGCAGGGCTGTCATCGCAGGCGTGAGGCATAGCGCTTCCCATGTGATGAAGGCAGATGTCTCGGTTGTTGGTGAAACAAAGCTATGGTCTTCCGTCAAAAACATCCTGTTTCTGGCGATGATTTTAGCATCAGTGGTGATGGCCTATAAGAAAGGCAGGGCGAGATTCCGGACGGTTTACCTTTTGTTCGTCTTGCTGATCATGGGATTGATGCTCAACAACCTGCTTTCGGCCCGCTTACTGAATGGGTGGCTGCTGGAAGGCTTTGTCTGGAGAGTCCATTGGCAGAGCATTGTTGTGTTTGGTCTGGCATTGTTACTTTCACTGGCCGGAAAACGCAAATTTTATTGTAATTATCTTTGTCCGATGGGTGCATTGCAGGAACTGACCAACAAAATCTCACCCTTCAAAAAAAGAAAACTGCCGGGCCGCTTTTGGGGTATCAGCACAAGGGAGCTCTATCTTACCTTTATTGCCGGCGCATTGCTCACAGGTTTCAGGCCGGAGCTGGCCTATCTGGAGCCATTCATGTTTTTTTCATTCAATATCATCGGCATTGGACTGATCCTGTTTGGAGTGGCAGTCGTTGTGCTGTCACTGTTTTTCTACCAACCATGGTGCTCAGTCTGCCCAACAGGCTGCCTGATGGATACCATCCCCTTCAACAAAGCAAAATATACTGAATCAAAGCCCATTGACCATGCAGAAAAGTAAATTTTTAAACATCGTGCTGGCCACAGCAGTATTGGTGCTGACAGTACTTTTATCAACCAAAAATGATAAGTCCGTCATGAAAAGTAGTAAAAATGCAGCCGAATCTACTGATAACAGACCTTCAGATTCTGCTTTTATTCCGTTTAAAAAGAGATCGTTGGGTGTGAGGGCCGAACTCCATCCAAAACCAGCTGCGGTGATCGGCACCTACGATAAGGCCGGCAAACCCAACATCATGACAGCCGCCTGGATTGGCATCTGCAACTCCAATCCGCTCAGTATTGCTGTCTCCATGCGTCCTGCCACCTACTCCTATGCCAGTGTTACTGAATCGGGAGCCTTTACAGTCAATATTCCTTCAGCTGAACTGGCCAGGTATGTGGACTATGCCGGAAGGCTTTCAGGCATGGATGTGGACAAATTTAAGGAAACAGGACTTACACCGCTAAGGTCAGAATTTGTTAACGCGCCCTTCATCAAGGAGTTTCCGCTCGTGATCGAATGCGAGCTCACAGAATATCACGACCTTGGTTCGCACCGCATGTTTATCGGTAAGGTAATCGATGTGAAGGCGGATGAGGCCATACTTGACGCTGAAGGCAGGGTGGATGTTTCACTGCTGAATCCGCTGATTTATGCCGGAAGAAATTATTATGAAACCGGAGCTTTTGTTGCTGAAGTGGGCGAGTCGCTGCATGAGATTGATGGGAAGCCTTTTGTTCCTGACTACCGCAGAAAACACAGGAATGAAACCCTGAAAGTGATTCACAACCGCAAAAGCGTGCGTAGTTTTACCGATCAGGCCGTTTCCAAAGAACAGATTGAGCTTTTGCTGCAAGCGGGCATGGCAGCCCCCACAGCAGTCAACAGGCAGCCCTGGGCTTTTTATGTGGTGACCGCACGTGAAACCCTGGATTCACTCAGCGAACGGCTGCCTTATGCAAAGATGCTTTCTCAGGCACAGGCCGCCATAGTGGTATGCGGCGATATGGACAAAGCCGGCAATCTGAAAGACAAGGCCTATTGGGTGCAGGATTGCTCAGCAGCCACGCAAAACATACTTCTCGCGGCAGAGAGCATTGGTTTGGGGGCTGTCTGGACGGCAGTATTTCCCTATGATGACAGATCTAAAGTGGTCATAGAAACCCTGAAACTCCCCGCGAATCATATTCCCTTAAACGTCATCCCGATAGGTTATCCCACCGGCGAAGACAAGCCAAAAGATAAATGGAAACCGGAAAACGTATTTTGGAAATAACAGATGATTACAGAATTCGCTGGAGATAATAGGTGAATTGTCCGGCTTATCATCCGGGGTTATTGATATTCAACCCTTCTGTGGGTTGGCAGTTCAGGTTTTATCAATTCATTGCAATGCATTTTTGCAACAAATCATCAGCCGGAATATAAAAATGATTTGTAAAACCAAACCTTTATTTCCCCAACCTCATCGAGATACCAAGCAGGAATGTGGTGAGGTTGGTTCTGACATTAGGGTCGCCTCCAAACAGATACTCCTTCGTAAGTTTGACATCCGACAAACCGCGGTTGTTGCGGATTTCTGCCGTTAATTCAAGCTGTTTGTGCAAAGGCACTTTGACACCAATGCCGTTGACCAGTCCAAACTCATAATCAGGAACAAAAGAGGTATAATCGTAACAAATAGGTCCCCAGAAATTTCCTATGGGAGTCAGCATCATGCTGTGAATACGTGCCACAAAAATGCCAGTGTTTATATACAGTTTAACCGGTTGAAAAAATGATGCTCTGATAACCAATGGCAAGCTGAAGTAATCATAATTCAAATTAAAATGTTCACCTACAAAATTCGATTGGCCAAACCATTCAGCCGGATACTTACTGTTTTTTCTATCGAAAGACAGACCTGTATGCACAGAAAAAATCTGATTGATCCTTATATCCGTAAAGAGACCAACCTGAAATCCTGTACCGTCAGGAATGCTGCTCACTGACATGCCTCCACGAAGAAATGAAAAGCCGGGTCCGCCCGCTACTTCAAAGCTTGCACGACTTGTTTGCGCATAAACCGCTGTAGTTAAAACATATAGAAAGATAACTGTCAGCGAAAAAATCCGAAAATGATTAAATGCTTTCATTGGTTTGGGTATTGATGGCTCAAAGGTAAAGATTAAAGAAATCATTTCAAACAGAAATGATGATTGGAATAAAATAAAGATTCTGTTGTGAAATAATGAAGAAGAAAACATAAGAATATCAACGATTCACGATCATTCCTTTGAGGAATTTTGTAATTCCGACAGTTGTTTGAATTTTGGCTTTTTGTGCAACAGCTATGAACCATCAAGAGTCCGCAGCATTCTTTCACATAAAAATTGGAAGTTAACCCTATTGCGAGTTGGCAGTTCAGGTTTTATCAATTCATTGAAAAGCATTTTCGCAGCAAATCATTGCTGAAGTAAAAAATGAATTCTATAACCGAAAGTTTATATCCTCAACCTCATCGAGATACCAATCAGCAGTGTTGTGAGATTGGTTCTGGCATTCGGACAGATTGAAAACATATCCGCACCCGTTAGATTTACATCCGACTGAGGGAAGGTAAAAAAACTTAATATTTAATTATTGCATGAGTTAAAAAAGAGACACTAAGTTTATATAATATTGCACCCTCAATTTTGCAATCTAAAATGGAAACTATATATCTGATTTTCATCATTGTTTTGTTTCTTCTTGCCATTTCCGACCTAATTGTTGGTGTGAGCAATGATGCAGTTAATTTTCTGAATTCGGCAGTTGGTTCAAAGGCGGCACCGTTGAAAATTGTAATGCTTGTGGCAGCAGCAGGGGTTCTTGCTGGAACTGTTTTTTCGGGTGGTATGATGGAAATCGCAAGAAGCGGGATTTTTTATCCTGATCAGTTCACTTTTGCCGATATAATGCTCATTTTTCTAGCGGTTATGATCACCGATGTGGTTTTGCTTGACACTTTCAACACCATAGGTTTTCCTACTTCAACAACGGTTTCATTGGTTTTTGAACTTATGGGAGCAGCTGTAGCCATCGCTTTTTTTAAGATTGCCGGAGAAGGTGAATATGCCCGGCTTGGCGAATACATCAATTCGGCAAAAGCTTTAGCTGTTATTTCGGGAATATTGCTTTCTGTTGTCATTGCTTTTACTGTCGGTTCCTTTATTCAGTTTTTAACCCGATTGATTTTCTCATTTAATTACGAGAAGAAGCTTAAATACCTTGGAGGACTTTTCGGAGGAATCGCTATTACAATCATCGTCTATTTTATTCTGATAAAAGGTTCAAAAGATGCCGCTTTTATGACACCCACCAACTATAATTGGGTTAAAGAAAACAGCACGCAAATCATTTTTTTCTGTTTTGCAGGCATCACCTCGCTGCTTTACCTGATTAACTTCTTTTTCAGAATTAATGTACTGAAAATTGTTGTACTTGCAGGAACCTTCGCGCTGGCAATGGCTTTTGCGGGTAACGATCTGGTGAATTTCATCGGTGTACCGCTGGCCGGATATGAGTCATATTTAACCTATATCAACAGTCCCGAATTTAGTGCCGACACTTTGTCAATGGAGGCACTCAATGGTGCAGTAAAAACACCACTTATATTTCTGCTTTTGTCTGGTGTAGTCATGGTTATTACACTTTACACATCGAGAAAAGCCCGCACTGTAATTATGACTGAAGTAAATCTTAGTCGTCAGGAGGAAGGTGAAGAAAGGTTTGGCTCTACAGCATTATCACGAAGTATAGTAAGTATTGGACTTCAATTAAACAAGTTTGTTTCAGGTATCCTGCCGGAAAGCACGAAAGAATGGATATCAGAAAGGTTTGTTCCTCTTCCACGAAAGAAAAAGGAGAAAAACCTGCCTGCATTTGATCTGCTCAGGGCATCGGTGAATCTGGTGGTGTCAAGTGCGCTTATTGCACTAGGAACATCATTTAAACTCCCGCTTTCAACTACATATGTAACATTTATGGTGGCTATGGGTACGAGTCTTTCTGATGGAGCGTGGGATAGAGACAGCGCTGTTTACAGAATAACTGGCGTATTTTCTGTCATCGGAGGATGGTTTTTTACGGCCATTTCTGCTTTTACAATTTCATTTATTTTGGCGACATTGTTTTACTTCGGTGGAACAATAGCCATTTTTGCAATGATTTCAGTTGCAGCATTCATGGCCTACCGGACCCACAGAATACATCTGAAAAAAGAAGAAACAGGAAAAGCAATAAAAGCGAAAGAGGAGGCTGTAAACCCCGAAAACTTAATAGAATTCTGTGTCAAAAATTCAACAGAGGTTTTTTCAAAAGTTTCCACATTTTACAAACAGATTATTGCAGGAAATGAAAATACTGGCACTGGTGAATTAAGAGATCTTAGAAAGAATATTACATCTCTGCAAAAAGAAGCCAGGATGCAAAGAAAAATTATTACCCAGTTGCTGAAAGGAAATGTTGACCAAAAGGCGGATCAGGCCTATTACGCCATCAGAACACAGGATAATATTCTGGAGATAATTAATTGTATTGGTATTATGGCAGGTGCTTCACTCATTCATTTGACAAATCACCACAAGCCTTTAAACGAAACACAGATTGATGAACTTAAAGCAATTAATTACAGACTCTCGCTACTCATGAAGGGAATTACTCAGATGGTGATGCCAACTGAAACTACATTTGTGACGAATCATGATTTACTGAAGATCTCAGTGGAACATGAAATTGAGAAGAGCAGCAAAAACGAAGTACAAAGAATACGTGAAGAGGCTTCAGGTAACCGAAACAGCATTTTATTTATGAGCTTGCTGCAGGAATCAAGGAATATAGTGTACTTTTCATCACAGGTTATGCAGAGTCTTCTTAAATAAATGATGCTTTACACTTGTCTTAACAATTAAGCCAATACAATGAATGAGGTTTTTTCTGAAATTACCTTATGGTATTTCAGTAATATTAATTATTACACCATTACATTGCTTATGGTGATTGAGAGTTCGTTTATACCCTTCCCATCAGAGATTATAGTTCCTCCGGCTGCCTTCAAAGCTGCATCAGGTGAGCTGAACATCTTTCTGGTAGTATTTTTTTCAACCCTCGGAGCCTTGATTGGCGCATTATTCAACTATTATTTTGCGTTATGGATAGGCAGGTCTGCTGTGTATGCCTTGTCTGAAACAAGATTGGCAAGGATGCTAATGATTCAGCCTGCTTCCATAAAAAAAGCAGAGGATTTTTTTATAAGTCACGGCAATTCCTCAACTTTTATCGGCCGACTGATTCCGGCAATACGTCAGTTGATTTATATCCCCGCAGGACTGGCAAAGATGCCTTTGAAAAATTTTGTTGTGTACACCACATCCGGCGCATTGTTGTGGAACATTATTCTTGCTGCAATCGGTTACTATTTTCCAAAAGAACTGATAGATAAGTACTACCATCAGATAAATATCCTTATGATAATAGCAGGAGTGTTTTTTTTGATTTATCTACTTTATCTGGGCTTTTTCAGTAAGCCTGCCAAAAAATCCACCATATAACTTAAGCGTTAACGTTAACAAACCAAAACAATTTAAAAATGGTAGCTCAAATATTATTATTGATACTTGGATTTGTAATTTTGATTAAAGGTGCTGATTGGCTTGTTGATGGAGGGTCTGCATTAGCAAGGAAGTACAAGATATCAGAATTAGCGATAGGTCTGACTATAGTTGCATTCGGTACATCGATGCCTGAACTGGTAGTAAATACTTTTGCTGCCTATCAATCACATGCTGACATTGTTTTCGGCAATATTATCGGTAGCAATATTTTTAACTTATTTGCAATACTAGGCATTGCGGGATTGATTGCTCCATTGGTTGTTCAATCAAGCACAGTTTGGAAAGAAATTCCTATTTCTTTTCTTGCTGCTCTATTATTGTTGCTCCTTACCAATAGCTTTGTATCTGAAAACGAAATTCTTACAAGGATTGATGGAATAATTCTGTTGGTTTGCTTTGGCATGTTCCTTTATTATGTCTTTCTGCAAATGAAAAGTGATATTACACTGTCTGATATAAACCGAAAAGAGTTGTCGAACTTTAAAATAGGGCTGTTTATTTTTCTTGGCCTCGCATTTTTAATTATTGGCGGAAGACTTGTTGTTATCAACGCTGTAGAGATTGCTGGTTCTTTGGGTATCAGCGAGACAATAATCGGATTAACGATTGTAGCTGCAGGTACATCTTTGCCTGAACTTGCAACATCTGTTGTAGCTGCAATTAAAAAAAATAATGATATTGCTGTTGGTAATATTATTGGGTCCAATATTTTTAATATTTTCTTTATTCTCGGAGTAAGTGCCCTGATAAAACCGGTTGATTTTAATATCAAATTCAACTTCGATATTTATCTATTAGGAGCCGGAACGCTAATGGTATTTCTTGCCATGTTTTCGGGAAAGAAAATGAAATTGGACAGATGGGAGGCCGGAATTTTGTTGATGATTTACATCGGATACAATATATTATTGATTTATAGAGAAGTATAAAATCATCATGCAAACAAGCAAATCCTTAATCAGACAGCCATTAATATCTCCGCTCAGCTATGTCTGTGACCACATCGCTTTAAATCTCTCATCCCTAAGTTCTGATATAAAAGCCCTAGCAGTTAAATTCAATTCAAAAAAAAAACGAAATTTAGAACACATGAATCAGGATGAACTATCTCAATTATCCGACAAAGAATTGCTCGAGGCAGCAAAAAACAACAAGCCATCACCCATAATTGATGCATTTTTTATTGGGTTTTTAGTTGGAATAATAATTTATAGTGTGGCTGCCAGCACATGGGGGTTTCTTACCTTAATTCCATTGTATTTAATTTACATATTCTTGAAAAAACCAAAGAAATATGAACGACTGAGAAGGGAATTGAAAAATCGAAACTTAGAGTAGGGCTTGCTAAAAAAATACTAATCTATTGTATTATAAGAAGTTACTTCGAATATTTCTTATTTCTTGTGCAAGGATTTGGCAGGTATTGGTTAAAAAACCTTGCATCAGATATTTCGGTGCGCTGCACCTTTAAACCCACCACCGGATATAATTCTAATCGGGTAGGAAGCGGCTTTCGCCGCTGTCCCCCCACACCACCTGGCATACGTACTCCGTACCAAGGCGGTTTCTATTAATCTTTTAAACCGACATACGTACTTTTAGAGATAATAGTCCTTGTTTTGCGAACCAAAGGTTGTCCATTGCTGTTGCTACAACTACTTTTTTCGACATCTCCCACCAGCCTTGACTGTACATTACCACATTCCAGCTCTTATGTTTCGGGATACCCATCCCTGTTAAAAGCTTTACGATGGTGTATCGTCGTCCACATTGTTTGAGTCGGTAGCAGCGTAGCTTCCTGCGTATCCATCCATCAATTGCCGTGAACTCGGATAACCAGCTGTTTGCCAGCATGAAATAGTTCGTCCATCCTCTGATAACAAGGTTTAGCTCTTTGATGAGTTGATCAAATCTTACCCCTCTGTTTCTTCGCGTGATCTCTCTGACCTTGTCTTTTAATCGGTTGATGGTTTTGTCGGATACGCGTATGCCTCCATTGGGAAGACAGGTGTAGCCCAGAAATTTAACTTCTGAACAGTGTCTGACTCCGCTTTTCTCTCTGTTTACCTTGAGCTTGAGTTTGCCCTCAATAAACTTGATGAGTGAGGCTAATATGCGTTCTCCGGCTTTACGACTCTTTACGAAAATGTTGCAGTCGTCTGCATAGCGGCAGAAGCTATGTCCGCGCTTTTCCAGCTCTTTATCCAGCTCGTCTAAGACAATATTGGATAGTAGTGGGGATAGCGGACCTCCCTGTGGCGTGCCTGCCGTGCGTTGTTCTACTAGTCCGCCTTCCATCATTCCAGCTCTAAGGTAGGCATGGATAAGTCGCAATAGTCGCTTGTCTCCTATGCCTTTGCTTAGTCTCTGCATTAATCGGTCGTGGTTGATTTTGTCGAAGAATTTCTCCATATCAATGTCCACTACCCATTCTTTACCCGATTTGATGAAGTTTGAGGCTTGCTGAACCGCTTGTTGTGCACTCCGTCCTGGTCGGAATCCATAGCTGTTCTCGCTGAACATCGGATCGTAGTGTTGGCTTAGCTTCTGATGGATTGCCTGCTGGACTAATCGGTCTTTGACCGTTGGGATGCCAAGCATGCGCTTGCCTCCGCCTGGTTTGGGTATCTCTACTTTACTTACCGGGCTTACCTGATAGCTTTGCTCAAGTATTTCCTTACGCAGGTTGTTGATGTTCTTACCCATCCATTGGCGCAGTTCTGCTATATCCATCTTGTCTATGCCTGCACTGCCTTTGTTGGCCGATACTTGTTTATAGGCCTTGTTTAAGTTCACATATTCTACTACCTCCTCTAAAATGTTTGTGGTTAAGGTACGCTGTCTTTCCAATTGCGAAAGATCTTCAACTCCTTTGTCTTGACTCCTGATAGTGCCGCCTTCGGTGTCATGGCAAGGTGCATTGGTCTGCTTATCAAATAGTCTTAACTGATAGCCTTCCTGATTTTTCTGTTGCTCTTCTCTTTTACGCATTGTTTAAAGTGCTTCCCTTGATTAATAGATTCAGGCCTTCGATAGTTTGTGAGTCCTCCAGCTCTCTTTGCTGGCTCGTTTCATTATCTACTACGCCTTCTGCTGACTTCTCTGCGGTGTTCGCTCGCAGGTTTCCCATTGAACTATCTGATCTCTCAGATCCCGCAGAGATCTCCCGGGGGAAGTAGTATACCTTTCACTTTGATGTGCCGGATTTACCCCTCTTTCCTCCGGATGACTATCGGGCTTGCTGATTTATGGGTCAGTTACCCGGAAAGACAGGCCTCATATCCGATTTCTGTTCGTCACATCAAAGTTTTGTCTAGGGCTTCCTTCAGATTCACAATCGCTCGTGACACCCTTGCCTTCGACTATGGAATTCCCGTCATCAGGGCTCCCTTGGGACTTGTGGGTTAACCCTCGCACCCTTTAGGTTTACTACATGCCCGGCACACCAAAGATTACCGGTGCGCTGCACCTGAAAACTGAGCCACAGAGTGGCGATAATCTTTGTAGAATATACAAACAGAATTGAAACGAGAGGTGCAGCGCACCGAAATATCAACATTCTGAGTTTTTCAGCAAGCCCTAGAGTAGATGATGTCGGGAATCTGTAAAAAAACGCAAATCAGAGCAAAAAAATTACTACTCTCTTTAACTCACAGCCCTGGACGGTCTGCGCCTTAGTCGCTTTCCACTGCCAAGTCTAACCGTCGCTCAGTAGACCCATCGCTTCGTTCGCTAAAATCGCTAAGTTCGCTTAAGTTATTCATAAATCAATCCGATTTCTTTTTTAACGCGATCGATCAAAGTAATTAAATGGATACTCATGCTTAATGGCAATTTCGTGCTCTCGGTTTCATAGTTCAAAAGGCATTTATTTACTTCTTCGATTTCATAGCTATAGCCATTTCCTTGATACTTTATATCCAATACTTCTTTTTCACCGTTTCGTGAAATGGTCATTTTTTCGGTATGATGAAACCTGGTGTGAAGTTGTATGCTGCCGTTTTCGCCATAGATAAAAGCTTCAGTGGGTGTATCTGCTTCAATGGTAGATTCAAGACTCGCTTTGGCGCCATTATCGTAATCGAACAGCATTGAGCAATAAGCGTCAACATCCGTTGGTGTCATGCGTGCCATCACCTTCATTTCGCTTGGAATTCCCAACGTTAAAAGACTAAAATAAATGGGATAAATGCCTATATCCAACAAAGAGCCTCCTCCTAATTTTTTATTGTACACCCTGCCTTCGGGATTTGTGTCTGCTTTGAATCCAAAATCAGCACGAATGAACCTCAGCTCTCCTATTGTTTTCTTGTTCAGAATTTCAATCAATTTCTGGGTTGCAGGAATGAATCTTGTCCAGATGCCTTCCATTAGAAACACATTCCGCAACTTTGCTTCGGCGATCATCTGTTTTACTTGCTTAGCATCGATGCCCATTGGTTTTTCGCACAGCACTGCCTTGCCCTTTTTTAAACACATTATTGTATTTTCGTAATGAAAGCTATTGGGTGTGGCGATGTAAATGACATCTATTTCAGGATCATCGGCCAAAGCTTCGTAAGAGTCAAAATATTTGGTTGAATTGTAGTGTGTAGCGAAATTTTCAGCTTTGGCAATATCCCGGGAGGCAACGCCATAAAGCTTTGAGATTGTTGACAATTGCAAATCAGCTGCAAACTTATTGGCGATTTTGCCTAAACCTATGATACCCCAATTAATTTTTTTCTGCATTATTTCAATTTTGTTTATGCTTGCCTGAAAACTGATTATAAAAATAAGATTTTTAATGATTCATGATAAAAGATTCCAGATTCATCCCGCTGCGGCAGGACCAGATTCTAGAGATTTTGTGATCAACTTATAAATTTTTACAGTTCACTATTCACTATTCACTCATCATGTTCTTGAAGTTTAGACTTTTCTTTGCGCCAAAGACCATTATTCAAAAATATTTTCGCTGGAGCGCAGCCCCATTCCTCCAAATTTTAAATAGTCAAATTGTTAATCCTTCAGGCAACGAACAGAAAAACCGCAGCGCTTATTATCGTAGCCCCTGACGATTTCACCGTAGCCCAGGCTGCGATACCAGGCAACCGTGGTAAGGGCCTCCGTTGAACTCCACCAGTTAGCGTTGGCGCCAATACCGGAGAAAGTCCCGCCGCTGCTACGGTTGCCGCCCGGCAGACCTGTGAAACCGCTGCTATTAGTAGATCCGGTGTTTGGGATTGTCCAATGTGCGGCACCTGTTTCTTTCATTTTATTCGGTGCTGCTGCATCCCCGCCTAAACCCGATGATAATGCAGTCCATTCTGCATCTGTAGGTATATGATAGCCGGCAGGTGCTAAACCTCTTGGATCATTAACAGCATACCAATTGTATAGCTTGCCATATGTTGCACCATAAGTTGCAGAATCATTATTATACCAGCACCATGCACCGGTAGTTAATTCAATCCAGGCATTCTGGTCGGATACGTATTGTATAAGTTCACCATTTTTATAAGTGCTCACATCCAGATTTTTAAGCATCCATACCTAAGTACCAATTGTAACAGTAGGTGTCGGGTCCGGTTCCGGGCTGGGACTTTTTTTACAGGCAACAATGCATATCATCACTGCAAGTATAGAAATCATCCTTTTCATTCTGTTTCATTCTGAATGAGTTATTTATTGGCAAATATACATTAATTAAAAAGGTAGTAATTGTCAGGTGGACGCTAAGTTTCACTTAAGTCTCAAAGTTTGAAGGTCTGAAGGTCTGAAGGTCGGAAGGTCTGAAGGTCTGAAGGTCAGAAGGTCTTAAGGTCTGAAGGTCTGAAGGTCTGGGGGTCGGAAAGTCTCGCTCACTCCCACTTCAAATACTTCCTCCAACTATGTTGTTCCTTAAACCCCAGCACTTCACGAATTTTTCGATTGGAAAACAAGGCTTCATGTTCCTCCAATTCACGCCTAAGTGGCACACCGGGGAAAAACTTTTCAGCCAGTTCTTTGCTGGGAATAATGGCGCCGTTATGATCGTTTCCGGCATTGAAAACCTGATATCCAAGGCCTTCTTTTTTCAAACATAAATTCACGATCTGTCCGAGGTCGCGTGCATCGATATAGCAGAAAGCATTCCTGCGACGCACCTCAGGGTTTTTGAAATAATGCGGAAAAAGTTCAGCATATTCGTGCGGCTCAATCACATTTCCGATACGCAGGGCATAGATATCATAGCCCGACCTGCGTTGGAAACTGCGCGCCGTTTGCTCGTTCACAACCTTCGACAATCCATAGCTATCCATGGGATCAACATCATAATCCTCCTCCAAAGGCAACACATGCGGATTGGTTTTGCCATCAGAAAAACAGATGCCGTAGGTGGTCTCCGATGAAGCAATTATAATCTTCCTGATTCCAAGCTTCACGGCTGCTTCAATCACATTGTATGTTCCAATGGTGTTGACACGAAAAGTTTCGTTGTCGGGCTTGATCAGGATTCTGGGTATGGCAGCAAAATGCACCACAGCATCAAACTTTGGCACGCCACTACCATGCTCCAACTCATCAAAACCGGCGTAGGAACTCATGGCATTAAACATTTGACCTGAATCTGTAATATCGGCAACCAGATTATCCACTCCCGGACAATCCAAAGGCACCAGGTCAACATTCACAACTCTGTGACCTTGATTCAAAAGGAAAGGTATCACGTGTCTTCCTGCTTTTCCTGATCCTCCTGTAAAAAATATTCTCATGTTATTCATTTTTATGCTGTTTGACACCCTGACCTTCAGACCTTAAGACATTCAGACCCCCAGACCTTCCAGCCTTCAGACCCCCATTCTCTCCGTCCCTCAGTCTATCGTAAAATAAAACGTCGCTCCCTTATTTGGTTCAGATTCAAACCAGATAGCTCCGCCATGTCGTTCTACAACTCTTTTGACAGTGCTAAGCCCTACTCCTGTTCCCTGAAATTCCTGGTTGGAATGCAGTCTGATAAATGGCCTGAAGAGCGTGTCAGCTTTTTGCATATCGAAGCCTGCTCCATTGTCGCGAACAAAAATGACATTTTTTCCGTTTGATTCAAAACTACCTATATGTATGGCCGGTGCCGCTTGCTTTTGGCTGTATTTAAGCGCGTTTCCGATCAGGTTATTCAATGCCACATGCATCATTTTGGGATCAGCATTTACAATAATACCATCATCGATTTTTACGTCATATTGCGCAACATAATTCATTGCACGCAGATCTTTGCAGATTGACGCAGCCATTTCACTCAAATTTATTTCTTTTGGAACAATTTCAACCCTTCCCGATTGGGAGAATGCCAGCAGGTCTTCAATCAACTGGGCCATGTTCCGTCCTGCCTGAATGATATAGTCAAGATACGACTGACCGTCCTCATCGAGTATACCTTCATAATCGATTTTTAGCAGATCAGCAAATCCTATCACCGCATTGAGCGGCGATTTAAGATCATGTGAAACAGTATGAGAAAAAGCTTCAAGCTCCTTGTTGGCAGCGTTCAGATTTTCATTCATCATTTCCAGCTGTCTTTGCGCTTCGATCAAATGGGTATTTTTGTTCACGGCGGCTTCATACACGGAAAGCAGCAGGTCGAGAATTTGCTTTTTGTCAGAATTGATAAGAAATTTCTGGTTTTGGAAAACAATTTCAATGCTCATGTCGCCCGATCCCATTTTGCGTATATGCCTGTTGGCAATCAGATAATTGATCCGAGACAAAAGGTAGTCAGAATCGTAGGGTTTGGTGATAAAATTGTCTGCTCCGGCCTGTAATCCCTTGATGATATCAAGCTGATCACCAAGTGAAGTCAGGAGAATAAACGGGATATCAAAAAGCTCGGGGTCTTGCTTGATTTTTTTGCAGAGCTCATAACCATCCATCACAGGCATCATGATATCACTGATAATCAGCACAGGCTTCTTTTCTTTGGCCGCTTCATAAGCTTCTTTTCCATTCGAACAAATGACTGAAGGTATGTCATTCTGATCGAAAAAATACTTGATCTTTTTTGCCTGCACAAGCGAATCTTCTACGGCAAGTACATGGCCATTCTCAAAACTGACTTGAAATAGATTTTTCATTATGCTTTTTGTTTTAATAAGATTTTCTTTATCTCTGTAATAATTTTATAAGGCGGCAGAACAGCACAAGCTCCGCCAAGTTTTACAGCTTCGCCGGGCATTCCAAAAACCAGACAGGATTCTTCGTCTTGTGCAAAAGTGACTGCACCAATGTCTTTAAGATATTTTAAATCCTGAGCGCCATCAGTTCCCATGCCGGATAATAACACGGCGATGATTTGATTTTGGTAGATTTTTGCTGCACTGCTGAATAAGTAACTTACTGAAGGTCGGTGGCCTTTCACAGGTGGCAAAGAGCTAACAGTAACGATTCCATCTGCTTTCACCACAAGATGTTTGTCGCCAGGAGCCAGATAAGCCTTTCCTCGTTGCAGTGCCATATCCTCACCTGTCATGATGACGGGCATACTGGTATGGGTTTGAAGCCATTGTATGTAAGCTTCAGCAAAATGGTGGTCGATATGCTGCACAATAAGTATTGGTAGGGGAAAATCTGGACCGACTTCATTCAGAATTGCTTTCAAACCTTCAGGGCCACCCGCTGAAGCACCAATTACCAAAAGTTTAATGTTTCCGCTTTTTTCTATTTCTGGTAACACATGATTGTTTGAAGCATAAACAGTTTTGCTGGCATCAGGTTTTGTATTTGATTTTCGTCTGACTACTTTTACTTCTGACATTGATGCCAAAGCACTAAGATATTGCCTGACTGAGCGAGTATGATTTGCATGGGCAGGGCCTTCAGGTTTTGGCATGATGTGCACTGCTCCAGCTTCGAGCACCTGTATAGCCATTTCCTGCTGTGAAATATCATAAAGGCTGCTCACAACAATGACGGGTACAGGATGCAGATGCATGATTTGGCGTGTTGCCTCCATGCCGTCCATGCGTGGCATGTTGAGATCCATGCTTATGACATCAGGTTTCAATGTGGCTGCAAGCTCAACAGCCTGCTGTCCGTCGGCGGCAATGCCAACCAGTTCAAATCGCTCATCAGCGGTAATAATCCGCTCGTAAAGCCTTTGACTGACCCTGCTGTCATCGACGACCATTACTTTGATTTTATCTCGTTTATTTTCTTGCACTGTGCGCTATATTAGTCTTTTTATAGTATCAATAAGATTGCTTCTTTCGAAACTGCTTTTAATGATATAGGCATTGGCTCCGGCTTCCATCCCTCTCTTGCGGTCGTCTTGCGATTCAAGTGCTGTGACCAAAACAACCGGCAAATGATTAAATGCTGAACTCTCTTTTATTTTCGCGGTAAGCTGAATGCCGTTCATCCTTGGCATTTCAACATCTGTAACAACAATATCGAAGCTGTCGGATTGCAAATGCTCAAAGGCCTCTTGTCCGTCAACGGCAGTCACAACTGCAAAGCCCGCCGTTTCAAGGTAGTTTCGCATCATATTTCTGATTGTGATGCTGTCTTCAGCCAATAATATCCGGGGCGGCTCGTCCTTGGCTGTATTTTCATTTTTTTCCTCTGAATCCAGGACAACGGTATAGCTTTTTCCAATGGCCGATCCAATGAGTTCTGAAATTTGAAGGACAGGTACAATTTTTCCATCACCAAGCAGCGTAGCTCCTGCAATATTCTTTACATGTTTTAACTGCGGTCCAAGCGATTTAACAATGCCTTCATGCTCGCCCAAAACCTCATCCACAATAAATACAAGTTTTTTTTGTGCCAGCTGAAGCACAAGGCCTTGCATAAAGTTGTTTTTTTGTCCTGTGTGTCTTTTTCTGATTCCGAGCACATCAGCCAGACTCACAATTCCAACAATTTCATTGTTTATTCTGACTGTGTTTTTTGATTCAACAGTGCTGATGTCGGCTGGCGCAATTTTGAGTGCCTTGAAGATAGCAGGTGTCGGTATCATGAATAAGCTTTCTGAAGCTTTTACCAGTATGCCTTTAAAGGTCGCCAAAGTTTGCGGAAGGGTGATGGTAAATTTTGTTCCCTTATGTTTCACAGATTCAACTTCAATATTACCGCCCAACCCAGTTATCTTTTCCAGAACGATAGCCATACCCAATCCCCTTCCTGAAACATCAGTAATAAAAGGACTTGTTGAAATTCCGGAAGCAAATATCAGCATATTGATTTCCTGTTCAGTCATTGAATCAGCCGCTTCTGCTTTGATTATTCCGGATTTTGCGGCAGCGATGATAAGCTTTTCACGATTGATACCATTGCCGTCATCCTCCAGAATGATTTTAATTTTCTGATCAGAATCACTTAATATGCTGATGGATAATGTGCCGGATTCACTTTTTTTCAGCTTTCTTCTTTCATCTTTAGATTCTAAACCATGATCGATGCAGTTACGGACAAGATGCACGATAGGATCTTTCATGGCCTCAAGAATTCGGCGGTCAATTTCTGTTTCAGCACCTAAAATATTGAGTTCTACTTCCTTGTTATATTCTTTTGATAAATCTCTGACAATGCGTGGCACAACAGCAAGCAAAGAAGAGAAGGGTTGTAAAAGTGTTTTTTTAAGCCCAAGAATCATTTCATCGATCGTCCGGCCGGCGTCATATTGAAGTTTTTCAATGTTTTTTACAGCGTCAGTAAGCTCTTCATCATACTTTTTGAGAAGCTCCTTCTCCTTCATTTCTACCTCTTTATCAAAAGATGCCGCTTCGTTGAATTTCCTTTTCCAGTTGGTAATATTACTGCTATATACCTGTAATTGATCTGAATGAAACTTCAACTTGTTTTTCATCGTGATCATTTCTTCTGCCAGGCGCAAAGAATCATAAAGCTTGGCTGTATCAATGCGTACGGTTTCTTTTTCACTGGTTTTGCCCTCATGTTTTATAGCCGGCAATGCTTCAGTCTGAGTGGATTTTTCTGCAGGAATTGAAGTTATCTTTTCTTCAATTGTATTGCTTTCAATCAGATTAACTGGCTCTCCGCTCTTTTCCCTGAAGGTTTCTTTCACAGGAAAATCAGTTGTGGGGTACATGGCTTTTTTTAAGGACAAAGCCTTAAGTCTAACGCCAAGCTGGTTGATGTTATTCTCAGAAACAGATTTGTTGGGGTTGTCTATTTCCTGCAACATTATCGCTAGTGTGTCTGTTGCCTGAAAGAAAACATCGAACATTTTTATTGACAGTTCTAACTTGCCATTTTTGATTTCATGAAAAACACTCTCAAGATTCATGCAAAGCCGTTCAATCTGCATGAGGTTGACTGCCCTTGAAGCACCTTTCATGCTGTGCATTTCGCGAAAGACAGCCTCAATAATCATTTTCTTTTCCGGACTGTTGAGGTTTTTTTCCAACTCCAGCAGCCCACTAACCATTGCCTGAAGATGCTCAGCACCTTCAATTTTGAAATCATTGAGCAATTCTTTCAGAAAATCATCTTGGTCTTTGCTCATTTTCAGTTACAATTTATAGCGAAGAATAACTTTTTTCAAATCTTCGCCCAGTTGCTGCAAATCTTTCAATGCCTGCTGTGTTTGTCTGATGCCGGCAACATTTTGCTCACTTGCCTGCCTGATGTTTTCCATTGCGGGGACGATCTGGTCCATGCCTGCAATTTGTTGCTGACTTGATGATTTTATTTGAATGGCAGCTTCGGCAGCTTCACTGATGCTGTCGATCAAAGTCTCAACAATGATGCGGTCTTCCGTAACGGTTTTTCCACCATCTTCAACCGTTCTCATGCCTTGATTGATTACTTCTACAGCCAAAGAAACTGATTTCTGGATTTCATTCAGAATATCTTTTACCTGTGTGGTAGATTTCTTTGATTGTTCTGAAAGACTTCTTATCTCCTGGGCCACAACAGAAAATCCTCTGCCATGTTCACCTGCCTTAGCAGCTTCAATGGCAGCATTAACAGCAAGAAGATTCGATTGATCCGCAATATCAGCAACGGTTGAAGTGATTTCGCCAATCGACCGGTTCTGCTCAGCAAGTTTGGCGATTGTGCTTTGAATAACTTTCATTTGTGTGTCTATCTTGCGCATGGCTTCTACCATCATTGCAGATGAATCCAAGCCCTGCTCCCCGGCATCGGAGGCTTTCTGTGAGCTTTCGAGCAGGTTCTTTGCTTTTTGGCCCGATACAATGGAGGTTTGCCTTATTTCTTCAACAGTGGTAGTGGTTTCAGAAATTGCTGTTGCTGTCTCAGCCGCACCGGTGGCTACTTCCGCAACCGTGGTTTGTATCTCTGCAGAAGAAGTGCCCAAAACAGCCACGCCTTCCTTGATGTCGCGTGATATGCGCGCAATCATTCTAAAAATGCCTATAATGATAATAGAAATTATTACAATGAGTATTAAACCTATTGCCATCATTGAATTATAACTTGATGAGATAGTTGCGTTGGTTTGAACAAACAGGTCTTCTGTATACGTACTGATTACACGCTGTAGCTCGAAAATTTTCTGACGCAGATCTTCAGAATAGGGTCGCACTTCCTGCTTAAAAAAGAATTGTGCCGCATCTGATTGTCCACCTTTGTTTATCTCAAGAAATCGGTCATGCTGCTTTTTTAAATCATTAATAAATGGAACTAACGCTTTAAATTTCATCAAAGCGTCTTGATTGATTTGCAAGTCAATTTCCAATCCAATCAGGATTTCATCTACATCTTTCCATAGTATAGCGTACTCTTCGATAAGGGCAGCCGATTCCGTACCATCTTTCTCAAGAATGACAGAAAGCAACAACGCATTAATTCTGTTTTGATGCGCCCTTATTTGGGTTAGTTCATTTACGCTTCTAAGTGCTGTGTCAAGGGATTTTTTTGAGGTCATTATATGGTTCAGATTGAACAATATAATAGTGAGCGCAATAATAATTCCAATAATAATCGCTGAAAATCCAATGATTAATTTATTTCGGGAACTGATTCTGTTCAAATATTCCATATCTTAAAATTATTTATTTGGTTTAATGATTTACTATTAATGATTCGCTATCGAGCAATTGTGAGCCATTGAGCAGAATGGCACCGTTTGCAAGCACGCCGCTAATAAATGAAGCACCTGCGGTGCTAATATTTATCGGCGCTTCAGAAATTTGGTCAAACTGTATTTCAGTTGAGCCAAAAATGCCATCGGCAACAAGGCCAAACTCCATTTTGCCATTCGACAGCAACAAAACCTTGTTCATCTCTGTCAAGCCTCTTTCCTTCAGGCCCAACAATACTTTTAGGTTTATGACCGACAAAATTGATCCGCGATAATTTATTACACCAAGCAAATATTGTGGTGTGCCGGGTATTTCAGTCACTTCAGAGATGGTAAGAACTTCACGCACATAAACTGATTCTATGGCATATCTTTCAGGGAAAAGCAAAAACTCGATAAGACGGATTGCTTCTGAAGCATGATCGGTCTCGACTAGTTTTTGAGCTGTTAATCTGGCTCTGGCCTTCAAAATTTGTTCTTCTTTTGTCATCGTCTATCCTTTCACGAAAAAAACTGAGCCATTTGCCTGAGTCTTCCTGCCGTCAAACCATCAAGCCCGGGTATGGCTTCATAATCATCGTATACGTCAATATCACTTAACAGATTTTCCATTTCTCTTTTCGACTGTTCATTTTTATTAAGATGCGTTAGCACACGGCTCCGGCTCAATCTCGCTGCCAGCAGGCCAGGCTCAAGATATAAGGCTTTTACCAGGTTTTTATCTGCCTCATCCCATTGTTTTTGTTCCATCAAAATCGTGGCAAAAAAATAGTAATGCTCAGCATTATCGCTATGAGCAGCAATAAGGGATTTCAGTGTTTTTTCGGCTTCATCAAGCTTGCCGGCATTGGCATAGGCTTTTGAAAGCAAAAAAGTGATTTCAGTATTGGAGTTTTCTTTTGTCAGCAGCCTTTTGCAAAAAATGATACAATCCTGATAACTACCCCTTGCAAAAAGTGTTTCTGCTTCAGAAATCACATTCTTTTCGTTGAATTCAGTATTTATTTCCAGCTTCTTATCAATTGCGTAAGGCTCTTTTATTGTTTTCTTCTTTTGAAGCAAAGGCTTTACTTGCGGGATGTTCTTTTTCGCCTTATTGGGCTTCCCATTTGTTTCAGAAACTGAAAAGTTGTTTTTATAAAAATCCTGTTGCAGTTCACGCGAAGATTTTCGATAAAAAATGCCTCCTTCAAAAACAATCCGCTGAAAAATCCCAAAATACTGATCGTTGAGTTCCACCTGACTCGTTATGAACCAGGCATCTTTTTTCAGTGTCTGATAGAATTTTCCGGCAATATTTATTATCACTTCCGGCGAAAAATACATCAGAACGTTGCGGCAGAAAATAACATCCAAATCTGAAAATCCACCAGCTTCTGTTGGAAAAACATCACTTGCAAGATTAACTCTTGAGAAATTGACCATTTTCCTGATTTCTGGTTTAAGCTCAAAAGTCTTCCCGTTTTCGATAAAATACTTTCTCTTGATGTTTTCAGGTGTATCTCTGAAAGACCATGCTGTATATTTTCCTTCTCTTGCTTTTTCGAGGGCAATGGTATTGATGTCTGTGGCAAGTATCTTGATATCCCAGTCTCCGATATCAGGAATTATTTCCTTCAGCAGCATGGCAATGGAATAAGGCTCTTCGCCTGAGCTGCATCCGGCACTCCATATTTTCAAGCTTTTACTGCCTCCATTTTCCTTTTGGGCATCTTTGATGGCAGAAATAATTTTTTCTTGTAAAAGGTTGAGCGCAATCTTTTCCCTGAAGAAATATGTCTCGCCGATAGTGAGATGATTTGCCAGGATTTCAAGCTCTTTGGCCGGGATTTCTGATTGCATGATCCATTGCAGAAAGCTCTCCTGACTGTATTTGAAATTCAGCGTTTTAAATGCAAGTTTCAGATTGGTTTCCAGGTTTTTCCACTGACTTTCAGCGAAATTCAGCCCGACCAAGGCATTGAGTCTTTGGTTGATAATATCCATATTTTCCTCGAAACTCATGTGGATTCCTCTTCTTTCAGCATTTCGGTCAGTTGTTCCAATTGTGTTTCAAGGTCACTGTTTATGAGCAGTTCAAGATCATATATGATAATGATTCCATTTTCGGTACGCATAAATGACTTCATATTGGAATCAGTTTTCTTTATTTTTTCAATGGCAGGAGACAATATTTCTATTTCACTGATGTCGTGCTGTGTAATTTTTTTTATCTCGTTCACATGGTCAACGACGATGGCAAAAGAATGTTTTTCGGTGTGAAAAATGAGAATATGATCACTGACATTTATCTTCTTTAAGGGCAGAGAAAACCGTTTTCGCAGGTTTATTACAGGCAACACTTCGCCGTGATAGTCGAATACTCCATGAATAACCTCATCTGAATCAGGAACATGGGTTACTGCAACTGCCCTGATTACCTTGCTGAGTTGATTCAGTGGCAAAGCAAACAAATGCTCGTCGATAGAAAAAGTGATACATTCAAACATTACATTGCCCAGATTAGAAACAAAAAAATATGCCGCAGCTTTTACGCAAAGATAGTATACCCTACTTAGAAAAAAAAGTTTTGAAACACTTTTACGAAACTAAAATGCTTTTTTGAAACAAGTCAATTGCCCATTTACCCAGTCACAGTAACTCATACCTCAGTCCCTCAGTCTCCCCCTCGCTTAAGTTGCTTCGTTCGCCCCTTCGCCTAAGTCGCGCAGGTCGAAAACCTCCTCCCCATCGCATCAGCAGCAATCATCGCAAACAACACCTTTTCAGGATTGATTGCAACAGCCTCATGATGAATACCTTCCTGAGGCGCGCAGGCTTTTATTGCAGCAAGCATCAGTTTGTCACGGCTACAGGCCTTAAGACCAATATCGGCCAGGGTAGTTGGCAAACCAATCTCTTCGCAAAAACGGTAAACTGTATTCATCTCTTCCGGCAGAGCATCCGTAAGATGCAAGCCCGTCAGCACCCCGAAAGCAACTTTTTCACCATGAAAGTAGGCATGTGTCTCTTCCAGTGCCGACAAGCCGTTATGCACCGAATGCGCTGTTGCAAGACCGGAACTTTCGAAGCCGATGCCACTGAGAAGTGTGTTTGCTTCCACCACATGGTTCAAAGCCGCTGTGATGATTTTGTTTTCGCTTGCCAGTTTCGCAGCAACGCCGTATTGAAGAAGAATGTCGTAACACAGCTTTGCAAGATGCAAGCCTGCCATCGTGCTGTGGCCGCCGCATTCATTCATGGATTGTGAGGCAGCGCATGACCTTGCTTCAAACCATGTTGACAAGGCATCGCCCATGCCCGAAACAAGAAAGCGTGTGGGCGCATTGGCCATGACCTGCATATCAACAAGGACAACCTGCGGATTCATTTTCTGGTAATAAACTGATTCAAATACGCCATCATCTGTATAAATGACCGCGCAGCCGCTGCAAGGCGCATCTGTCGAGGCGATTGTTGGGACAATAATCACCGGAATGCCAGCCTTGTCAGCAACAATCTTGGCTGTGTCGATCACTTTTCCGCCACCCATGCCGGCCAATACTTCAATCTTTCGTTCTGAAGCAATCGACAGACATCTTTCTATTTCGGTTTCACAACATTCTCCCGAGAACTTTTCCAGATAGATATCTTCCTTTTCAAAAAGGGCTGTATGCTCCGAAAGTATTGTTTTTATTACCGTTGGCGAACTAAGAATCATGCCCTTTTTTCCAAACGATTTCATCAAATCCGGCAATTCTTGGATCAGGCCCTCTCCCTGAATATACTTCCCCGGAAACACTGCCTTGTTGGCTTTATGAAGATTGGAGCTGTGTGTTTTTGTGCTTTCGGTCATAGAACCTTCTTCACCCGAAAATATTTTCTTTTCTGACATATCGAATGATATTAATTTTATAAAAGATTATACTGTAATGCATTAAAAGATGTAGAAGTATAGTACAGCATTTGTAAAACACTATAAAAATACCATCATAACTTTCTAAATTCAATCATGACAAAAATAATTTGGCTGAATTACTGCTATTAATATTGGTTCTAAATAGGGCTTGCTGATAAACTCAAAATGTCGATATTTCTGAGCGCTGTACCTCTCATTTTAATTCTATTTGATCTTTGCAAAGATTATTGACTCGTTCAATTTCTGACCTTAGGACCTTAAGACCTCCCGACATTAAGATTTTAAGACCTTCAGACCTTTAACAAACGCAATAGCATAGCGCATTACATCATACATTCGCTGAGTAAAGTGTTTGATTTGCAATTCGCAAATAGAGCATATCGCATATCGCAATCCACGATAAATTTTTGTAAAAACCTGCTTCAGTACAGGATTATTTTGTAATATTGCAAATCGCGATACACAATATACATGATATGAAGTCACAAAATCAACAACTTAAACCGCAGGATGTCGTGCTCTTACTTAAAATTATAAGCGACAACGATCCTGCATGGAACCAAAAACCGGTAGCAGAAGCCTTGGGTTTGAGCCAGTCGGAGGTAAGTGAAGCGGTAGCCCGGTGTAAATATTCCGGCTTATTGGCTCCCAATGGCAAAACGGTGATGAAAATGGCCTTGCTCGAGTTTTTGCAATACGGATTAAGGTATGTGTTTCCCATTAAACCAGGCGCTGTAGTACGTGGGGTGCCTACCTCACATTCGGCTAAACCACTAAGCGATGAAATTCAAAGTACAGAGGCTTATGTATGGCCGTATGGCAAAGGAACCGTTCGCGGACATGGCATTGTGCCTTTGTACCCTTCGGTACCCGAAGCGGCCTTAAAAGATGAAAAATTACATGAACTATTGGCTTTAGCAGATGCCTTGCGGGTAGGCAGAGCAAGAGAAAGGGAGTTAGCAATGAAGGAACTAAAAAAACGCCTGGAACTTGGAGAATAGAACCATCAATATTGCCGTAGTAGCCGAAGTGGCCGAAGCCCTGAAGGATATCAAAGAACAAATGGTATTTGTCGGTGGTGCAGTGGTGAGTTTATACACCAATGATCCGGCAGCCGATGAAATTCGCCCAACCCAGGATATCGACATGACCTTAAATATTGTCAACCTCAGTCATTGGGCAAAGCTACAAGAACAATTAGGAGCCTTAGGTTTTCATCCCGATCCCTTTGGTCATGCCATTTGCAGTTACAAATACAAAGACATTCCGGTAGATATCATGGCCACCGAAGATGGTCCTCTAGGCCCTGCCAACCGTTGGTATAAAATAGGCTTTGAAAATTTATGGACAGCAAAAGCAAAAGATCAGGAGATAAAAATTCTTTCGGCACCTTGTTATTTGGCCTCCAAATTTGAAGCGTTTAACAATAGAGGTTCTGATTATCGCAGCAGTCACGATATAGAAGACATCATCTATGTATTAGATAATAGAATTGGAATTGTAGAGGAAATAGAAAAAGATGATCACCGTATCGCCAACTTTATCAAGAAGCAATTACAAAACATCACTGGTAAAGGCATGATGCAAGAAGTCTTAATAGCACACATTCATCCGTTGATGTTAGAAGAACGTTTGCCGGTTGTAGAAGAAAAAATCACCAAAATACTCAACCAATAATTATGGCCTTCAACGAACTCAGTAGCGTAGAGCATTACTTCATCCACCAACTCAGTGGGCTGAACTTGAATGCCAAAGGGTTATCGCCACGGTCTGCCTCAGTTTTCAGGTGCAGCGCACCGGTAATATTTATATAATTTTGTCCGAGAGTAAGCTTAAAGGTGCAGCGCACCGAAATATCTGATGCAAATATTTTAACCAATATCTCCCAAATCCTTGCACATGAAATAAGATAATATTAAAATAACTTCCAATAATCCAATAGATCAGGATTTTATCTGCAAGTCCTAAATAAAAATTCCTTTGTTTTTACTGGCACAATAAGAAACTTTATCAGACAAATCAAGCATGAAACCTTGAACTTATATTTTTGTATTTTCGCCAAAATTTAAAATCAAGGAAATGATTCATAACCCTATACTACAGACAAGTCTGGATTTTCTGCATCTCATGGCCACAATAGCGTGGATCGGCGGAATGTTTTTCAATTTTCTCGTTGTGATGCCAACGGTAGCCAAAGTTCTTGACCCGGCAACGGCAGGTCGTTTTGTAGGCGCCTTGATGAAAAGGGTTCGCGTTGTCGTTTATGTTTCCTTGCTCATCCTGTTCGTGACAGGCATCCCCATGAAAATTGCTAACGAAAATTATGTCGCCATCATCAGCTTCGAAAACGCATGGCAGATAGCAGGCTTCATCAAACATGTTTTTGTAGGTCTGATGGCCGTTCTGGCATTTTATTCATTTGAGATTCTCACCCCTTCAGTGGTAAAACTTTCAGCACAGGGACCTTCACCCGCCATCACTACCCTTAGGAAAAGACAAATGATGATCGCTGCTGCCACCACCTTCCTTTTTGGCATCATCGTCATCTTCCTGTCTGCTGTAATGAAATATCTATAGAGATTAGATCTTTTCGTGGCTTTTAGCCGTTGGCTTTTGTTTACAATGTCCTGAAATTTAATATACACCCTTCATAAAACGAAAATCTGTAGCACAAATCTGAACTCGAAAATTGTCTTTTCATTGAAAAGCAATATAGCTGTTCGGATTAGCTGCAAGTTAGGCAAAATAGATATTCCGTTGGTGGACAGTTTTTTGTAACTTTGAAAAAAGGGAATTGAAATTAGTTTTTTTTGGAGCAAAGAATTAATTTTGGATCGCGAATCAAAGAGGGTTGTGACAAAATTTGATCGTCGACAAGTGCCAGAACATATTTCATGAATTTGAAACAAAAAAAAGAATAAACAGATTAGAGCGCGACATAAACCGAACGCTGAGGTCAACAACAACGTATGCCATTTGCCTGACACAGACACAGCACGTGCAAAAGGCTCATAGGATGGGCGTTAGCGTTTATGTAAACATAGATATCTCTTTTAAAACATAATGAAGTATAAATTATGACTATTTTAAAATTTGGATTCTTCTTGTTTCTGAGAACTTTTACATATGGGATTGGATTTTTTATAACAGTCATATTTTTCTTAATGTCTGGGTCAGATAATTCAATTATTAAAGCAAGTCCTTGGTGGCCTGTATATGGACTTTTAGCAAATTTTTTATGTTTTATTATTCTCAGAAAGCAACTTAATAAGGAAAGGCTCTAGTTAAGATTAGCGATTAAAATTGTACCTTTGGAAAAAATAATCACAGTATGAAACTTACTAAAGAAGATATTAAGTCATACCTGCTTACATTGCCAAAACTAGAGCTGGATTCTCTGATAAAAGAACTCC
>JAUXMV010000098.1 GCA_030683155.1 Bacteroidales bacterium
AAGTGAGAAATCCCGAATTAATGATACGTCTTAATTTTGCGGTAAGTATTAATAAAAAAAACACAAGATTTTCTTTCTTCTGTAACTTTTTGCTAAACTTGTGCGTCCTTATCTTCGGTTGCAACAATAGCCTATGACCAGAAAAGAATACAATGAGTGTGTAAAACTCCATGCCGATAGTGTTTATCGCTTCATTTTGAAGAATATACGCGATGTTGATAAGGCAAGGGATATCGTGCAGGAGTCTTTTACAAAAGTGTGGTACAAGTCGGAAGAGATTGATTTTGCTAAAAGTAAATCCTATCTTTTCACCACTGCCTACAACACTATGATCGATTTGATCAGAAAAGAGGAGAGGATGGTCAGGTTGGAGGATCATCACCAAAGGCATGATGTGGCCAGAAATGACTTCAACGATTTAAAAGAAGTGCTCGATGAGGCCTTGAAGCAATTGCCCGAAATACAGCGGACCTTGATTCTGTTGCGCGACTATGAAGGTTATGCTTATGCCGAGATCGGAGAAATCACAAATTTGAGTGAAGCACAGGTGAAGGTTTATATTTTCAGAGCGCGGACAACTTTGAAGCAATATATCAAACGCCTGGATTACGTTTTGGAGGAAAGATAATGAATATCAGTAAAAATAATTACGAAGCATATCTGCTCGATCATCTGGAAGGCAGGCTCAGCAAGGAAGAACAAATGCTCCTGAAGCAGTTCATCCTTGACAATCCTGAGCTGGGCGACTGGGACGAACTGAATTCCGAACTTCCTGAATTATATCCTTCTACAGCCATTTTTACTGATAAAGAGCTTTTGCTGAAACAAGAAATCAGACCTTTTAAAAAACTAAACGAAACAAATTTCAACGACTTTTTCATTTCCTTTCACGAAGGACTGCTGTCGGCGAATGAGCAGCAGGAATTGGAAGCCTTTCTTGAACTGAATCCTTTTCTGCAAGGGGATTTTGATCTATATGATAAGGTGTATTTCAAAGCTGACGAAAAGCAAGTTTATCCGAACAAGAAAAAACTTTTGCGCCTGGCTCCGGTCATTGGCCTTGGTTTGATCAGAAATATCAGTATTGCAGCAAGTTTGCTTCTACTGGCATCAATCGCATGGATATGGCTGCAGCCTGAAACGAAAGTGGTATCGCCGGAAATGGTTGTTGTTGCACCCGAAGTGAAAACACCTGTCGTTGAAGAAATTTTTAATGAAGCTGAAACAACTGCAACTTTTCAAACTGCAACCAATGAATCAACAAGCACTAAAACTAGAGAAGCAATAAGCGACGAACAAGAATTTTCATTCTTTAAACCTTTGGAAGCCTTGCCGGCACTTGCCTTCAGAGAGGCCGGTCAGATCATCGAAAGTGGCAGACACAATGAAATTCCGGTAATGCAACATGTTTCTGACAGATTGCTTCTCGCAGCTGTAATTTCAGGCAACGATTTGGAAGAGCAAGCAGCAAATAAATCAGCCTTTGGGCGGGTTTTCGACAACACAGTCAACAAAGTTTTGGCTTCTCTTGCTCCCAACAAAAGCACAGATAAACCGGATAATGTATCGGATGTGATCTCAGGTGGATTTTCTTTATGGGATCTTGCGCAGGCAGGCGTTAAAACCTACAATACGCTTACCGATAATGATGTTCAACTGGTTAAAGCCACCGATGAGCAGGGAAGAATAAGCGGAATGCGTTTCAATTCTGATAAACTTAATTTCAACCGTAGCTTTGATAAAAAACTCGAGAACTAGTTCCGGAATCAATTTTTGATAATTGTTTCGAGTACCTGATTTTTAATCCAATAACTCTTTGCAAAACTTTGTGACACAGCTATAGCACAAAGAGCCACCAAAGAGGCACGAAGCTACACCAAAAAAAAGAGAATTATTGTCGGCTCGCTGATATCCGACAGTCTTATTCAACACAAATATTTGGTTTTGTTCTTGTATTGCAACTTATATTGGTGTCTAAGTAGCTCTTTTCATGACTTTTTATACTTTAAGCATGACTTTCTTATAGATTTTTGATTGTCTTTTTTTCGCATTTCAAAAAAAGAATATATATCTTTGTCTCGTTTTAGAGGTTATAATCTTATTCACAAACTTAATTTCATTCATTATGAGACAAATTTTATTCTTTTTTATTGCATTTGCATTCACTGCGACCACTTTTGCGCAGAATGGATATGTAAAACTTAAACACCCAAAAGCCAATGAGTCGGTAGTGACTACAAAAACCGACCGTATTGACCCAAGGGTTGAACCATTAGATTTTGCGCCAAGCACAAGCATCGTGAATGCTGTAACCAGAAAAAATGCCAATGGTATTGAAGAAGCTGTTGTAATGATTACACAGTATGACCTTCAGACAAATGCTGCTTTAGGTAACCGTATTTATGCATGGCCTGATGGCAGTGTTGCTGCTACAGCAACATGGGGAGTTGCAGGCGCACCTTCATTCCCTGACCGTGGAACAGGTTATGCATTTAACAATGGAACTGCGTGGAGCCCAATGCCAACAGCACGTGTTGAACCTTTTCGCTCAGGATGGCCAAGCATTACAGCTAATGGTGCTGAAGGTGAAGCATTGGTTTCTCATGGTGGATCACCATTTGGCATCAACTTGTATACAAGGGCTGCAAAAGGAACTGGTGCCTGGACTGCTAAAGGACAGATTACAAACCCTGCAGGCACTCCAGCCAGAGACCTCACATGGCCTCGTTTAGCCTCTTCAGGTGAAAATAACAGTGTGCTTCACGCTGTTGCTGCTTGGCAGAATGCAGCCGCTACTACTTTCAATGAGGTATATTATAACCGGTCATTTGATGGTGGAACAACCTGGGATGGATGGGTATTTCCTCCTGAAGTAGATTTGGCTTTTTATACCAACTCCATTTCAGCAGATGATTATGTGATAGCCACCAATGGTGACAATGTTGCTGTTTTATTCGTCAGCGCATGGTATGATTTGTTTTTCATCAAATCAACTGACAATGGC
>JAUXMV010000107.1 GCA_030683155.1 Bacteroidales bacterium
TAAATAAAATTCTATCAATCTGTCATTCAGCTCATACACTTGTTTTGTAGTGATAATCATAAGCGCCTTAAGGAAAAAATAACTTGCTTCACATTAAAACAATTATTATACTTGCAGCCACAATTAGGACAATGACAACAATAAGCAACCATCCGTACCCTCTCCTCCACCAAAAGCAAGATTATAGCGGTTTAGTAGAGTTATTGGCCAATGACGTTTATTGTTGTAATGAGTTTTCACGCACACTTTTATTTAGCGGACAATTTATGCCTTGTTGCACAACAAAATATTCCCGAGATATTAGGGATTGGCTGGGGAAGAATAAGTTCGATTGAGGTGGGCGTCAGGCTAAATATAGCTTGACGCATGTTTAGTTTTGAGAATAATTGTAAAGTAAATCTACTTAAACTATTAATAATGAATATAATATCAAGAAACCAAAAGTTATTTTTAAATAAATTAGCGGTTTCAAGGCTTAATGAAAATGAAATGAAAATTCTGAACTGTGGAGCTTCAAGTTTTTGGTTTGGTTTGGTTTCTTTAGCATCAGGAGCAATACCAACTGGTACGGGCTGGCTTGCAGGACGATTGTGCCTCACGAATGAAGTCGCTAATTTTTCGGAAAATGGCCTTTGTGCTTCTACCGTTTGTGGATCCTAAATACAATTAATCAACAAATCCCCTTGCACAAATAAAATGTGAGGGGATTATTTAAAAAAAATAGAAATGAAAACTAGAAATCAAATCATTACGCTGTTCATTCTTTTGTTTTTTTTTACTATTGATAGCCTGATCAGAAATAGAGAAATTGCCATGAAGACTTTTTCTATTCTTACTATGGGAGTATTATTCCTAGATACGATTTATTACTATGCTATAACAAGAAAAGCAAAAATTAAAATTAAAAATGTAAGTTTTGTATTTAATAAAGACTATACTTTTATCATCATTGGATTAGTTTGGATTATTATTGGGCTCTTCTATTTATCAAAAATTGAAAATAATGATAGCCATGAATATATGTTCTATTTGGGAGGAATCGGTGTAGTCTTGGGTATTAACTTTCGTATTAAACTTAGGTATAAGTTGTTATTGAATAATAAATATGTTTTTTTAACACATGGTAATACTGTTGAAAAGATGAAGTTAACTGACTTAACGATAAGCTTGGTCGAAGGAAAAGTTTTGTCTATAGAAAATGTAGTGAGGAAAAGAGTGTATTATTTGGGACTTGAGAATGAGGAACTGGAGTTCTTTAACGATTATTTTTGAAATCTCCTTGCAATGACTATTAGTTCCAACATAACTTCCTGGGACGAATGTTTATTGCTAAGTTAAACAGTACAATGCATTCAGAACCAATATACACTACGCATGAAAGCTTTATCCTCAGAACACCCTTGTGCGCTTTTGATTTTATCACAAATGTTGTCAATAATCCTGAAATCACACCCTCGTTCAGGGTAGTCTGCGACTACTCGCTTAATTACAGTCAAATGCTTGACTTTGAAACATGTACATTAATCAACACTTCATTGAAGAATTCATGCTCTGGCTTGGCCTAGGTTGTGTATTCATCAGGAATTTTGTTATGGCTATTGCAAAACACACATAACGAATTTTACGTATATGCCAGATATTTATTAAAAGCTTAATTTCGTTGACTGAAAGTATAAGAAGATTATTGTATTTTTAATCTATGATTCAATACTATCTAACGTTATAACAATCATTATTTATGAAAAAGCCGATTGCAGCTTCACTAATTCTTGTAATAACTTTCATCTTCATTCTTGCAGGTAAATTTGCTATTGGTCAAAGCACAGAGCAAAGCATAGTAGCAATCAAAGTTCTGGACATCGAGAGTTTTCAACCAATTTCACATGTTAATGTTAAGCTCACGAATACGCAATTTGGAAATTCAACAGACAAGAATGGTTTTTGTGAAATTTCAATTTTGAAACTTCCAATTAATTTAACGTTATCTCATGTGGCATTTGAACCTAAAAGTTTAGATATAGAAGAAATACCACCAAATGATACGATATTTGTATTGATGAAACCCCGAACCACCTTACTTGGCGAAATTAATATTCAGGCAACAAAAATACCACAACGATATTATGAAGATGTTTCCATCATTGATTTTGAACTTTATGATAGTAATTTGCTAATTTTGGAAAAAATTAGATCGAATCCCGGTATTTTCAGAATTACATTGACAGATCTGAACTTGGAGCAAAAATCGTTTTATTCTTTACCCCTCACTTTGAAGCCAGAAAAACTGTATAAAGATTGCCTTCAACAATGTCATGTAATATCTAAAGACTCTGCCTTCCAAATCGTTAATGATTCAAGTAGAATTGTTCTTCCATTTTCGATGGAGCTAAATAAATTTTATCAAAATATGAATGGATGCTTGTTTCAAATAGAAAATGAGGTTTATTTCAAAGAGGAATTTAATGAAGGATATCAATACAATTTCTTTTATGTGAATGCAATTGAGAAAAGTGTTCATGAATTCAAGTCAGATTTTGATCAAAAACTATTGAATAAAATGAACGAATCCATTCGCTGGACCAGAAAAAACCCGGGTGGCACAGCAAATGTTTCGATGTATTTTGATAAATACTACTTATTTTCTCCATTTCCGCAGGTTTTAATGAAAAAACGCGATTCACTTGTTTATTTCAATCATCAACATGGAATCATTGAAATTTATAGTGATATAGAAACATGCGATAGAACAATAGAAATAGAGTATCAAAAATCAAAGAAATGGAAGAGAGAAATTCTAAAGGATGAGATGACTGAAATTTTTTATACTTTCTTAGGAACTGATTTATTTGAGATTGATCTAAAGAGTGGGACGGTTATTTTTAAAATAGCTTTGGGAAATGTGCACAAAATTGTAATTTATAATCAATGTGCGTATTTACTAAAAACCAAGTATTTATCAAATGGGAAAAGTTTCCGGTATATCGAAAAAGTTAGACTTTGATAACTTTTAAAACGTATTTAATGGTGATCTATAGAACAGTAGTCGTATACAATGCCGAAATGGGGATGTTTATTGAGACTAAGAAATTCACAACCCTTGTAAAGATGCCTAGTCTAAATGTTGATTCTATACGAAATAATGACTCCAAATATCATTATGATTAAAAAAACAATTGTTACCATACTATTTATCATCGGCATTTTGGTTAATTCCTATGCCCAGAATGATACAATTGTTATTGTAGGGAGAGTTGTTGATGCCAATTCGGATCCTGTTGAAAATGTCAACATACAAAATTTGAGCAATAAAACTGGCACTACTTCAAATAGCAATGGATTCTTTTATGCAACAGCAGATGATTTTCCTGTTGATTTGAGAATAAGTAGAATTGGCTTCGATACAAAGTACTTATCCCTGACTAAAAACGAGTTTGAATCTATTGAAGATTTTATAACCATTCAGTTATCTGCAAAAGTTTATACCCTCGAAGAGGTCGAGATTATAAATGTTAAACCTGATGTGATACTATCAAATCAAGCCAACCGAATTATTTTAGATTTCAAAATATTTGAAGAAAGTATACTTGTTCTGCTAAAAATAGGTCAAAGAAGAATGTTGAAAGTTTTTAATATCGAAACAATAACATCATTTGAAATTAGTTTGTCTATTAGAGGAGATGAATTGTTTGAGGATTGTATGGGTAATATGCATATATTAACATGTGATTCTGTTTTTCAATTAGAAACAAACCTTGCTGATTCATCTATTTCTTATTATGGTGCTTATTCAATCGATAAGTTTAATTCAAGTCTGGCGACTTGCGTTGGTTACATTAATAGAGATTTCATTTTTAAGTCTGTTTTTAATCACAATCAAGAGATAAGATATTGGTATATAAAGGATAAGAAAAGAGTAGAGTTTTATCATATATATGATAAAGAAAGGGAATTATTTGCGCAAAATTTTCTTGATCGAAGAAATGAACTGATTAGGCAATATGGAGTAATTGATGAAATGGGCGAGACAAGCGTAAGCCAATTGAAAATAGAAAGAAAGATTAAACAGCTGGAGCTTGGCTATCAATTTATTGGCAGGATACCAGCTTATAATCCATTATTTATATACTTTGAAACTATACTTATTTTTGATAACCTCCACAATAGAATTGTATTCTTTGATAGTACCTTCTCCTTTCAAAAAGAAGTTGCCTTTCTTTATAAAACGAATAATAGTCAAAGAGTTTTTCAGGATAAAGCAACAGGCAGATTTTATATTGAAGGATTCTCATCTGTCAACAATGTTTTTTATGAGATTGAACTAAATACAGGACGAACTATTAAAACCATAAAAATTGACCATAGTATGTTCCCTGAAAAGGTATGTTTTTACAGAAATAAAATTTACTTTGTAGACGATGATTTTGGGGGTATTAAATCTTTGAAAACATTCACTATAGACTAAAAATCCAATGAGATCAATCATTCTTGTAAAATTCTCAGTGATAAATTGTATTATAATTATATATGATAAGATGAGTAATCCAAATTTTGGGCTGTTAGGTAGTAACTCACACCACACACAACAGCTTTATCCTCAGAACACCCTTGTGCGCTTTTGATTTTGTCACAAATGTTGACAATAATCCTGAAATCACACCCTCGTTCTGGGTAGTCTGCGACTACTCGCTTAATTACAGTCAAATGCTTGACTTTGAAATATGTACATTAATCAACACTTCATTGAAGAATTTGTGCTCTGGCTTGGCCTAGGTTGTGTATTCCTCAGGAATTTTGTTATGGCTATTACAAAACACACATGACGAATTTTACGTATATGCCCGACACTTATTAAAAGCTTAGTTTCGTTGACTGAAAGTATAAGAAGATTATTGTATTTTTAATCTATGATTCAATACTATCTAACGTTATAACAATCATTATTTATGAAAAAGCCGGTTGCAGCTTCACTAATTCTTGTAATAACTTTCATCTTCATACTGCAGGTAAATTTGCTATTGGTCAAAGCACAGTTAAAAAAACTTGTTTCAGTTTAAAACAATTATTATATTTGCCACTGAAAATTAGGACAATGACAACAATAAATAGCCAGCCGTCTCCTCTCCTCCAGCAAAAGCAAGATTATAGCGGTTTAGTAGAGTTATTGGCCAAAGACGTTTATTGTTGTAATGAGTTTTCACGCACACTTTTATTTCGCGGACAATTTGTGCCTTGTTGCACAACAAAATTTATCTTTAAGCTGGGGAAGAATAAGTTCGACCGAAGTGACTCCACCTTGCACTTTTGGCAAAGTGGCAGCTCAGGAAACAACCTCATTTCTTATCATATAACACAAATATCATGAAAAAAAGATTCTTACTCGAATGGGGCGCCTTGTTCCTTTTTCTTACAATTGTCCTTCCTTTGATTTATCAATTTTTTATCAAAGGAGAAGAGGATATATTACATTTTATTCTGCTGCAAATCCGGTTTGTAGCTCCGTCACTTAGTGTATTATTGGCTGTGCTTCAGTATTGGCGCTATAAAAGGGTGAAAAGAGCAGAACTGAGCTAATTCTCTGTAATTGATAATAATTGTTTGTTAATCAATAATATATTCCATTACATTATGGAGTGCTATAGAAGTACTCATTGAACTTCCTCTGGAAAAGTTGAAAAATTAAAAAATACTATTCATCAAAAAGGTCTTGGTTTTCAAGCCTTTTTTTTTGAATTTGTGTATTAATAACTGATGTCGATTTAGAACGATTCTAAATAAAATTCTATCAATCTGCTCTATCTGGAGATGAAAAACCGTTGTCCCTTATCAGACAGCGGTTTTTTTATGTCGATACTTTTGCAATTGTCTGATGATACCGATTGGAGAAATGTAATAGTCCAATTATCACTCACTCAATTGGTCTAACCTTTATATCCAACGGCGTTATGCCGGGACAGCTTTTGGAAACATCAATAATTCACTTTGGTATAAAATGCAATCTGAACACATCCAGACCACACACGTTCATTACCAATCGCGGCTTAAAAAATCTCTCAGGTGCCAGTGTTCCACTCCTTCGATGTTTCCGCCTGAAGGTTCATCCATCGTTACCACAAGTTTTGGAAAGTTGTCCCGAATCGTCAATAAGGTTCTGAATTCACGTTGAAGAAGATAGGAAATATACTTTACAAAAGTCAAATTGGTTGATCATTTATAAAGTATACTTCATAAAAACGTAATATTCCAGTCTTTTATAAAGTATAATTTATCACTTAAAAGGCACAACACCTATCAGGATTGGTGTGTAATAGTCTAAATATCCCTACAATTAGCCTATCTTGAAAGTTCAATCGATATCCTATCAACATCCAAGAAATAAAAGCTATTTCTTCAGAGACATTGAAACATAAAAAAACATAAACAGAAACACTGCCAGACTGGCAAAAGATGTCATAAGGAAAGCAGTTTTTGCTCCAAATATGCTCCAGACCAAGCCTGCAAAAGTACTCGCCAGCATCAAAGCAATGCTTTGCAATGAAACGAAAAGTCCAATCCCGGTGCCTGTTTCTTCCTTTGGAATCAGATTACTGATCCATGCTTTTGAAATTCCTTCAGTGCTTGCCATATAGATGCCATAAACGCCAAAAAGTATAAAAAACACAATCGTTGAAGATGCATAAGCCATTCCGAAATAGGTCACCGAGAACAAAAGTAGCCCTATAAGAAAAATGAGTTTCATATTCAACTTATCTGCCAGTAATCCAAGTGGATATGAAAAGATGGCATACGTTAAATTGAAAAATATGTAAACCATTATTGCGGTGTGGTCAGAACCTGTGGCCTCTTTGACTTTTAGCAAAAGCAGCATATCACTGCTGTTGAACAAAGCAAAAAACAGCAAAGGGATAAGCAGTCTTTTGTAATCTTTAGCTGCTGTCTTCCAGTATTTTAAAAAAGTGAAGAGTCCGGGCAGTTTTTTTGACTCTTTTTGAGGTCTGACTTTTTCTTTTATCAAAAAGGTCAATCCCACTGATAGAATTCCTGGAATAAAGGCAATGATGAAAAGTGTAGTTATTTTTTCAGGATAAAAATGAAGGAATGTAAGTGCTATAAGTGGACCAATAAAGGCTCCAAAAGAATCCATTCCACGATGAAAGCTGAATACAGCAGCTTTTGTTGCAATTGTTGCTTCGTCAGAAAGCAGTGCATCGCGCGGTGCTGTGCGCAAGCCTTTTCCAATGCGGTCAGTAGTTCTTGCAAAGAAAATCCACAATGGAAATTTCAATAAAACCATCATCGGTTTTGCAAGGGCAGAAAGAAAATAGCCCCACCTTACAAAAGGCAACCTTTTGCCTTGGTTGTCTGACCAGTTTCCAAAATATCCTTTACTCAAGCCTGCTGTTGCCTCTGCAATTCCTTCAAGAAGTCCGATAAGAAAAACCGAGAAACCGATAGAACGCAGGTAAACGGGTACAACTGGGTATAGCATCTCGCTTGCAATATCAGCAAAAAGGCTTACCATAGATAGAACCAAAACTGCTTTCGTAATATGCTTGGGGAAAGGCATTTATATTGCTTGTTAATAAGGGTTTAGGCTGTAAAATTATACATTTTGTCTTAATTCTTACCAGATTCTACAGCTATTTTTTTTTGATTTGAAGTGGATTGTTTTTATTGATTCTGAATGCATAATCTCTTTGTGCAATAGTTATTACACAAAGTGCCACGGAGGAGACACTGAGTTACACAAAGAAAAAGAGAATTATTATGGGCGAAGATTGGCTAAAATCCATTTTGATTTGAAGTGGATTGTTTTTATTGATTCTGAATTCATTATCCCTTAGTGCAATAGCTATTACACAAAGTGCCACCAAGGAGACACTGAGCTACACAAAGAAAAAGAGAATTATTGTGAGTGAAATTTATCTTAAATCTATCGAAATTTAAATGACTTAAGGTGATAATGAGAAACCATTAACGCCTGTTCCAAACAATGCAAAATCATACTTAACCGGATCGTCAGGGTCATAAATTTTAAGATTTTCCGTGAGCTCAACTGCCGCTATCCAATCGTCGGTTGTTCTCTTTAAAATCCCCAATTGTCTGGCAATGCGCCCACTATGGAGATCAAGTGGACAGATCAGCAGGGAAGGGGAGACGTTGTTCCATATGCCAAAATCTACACCATGATTGTCTTTGCGAACCATCCACCTCAAGTACATGTTGATGCGTTTTGCTGCTGAGCCTTTGGAGGGTTTGGCTACATGCTTTTGCGTTCTTCTTAGGTGAGGATAGGAAAACAATGTTTCAGATAACCTTTCTATTGCCTCAAAGGCGCCTCCTTTCGTAAAGCCTTCTGTCATAACCTTTTCAAGTCCACCATGTTGCAAGTAAACAGCTTTTAAGGCCGACAGCAATCCAATGCAATCATCTCCGTTGAAGGTTCGGTGCTTGAAATCAGAAAAGCGTTGAAATTCCTTTTCATCGGATTGAGTAAGGAAAGCATATGGTTGATTTTCCATCAGTTCCATCAGCTGAAGCGATTTCGAAAGAATGGTTTTCCGTTGTCCCCATGCAAGTGTTGCTGCCAGAAATCCTGCTATTTCAATGTCTTCATTTTTGGTAAATCTATGGGGTATGGCTATCGGATCAAGTGCGATAAATTCTGGCTTGTTGTATAGCCTGTATTGCTTTTCAAGAAAATCTCTGAGGTCTGTCTTCATAGCTGCAAAGCAAATAAAAAAGCCGTTACACATTGCATAACGGCTCTTTTTTTTATGTTATTTGTTTTAATTTGATTCAGTTGGATCTGACTCAATTATCAAAAAAGCCTCTGAAGATTAATTCAACGAATTTGAACAGACAACATTTTTCATTCCCATGGTTAATGCGTCTTCGTTCATCGGAATCAATTTATGGTATCTTTCAGGAAGAGATTTCTTCAGTCCCTTGATCACATTTTCGAGCAAAACTATTGGTTTGACTTTAAGGAATGCGCCAAGGACAATCATATTAAAAATTTTAGTATTTCCCATTTCAGCGGCAAGTTGGGCTCCTTCAATCTGATAGATAGTGATGTCTTTGCGCACGGGGTGGCGCGTGATTCCATTGGGATCGTAAAGGAGAACCCCTCCAGGTCTGACAGATTTCTCAAATTTATCCATCGACTGTTGATTCAGGATGATGGCAGTGTCAAAAATAGTCAGGATGGGAGAACTGATTCTTTCATCGCTTACAATCACGATGACGTTGGCTGTTCCGCCCCTCATTTCCGGGCCATAGGATGGCATCCAGCTAACTTCCTGATCTTGCATGATGCCGCTGTAAGCCAATATTTTACCCATTGAAAGGACGCCTTGGCCACCAAATCCGGCTATGATTATTTCTTCGGTCATAGTATCTGTTTTTTTCGGATTAAACATTTATTTTACCAATTGACCATCAACTTTGATGTCGCCAAGAGGGTAGAACGGGAACATATTGTCTTCCATCCATTTGTTTGAATCGGTTGGGGTCATTTTCCAACCTGAATTACAATTTGAAACAATTTCTACAAAAGAAATTCCCGGCTTTTTGTTTACCTGGTTTTCAAAAGCTTTTCTGATTGATTTTTTCGCTCTTCTTACAGCTGCCGGTGTGTGAACAGCCTGACGCGTAACGAAATACGTTCCGGGAAGCTGTGCTACAAGCTCTGTCATTTTAAGTGGATTTCCCATTGATTCAACATCGCGGCCAAAAGGAGAAGTAGACGATTTCATTCCGGGCAGTGTCGTAGGTGCCATTTGACCGCCTGTCATACCATAAATGCCGTTGTTCACAAAAATGATGACAATTTTCTCGCCTCTGTTGCAAGCATGAATTGTTTCAGCAGTGCCGATTGCAGCAAGGTCACCATCACCTTGATAGGTGAATACGATTTTGTCAGGATATACACGCTTGATTCCTGTAGCCACTGCAGGAGCTCTTCCGTGGGCAGCCTGGGTCATGTCAATATTCATGAATTCGTAAGCCAAAACTGAGCAACCAACAGGGGCAACACCAATAGTTTTTTCTTCAAGTCCAAGCTCCTCAATGATTTCCATAACAATGCGATGGGCAGTGCCATGGCCGCAGCCAGGACAATAACTCAACGCTTTGTCGGTCATCAGATCAGTTTTTTTGTATACCAGATTTTCTGGTTTTACAATATCTTCGAATGTTATTTCTGCCATTTGACTAGTCTCCTATAATTTTTTCTTCCAACGCACGTAAAACTTCTTCCGGTGTATGGACGATACCTCCAAAACGTCCGAAATGTTCCACTTTGGCACATCCTTTCACAGAAAGCATTACGTCTTCAACCATTTGACCGGCGCTCATTTCAACTGCCAGCCAACCTTTTACACCTTTTTTGCATAATTCCTGCATTTGTTTTGCCGGAAATGGGAAAAGGGTAATCAGTCTGAACAAGCCAACCTTGATTCCTTTTTTTCGGGCCATTTGAACGGCTTTCTGAGAAATACGCGCACTTGATCCATAAGCAACAATGATATACTCGGCATCGTCACAATCAATCAATTCATAGCGAACTTCATTCTCGACAATAGTTTTGTATTTTCTTTGCAAATGGAGATTATGTTCTTCCATTTTATTGGAATCAAGATCAAGCGATGTGATGATTCTCCTTTCAGTGCCTTTTTTCTTTCCTGTGGTTGCCCATGGATACTTTTCGGCAACTTCTTCATCTGTGAGACGCGGAATCTGATCAAAAAGCTCCACTTTCTCCATCATCTGACCAATGACACCGTCTGATAGAATCAATACAGGGATACGATATTGAAATGCAAGATCGAAGCCCAACTTAACAAAGTCTGACATTTCCTGAACGGATGCCGGAGCCAGAACGATTTGCTTATAATCGCCATGCCCGCCACCTTTTGTGCTTTGAAAGTAGTCAGCCTGTGATGGTTGTATTGTTCCCAATCCCGGTCCTCCACGAACAACATTTGCATACACACAGGGCAATTCAGAACCAGCTATATACGAAATTCCTTCTTGCTTTAAACTTACTCCTGGACTTGATGATGATGTTAAAACTCTTTTTCCCGCTCCGGCAGCGCCATAAACCATATTTATTGCTGCTATTTCGCTCTCTGCCTGTAACACAACCATTCCGGTGCGGTCATATGGCTTTTCTGCCATCAGGTATTCGATCACCTCCGATTGTGGTGTGATCGGGTAACCAAAATATGCATCGGCACCAGCTCTTATTGCTGCTTCGGCCAATGCTTCATTACCCTTCATTAATTTCAATTCACCCATATCATTTATTTGTTTGAATGATTTTTTTGTCTGCTACAACTTCAGTTTGTAAACAGTAATAACTCCATCCGGGCAAACTATCGCGCAGTTGCTGCATCCGATGCATTCATCCGGTTTTTCCATGTAAGCGTAATGGTAACCTTTACCATTCACTTCTTTAGCCAGTTCGATAACCGAAGTGGGACAGGCCGGAAGGCATACGCCACAGCCTTTACACTTCTGAACATCTACCACGATGGCTCCTTTTACTTTTGCCATATTTTATATTGTTACATTAATTTAAATCGTTTGCGCAAAAGTACAAAAAAGCCACCTTTTGAAGTGCTGGTTTTCTCGCCCTTTTGCCTGTAAACCTGCTATTTATAAACATTTTAAATAGGATAAAATGCCTTAAAAATCGTTTCTTTTGTTGCTTATAAAATTTAATTTTTGTAAATAAATCTCTCGTATGATTTTCAAAAATTTATTCAACTGGATGATCATGATGAAACTGTTTCAGTCTCATTTCAAGGTCACCAAATTGACTTCTCTTTATCAGTGAAGTGCATGCTCTGATGCCTTCATGCCTTTCGCTGCCTGTAATATCAAGTGAAATGGCACTGATGCCATAATATAGCATTTCTTCGAGCAATTCAACACCGGTGAAACCGGGATATGAATAGGTGAAATAAAACCCATCAGCAATTGGCTTGTCTTCGTCCATGTCGTAAACAATCCTGAAGCCATTTTCAATGAAGAGTTTCTTCATGATGTGTGCCTTTTCTCCATATTCTTTCACAACTTCCACAAAGTCAAACTTACCTTCGTTGGCAGCTTTCAAAATTGCAGCAAGCCCATATTGTGCTGAATGTGAAGTGCCTGAGCTCAAAGGATACATTGTTCCAAAAATCATTGTGTAACCAAACTGATCATTGGGATAGAAGCGCTTCAAATCGGGAAAGTGGCTTTCAAAAAGATGGTCTGAAATCACCATCATACCGATACGCTCACCTGCGTAACTGAATGCTTTTGAACTTGAAATGAAAAGGATATAATTTTTAGTGTAGTTTGCAACAGAAGGTTGATAGGGAGGCTCGCCCGGCTTGCTGTAATCCTGACGGAAATCCATGCCAAAATAGGCAAGGTCTTCCATGATAACAATATCGTACTTCTCAGCTAATTCTCCAACAATCTGTAATTCTTTTTCCGTAAAACAGATCCATGATGGGTTGTTGGGGTTGGAATACAGGATAGAGTGAATTTTCCCCGAAGACAAAATTGATTCAAGTTTTTCCCTTAGTTTATCACCCCGAAAGTCATATACATCAAATGTTTCAAACTTCAGGTTCAATACCTTATGCTGTTGTTTATGCACTGGAAATCCGGGATCAATGAATAGCGTTGTATCCCTGCCTTCATGAATCCGGCTTAGGGCAAGGAAAGATGCAAATCCGCCTTGCATGGAACCAACAGTTGGAATGCAGCCTTCAGGTTTAACATCGATACCCATAAAGAGCTTTACGAAACGCGAAATTTCATTTTTTAGCTCAGGTATTCCATGAATATCAGGATAGATGGCTGCAACACCTTTTCGTAAGGCTTCGATCTGACCATCAACGCCGATTTGTGAAGGAGGGAGGCCCGGTATTCCCATTTCCATGCGAATGAACTTCTCCCCGCTAGCTTTTTCAAGGTTATCAACCAGTTTTTTTATTTCTCGGATGGATGCACGACCTACATTGCTGATGCCGCTTTCAGAAATCTTTGTCTGTACGGTCTGGTAATTGATCGGAGTATTTCTCATGATTTATAGACTTCTTGTTTTCAGTGTTTTGCAGTTTGTAGTCTGCTTTGTTAGCTTTTGCACAAATGTATTGAAAAAGCCTGAAATAAGCGCAAACGATTGCACTATTTATCTAATTTAAAATGATTATATTTTAGAATGGTTTAGCTTCTTTATTGCGTTGCACAATTATACTGTTTGTGAATATAAAAACACTGATTTTATATTCTTGAAAGACTGTGATCTATGAGGTTTGCTTTATTAATTGACAAGATCAGGTCTTTTTTATGGCAACACTCAAAATCACTCCGAGGGCAATTCCCAATATGGCAGCGAAAAGAACCTGCATGCTTTCGGGAAGCAAAAATGTGACTGTATGTGCTGGAATCCAGAAAAAGGGGATGGTCTTTTTGAAGACAAAGTTCCAAAGTGAATCCCAATCCAGCGCATTGAATATTTTTCTCATTTGGATTGGCCGAAACAATGCGTAAATACTTCCACCATTGACGATTATGTGTGTATCGGTAATACGATGAAGGGTCATCATCACCGGAGCGTAGATCAGATTCATTGCTGTACTGATGCTAAAAGCCACCAGTAATTTTGAAAGACTAAATCCGTTTTGCATTACTTCGGTGGCATTGCTTTGGCCAAGATACTTTAGAAAAACCGGCGTGCCAGTTGCAAAAATTACGAAAGCCATCTTAATGGTTAATCCCAATAATCCCCAGACAATGGCTCGTGGGATAATGCCGAAGCCTTTTTTGTTGTAATGACCTGTGCGGATGCGTAAAGCAAGGCACTCACCGAAAGTAGCCAGGATGGCAAACTTCGCAAAACTCATCCACATGCCATGTGAGTTGTTGAGGTCATTGTAAGCATTCAGGACAAAAGGAAAAATAATAAAAGGCAGTATAATCAGCGCTATGACTGCTAAAACAAGAAAATCATTTTTTTTCATTTTTTATTCGAATGACATTAGGCACCTGACTTTGCAGATTTCAATTTCTTTCTATTCGCACTCTGGCATCAACTGCAATTACATGCTTTTCATTTCCCAAAAGTGGGTTAAGGTCAAGCTCAGCAATTTCAGGTGCAACTTCAAGCAGCGCAGAAAGACGCACAATGATGTCGTTGAAAGCGCTTTCATTTATTGGTTTCTGCCCTCTGACACCCTGAAGAATTTTATAACTTTTCAATGATTTTATCATATGTACTGCCTCTTCAGTTCTGATTGGAACAAGCGCTGCAGAAACATCTTTCAGAACTTCAATAAAGATTCCCCCCATTCCGCAAAGCACCATGTGTCCAAAATCGCCTTCTTTTTTCGCCCCAGCAAAGAGCTCCATTCCGCTGAGCATTGGTTGCATGAGAATTGCCGTTGTATCTTTAATTTTTATCATCCGTTCAAATTCGGTTTTTACCGATTCCACAGAATTTATATTCAAGATAACGCCTCCAACGTCTGACTTATGCACCGGTCCTACAACTTTCATTACGATTGGAAAACCAAGCTTTTGGGCAGATTGAACGGCAGCGCTTACAGTTGAAACCACTGCTTCGCCAGCGCGTTGAATGCCGGCAGCATCGAGTAGTTGTTGGATTTTTTCGGGAGCTATATAGCCATCTTCACATGAATCAATCACTGATCGAATAATCTTTGTGTCGATTATTGACCGGTCAAAAGTTTCATTCTCTGGTTTGGCGGTGTTGGCTACACGTGCAATGGCATTGCCTAAAACAACCTCGTCAGGAAAGTTTATTCGTCCTTTCGACAGAAAATATTCTATTTCTTTGGCAGCAGTCATCACAGATGGCAAAACCGGGAAAACAGGTTTTTTGCATTGCTTCATCTTTTGATCGAGCAACGCATACACATCAAAAATATCGGAAAGACCCGGAGTGCCAAAAATGACAACCATGGCATCAATATGCTCGAAATCATTTTCAACGGCATCAATAATGAATCCAAGCTGTTCGGCTGTGCCGGTTGCAAGAAAGTCGATCGGGTTGGCAACAGATGAGCCAGGATATAACTTTGATTTTAGCAACTCGGCAGCATCACCTTCAATATGAGGCACTTCCATGCCTCCGTTTGAAAGCGAGTCGGTTAACATTACCGCTGGCCCACCAGCATGTGTAATAATTGCAATGCGTTTACCCTTAAGTTCAGGGTGCATAAAAACTGAAGCGACGGCAATCAGATCTTCCCGTCCGTAACATCTTACAATACCTGCTTTTCTAAACAATGCATCAACGGCTACATCCGGACTGGCTAAAGCACCTGTATGCGAAGATGCAGCACGGCTGCCTGCTTCACTCGAACCAGCTTTTATGGCTGCAATACGACAGCCTTTTCTGATTAAAGAAGTGGCATGTTTGAGTAAAAGTTGCGGTTTTGAAATGTTTTCAATGTAGAGCAGCTTAACTTTTGGATCTTTTTCAGCATCAAAATTCTCATCCATATGTTGAAGTATTTCTTCAACACCCAGTTGGGCTGAGTTACCAACTGAAAAAACATTTGCAAAAGACAATCCTTTTGGAATTCCTGCTTCCATGATAAAACATGCAGTAGCGCCAGATCCTGAAATGAAATCACAACCTTTTGGATCAAGTTTGGGTATAGGGTAGGTGAAAATGCTGTGATGCTGAGGTGTTAAAATGCCTACACAATTTGGGCCTATCAACGATCCCCCATTGGCATTAATGGTTTTTACTATCTGCTCTTCAAGGATTTTGCCTTCATGACTTTCCTCACTGAAACCTGCCGAAAGGATGATAAAAGCCTTTGTGTTTTTTTGGACAGCGAGGATTTCAACTGTCTCCGGTATATATTTAGCTGCGATGGCAATTACAGCAAGATCAACTTGTGGAAGGTCATTGGGATTTCGAAAGCTTTCAATTCCCTGAACCAGACTCTCTTTAAGATTTACAACGTATAAACTTCCGTTGAAATTTCCGTCGATGATATTTTTTAGAATTTTGCCTCCAGGCTTGGTGATATCATTCGAACCTCCTACAACTACAATACTTTTTGGGTGAGTTAACTGACTGGTTATCATGCGTAATCTTATTGTTTATAAATTAACAATGAATTTTGGCAAAGGTAAGAATTTCGGTAAGCTTACAAAGCCTCAAGTTTGAATTTAGAATCAATCAAAAAAGGCCGCCCATTTGGACAGCCATTTTTGTTGTATTATATAAGGTGTATAAATTATTTTAAAAGTACTGATAATGCAACGACACCAGGTCCGACATTGGCAACCAATACAGGAGATGCCTGATTTACAAAACGTGGTTTTTGACCTGTAAGTTGTTCCATTTCGGTTGTATACCAATCTGCACCTGATTGATTGTGCGCATGAGTGATCGCATAACCCCATACTTCATTATTTCCAATGAAACGAGCCATTTCTTTCATGACCATTTTCATACTTGATTTTTCTGAAAGTGGTTTTCCAAAGACCTCAGTCTTTCCATGATTCTTCACCTCCACAATTGGCTTTATTCCAAATAACTTACCCATCAAACCTTTTGAATGGCTCACACGTCCACTTTTGACCATGAATTTCATGTTTTTGGAGGTCACAAGTATCTTGGATTTTTCAACCCATTGATCCGTTTGCGCTACAATTTCATCATGCGAAAGACCAGCTTCGATGGCTTCTGCAGCTCTTAGAACAGTCAACCCAAGCGCACTTGTGAGACGTTTACTGTCAACGACAGAGATCTTTTTGCCCGATTCCTGTATTGCTTTGCGTGAGGCATTTAAACTATTTTGCCAGGTGCCGCTCATTCCTGAACTAATATGTAATCCAATAATGGATTCAAAATGAGAGGATAAGTAGTTATATCTGTTTACAAATTCCGGAAAAGTGGGTTGGGCTGATGTTGGATGAATTTTTGAAGTTTCAAGTTTTTTGAAAAACTGTTCGGGCTGAATTGTAATCCTATCGATATAAAACTCCTCACCAAAATGTACTGTTAATGGAACAACCTGAATTTGATATTTTTCAAGTAAGTCATTGGGCAAATCACAAGTTGAGTCGGTGACGAGGGCAATATTGAACTTTCTGTTTGAAGCAATATCATTTTGCATTACCATGTCATCAACTTTCTTGTAAGAAATAGTGCCCATAGTTGACAGGTCTTCGAAAAGTTTCCAGGGTTCATCCGTATGGATATGAATGCGCATTTTAGTCTGTGAACCAGCAATTACCATTGAATCACCGTAATTGACCATCAATTTGGCAAAATTTTCACGTTTTAGGTCAGTGCCATGAATCATGGCCTCTGTGCAAAAACGATAGGTAATTTCTTCATGAGAGATAGCATCAACTGATTCTGCAACTTCTATTTTTGACGCATCAAAAATTACTTGTTTCTGACCATTTTTAAAATAGTCAAACATGCCTTCCAGGAAAACGACAAATCCTTTTGCTCCGGCATCTACAACATTGGCTTTGGTCAAAACTGCCATTTGAGCTGTTGTGGCCTTGAGCGATTCTATGGCAATTTTCAAACCATCAAGCAATAATTTCAGAAAGTCCTCAATAGAATCTTTCAAGAGATAAATGTATTCAGCCCAATCTTTTATGACTGAAATCATTGTGCCTTCTACAGGATTTGCGATTGCTTCGTATGCGTATTTGACAGCATTTTTCATGTATTCGGCAAAAGCACTTACCGATAAAGTCTCTTCATTTTTTATTTCATTGCTGAAACCATATAAAAATTGCGCGAAAATAATGCCTGAGTTTCCCCTTGCACCTGTTAGTGCAGCATCGGCAAGAGCCACTGCGGCAAGTTTCAGATTTGGTTGAGGTGTTGCAGCATTTACGATGCTTCGCATGGTTGATGCCAGATTGGTACCTGTGTCAGCATCAGCAACGGGAAATACGTTGATTTTGTTAAGCAGTTGCTGGTTTTCAAAAATACGCTGAGCGCCGGCTATAAAACTGTTATACAATTGAATGCCATTAATTTCAGTGATTTTAATTGTTTCCAATTTCTCAATTTTTAATAAATACTAACTTAACTAGCCCAAGCAAAGATATTCAAATGTTGCTATAATTCGCTTTTTTGACTAGAATGTTTATGAAAAAATAGCAAGTGTTATTTTTTAAAATTCAGTTAATCAAGGTAATATGATATTCATAAGGGTTGCATTGTTGATAACTTTTTTTTGCAACTTATCATTTTAGTGTGTTAATAAGATAACAATAGAAATGAAAAATGGATGTTGAAAACGAAACTTTTATTGAACAACTATTTGTTTAATAATTAAATAAATTTCATATTACTGAATAATATAAACAATATAAAATCAATGAGATATATTTATAATGGGTCAAATACATTTTTTGTATTTACTTCTTCCAGAATGCAGGTGAAAAAAGTATAATTACGGTATACAGCTCTAATCTGCCCAAAATCATGAAGAAGCTGATAATGAGTTTTGCTATTGCCGGCAAGTGTGCGAAATTTGAGGCAGGTCCAATTTCACCGAATCCCGGGCCTATTCCTCCCATGGCAGTTGCTATTGCACTTGTGGCTGTGATTGTATCGAGTCCAATCGTTATCAAAATTATAACTCCAAACAGAAATGCAAGTAAATACCAGAAAATGAATGTTAATATTGAGTTACTAGTGTCATTATCAATTCTTTTTTTATTCAGATGTAATGTAAAAATTGAATTGGGATGTAATACCTTTAACATTGCCATCTTTATCGAACGGGCTGCAATTAAGTGCCTTGCCATTTTTATTCCACCAGATGTTGAACCTGTAGAACCACCCAGGAACATTAACAGGAAAATGATTATCCATGCCAATTCAGGCCAGAGAAGGTAATCGGAGGTTGCAAAACCTGTACAAGTAATAATTGAGGCAACCTGAAAAATTGACTCTCTGAAGGATGCTTCCAAGCTACGGTCGGTTTTAAAAAACAATAAAGCTGTTATAACCAATCCTGAAAGAGCTATTGCTTTAAGATAAAACCTTAATTCATCATTTTCTTTAATTTTATCGAATTTACCAGTTAAAGCATAATAATGTAGCACAAAATTCGTCCCGCCCAGAATCATAAATATGGTTACCACATATTGAATATAAGGGGAATATTCAGCTAAACTACTGTTCTTTGGTGAAAATCCACCAGTTGAAACAGTACCGAAGGCATGACATATGCTTTCAAACAAATTCATCTTACCCAATAAAAGTAAAAGAATTTCGCTAAAAGTCAAAATTATATAAACAAATAAAAGGCGATACCCAACCGATCGAATACGTGGGTGAATCTTCTCTCTAACTGTTGATTCAAGCGAAAAAATACTGTAATTATTTAGTCCGATTGTCGGCATAATAACAATAACCAAAACGATAATGCCAATGCCACCAATCCAATGGGTGAGACTTCTCCAGAAAAGTATAGATTTCGGCAGACTTTCAATATCGGTAAGTATAGAAGACCCTGTTGTAGTGAAGCCGGATACTGACTCGAACCACGCATCTGTTAAGGAAGAAAAATCTCCTGAAAGCATATATGGCAATGAGCCTATTGCACTAATGAGAAACCATGATGATGCAACAGATACATAAGCCTCTTTTTTTGAATAGTTTACATCATCATCAGCTTTTGAATGCCTATAAGCCCAAATGGCGATAAGACTTGTAAAAAAGATTGCAAAAATAAAAGGATGCCAGGGTTCAGAATAAATCAATGACAGCACAAAACTTATTGTGAGTCCCAGAATCATAATGATAGCCAATCTGGGCAATAACCGGAAAAATCCTTTCATTAACACGACCGCAAAAGTACTATATTTATAGTGCGACAAGTTTATTGATGAATATTTTTTCTATTTTTTAAATAGTTATAAATCAAGTGAATAATGTATGTTTTTGAAAGGATATTGGAGTTTTTAAAAAATAAGCTAGTGTTTTAATCTTCTTTGTCTGACTGCTTCAAAAACTACAATAGCTGCACTCACAGAAACATTCAAAGAATCGGCAATACCTTTCATTTCAATGCGGATATTTTTATCAGAATTGTTTGTCCAGAATTCAGAGAGACCTGTTGCTTCGGTTCCCAGAACAATTGCAGAGGGCATTGAAAAATCTGCTTCAAGATAATCAGAAGAAGCCTCGAGTGAGGTAGCGAAAATTTTGATTTTTTTTGATTGAATCCATTTAAGCGCAGATTTTGAATCTGTTGACACAAGCGGAACAGAAAATATACAGCCCAGACTTGCCCGAATTGTATTTGGATTGTAAAGGTCAGTCTGTGGATCGCATACAATAACGGCCTCAACGCCTGCTGCATCTGCTGTTCGCAGAATGGCGCCCATATTTCCTGGTTTCTCAACTGATTCAAGCACGATAAGCAAGGGGTTGTTTTGAAGAGTCAATTGTTCTAGTGAATGATTTATTGGGCTACAAAGTGCAATCAAACCATCAGATCCCTCTCTGTATGCAATCAGATCAAACACATCTTTGCTGACGTTCTCAAAAAAACATTCCTCATTTAGTTGTAAGTTAAGTTCTGAAAAATTGTGTCCGGCAAGCTCTTCACAAAAGTAAATCGCTTTCAATTTCCAACCTGAGAGCAATGCACGTTCTATTTCCCGTTTACCTTCAATCACAGTGAGATTTTGCTTTCGCCTCTCAGAAGCCTTTTGCAATTTCAGGATATTCTTTATTTTCGGATTGGAGCGGCTCGTTATCATAACAGCGTTTATCATGTTTGATTAGAGATCCTTTAAAATCATTTTATAATGAATCCCTCTTTCCTTCAAATAAGAGAGGATGAAATCAACACTTTTTTCATCTTTACCAACAAATTCCGGAACATGCATGCCGGGTTTTTTGAAAACGCCGCTATCTATCAGCCTCAATGCTGCAGTAGCAGCATATCCAGTAGTTCTGGCCATGGAGTGAATTGATGTTTCATGGTCATAATTATCTACAAGATCCCATTGAAACTGCCTGGAAATGTCATTTTCAGTTTTGCCTTTTACGACAATTCGCATGATGGTAATGTCTTCTTCTCCAGATTCAAGTTTCCATTTTGAGAAAAGTACTTTTTTCGTGAATTCGAGCGGGCTGATTTCAGAACCATTTATTTCCAAAGGATTCTCATCAAAGAAACCACTGCTTTTCATGGCTTTAATAAGTCCGATATGACCCGGATACCGCAATGTTTTTTCAGCCATGTAATTGGCTTTGATTGTATATACCAATGATCGCAATCCATCGCTGTTGAAAGCTTCCAGCGTTCCAACCGGATCAAATTCCAAAAGTTCAGATTCAGATAGCGCCTCTTTGAAAACGATTTTTCCGTTTTCAATCAATCGGGCAGGACGGGTGTACTCCTCTATTACATCCGAAGGCGAGAACATTGCTTTGTATTCCCAGGGATAGGATCTCATTTTTGGTAAGCCACCAACATAGATGATCAAACTTTCAACTTCTTTGAGCTGACTCGCTGCGAATCCGCTCAAGAGATGACTCATGCCCGGAGCAACCCCCATATCACAAATAACACATACACCATTTTCCTGGGCAAGCTTGTTAAGTTCAAAAGGATCTTCCGGATAAAAGGCAATATCGACAACATCTTTTTTGCATTCGATGACAGACTTTAGAGTTTCAAATCCTATAAAACCTGGCACAGCATTAATTACAAAATCAAACTGCTTAACCAGCTTTTGTAGTTCAGATTTGTTTTTTAAATCAAAACAAAAACCTTGAATTCCAGTGTTTTCAAATGGTTTAAGCGAAGTTTCCGAGATGTCAGCTACACCGACTAAATACGCATTGTTTTTGATCAGATCAAATGCCATTGGTTTTCCAATGAGGCCGGCACCAAGTACCAACACGCTTTTTTTTGAATTACTCATAGCTTTTTTTGGTTTTGAGTTCAAATGTAGTTTTTTTTCTTTTTTGTGAAAGTATGACACCTATTATAACAAGGGCAATTCCAAGAATTTTATCAAAAGTAATGATTTCGCCAAGAAGGAAATAGCTGAAAAGTGCAGTGAAAACAGGAATCAGGTTTGTGTAGATATTGGTGCGGGCGATACCTATTTTGCTGACTGTGAATGTAAAAAACACAAAAGCAAGCGAGCTGGCGAATACACCTAAAAGCAATAAATTGCTTAAAAGATTAAAACTAAATACAGCATTTGACAAGCTTTCACTTTCAAAAAGTAGTACAACGGGTAAAAAGTAAAAAAACCCGATGCTGTTTTGCACCCATACGATGGTAAGTGGTTTGTAATTCAGAGTTAATTTTTTCAGGAGAATACCATAAACGAGCGCTGATAAGACGGCTCCAAATAAAAACAAAATTCCTCTTGGAGAAGCAGTTAAGGAATAATCTCTTTGAATGATCATCGCCAAAACACCTATAAAGGAAACGATCAGTCCGATGATATTGACAAAACCAAGCTTTTCTTTTAAAAGCATAAATGCGAAAACAGGCATGAAGACAGGGATTGTGGCTATAATTACCGCACTTACAGTTGGTGAGGCCAGGTTGAGTCCAAAACTTTCTCCCATGAAATAAAAGAATGGATTGAAAAGTGCCGAAAATAGAAACATTCCAATGTGCTTCTTTTGAATACGTTCCGTCTTTCTCAGGATTTTCAAAACCAAAAATAGAAATATTGAAGAAATGATTAGTCTGATAAAAACTGTTGACGCTGGTTGCAAAACTTCAAAAACCTGCTTTGACCAAACGTAAGACATTCCCCAGAAAAACATTGATAGAAGTGCGCTGATATGCACCAGAAATGTTTCTTTCTTCACAGATAAAATGGATAAGCAGGCGAAATTAGAACTTTTTTTTCTTTCTTTGCATCCTCAAATTACTTTCTACAAGAACAAACTATGCATTTCACCAACATCCTGATTAATATCAGAAAAATTGTAAGGTCAGTTAATCTGGAATCGAAGAGAATTCAGAAAGAATTCGGCATTAGTATACCTCAGCTATTGAGTTTACATTATTTGTCATCAAAACCTGACTATCAATCCACAGTTACTCAAATTGCCGAATATTTAAATTTGAACCTCAGCACAGTGACCGGAATTGTTGACCGGCTCGAAAAAAAGCGATTGGTTGCCCGATTGCCTAAATCAGGTGATAAACGCAAAACTGTAATCAGCCTGACTGCTGAGGGTTTTAAACTATTGGAGCAATCACCTGAACTACTTCATCAACAGCTTTCCAGAAAGCTTTCTTCGCTTTCAAAAAATCAGCTTGAATCGCTTAAATCATCACTTGAAGTTTTAGTTCAATGTTTTGACCTGAGCGAAGAAGAAGCCTCACCAATGATTACGATAGAGGATTTTGCGGCATTAGCTGAGGATAATGACTGATTTCAACTAAATTTTTGCACTGCATTTTAGAAGCTTTTCTGATTGAAACTACTTTAGTTTACAACCTACTTTTTGATTGATTAATGGAGTAAATTTTTCCATAAATCTCACGAAACTATTTGCCATTATCAAGTTTCTGAATACTTGGTTTTCATTTTTAACTTGTCAGATCCAATTATTTATATTAATTTTGTTTCTGTAGAAACTAATTTACAAACAAAACTAATAATTACATTTTTGATGAAAAAGAAAATTTTGACATCATTTCAAAGGTATCTGAAAGACAAAGGTTTTATTGAGAATTCAACAGAGAAGTTTGATGAAAATGATTTCTCAGGTGTCTCAGACATTTCTGCGATAAAGAAGTTTAATCCTGATATAGTTGCTGAGAGGAAAGGAATCCAATACTTCTATCGATTTGTTGACGGATCAAAGGAAGAGCATAAAACTATCGCTGAAAAATGCGCACAGCTTATGAATTTCGAGGGCAGGAAACCGACAAAATTTCGGCTTCTAGTACCTGAACAATATTGTGATTTTATCATCCAAAGCCTTAATATCTCTCGTTTAGAGAGGATCGGAGTTATCAGACTTAAACATGCATGTGTTTAATGCAAGCGCTGTATCAGAGGTTAAGCAGGAAAGAAGTTTTAAAAAATTTATTCAGCTAGAAAAAGGAATTGTGTTAGTGCTGGTAGTTCTTTTGAAAACATCAGACAAGATTCTCTTCAAATTTTTATAAATCAAATTAATTATAATAAACTCATGAAAATTCAAATTTACGACAGCTACCAAACATTAGGAATGCTGGAAAAACAAAATCTCGTAAACTTTTTATTTCAACATTTGGATGAATTTGGCGACACAAAAGCTGCCATAGAGAAAGCAATTGATTATTCTGTGGGTGAATCATCACAGATTGGTGGATTTGTTCTTGTAGGCACAATCGATGGAAACATCGCTGGTGTTGTTGTTGTCAACAGAACTGGAATGGAAGAGTATATTCCGGAAAACATCCTAGTTTATATCGCTGTCGATGCTTCGCTTCGGGGGCAAGGGATTGGAAAAAAACTGATGAATGAAGCGGTTAACATGGCAAAGGGAAATATTGCTCTTCATGTTGAACCAAATAATCCTGCAAGATTTCTTTATGAAAAGATTGGTTTCACCAATAAATATCTTGAATATAGATTGATTCGGTCGTAATGTTTAATCAAAGTACTTTAACTGTCGGCTTTAGTGGTTTAAAAAGCATTAGAATCGTAATAGTTTTTCCCAGTTTCCTCACCGTTGAAATTAATTGAGAAGAATTTTCTTAAATAATACAACATCACTTTAGATTTAATAATCAAAACAATGGCTTACATCGAACTAGATATAAAGAAGTTAGCGCATAATTATAGATTCCTCAATCAACTTTTTGAAATTAACAATGTTCAATGGGGCGCTGTCTCCAAAATGATGTGTGGCAACATTTCATTTTTAAGAGAACTTATTCAACTTGGTGTCAGAGAAGTACACGATAGTAGAATAAGCAATTTGAAAGTGATAAAAAAAATCAATCCGGAAGTGCAGACTGTTTACATTAAACCTCCTGCGCGACAAGTTGTTAAATCATTGGTCCGCTATGCAGATGTAAGTTTTAATACTGAACTTGGAACGATAAGTGACATTTCTGAAGAAGCAGTGCGTCAAAACAAAAAGCATAAAATCATCATAATGATTGAGATGGGTGATTTGCGTGAAGGTGTGCTTGGTGACAATCTGATTGATTTCTATTCGAAGGTTTTTCAATTGCCCAATATTGAAATTATCGGACTGGGCACAAATCTGAATTGCCTCAATGGTGTGATGCCAAGCCATGATAAACTTATTCAGCTGAGCTTATACAAGCAACTCATTGAAGCAACATTTAAAGTGAAGATTCCCTGGATTTCGGGTGGTTCGTCTGTTACGGTTCCTCTTTTGTTGAAAAAAATGCTTCCAAACAGTGTAAACCATTTTCGAATAGGGGAGACATTATATTTTGGTAACAATCTGGTTACAGGTAAAACAATAAAGGGAATGAAGGACAATGTTTTTACCTTATATGCTGAAATTGTTGAACTTATGGAAAAACCTGTAGTCCCTTTTGGCGAAATGGGAACAAATGTGGCTGGCGAGCATGTTGAAGTGAAAGAATCTGACTATGGCCGTTCATCATGCCGCGCTCTGCTTGATTTGGGATTGCTTGATGTAGATTTAAAAAACCTTAAACCGATAAAGCATGATTTTCAAATTACCGGCGCTAGTTCAGATATGATTGCAATAGACCTTGGCAAAAATACCAGAAAGCTACAAGTTGGTGAACAGGTTGGCTTTTACCTGAATTATATGGGTGTTTTAAAAGTTATGAATTCAAATTATATCGAAAAAAGGGTGGTCAATAAATAACCCGAAATAAACTAAAGGTTATTTTTTTTGGAAAATGTAACTTTTGACTTCATTCTTCGTCATTGAGAAGTTATAACTTAAAAATGATCCCATGAAGACAATGAAATTTAATTTAAAAATGCAGGTTTTTGTCGTTTTACTTATGGTATTTCAACTTTTTTCTGCATGTTCATATGCTGATCCATTTGCTGTAAGAGGCAGTGGAAACAAGCAAGTTGAAGAAAGAAATGTAAGAAGTTTTGTCGCAATCGATGTTAGCGGAGGCTTCGAAGTCATTCTGAAACAAGGCTCAGCTGAAGCCTTGACAATTGAAGCTGATGATAACCTGATGAAACTTATCGTTACTGAAGTCAGAGGCGGGGAATTGAAAATTTACACCGAAGGAAATGTATCTCCCAAAACGAAAATGAAGGCTTATGTCACTTTCGTAAAACTCGATGAAATTGATCTGAGTGGTGCTGTAAAACTTCGTGCTGAAAACAAATTGACTTTCAACAGATTAAGCATTGAAGGCAGTGGTGCCAGTGATATTGAACTGGATCTTTCAGCAGATAGAATTGAAGCTGATTTAAGCGGAGCAAGCAAAATAAATCTTTCTGGCTCATCTCCTAAAGTTGAACTTGAGTGTTCAGGTGCTTCCAAAATCTACGCGAGTGGTCTGGAAGCAACATCAATTCGCCTTGATCTAAGTGGCGCTTCCTATGCAGAAGTTTTTGCCACTGAATCACTGATAGTTGACGCATCCGGCGCATCCACAATTCGCTACAAAGGCAATCCGGAAAGGCTCGTTACAAACACTTCCGGAGCTTCCAAAGTATCAAAGTTTTAAATAAACGAAACAAAAAAAATAAGTACAGTTGTGAAAATGGCTGTGCTTTTTTATTTATGAGAGCTAGTAAACGATCGAATTCAGTGGGTGTTTTAGGTTTTCAAATCCTGAAAGATTAACTTTAATGCTTCCAACAGTGATTTTAGCCTCAATCATAACCGGAATCTTATTTTTATCATTGGTGACCCATACAAATAATTGTTCGCCTGCCCTGAACATCGTGCCTTTTTCGAGCAAAGCGCTGAATTTTATGCAATTGTATTTTTTTCCATCGCGGTTTTTATAAGTTTCATATCCATGAAATACAATCGGTAAAGTGAAAACGACCCCATCAAGAATCATTTCAATTCCAAGTGTATCATTCATTTTCATGTTTTTGAAATCCATCGAACGTACAAAATATGTTGCTGTCAGAACATCGAGCGTCTTTGATGTAATTGAAATTGTGTCAATGCTTCGCGCTTTTCTTGTTTCTTCCGAAATGGCCGTTACACTTAGATTCTGATGATCGAAAGTGTAGTCATTGAAAATTACATAACCACCTTCATGCGTATGCCGCTTGAATCTGACAGGCTTCAGGCCTTTGTGGCTGCTGATGACCTCAAAAGTATCTCTTACTTTAAAAAACCAGTCGAATTTTCGAAATGACATTCCAGTACTAAAGAAATGCCATGCATTTTCATCGTTATTTTTTATAGCTTTTGCCTTAAAATCTACCTTTCCGGCATCTATCCATATCAATCCCCAATGATAAGAAACTGTGTATTCCAGATATTCTTCATCTCCGAAAGCCCATGAATTTTCAATCTTGCTTTGTGCTGTAGATTTCGAAATGCCGACAAATACTAGCAAAAACAGGATTGATAAAAGTTTCAGTGATAAAGAAAAGCTGGTTGACATTACAGGTCAATTTGATCAAACGAAATTAGTTGTTTTTAATCATTGAGTAAAATTAGTGATGCTAAACTTAATAGTTTTTTAAAATTCAATGCAATTTTGCGATCTTTCATTTAACTTTTATTTAGATTCTTTCTAAATAGAAAAGCATAGTTTTGCCCTGAAGGATTTTATTTATATGAAAGAAAACACTCCAAAGCCGTCAGGTTTATTCAATGCTTTTTTGCATTATGTTGAGAAAATAGGAAATGCGCTGCCACATCCGGCAACGCTATTTGCCATGTTTGCTGGGCTGATCATTGTTTTATCATGGGTAGCGGCTCAGTTTAGTCTTGAGGTTACTCATCCCGGCACAGGCGATTTGATCCGTCCATTCAATCTTATATCTATCGAAGGATTGCATCTGATTTTGAAGAAGATGGTGACAAATTTTACTGAGTTTGCACCTTTGGGGGTTGTTTTGGTAGCCATGCTGGGGATCGGAATAGCGGAGGGAAGTGGATTGATTGGAACAGCTCTTCGGTTGTTGGTGCTTTCATCGCCTCGTAAAATTCTGACATTTGTCATCGTTTTTTCAGGAATAATGTCCAACACAGCAAGTGAAGTCGGTTATGTTTTGCTGATTCCTTTAAGTGCAATTATTTTTCTGGCGGTGGGTCGTCATCCTATTGCTGGTATGGCTGCAGCCTTTGCCGGTGTTTCGGGCGGTTATAGTGCCAATTTGTTGCTTGGAACGATTGACCCTTTGCTTGCTGGTTTATCGCAGGAAGCAGCGCACATCATCGACATGAATTATATGGTTAATCCGGCAGCTAATTACTATTTTCTGGTTGTTTCAACATTTTTTATTGCTTTTGCGGGTACATGGGTCACAGAGAAAATTGTGGAGCCGAGGTTAGGGAGTTATTCAGGTGATGCAGTGCCTGATGAAATTAAGAAGTTGAACAGTGCTGAGCGAAAAGGCTTGTGGTATGCCTTGGTAACAGCCATCATTTTTGGTGCAATTTTACTGCTTGGAACACTACCTTCAAATGGATTTTTGCGTGATCCTTCCACAGGAAGTTTGCTTCATTCGCCTTTTATGAGTGGGATTGTGGCAATATTGTTTATTTCGGCAGCTCTTATGGGTATTGCTTATGGCATTGGTGCCGGAACAATAAAAAATGATTCCGATGTGATGAAAGGCATGGGAAAATCCATGGAAACGATGGGTACTTATATCGTTTTGGTGTTTTTTGCAGCACAGTTTGTAGCCTATTTCAGATGGACTAATTTAGGACTCATTTTTGCCATTGAAGGCGCAGGATTGCTGCAATCTTCCGGATTGGGCAGCATTCCACTCATGATAGGTTTTATTATTCTCACCGGATTAATTAATCTGGTCATGGGAAGCGCTTCTGCAAAATGGACGATTATGGCGCCAGTTTTTATTCCAATGTTTATGCTGTTGGGATACAGTCCTGAGCTTACACAAGTCGTTTACCGTATCGGTGATTCTGTCACAAACATCATCTCTCCAATGATGTCATATTTTGCTCTTATTGTGGCTTTTATGCAGAAATATGACAAAAAGGCGGGTATTGGAACAATCATTTCTGTGATGTTGCCATACACCTTTGTTTTTACAATTGTATGGACAGTTTTACTGATTTTATGGATGACATTTGGGTGGCCAATCGGACCTGATGCACCGCTCGCTTATCCTGTTGGAAACTAATTGTAATTGATCGAATAGAATACAAATATTACATAAATTATTAACAAAAGGATTCCTTCTCTTCTTGAGAGGTGGAGTCCTTTTCCAATGTAAATAAGTGCAAGCAGCGCTAGGTTTGCAAACAAAACCATGGCAACTTCAGCATTCATCTTCACATCAAACTTCAAAGGGAAAATGATTGCACTTGTACCCAAAACCACAAAAATATTGATGATATTCGAGCCAAGCACATTGCCCATCACAATGCCAACATTTTTTTTAAGGGCAGCAACAACGCCAGTTGCAAGTTCAGGCAAAGAAGTAGCTGCAGCAACAATGGTAAGTCCTACAGCTGATTCACTTAGGCCTAATGCCGCAGCAACCGCCAAGGCACCTTCTGAAACCCATTCGCCGCCAAAATAGAGGCCGAGCAGACCGGCTACCAACAAAAGAATTGTTTTCGGGATGGAATCAGGTTGCTTTTTATCTATTAAAATATCCGATTCGATTGGTTTGCCTGAACGTAAAGTGAGAAAAATATAAAGTCCAAACATGATCAAAAGGATGATTCCATCAAGGCGGGTCAGTATTTTTGGAAGTCCAATAAGGTAGCCGTTGGCAGCAAGGGCAAAAAAAAGTATTGCAAATACGCCAATCGGTAAATCACGTTGAACGGATATTTTTTCAATATTCATCGGAAAAATCACAGCGGTGACTCCTAAAATAAGAAAGATATTCATAATGTTGCTGCCCAGCACATTGCCTACTGCCAGATCGCTGCTGCCTTTCAGCGATGCAAAAACATTGATGACCAATTCAGGGAGCGAGGTGCCAAAAGCCACCACTGTCAACCCAATCACCATTGACGATAAATTTGCTCTTATTCCAAGAGAAACAGCACCATCAACCAACCAGTTAGCGCCGAGAATGAGCAACACAAACCCAACGATAAAAAGAATGTATATAAGTTCCATTGTTAGTTTCTTAAGATTTTCCGAAGTATGAGATCATTTTGTGTAATTCCTTTCGCCGAATATGCTGCTCCCGATTCGAACGATAGTCGAACCTTCTTCAATAGCAATGAGATAGTCGCCCGACATGCCCATCGAGATTTCGTTAAAACCATCTTTGCCGTGAAAATGTTCGTCTTTAATGATTTCAAAATACTTTCTGAGTTGTTTGAATTCTTTTCTAACCTGATCTTCGTTTTCAGTAAAGGTCGCCATTCCCATAACACCTTTTATATGAATGTTTTGCATTTTCTCTTTTTCGATTGCATTAAGAAGTTCCTTTGCTTCCGAAAGATCGAGGCCGAATTTGGTTTCTTCTTCGGCAATATGAAACTGAAGGAGGCAGGGAACAATTCTTTCAACTTTTTCGCCCTGTTTGTTAATTTCTCTCAACAACTTAAGGCTGTCAACTGACTCGATCAAACCAACGAAAGGTGCGATGAATTTCACTTTGTTGGTTTGTAAATGTCCGATAAAGTGCCACTGAATATCTGAAGGAAGCTCTTGCTGCTTTCTGATAATTTCCTGGGCTTTGTTTTCTCCAAAATGCCTTTGACCAGCATCATAAGCTTCCATAATCGCTGCATTGGGCATCGTTTTCGATACTGCAACCAATTTTATGTGTGAAGGAATTGTTTGCAGGATTGATGCTAGATTTTCTTTTACTGACATGGTAAAATGCAAATTTTTGGGTTGAAATTTCAATCAGACTGCAAAATTAGACAATTCCAGCCAAAGGATAGGTTTTTGCTTTTTCTTAAGGGTTTTCTTAGCGTTAATGTGAGGAATATTATAGCTTTTCGAATTTTCGCAAAACTAATACCAATCAAAAACTTTGAAACATGAGAATCAAACTTGTCAAAACATCATTTCTGATCTGAAAACTTTCTGATACAATTTCACTTATAAATGTGCTCTTTATCTATGTATAGGTTCGTGTCTCCTTGGTAGTAATCTGAGCAATAGCTACTTCACAAAGCTACGCAAAGAAGCACGAAGATACACAAAGAGATTAGATTCAATATCAACAAAACATTCCCCTGCACATCAAAGTAGATTTTGCCTATTCTCGCAAATATTAATTCATTTTTTCTTTGTGTAACTTTATATCTCCTTGGTGGTACTCTGTGTAATAGCTATTGAAAAAAGAGATAATGGATTCTGAATCCGAAAAGCTTTCGGATCAAAAAAATCCTCAGCATATCGAAGTAAGATATAGCTATTTGTTGTTTTGCCAGATTACAATCAGTCATAAAGCTTATTTTTGCAGATATTTTTGAATCAGGATGCGTTATTTTTTTGTTTCTCTTTTTAAGTTGCTGGCATTTTGGATGTTGTTTTTCGCACTGGAACGCAGCATTTTTCTGATGTACTACAATCACCTGATTATTGCTGATGGAATATCATTCAGTGAAGTGATCATCGTCTTTTTTTATGCGTTGAAGCTGGATTTTTCGACCGCAGCTTATTTAGTTTTTCTTCCGTATTTATTGCTTTTGATTTCATTCTTTACTGCTAAACGATGGCCGCCAAAGATGATGAACATTTACACGCTGGTTGTTCTTATTCTCTATAGTTTGCTTGCAAGCGCAGAGCTTGGCCTCTATGCGGAATGGAAAACAAAACTTTCGTACAAGGCATTGGCATATCTGAAAAATCCTTCAGAGATTTTCAATTCTATATCAACAGTAGAATTTTCCCTTTTGCTTTTCCTTTGGGTTCTCACTTTTGGAACAGCCTTTTGGGTTTATCTTAAGTTTTTTTCACCAGGAAAGAGAAGTCGGCCGGATTTGGGCTTAAAACCAGTATTTGCAGCATTGATTTCGCTTCCGGTTTTATTTTTTGGCGCTCGTGGTGGATTGAGCGCGATTCCGGTAAGTACAAGTTCAGCCTATTTCAGCAAGCACAATATTCTTAATCTGACGGCTGTGAATCCGCTGTATAATATGGGGGTTAATCTGCTCAATACCATGAGTTTTGACAAGGAAAATATTTTTAAAACCATGCCTGAGAATGAAGCAATTACTATTGTAAAAAAGCTTCATTTGGTTGAAAAAGACACTACAATCAGTATTTTAAAGACCTCAAAACCAAATATCGTCATTGTCCTTCTCGAAAGTTTTTCGGCTGATTTGATAGAGTCGCTTGGAGGTGAGCTTGGCATAACGCCACATTTCAGGGAATTGGAAAAAGATGGATTGTTGTTTACAAATTTCTATGCCAGTGCCAACCGCTCACAGCAGGCGATGGGATCCATTTATGCTGGTTTGCCCGGCATTCCTATCACAACTATCACCAATCATCCCGAGAAATATGCTGCACTGCCTTCTTTTGCGAAAGACCTGAAGAAGGAAGGCTATTTTACTGGTTTTTATTTTGGAGGACAACTTAATTACGGAAATATTTTATCGTATCTCATTTATAATGAATTAGATATAATTGTTGAAGGAAAAGATCTTCCTTCACAAATGATACGGGGAAAACTTGGTGTTCATGATGGAGTGCTGCTTCCTTATTTTGCAGATGAACTTTCAAAACATACTGAACCATTTTTCAGTGTTGTTTTCACACTAAGCTCCCATGCGCCTTATGATTTCCCAATGGAACACAGCATTCAGTGGCCGGTTTTGGAGAAAGAGTTTGTTAATTCTGCGCATTACACCGATAAAGCCCTCGGAGCATTTTTCGATAAAGTGAAAAAGACTTCATGGTTTGAGAATACACTATTTGTAATCATGGCCGATCACAGCAAAAACACCTACCGAAATCACCCGCTGGAGAGTTTTGAGTATCATAAGATTCCTCTATTACTTTATGGGCCTGCTTTAAAGGATTCTCTTTTGGGTACAACATTTGATTTGATTTGCGGCAACACTGACTTTACAACAACATTTTTAAAGCAACTTGGAATGAATGCAGATGCTTATTTATGGAGCAAGGATGTTTTCAATCCTCATTATAAACCATTTGCTTTTTTTGAGCTTAACGAAGGGCTTGGGTGGAAAAGGCCTGAAGGTCATTTTGTTTGGGATAAGTTTGCAGATCGCTATCACCAAAAACAACTGCCATCTGAAAAGGAGGCGGAAATTTTGCTGGAGGGAAAGGCCTACTTACAGGTTTTATTCGGTGAATTTTTAGAATATTGAGTTTATTAACTAAAAAATGGGATAAAAAGCCATTCAAACTTTTTACCCCATTTATTATGAGTGTTTTAACGCCTTCTAGATTGTCTATTTTCTTATGATTACCTTCTTTGAAACTGATTCATCTGCACTTTTCAGAACAAGCCAGTAAACACCTGAATTCAACATTGTCAGATCTACACTTTTATTTGTCAGATTATTGGCTGACAGATTGGTTTCAATTGAAACGAGTTTTCCAAAACTATCAAAGACTTCCAAAGAATATGTTATTTCATTTTTAAGATTTAGTCTGATCTCGAATTTTCCTTGATTTGGATTCGGAAAAATCTGGAATGAATTTTCCAGATCATTGTCCTTGATTGAAACAGAAACAACATTAACAATATTTGATGGTGCTGAACTACAGTTATTTACAGTGACAACAACATGATAATTTCCGTTTGCCAAGGCAACGTGAACCCGTCCGGTTGCACCCGGAACAATAGCTCCCTCCAAATACCATTGATTTCCTTCAGCAACGCTGCTTGTCAAAGTTGTGCCTGCTGCCGAAATTACAGCTGCTTCAGGGGCATTATTAACAACAACTTCAAGAGGAGCCGAAGTTTCGCTGATACAGTTTCCATCAGTTGCAAATACAGTTATTGCACCGTTCTGCGCTGTTTCAGAAATATTAACTGTAACGGCATTGGTATTATTTCCACTTGTTATTGTGAATCCTTCGGGCATTGTCCAGACATAAGAAGTTGCACCTGGAAAAGGTAAGATGCTGTATACAAGACCCGTAGAATTATCACAAACATTTTGATCACCTGAAATCAGTCCAATCGAGCCGGGCATCAGACATGTTGTTGTAAATGTTTGATCCAACCCATAAGCAGTGCCAAAACTGTTGGTTGCAACAACACGAAAGTGATAAGAAACACCCGGTTGTAAAGCCATTAAATTTGCTATAACCGGAACATCTGTATTACCGGAAACTTCTGCAGGTACAGCAGAAACAGTATTTCCATAGGTTGAAGAAAGACCCCATTCAAATGTAACGTTGGTAACGCTGTTATTTGCATTCACCAGTGCATTCAATGTGGCAGAATACAATTGAATTTCTGTGGCAGCCATTGTTTGAACAACTGGAGTCATTGATGTTTGTCCGGAAATTGTAATCTGAATTGATCCCAAAACAGTGTTATCCAGAACGGAAGTAGCTATTGCTGAAACAGTTCCGTTTTCAGAAGCTGTTACCAAACCTGTTGGGCTAATATTTGCATTGCCGGTTTCAGCCACGATCGACCACTCAACCTGCTGTGTGGCGACTGAAGGAAAAACAGTTGAAACCAGTTGCAGCGTACCTCCTGAGGTAGTTATTTCAGCAGCTACGCCATTTTGGGTAGCAACTTCTACGCCTATGACGCCATTTGTTGAAATACCCTGAATAAAAGCCTGGCTGAATGCGCTGCGGTTTTCTGACCAAACGGCTGCTATTCTGTCTGAACCTACGAAACCGCTGTTAAACCTGCCTTTCGGGCTGCCCAGAGTAGCTGTGGTTGAGCTTAATTCAATGTTGTTGTAGCTCCAGACAAAATCGCCGGAGTCATTAAGTTTTGTAACATAAATCTTGTAGTTGATATCATAGGAGATAAACATCGGTGCATCACCGACAAGTAAAAGATTAGCTGTCTGTGTATTGCGGGTTGATGTTACAGGATAAATCATTTTGGCCTGATCAGACAACAATCTTGCACCTGTTGATTTTAAAAATTTCTGAATATATACACCATAATTATTTTGGTTTGGATCGCTGAAACTACAAACAGACCAAATGTAGGGTGAGCCAATTTCCTGACTCATATTAGTCATTTGCTGGTAGTTATCAGTAGAACCGGTATTTGTACTGAAATTGGAACCATTCATACCATAAGGTATTGTTCCATTAGGATTGATTCGTTGAACATAGGAATTAAAGCGGTTTCCTTGTGCTGCATAATAACCAAAATAGGTTGTGTCACCTTCAGAAGAAATCGAATAATATCTTGCGCCACTTGTAGTCAGATCACCAATTTGCAATGGGGCATAAAGTTCTGTGCCATTGTTGTTAAAGTGTTGGGCAAATAAGGTTGTAGAAATTCCAAAACCTCTTCTTTGGTAAACAACAGTAAATTTCCCATCCAGATTTGAAACAATTTGTCCGCGCGTTGTTAGTGATGTGCCAACCTTGATTTGTACAGGTGTTGTCCAGGCTAAGCTGCCCTGCGTGTTGATTTTTTGCAATTCTAAAGTATTGCTTGTAGCATCACTCCATGTAACCGCTACCTCACCATTGCTTAAGACAGCTGGATAAGGTGCGAGTCCCATTCCAAGAATAACGCCATCTGTTGACCATAGATGTGTTCCTGCCTGAGAGATTTTATAGGCAACAGCCGTGTAATCGCTGCCGCTTCTCATGTCCTGCATACTGATAATAAAATTCCCATCATGATCCGCAGTAGCATTAAAAACGAATGTGGCAGAACCAGAAGTTTTGTTGCTGACCAATACTCCGTTTGTGCCAAGTAATTTATTGCCGTCTGCATCAAAAAGCTGAGCTCTCATGTCATAGTTTCCGCTATTGAGATGGTAGAAAGCGACCCAAAGTTTGCCGTCATTCGTTGAGGATGTTTGAATGTCAGCTGCTTCATACTCAGAAACCAACAGATTCACAGCGGTATTGGTATTCCATTGGCTTATTGCAAAAAATGGCAGCATGAAGAGTGTCATGGATAAAAGGAACATTTTTTCTTTAAATGTAGTTTTTTTCATTTGTGCGAATTTAAGTTATTTTAGATATTTTTCACTATAAATATTGGAGCAAAGTTAACATTTTGACTATTCCAAGGAATAAATAAAAATTCGCAAATTGGGAACTTTATTTTTTTTGTCAAATATAATTTTGCAGTTGGTTAATATCAATAGCTTCAAAATAATGCTCTTGCCCTCAGCGCATTACCGCATTGTCATGGCAACATAGCGAGCAATTTATTTGAGTGAAACCGATAATCATCTGACAACAATAACTTTCTCTGTATGATAATACTTGTTGTCAAACACAAGGGTCAGTGACATAATTTGTGGTTTTATATCCTTATTTAAAGCAATCCTGTATGTTTGAAAGCCGGCTACAGTGGGCTCTATCATTCCCTGCAGGATTATTTTGCCTTGCATATCATTTAGAAAGTAACGGATTTCAGCTGCTTCTTTTCCGGCAACAGCAATGTTGATAAAACTTTGAACAGGGTTGAGAAGGATTTTTATGCGGTACGGACTGCTTCCATCAATTGCCTGAACAGCGGAGACAACATCTTTATACATGTATACGGCAAACAGGGAAGGATCGGCACTTGTTGTATTGGTTTGATTGTTTGCAAATGGATTGAGTGACGGACTGTAAATTCCACCAAGGATGTATCCAAGCAGGATCGTGTCTTGCTCAATTTCATTCAGTTTTATCAGCGTAGATGAATATTGTGGCAGGTCGGTGTTGACAATAAATTCAGCGCTTGAGCCTCGAAAACCAGGCATGCTTATTGGCAGTTGATATTCAGTAAAACTGTTGTCTGCATGGCGTGTTAACCTACTTATCGTATTCACGAAAGGAACAAGATTATCCTGAATAAGTGCACCATTTTGATAGTAATATTGACTCATGCCGCCAAAGAATAAACTATGGTTTTCGTTGTTGATACTGTCAAACAAACTTACTTTGGCACTGTGATAATGACTTAGATATTGATTGAATTCAGTTCTAGGATTGTATCCATCTGATTTAATATCAACAGGATACAAAAAAGGAAGATCCGAACCTGATTGAAAAACACCAGATGAAATTAAATAGCCTTCCTGTCCGTCAGGAAAAATCTGAGGTAATAAATTGTAGTCTCTTCGACGTAAATGCACAGGATCTGTAAGGGCTGAATAATTACTATAAACGGGAGAGGTTCCGCTATTGTTGAGTTGAAATTTTTGAATTTGATTTGTGTATTGCTGGGTATATGTTGCTCCTCCCACTGGATTGTAGCGTCCGTCAAATCTGTGGCCACCAACCAAGTAGTATGTATCATCAATTTTGCCTAAATAGCCTCCTGTAACAGCAAAGATTTCATTGGTTGATTGTTTGAATGAGGATTGAAGAGGACTTCCGTTCATGATGGCATTTATTGCAGAAGAAACAGTCACTGAGGTAATTGCAGGGAAGGTAATCCAGTTGTTAGCTGTCGCTGAGTAAGCATAACCTCCTATAATATATAAGGTATCGCTATCCTGATGAAAATTCATGTTGGTTGATTGTAGCTGTTCCTTTATACCGTTGGGCAAAGAATTTACTGAGGCACCCCACACTTGCTGTTGCTCAATATCAATTACATATAAATCAGTGTTGTTGTGGGAAGCGGGAAAAGCGGCAAAGGGCTGTCGGGCATGCAGTCCATCTTTTCTGCCTCCGATGATAAGCAATTTGCTATCATGCTGGCCAATAGCATAAGAGTGAAGTGGAGGGATTCCGCTCATGTTAACGGCTTCAATGGCAACAGAATATGTGAATTCGTTCTGGCTCAATGAGTAGCTTGTTGATGTCAGAATAAGAAGGAGAAGCAGAATCTTTTCTTTGACGAATTGTATTTTTGAGTTTTTCATTTCCGTTAATTTCGTACTTGAAAACAGGATTTTAATTGATACAAAAGTAGCTTTCCCGGTTTCTTAGCTGTTATAACATTTAGTTTTTGAAGTATAAAATTTTAACTTCATATTAGTTTGATAAATAGCTAAGGTTTTTGAAGTATCAACATGGATTTAGTGTTTTAGTAAAACCTCTTGCAGCTTATATTTAATCGAACACAGTGAATGGATTTTGATAGTTTCAAAAATTCTTTTGTCATATCTTTGCTGCTGGAAATAGAAAGCGCAATAATTTGTATTTTTTATGAAAGATATTCAAGTTCTGGAAGTTAAGAAAGATATTCATTGGGTTGGAGTGCTCGATAAAGATATCGTTACTTTTGATGTAGTGATGGAAACAAAATATGGAACCACCTACAACAGTTATCTCATCCTCGCTGAGAAAAAAGCCATTATTGAAACTGTAAAAGAAAAATTCTGGCCTGAGTTTGAAGCAAAACTTAGGTCACTGATGGATCCTTCTGAGCTGGAATATATTGTCTTCAACCACACCGAACCTGACCATTCAGGTTGTGTAGGAAAGCTTCTTGAAATTGCACCAAAAGCAAAGATCGTAGGCACAGGCAATGCGATACGTTATCTGAAAGACCTTACATCAGCCCCATTTGAAAGTATTCAGGTGAAAGATGGCGATGAATTGAGCCTTGGCAATAAAACACTTCGATTTGTTGGAGCGGCTAATCTCCATTGGCCTGATTCGATGTATACTTATCTTGTTGAGGATAAAGTGTTGTTTACATGTGATTCATTTGGTGCGCATTATGCTGATGAACGTATGTTTGATGATCTGGTAGGCGACTGGGATGACGCCTTTAGATATTATTTTGATGTGATACTTAAGCCTTTCAGCAGGTTTATGTTAAAAGCTATTGAACGAATCCGTCCGCTTGAAATAGATGTACTTTGCACCGGACATGGCCCGATTCTAAGATCGAACTGGAAGCGTTATGTTGACCTTTCAGAGCAATATGCTAAAGAGGCGAGTGCCCTTCCGCAACAAAGACGTGTTTACATTCCCTATGTTTCTGCCTACCACAAAACCGGCCTCATTGCTGAAGCTATTGCTAATGGACTCATGCACGGTGGTGAACTGGATGTTGTTTTGCAAGATATTGAGCACACTTCTCTGGGCGAAATAGATATGAATGTAGCTATGGCATCGGGCATCATTGTCGGATGTCCAACCATAAATCAAAATATTTTATTGCCGATCTACCGGCTTTTTGCTGTAATTAACCCATTGCGCGACAAAGGAAAATTGGCAGGAGGATTTGGATCATATGGATGGAGTGGCGAAGGCATGAAAATACTTCGTTCCAATCTCGAAAATCTTAAACTGAAATACACAGAAACAGATGTATTCATTAAGTTTTCGCCCAATGAAGATGATTTGAATCGTGCTGAAACTTATGGAAGGAAATTTGCTGAATTATTGAAGGAAAACCAATAATTATCCCAAAATTTTCGTTCTTTTGCCATAATGAACATTGCCTATGACTTTTAATATTCCAACTTTAAAACCATTTTTACTAATAAGCATTGCCATACTTCTAGTTTTCAGTTCCTGCACTGTTGAGAGAAAGATGGCTAACCATTTTGTGAAACATTCAGACAAGTTGGCTATCATGGTTTTATTTCCAAAGGAAGTGCTTGCAGTGAATGAAAAAGCCGGTGAAAAGCCTGTGACTTTCTTTTTTGAAGAAGCAAAACGCGACACCTCCTTGGTAAGAAATACCATTATTCTGAAAGATCTTGATGACGAAAAAATAATTACACCTTTTCGGCAGGCCTTTATAGCCGAGTTAAAAAACTATGGCTTAAAGGTTTTTGAGGAAGAAATGATGGATGAGTTTTTGCTGATTGATACAGACGCATTCATGATGAATCTTGCGCAGATGGAAATTCAGGAGTATGTGACTGTAAATCAAGATGCAGTTGCAGTAGGTGAACAAACATATACACAGGATATCTGGCTTAACGGAATCAATGTGGCAGCATGGTTTGAACTCAATCAGTTTAACAGCAATCTGCAGGAAAGACCAAAAGTACTCTTTGCTTCACACGATCAGCTTGATAATTATGTTGGTTATTTCATACAAAAGTTTTTCACCGGTGAGATTGAATACCGACTTACTGTTGATACCATTTCAATGAATAGTTTCACTAGTTTTTCCAATTATCTTGGAAGGCTTTATGCTGCTTATACTTTCGACTATCTGATGAATAATTACATTAAATCAAAGACAACCGAAGATCAGAGAACCAAAAGGTATTTCAGATTTGATCCCTACCGCAGAATGTTCTTTTTTACAGAAGACGACAAATTCGTGGAACTTGAATAGGTGAAATTCCAGAAAATTATTTTGCTGACATAATTTTCAATTAGTTATTAGATAGGTGTATAGATATTTTTTTGCATTATTTCTGATAATTGAAAAAGCTTTGAAAAATCATGGAATTGGATAACATTGTATTTAAAGAGGAGTTGAAAAAAAATACTTGATTATACTTTGATTACCTATGGAAAACTATCGCATTGTTACACTTATCGTAGAGGATGACATGAATCAGCGCCAGCTTTTGGAAGGACTCATTCAAGCAAATCATCCTGAAGTTCAAGTGGTTGGAACTTGTTCCTCTGGTGCAGAAGCACTTTCAACACTACAGACCATCCGCCCTGACCTGCTTCTTTTAGATATTGATTTGGGAGATATGAGTGCTTTCGATTTGTTGGGTTATTTAAAAGAGCATCCTTTTCATATTATTTTCACAACTGCTTTTAACGAATATGCGCTGCAAGCTTTTCGTGTTCATGCAATTGATTATCTCCTCAAACCCATAGACAATGAAGAGTTGGCTGCCGCTTTAAGCAAAGTCGTTAATAAAAAAAATCGCATTCAGAGTTATTCAGAACTAATCAGTGATTTGCAGCAACTGAACAAGCGGTACCTTTCGATACGTGAGAATGAGCATGTTGTCTATATTCCGGTTCAAGATATTATCTATGTCGAAGAGGTGGGAAATGAAGTTTGTGTTCACTTTACTGAAACGAAAAAAAGGCATAAGTTGACTTCTAATCAAACCATTGCAAGTGTCGAAAACGAGCTTTTCTCTCATGAGTTTATTAGGATTCATCCAAAATATTTAGTCAGCCCCTCACAAATCCGCAGCTATAACAAAGCATCTGGTAAACTTAAAATAGCTAGTGGCGATGCTTTGGAAGTTTCAAAGAATATGAGATGGTTTTTTGAGAAGTCATAACTCAATTTTTTCTCATTTGCCTCACGATAGCAAACACTGATCGTGCAATCATTTCGCCTTACAGATTGCTTTGCGATCAAACTGAATTCTTTTTTCTTACTTTTGCGCAAATTCAAATTAAATGAAGATTATCGGGAAATTTTTGTTTTATATTATGGGCTGGAAAATAGTAGGTTCTATACCAGATAATATAAAGAAATGCGTAATTATTGCTGCACCACATACAAGTAATTTAGATTTTTATTTGGGACGTATTGCTTATTATGCTTTGGGCGTCCCTGTAAAATTCCTTATAAAAAAAGAGGCGTTTGATAACCCCCTTGGCGGTTTATTGCTTAAAATGGGCGGTATTCCGGTCGATAGAAAAAAGAGCACAAACTTAGTTGATCAGGTAGCTTCACTTTTTAATCAGCATGAAATTTTGAATATTGTTGTCACACCTGAAGGTACGAGGAAACTTGTTACAAATTGGAAAAGAGGTTACTATTATATTGCCGTTAAAGCAAAAGTGCCGATGGTTTTAGGCTTTGTTGATTACAAAAGTAAAGAAGGTGGGTTTGGACCAATTATATATCCATCAGGTGATTACGAAAAAGATATTTTGCAGATTGAAGCATTTTATAAAACAAAAACTGCACGGCATCCCGAAAAATTCAATTTAAGTCCGCAAAACCTGAATGCAGAATAATTTTTCATTTAACATCAAAAGTCTTTGTTTTCAACCAACATGAAATAATCATTTTCTAGCTGCAAGTAGCCTTGGTCGTAGACAAAATAATACGTCCGTTTTTCTTTTGTTGTATAGGTACTTGTAAAAAGCTTGAAATTAAACCCTTTCTTTTCCAGAACAGATTTTCTTACAGATGTTTTTCCATCGGGGTTTAACTCGGATAAAATGGCTCTGTTTTTCCGCAATTGATTATTGATATTGCGAATAAGCTCTGTGGCATCCCCATTGAGTTTTTGGTTATAAACAGTTCGACATTGATCGTTACAAAATTTTTTGTCAGATCGGCCCATAAGTTCGTCACCACATTCAAGACATGTTCTTTTGGTAATTGATGGTCTAATCATTTTTTCTGTTGTTTATAATGCAAATATAACAAAACGAGCCTGCAAAAATTAATCTTGCAGGCTCGTTTTTCTAAAATGTGATATTTAGGTTTATCTGACGATAATTTTTTGAGTCTTTCTCTTATTGTTGTGCAATACTTCTAAAATGTAAGTGCCTGAATTATATCCGGAAAGGTATATTGTAGTTTTCTTTTCCTGACTTGAAAACTCATTTGTCAGCTTTCCATTCATGTTATAGATTCTGATGATTGAACCTTGAACCGCTTCAATATGAATAAAATCACTGGTCGGATTTGGGTATACTGCAATAACAGTTCCCGAATTATCTGAGACATTATCGACTACCGTTACCGTAAAGGATTCTGGCAGATTAAGATCATTCACCATCAGATCATGGAGTCCGACAGCAGTATTAAAAGGAATAGTGAAAACAGCAGTCAGCGAATTATTGGTTAAAACTGTTACTGATGAAGCAAAAAACTGGAATGGTAAACTTCCTGAATAAGCCATTGATACCGAAGGTGTTGTGCCAATCCAAAAAGTATTCTCTGCTGTAATGGTCACTTCAACGGTTTCTCCTTTAGCTGCAAAGTTGGGGACGATTGCAATCAATGATGGAATTAATTGGTTCACAGTAAATGCATTAGCAAGAACTAAATCGTTCACCAAAACATCATATGCACCAGGGGTTGCTGTTGGTGAAATACTGAAATTTGCCTGTAGCTGCGTATTTGAAGCAACACTTACAGCACCGGATTCAATAAAAATGTTTGTTGTACCGCTTTTACGAAGCCTCACAACAGGTGTTGTCCCTGCCCAATTTGTATTTTGCCCTGTAATGGTAAGGGTAGGGGAGCTTCCCTGATCGGCTTGACTAGGCAAAACACTTAAGAGAGTTGCAGGTGCCATGGCATTTACTCCGAGAGTTGTGCGGTAAACAACATCACCGGAAGTTCCTCCATCTCCATTCGCAGCGTTAAGTGCGGCATAAAAGGTAATCTGTCCTATATCAGTTGCAGGTGCTGTCCAGTTTACGTTCCATGAATTTGAATTCCCGGATGGTGTTGTGCCTGCAAAGAGATGTGTAACAGCTTTGTTTTGGTTAACCAGCTTTGTTCGTGTGCTTTCTGTAATTGCAAACGTTCCTACTTTTTGTCCTGAACTGTTTTCTGCTGTTAATTCAAAGCCAAATCGAACTACACCTGTATGTACACCACTCACTGTAATCTGATAGGTTTGTCCGGGTGTGTATCCCTGAGATGGAATGGTAGAAGTAATCCAGCCGGATTGATTAATCGCTGCACCAGTATGGCATGACGTGCATGTTTGGTTGCTGTCACCAGGACTTCCTGAGTGACCACCAGGACTTCCGCTACTGCTTGCATATAACAATAATGCTATTGGAAGACCTATTAATACTGCAAAAATTTTGTAGAATTTATTCATAAATGATTGTTTTTATAGGTTTATTTAGAACGCGTCTAAATTACAAAAATAAATCATTCTACAAATAGTTTCCCGAAAATTTACATTTTTTCTGGCATTTGCATTCCAAGCAGGCCTCCAGCTTTACGCAAAGTAAAAGCAACAAAGCTGCATAAGTGTATGCGGAATGCTCTTAGCTTTAAATTTTCTTCTTTTAAAATGGGCTCTGTCTGATAAAACTGATTGAATTCTTTTGCCAGCTCATACATGTAATTGGCAATGAGTGCAGGACTTCTGTTTTCGCCAGATTGAGCTAACACAACGGGAAACTGACTCAGCAACCTGATCAAACTCTTTTCCTTGAAAGGCAATTGTTTTATGATAAAGGAAGAATCATCAGTATTAATGCCAGATTCAATTGCTTTTCTCAGAATTGATCTGATTCGTGCATGTGTATATTGAACGAAAGGACCTGTATTTCCATTAAAATCAATCGACTCAGCAGGATTGAAAAGCATGGTTTTCTTTGGATCAACTTTTAAAATGAAATATTTAAGTGCGCCCATTCCAATCTGATAAAACAGCTTATCTGCTTCATCTGCCTCAAGATCAGTCGATTTTCCTAGCTCAGTTGTCGTCTGCCGGGCAGTTTCGATCATCTCATTCATCAGGTCATCTGCATCGACAACAGTCCCTTCACGCGATTTCATTTTGCCTGCCGGAAGTTCAACCATTCCATAGGATAAATGTTCGATGGCATCTGCCCATGAACGGCCTAGTTTTTTCAAAACCAGCTTCAGCACATCAAAATGATAATTCTGCTCGTTTCCAACCACATAGATCATTTTTTCAGAAGGGTACTCATCCATGCGCAACTGCGCAGTTCCAAGATCCTGTGTCATATAAACAGATGTTCCGTCGGCACGCATCAAAAGTTTTTCATCCAGTCCGTCAGCGGTGAGATCGCACCAAATGCTTCCTCCTTCTTTCTGATAAAGAATGCCATCTTCAAGACCTTTTAGAACAAGCTCTTTGCCAAGCAGATAGGTTTGAGATTCGTAATAAATATGGTCAAAATCAACACCCATTTTCTCATAGGTCTGATCGAAACCTTCATAAACCCATCCATTCATTGTCTCCCAAAGCTTCTTTGTTTCATGTTCGCCAGCTTCCCACTGACGCAGCATTTCCTGTGCTTCAGCCATGAGTGGTGCTCTTTTGGCTGCTTCATCGGCGGCAAAACCCTGATCGACCAAATCGGCAACCTGCAGTTTCAACTCTTTGTCGAAACGTACATACATCTCGCCAACAAGTTTATCCCCTTTTATGCCAGCCTGTTCAGGCGCTACCTGTCCCCATTTTTGCCATGCCAGCATGGATTTACAAATATGGATGCCGCGGTCGTTGACAAGGTTCACTTTAACAACTTCATAGCCATTAGCTTTCAATATTTCAGCTACACTATAGCCAAGCAAATTATTGCGAATATGTCCAAGGTGAAGCGGTTTGTTTGTATTGGGGGACGAATATTCGATAACAATTCGTTTTCCCTGACCTTTTTTTGTTGTTCCGAAATCGCTGTTATCTGACATTTCTGTAAAGAATTTCAGCCAATAGCTGTCGTCAATAACCAGATTCAGAAAACCTTTAACAACATTGAATCTATTGAGTTCCGGCAGAATTTCAACCATTTTGCTGCCTATTTCAGTGGCAAGCATTTCCGGCGATTTTTTCAGATCTTTTGTAAATGGAAACACAACAATAGTCACATCACCTTCGAACTCTTGTCTCGTTTTCTGAAAAACTACATGTTGAAGGTCGGGTTGCTTTTGATAAAGCATTTGGAAGGCCTCGACAAAAGCCTTTTTAAGAATGGAATCGAGCATTAATTTCCTTTTTGAGTGGACAAAATTAGAAAAAGATGTTTAACAGAAAAGAATTAAGTTTATTAACCACTGCACAAGCTTTGTCAATGCATCATTTATGTGTTGTTCAAAATGTACCTGAATGATTCATCAAACCCTTCTTTTTCTTCAATTTCACTTCATTTTTTTTCTTTTATTGTTATTTATTTAACAATATAAATGATTAATATACAGATAAATAGAAAATAGTTTTAATAATATTTTAAAAAAATGCATATATTTTAGGATGAAAAACATACATTTGCGACATAAAAATTAATCTTTTCATTATTAAAGGTATATTCTATGAAGAAAAATGTAATTATCATAGGTGCTGCTGGAAGAGACTTCCATAACTTCAACACCTATTTTCGCGGAAACAACTTATACAATGTCGTAGCATTTACAGCTGCTCAGATTCCTGATATTGACGGCAGAAAATATCCGGCCGCTCTTGCCGGAGATTTGTATCCAGAGGGCATTCCTATCTTCGCCGAAGAGAACCTTCCTGCACTTATCAAAGACCTCAAAGTAGATGATTGTGTGTTTTCATATAGCGATGTAACTTATCATAAAGTGATGAGTATGAGCGCTATTGTGAATGCTGCCGGTGCAAACTTTATGCTATTGGGCCCTAAAGACACCATGGTGAAAAGTACAAAACCTGTAATTGCTGTTGGTGCGGTGCGCACAGGATGTGGCAAGAGCCAAACGTCGCGTAAAGTGATTGAATATTTTCTGGAAAAAGGACTGAAAGTTGTAGCCGTTCGCCATCCAATGCCTTATGGCGACCTTGTGGCTCAAAAAGTACAGCGTTTTGCAAAAGTTGAAGACCTTGCCTTGCACAAATGTACAGTTGAGGAAATGGAAGAATATGAACCACATGTAGTGCGTGGAAACGTTATCTATGCAGGTGTTGATTATGAAGCAATTTTACGTGCTGCTGAAAATGATCCTGATGGCTGCGATGTTGTACTTTGGGATGGTGGAAATAATGACTTTCCATTCTATCAGCCTGATCTGAATATAACTGTTGTTGACCCACACCGTCCGGGACATGAATTATCCTACTATCCGGGTGAAGTGACACTTCGATTGGCGGATGTTGTTGTGATCAATAAAATGGATAGTGCCGGACCAGAAGCAATTCAAACAGTTCGTGAGAATATACAAAAGGTAAACCCAAAAGCGATTGTTATTGATGGAGCTTCACCGATAAAAGTTGATGATCCAAAAATCATCAAGGGCAAACGTGTGCTTGTTGTTGAAGATGGTCCAACCTTAACACATGGTGAAATGAAAATTGGTGCTGGTACTGTTGCTGCTCAGAAATTTGGTGCTGCTGAAATGGTTGATCCACGTCCATTCCTCGTTGGAAAACTTGCTGAAACATTTGCTATTTATCCAAATATCGGCACTTTGCTTCCAGCGATGGGCTACGGCGAGCAACAACTTAGAGACCTTGAAGCTACCATCAACAATACCGATTGCGATTCAGTTGTTATTGGTACTCCAATCGATCTTAACCGTATTGTGAAGATCAATAAACCAAACACGCGTGTTTATTATGATTTGCAAGAAATTGGTTTCCCAAATCTAGATGAAGTACTCACAGAGTTTGTTCAAAAACATAAGTTGTTGTAGAACAGCAGAATAAATTACAAAGAAAGGCAGCCAAAAGGTTGCCTTTTTTTATGTCTTTCTTCTTATGACTGCGATATTCTTTTTGACAAATTATTTCATCAGGAAATTGCTGCAAGAATGGTTGCAATATTTTTTTTGGACTTTCGTTTTCGTTTATCACGCAATAATTCTCATATCTTTCGATTATCGACTTCATATTTATTCTGATACGAAATTTATTTATTCAAGAATTTTCCTTAGAAGAAAGCTATGAAACATTGTCAAAGGAAATCGGAAAAAATATGGGTTTTGATAATCCTTATTGTGTTTTTCTCGAATTTTAAGAAACTCCATTCTCAAGAAAAGCAACCAGCAAAGCAATATCCTTTCGTAAGTTTTAAATATGGTTATGGAAGTGTAATTCCAACAACAGATTTCGTTAAAGGAGAAAATCAAACAGGAGAACCAATTAAGAACTTTCAGTTTACAACGGTAAAACTGGGATGGCAAAATCCGGGCTACAAAAACTGGCAAAAGATTTATAAAGGGCCTACATATGGTGTAGGTTTTTATATTGCTGATTTCTATCGTCCGGACGAAATGGGGAAACCATTTGCTGCATACGGTTTTTTTGGAATTCCGGCATTAAGGGTTAAGAATTTTTCATTGCTTACTGAGTTTCAATATGGGATGGCATGGAACTGGAATCACTACGACCCAGTTTCAAATCCGGATAACCTTGCGATAGGATCACCTATTACAGTTTTTTTAGATATCGGAATCAACGCTGGTTTTCCTATTAGCAGACACTTAGATTTTTCGGGAGGCATCAGTTTCACACATTTTTCCAATGGAGGTTTTGAAAGGCCAAATCGTGGAGTAAATCTATATTCGCCTCATATTGAATTGAAATACCATATTAACGGCAGACCCGATCTTGGTGCGATTAAAAAACCCGGAAGACTTGAAAGAACCAATGAGTTGTATTTCATGCTTGGTTATGGTGACCATCAAATAGTGGAGTATGAGTTAGATACAAATTATTTCGCAGTTGGAGGAGTTGGGGTTTTCTATACTATGCAACATTCCAATGCCTTCAAATCAGGTCCTGGGATTGATTTTAATTTTTGGTGGGCTCTAACTGCTTTAGAGGATGGCAGTCACGGAAAAGTGGGGTGGGACAACCTTACAGTTGGTTTAATTTACCAGCCTGAGCTTATTGTTGGAAGGCTCGCACTCACTGGTGGCCTTGGAATATATGCCCGACATGCAGCATATGGCAATTTTAATCAAACTTATCAGCGATTGGGTGCAAGGATTCATCTCACAAAAAACATTTCGTTGGGCGTTAACGTAAGAGCCATAAATTTCATGTTGGCTGAATTTTTGGAGTTCAACACAGGATATCGTTTAAGTTGGGTAAGATAAAAAACACAGCAGGGGAGAGTTACATACTTTATTCGTTTAGTAATCTTTCCATTTCCTGATTAATATGTTGGCAAATTGATTTGTTTTGGAAGAATTAAGCTTTTGTATTCATCTAAAATATTCATATTTAAGTATATACAGTTTGCATTTCTTGTCAAAGCGTTTGTAAAAAAAATTAAAACTTCCATATTATGTAATTAAACTTATTTTTGAATGTATATTCGCACAAGCAGAAAAGGTATTTGAAATATCTTTTTATTTTTTTAATGGCTTTGATCGATATAAGTTTGATTTTTAAAAATTAAAATGAGGGTTTATGTTCATTTCATTTTTAACTTGAGCAAGGACTTTTTCTTTGTTGTACTTTTTCTTTTTTCTTTTTTTATTTCTTTACTCTCTTTTGCACAGAATACAGCGACTCAAAATTTAAGTTTCAAGCATTTAACCATTGATGATGGGCTCTCTCAAAATGCCGTTTTTGCCATTTTGCAGGACAGCAAGGGATTTATGTGGTTTGGTACCAAAGATGGGCTGAACAGGTATGATGGATATAATTTCATGATTTTCCAGCACAATCCATTTGATTCAACAACGCTTTCAAGTAATTTTATTACAAGGCTTTATGAAGACAGAATAGGCAATATCTGGATAGGGACAATTGATGCCGGAGTTAATGTTATCCACAAACTGACAGGTAAGTTACTAAGGGTGAAAATAGAGACTTCTGACTCAACACTCGGAGCTCGATTTGAAGTTAAAGCCATTGCAGAAGATGATGATGGAAGTATTTGGCTGGGAACGAAAGGCGATGGTATGTTTAAACTTTCAAATATCAATTTGGAAACTAACAATTGGCAAGTTAGACATTTCACTCATCAGTCCGGTAAAACAAACTTTTTAAGCAGCAACACAATTAATGATATCAAAATTGAAGGCCCAGTGATTTGGATTGCCACCCCAGATGGTTTAAACAAGTTTGACACAGATAATGAGCAGTTCAGCTTTTATGAAATTCACTCCAGGCATCCACAGGCTCCGACGAACAGCAATATACCAGACGGAATAAGCACGATATATGAAACCCGAAACAAGGATTTGTGGCTTGGTACGATAAGTGGTTTGGTAAAATTTGATAGAAAGAGCGGGAAATATGAAGTTCATAATCATCATTATGAAATATATCGTTACGGCTGGGGCGCCGTGTCGCGCATGATTGAAGATAAAGAAGGCTATCTGTGGATCGCTACCCCTGGCGAATTGATGCGGTTTAACCCTTCATTAAAAAGTTTTGAGTTTTTTCGGAATGACCCGCTCAATCCCAAATCTATCAGTTATAACGCAATCTCAAGCTTGTTTATTGACAAAACCGATATTCTTTGGATTGGTACAACAGGAATGGGGCTTTCTATACACGATCCAAAAGCGCAAAAGTTCAAACTATACAACAGAAAGCCTGAGCCTGATTCCCGCATTTCCGGGTTTAGTATAAAGTCAATTTTGGAAGATCATGATGGAAATATCTGGATTGGAACAGATGTTTTAAACCGTTGGGAAAGAGGACGTGATCGTTTTATTAGTTACGAAAAGTCTTCTGATAGTTTAAATGCTTTTGGCAATACAAACGTGTTTATGATGATCACAACGGAAAACAAATACTTGTGGAATGCCACGACAGAAGGTTTGTTCCGCTATGAATTAAACACAGGTGTTTCTAAGCATTACCGACACCATCCTGCAAAAATAAAGGGCTTGCCTCAAAAAGAAGTTTATGCAGTTTTTGAAGACCATAAAGGGCGGATACTTTTGCTGACCGAAAACTATCTTTGCTGGCTCACTAATCAAGAAGAAGGAATTTTTGAGTGTATCAGGTACCAGACAGGGCCATCCTACGGACAACAAGTCAGGCCTGTTATTTTTGAAGATGTACAGAACCGGGTATGGCTTGGTACAAAGGATGGATTGATGCTTTTAAACGATGATCGGAAAACATTCAAAGTGTTTAAAAATGACCCAAAAAACCTGACCAGCCTGAACAACAACCTTATTAAATCAATTTGTGCCGACCCACTTGAGCCTCAGCGCTTTCTCTGGATTGGCACGAATGGCGGACTTAATCGTTTTGATATAGATAATGAAACATTTGAATATTATACTGAGGAAGATGGCTTGCCTAATAATGTTTTATATGGTATTTTGCATGATAAGGAAAACAGGCTTTGGCTGAGCACCAACAAGGGAATTTCGTGTTTTGACCCAAAAACAAAAACATTCAGAAATTTTGACGCAAAGGATGGTTTGCAAAGCAACGAATTCAATACAGGCGCTTATTACCGCAGCAAAAGCGGCGAGTTGTTTTTTGGAGGTATCAAAGGCCTTAATTATTTTTATCCCCATGAGATTGAAGGCAATCCAAATATTCCCGCCATTGTTTTAACCAGTTTGAAATTAGGCGATCAATATATTACACCACAACAACATCCATCGGTGTTGAAAAACAGTTTAGCAGAAACCAGCGTAATTAAAATTAATTTTGACAATAGCTTGATAAGTTTTGAGTTTGCTGCGCTTGATTATTCTGCCCCGGAGAAAAATCAATATGCCTACTTTCTTGAGAATTATAATAATAACTGGATTTATTCGGGTACTGTTCGTGCCGCAACCTATACAAATTTACCTCCGGGAGAATATGTTTTCAGGGTAAAGGGTTCGAATAACGATGGTGTCTGGAACGAAAATGGCATTGCAATAAAACTTATAATTATGCCGCCATGGTGGGCTACCTGGTGGGCTTATTTGATCTATGGACTTCTGTCTTTTTCAATTCTTTTAGTCATAAGGCGCTATGAAATGAACCGATTACGACTAAGAAACCAACTGGAAGTAGAGAAAATTGAAACCGATTCACTGAGAAAGATGGATCATTTGAAATCGCATTTTTTCGCAAATATTTCTCATGAATTTAGAACACCTCTAACACTGATTCTGGGTCAGATCGAGAATGTAATGACTTCAGAAGTTGATGCTGGAATAAAAACAAGGCTACAGGTTGCAAAAAGAAATTCTCAAAGATTGTTAACTCTTATCAATCAGTTGCTTGATCTTTCAAAACTCGAGTCCGGAAAGATGGAGTTAGAGGTCTCAAGACATAATATTGTTTCATTTTTGAAAAGTCTTTTTTACACTTTCGAATTTTATGCAGTTTCGAAGCATCTGCATCTTCATTTTCATTCAAAAATTCCGAATATCCAGCTAAATTTTGATGCAGATAAAATGGAAAAGATATTTTTCAATTTGGTTTCCAATGCAATAAAGTTTTCTGCGGAGGGAGGAAGAATAGAAGTTGCTATAAAGCTAACCGAAGATAATTTTGTTGAAATCAGTGTGATGGATAATGGTGCCGGTATTCCAGATGATCAATTGCCCCACATCTTCAATCGTTTTTTTCAGGTTGACAGCTCAATCACACGCAAGCATGAAGGAACCGGTATCGGACTTGCATTAACAAAAGAACTTGTTGAATTGCATAAAGGAAATATAACTGTTACGAGCAAAGAAGGGGTGGGCACTGTTTTCGTGATCAGGTTACCGGCAGCTGAAAATCCGCTTGAAAAAAATTCTGTTGAGAAAACTTCTCTAAATAACAGTGTTTTAGTTCCTTATTTTGATGAACCCGATATCAGTTTGACAGAAGAAATGAACCCGGAATCGGCGGTTTTTACAAGAGAATCAAAGGAAATAGTCCTTGTTGTGGAGGATAATACTGACGTGCGAAATTATATTCGCGAACAGATTGAGCAGGATTATTATGTTATTGAGGCTAGTGACGGGGAAATGGGACTGATAATAGCACGGGAAAAAATCCCTGATTTGATTATAACCGATCTGATGATGCCCAAAATGGATGGTTTTCTGTTATGTAAAGTACTGCGCAGCGATGAAAGAACCAGTCATATTCCAATTATAATGCTGACTGCCAAAGCCGGATTTGAGGATAAAATTGAGGGTTTGGAAACCGGTGTTGATGATTATATAACAAAACCTTTTAGTGCAAAAGAGCTTAGAATAAGGGTGAAAAACCTCATCCTTCAAAGGAAAAAACTTCGGAAACGTTTCGCCACTTCAACAATAATCAAGTCAAATGATGTTACTACCATTTCAATTGATCAGGTATTTCTTGATAAAGTAATTTCAGTCATTGAAAACCATTATGAAGATCAGTTTTTCTCAACCGAATTGTTAGCTGAAAATTTGAATATGAGTGTTTCTCAGCTAAACAGAAAGTTAAAAGCACTGATTGATCAGCCGGCAGGACAACTAATGCGCTCTCTCAGGTTGCAGCGTGCCGCAGATCTTCTTAAGAAAAAGGCAGGATCTGTTTCTGAAATATGCTATAGACTTTGCTTTAGCGATCAGGCCTATTTTTCGAGGGTATTTAAAAAGCAGTTTGGTTGCAGCCCTTCTGAATATAAATCAGATTAAGGGTGAATGAAGTGATTATTAATATATACCAAAGCCATTAAAACCTAGCAATCGAATCTGCTGGCCTGCTAAAGGAGGGAAGTTTCCGAATATGGTGTGCTGGGCATAAGCAGATATTGTAATAAACAACAGGCTCAATAACAATAATTTCCTCATGTTTTAATCGTATATTTTACTTCTGTAAATTATCAATTAAATTTTTTACTGCATAAATCGGTAAAATACTTATCTGTTCCATTCTTGAAAAATTTTCGAGAGAGATCCTAAAACCCTGCGATAGTTTTTTTTCTTTTAAGAACAAATACAAACTTTGCATGCTTCCTTTGGTTCCTGCTTTAACTTCAACAGGAGCTATGGTATTATTAAACTGACACACATAATCTACTTCTGCCTGACTGTTTTTTGCGTCGCGCTGCCAATAGAATAAATCGGACTTTTGATAGCAACTTTCGGCTTTCAGCAATTCCAAACCTACATATAGTTCGGCAATATGACCTTTGTTGATGGCGTTAAAATCATCATTTACAAGTAAATCGGATATATTTAGCCCCAAAAGTCGTTGAAATATTCCAGTGTCGAAAATCAAGTATTTTGTTTTTTTCGGGTTTATTTCAGCACCTAAAGGAATCCCATTTGCAGCACTATGTGTAACTGCATACACCAGCCCTGCCATTTTCAGCAGCTCAATTGCCGATTTAATTTGCATGTTATTTAAGGTGGCATTTGGATAAGAATAAGTGAATTTTGTTGCCACTTGTTGTGCTATGGCATTAAAAACCTCTACTAACCGTGCACCGGGTACACTCGTTTTATATTTGGCAAAATCGGCTTGTACTGATATTAATAAATCATTTAAAACCCTTTGAACTTCCAATAAATCTTTACTGTTTACATATACGCTTACAGCCTCGGGCATTCCCCCAATAATGAGAAATTTTTTTTGGAGATTTATTAATTTTTGATGTATGGGTTCCGCTATCGGTTTGGTAACGCTTGCCTTATTCAATTGCTCCAGCAACAGATGCTCTCCGTTTGCCATTAAATACTCTCTGAAAGAAAGCGGATACATAAACAGCGAACGAACCCTTCCTACACCAAAAGAAGGAATATCGGCCATTGCAAACTCAAGAAGGGAACCCGCTGCAATAACATGTAATTCAGGCATTTTTTCATAAAAATACCGAAGCATACTAATAGCAGGAATACAAGTTTGTATTTCATCTAGAAACAGCAAGGTTTCTCCTGCAACAATTGGGGTATTGGTTAATACCGAAAGTTGCTCGCAAATTTCAAATACCGATAAATTCTTCTCGAAAACAGAAGAAAAAAATGTCTGTTCATCAAAATTTATTTCTACAAAATAAGTAAAATGTGCTGCGAGGTTTTTTACAGTAGAAGTTTTGCCCACCTGACGTGCCCCACGTAACATGAGTGGTTTTCTAATTTTAGCTGATTTCCAATTCAATAACTCCTCATCAATGGTTCTTTTAAGATACATTTGCTTACAATTATGTTAAAAATCCAAATCAATAATAAACTGCAAATATAAATAATCCAAATCAATAAATGATATAAAATGCGAAATTTCCAAATCAATACCTTCACTAAGTTTGTAAAAAAAGTGGTACTACTGTTATTTTAGTGGAAATATTACTTTTCTGTCCAAAATTGTATTTAGTTGGTTTAGTTGCTGGCAACGAGAGCAACTTATTAACACTCTATAGCTTGCTTAAAAATTGCATCTCAGTTTTGAAGTTTCCAGTAAATTTACAGTAGACCCTAAAAAATAAATGCCCACAAGTGCCATGAATGCAGGTGCCGCTAAATGATTTCCCCCCTGGAGCGGATTTGCTCGAAAAAAAGCCGGAACCATTGCCGAAATCTGTTACCAAATCAGATTCAGCGATCAGGCCTATTTTTCAAGGGTATTTAAAAAGCAGTTTGGACATAGCCCTTCTGAGTACATGAAAGAATAGAACTGTTTTTCTTTTCTAAATAACAAAACATCAGTGTTTTGAACCTACGGTTTTAACAATTCCACCTTTTACTTCCTTTATCGTTTGGATATAGAAAAATGCATCCGGGTCAATTTCTGCAATGGCTTGTTTGATTCGGTGAACTTCAAGTCTTGTGACAATAGTCATAATAATGTCGCAGTCATATTTTTCATTAAAAATGCCGGGCAAATAGCCCCGCTCACCTTTATAAACAGAAATTCCTTTTCCGAAATCGTTCACAATTAATGATTTAACATTTTCATATTCTTTTGAAATGATGCTCAGCGCAGTATATTCTTCAAAACCATCAACAACATAATCTGTTGTTTTCATGGCTGTGTAATAAACCAGAATGGAATACATGCCTGTTTCGATGCCAAATTCAATGGCAGCAGCGAGAATAATGAGCGAGTTGAGTGTAAGAATTATTTCGCTCGTCGTAAAGCCTGATTTTCTATGTGTATACTGTGCGATAATTTCAAGACCATCGATGATTCCACCACCGCGTATAACCAAACCAATGCCAAGTCCGATGAAAAATCCTCCAAAAACTGCAATCAGTACTTTATCGCTTGTAAAAACAGGAATATTAACCAAAGCCATCAGTCCGGCTAATAATAGTATCGCTATGGAAGCCTGAATGCTGAAGGTCTTACCAATTTTCTTATAACCCAAAATCAAAAAGGGGATGTTTACTACAACAATCAGAATGCTGAAGTGGATGTTAAAAATACCCTCGATCAAAATGGATATTCCGGTAACTCCGCCATCAAGAAACTGGTTGGGTATCAAAAATCCCTGAAGTGCCACAACGGCTGAAAATACTCCAAAAACTGTAAGTATAATGGACTTAAGCGAAAATATTGATCTCCAGTAAATATGGTCTGGATTGTTCATTTTTTATTGTTTTTAATGGATTTGAGCATAAAAAAACACCAGTTTACTTGAGAACTTCAAAAACGGTAACAGGAAGTTCTTTGTTTTTAAAATTCATGTCGCCAATTTTTTGACAGACAAATGATTCTTTGATTTTTTGAAAGTTTTCTTCAGTAATAAGAATCTGTCCTACTTTGGCTGAACCTTGTAATCGCGCCGCAGTATTTACAGTGTCACCTATCACAGTGTAATCAAGGCGTCGAAGTGTTGATGATCCAATGTTTCCGGTAACCATTTCTCCGCTGTTGATTCCGATAGATACATGCGGGTTATAGCCAGATTTTCCTTCAAAAGGAGGCAATTCATCGATTGCTTTTCTGATAGCCAGACAGGTATCAATAGCCCTGTCAAGATGAAATGGTCCTTTGAAAACGGCCATAATCGCATCTCCGATAAATTTATCGACGATCCCTTTTTCCTGAATGATTTCCTTTACCATAATGTCGAAATATTCATTCAGAAGCTTCACAACTTTATCCGGTGGTTCTGTTTCGCTGATGGCAGTGAATCCACAAATATCAATGAAAGCAACAGTGGCTTCCATGGTTTCGTTCTCGAGCAGTGAAGATTCAAATTCACGGCTTCCCATAAAGTTAAGTACCGTTTCATCTACATACATCCGTAAAATGTTGTTTTCTTTGATGGCTTTAAGGGTTTCACGGATTTGCGTGACATAAAGCATCGTTTTTTCGATAGTAATTTCAAGATCCTGAAAATTTACCGGTTTGGTGATAAAATCGAAAGCACCTCTGTTCATGGCAGTTCTGATATTTTCCATATCGCCGTAGGCAGAAATAATCACCGATTTTAATAAGCTGTTTTGCTCGCTCAGCTTACTGAGCAAGGTCAGGCCGTCCATCACAGGCATGTTTATGTCGCTGAGCACCAAATCAAGATCAACATGCTGTTTTACCATTTCGAGGGCTTCTCTTCCATTGGAAGCAAAAATAAATTCATATTCCTGCTGCCGGATTTTCTGTCTGAATTTTTGTTTGATGAGAATCTCAAGATCGGATTCATCATCAACGACGAGGATTTTAGTCATGACTGATATTTTTAATTTTCTCTTTTAATTGATTAAAGTCCAATGGTTTGGTCAAAAAATCATCTGCACCGAGTTTCATTGCAGTATTATAATTCTCTTCATCACCATAAGCAGTTATCATCATTACCAATGGTGGAGGCCGATGGTACTTTTGTTTGATGTTTGATAGTAAATCAAGGCCACTCATACCGGGCATATTGATATCAGAAAGAATCAAAATCGCATTCTGTTCTTTTTCATCGAGATATTTCAGCGCCTCTTCTCCGGAATAAGCAAAGGCCAATTCCAGTTCGTTGTTCTTTATTTCTTTTCTGAAACGCTGTTCAAAGAGTGTCTGAATGTCTTTTTCGTCGTCTACAATTAATATTCTCATACGCTTGTTAATTGATTTATTTAAAGGTTATTATATTCATTAAGCTCATTCATTTACCTGATGTTAAGATTGGGCAATGTGATAACAAAAGTTGTTCCTTCACCTGAAAGGGATTCCGCCTTGATCTCGCCACCATGCGCCTTCACAATATCATAACTTAGCGATAAGCCTAGACCAGTTCCCTCACCAGTTGGTTTGGTTGTAAAAAATGGCTGAAATATCTTTTTCTTAATTTCCTCAGGAATACCGTTTCCATTATCTTTCACTGAGATTTCAATGCTTTCGCCGAGGTTTTTGGTAGAGACGGTGACGGTGGGTTGGTAATGGCTGTCTAAATCTGACAGGTTTGATAAAGCTGTCAGATTTCTCTGCCGTTCCGCAACTACGTAAAAAGCATTGTTGATCAAATTAAGCAAAACCCTTCCAATGTCCTGTGGAATGATATTGATTTTTGGCAAGGACGCATCAAAATCAGTTTTGAAATCAGCATTGAAACTTTTATCCTTTGCACGCAGGCCGTGATAGCTTAGGCGCAAATATTCATCAGCCAAAGCATTGATATCGCTGGGTTCTTTTACACCATTGCTGTTTCGGCTATGTTGGAGCATGCCTTTTACGATGGCATCAGCACGCTTTCCATGTTGAAGTATTTTTTCTTCGTTGACGGCAATATCATCAGCAATTGCCTTAATATCTTCCAGATTACCTGCCTCAAGCTCCTCTTTCAGTTCGGCTAACAACTCCATATTGACTTCGGAAAAATTATTCACAAAGTTGAGTGGGTTTTGGATTTCATGAGCAATGCCGGCGGTGAGTTCACCCAAGGAAGCCATTTTTTCGGATTGGATGAGTTGGGATTGGGTGGCTTTGAGTTCTAAGAGGGCTTCTTCAGCATTTTGTCTGGCTGCTTTAATTTCGATAAGGTCTTTTTCAGCTGTTTTCAAATCTTCAAAACGTTTATAGGCCAAATCAAATACGCTTGCAAATCGCGTTAATGCATCTACGGCTGATGTAGATGGATTGGGCACCTCGCCAGGCAAACTAAAACCAATTTCACCATGGGTGGTGCGTGCCATCACAAAAGTGAGACCTCCAATATGCCGGATATCGTCAAGCGTCGGTGCATTGTGATCCACTATTTCAAAATCACCGAGAGTAATCATTTTGTGCACATAATCCACAGCCGTTTCAGCGTCCATTGCAAGCACCAGGGAGGGCACTTTAGTTTTTTCCCAGTCGGCAACATTTTGTATATCTCCATGTATATGCCGGGGAAGTGTCATCACCATACCGATTCGTGAGCCATCACCAGAGGTCATAGCTTTTTCATATTTTTCGGGCAGCCAGCGCATGTGCCAGAAGTAATGAGCCTCATGGCCAAGATTGACAAACTCACTGCGCATGGTTACGACGATATCGAGCAGGTCAGTGGATTCCTGCATTCCCGTAACCTGGGCACGGATCCGCTCTAATGAGAGTTCTATTTGAGATTCCCTAGCCTGTGCTTCCGCTTTTTGCAGATCAAGGAAACGCGTGTAGGTAAGGTCAAATACCTGGGCGAATCGCTTAAATATCGCTTCTTCGGAACAGGGCTCACGGGTGATAATGACGAGGTATCCTTTTGAAAAATAGGCGGCATGTAATTTTTGCCATTCAGGCCGCTGCATACCTGCAGCTTCCATATCATCGAAAATGCTTTTGGCTACTGGAATTTCCATGAGCCAGTTGTAGTGTGCCAGTAGTTGATCATCTTCCAGTTGAACCGTTCTAAAGTCATCGTTTTTCAGCCAACCTTCATATAGGTGGGCATGCGCATAATCATTGACATTGGGCAAAAAGAAGCCCCTTGTAAAGCCATCTTCCAGACTCAGCCACCATTCGTCTTCTGTGCGGTCTTTTTCGCACAGCACAAACCCGCAGGTCCAAAGATTATGGACCAAATCATTCATTTCCTGAAACAGCACATTGGCCACATCAGCCAGTTCATCAGACTTTTGCATGCCCATGGTACGCGAACGGACTTTTTCTAAAGCCACCTCAATCTGCGCTTCCCTCGCCTGCGCTTCTGCTTTTTGGAGATCGAGGAATCGCTGATAAGCCTGATTGAACGCCCCCGCGATTTTCAATACGATGGTTTTGGTGTCCTCAGAAGGAGGGCTTACCAGATCAATACCCAGCAGTCCATCCGCAATTCTGGCGCAAGCAGTCCATTGATGGGTTAGTATCCCCTTTGCTAAAGCTTCTTTAAAAACGTCGGCAACTGCCGGATTTATTTCTTCTAACTCAAAAACAGCCCGCTCTAGTTTTTCAAGGGGGTAATAAGCAACGAAGTAGTTCAGGTCAGTTTGCTGGAGGATTTTAAATGGTTCTCCCATCATTTCATACTTTTTGAAGTTGAATTGAAGGGTATAACTGTTCTGGTTTCTTATATTTCCCGGACTTGAAAAATCCCACGCTTTCACCCATCCATCCTGATCGACCAGATAAAAAGTGACTCCTGAAAGTCCTTGAATCTGAAGTGAGTTAAGTTGAGTTAATATTTCTTTATTTACCTTATCCAGATCATCGGGATGGTGCATCGCCATTGATTGAGCACGAACACGTTCCACAGCCACCTCAATCTGCGCTTCCCTCGCCTGCGCTTCTGCTTTTTGAATATCCATAAACCGGCTGTATGCCAGTTTAAAAACCAGGTGAAACCGTTTGAATATTTCAAGCTCATTCTCATTAATGGCTCGGTAAGTTGTGAGTCCCAATCCTCCCTGCCCGATGGAGTAGAAATAATAAAAGACTTCGGTTAAATTGTCAAGGATTGGATCGGGGAACTGATTGTAATCCTTTCTCCACTCCCTGAATTTCTTTAATTCATCACCCTTGATGCTACCTATAAAAAACGAGTTGGCCGATTTCTGCATTTCGGTTACCATTGCCAGAGAGGCAGGATTGTTTTCGTATCCTGTTTCCTCGAATACACCTTTTGCGTAAGCGGTAAAGAACTGGTAATTTGCATAGATTTTTTTCGGCTCATCAATGATGGCCGCCTGCACATTTCTGATGTTGCTTATATTGAGCAGTTCCAATTGTTCGGAAATGGTATGGCAAACATCCAGCAGGTCATCTGGTTTTTGCATACCCATTGCGATTGTACGCACGCGCTCCAGCGCAGCTTCAATTTCCAGTTCACGATTTTTTTGTTCCAGTTCAATAGTTCTGTTTTTTACAGCTTCCAGCAGCCTCGCATTTTCTGCCTTTACTGCATCCACTGAAAAAGCCTCGCCTTCCGTGGCTTTCATATCGGGGTAGGAGCCATGTTGGTGCAGGGCAATCCAGCCCGTATCAGCCTTCTCCAGCAGAGATGACATTCGAAAAGGGCCATACAATGTCCATTCGCCTTCTATTTTTACGTAGAGATCAGTGAATTCATTCACCATCATGTATTCGCCATAAGGGATCACCTCAATCTCGCGGTTGCGAATCTCCACTGACCCAAGCATCTGGTACATGATGCTATTGGTGTAATCAATAATTTCCTTCTTGCTATTCCATATCTCCTCCTTTGTGCCTCCTATATTGCGATAATCCTCACGGATAAAAGTGGACCAGGTTTCTATATCACCTTTGAGATAGGTAGTCCAATAGGTATCAAGCCATTGAGCCAATTCCTTTTTTAGTTCTGCGGTTACATTCATCCGTTAATTGAATTTGATTGGAATTTGAATAACAAACACACTTCCTTTCCCTTGCTCAGTCTCTACCTTAAGTTCACCGCCATGCGCTTTCACAATATCATAGCTTAAACTCAGACCTAATCCAGTGCCTTGACCAGTAGGTTTGGTAGTGAAAAAAGGCTGGAAGATTTTATCCAGTACTTTTTGTGGAATGCCGTTGCCGTTGTCTTTTACGGTGATTATGATTTTGTTGCCTTCTTTTTTTGTGCTTACTGAAACTGTTGGTTCGTAATTCTCTATTCCCGAATTTTTCTTTTCATCCACAACATAGAAGGCATTGGTAATTAAATTCAAAATCACTCTTCCAATATCCTGCGGAATGATGTGGATAATACCAATGCTATTATCGAAATCAGTTTTCAGTTCGGCATTGAAAGATTTGTCTTTTGCCCGCAATCCATGATAAGCCAGCCTTAAATACTCATCAGCCAATGCATTGATATCAGTTGGTTCTTTAACTCCGGCGCTGCTTCTGCTGTGTTGCAGCATTCCTTTTACAATGGTATCGGCGCGTTTGCCGTGATGAAGAATCTTTTCAAGGTTACTTTTTATGTCATTTGCAAGGGCCTTTGCCTCCTCTAAATCTTCTTTTTCAATTTCTTCCCACATTTCATCAATCATTTCATAACTTACCTCTGAAAAATTATTCACGAAGTTCAATGGGTTCTGTATTTCGTGGGCAATACCGGCGGTGAGTTCTCCTAGGCTTGCCATTTTTTCGGATTGGATGAGTTGAGCCTGCGCTGCTTTTAACTCCTCCAATGATTTTTTTAATGCTGCATTGGTTTCTTCAATGGCTTTTCGTTTCTGTTCCAGCTCTTCAATGGTTTCTTCTAATAAAATGGCGGTGGTGCGTTTTACTTTTTCGGTACGGTCGAGCTTGAATTCAACAATGGTGATTTTCTTATCTGCTTCTTTCAGATAAGCCATGAGTTTAGCTTTTTCATCATCCGAAAGTCCGGAATGATTTTGCAGGATTTCTATGATATTTTGCAGGTTTTGCTCCATGACAAGGTTTAAACTTTATTTTTCTTTTAGGGCTATACAACAAGTTGTTAGGTTGTGCATTTCCAGATTTCCGCCGGTGGCCCTTGCCAGTTCGGCGTTTGAAAACATGCCGGCCATGGGTACGTTCCAGATTTTTTTCAGGCCCTCAATTTCCATGTTCATCATGGGGCCAAATGCAAGGATTCGGCCTGCACAACTGAACACGATCAAAGCATCCGCTTCGGGCATTTCTTTTTCTTTCAGTTCTTCAATGCCTTTGATGACTTTTTCCATCACATCAAAATCGGGCGGAATGGAAAACCGTAATTTGGAACCCTGTGGCACTGAGCCGCTGCAGTAAAACGACCGGTCGCTCCAATCCACCACCAGTCCGGGGCGCATGACCGGATCTCCTTTTTCACGTTGCAACTGTAAGGGCAAATTTGCTGCAATTTCAAGCGTAAGCCCCTGATTTTCATGTGTTACATTTTCAATTCCCCCATATTTTGCTGTAAGATCCAATACAGGAATATCATCCACCGTAAACACATGGTTGCCTTCACTTTTTGTCACTGTTTTTTCAGTGCCAATTGCTTTCCATCCGCAGGTAGCTTTTCCCTTGATGAGGATTTTGTTTTCATCCAGTGCAAGGGCAACAATTCCCCGCTTGCTTTCCATCCCGTTTGTAAAAACGAATTGTTCAGTGAATGTATAGTCATCTGAAGCCATACCGCCATATACATTCACCTCCTTGCCGGCAACGTCTTCAAACCCGAAAAGTAATTGCTCCGCATCAGTTTCCATGTGAGAACCTGAAATGAGAAAGGCAGGAGTTGAGAACAATGCTTTGGCTTTTTGTGCAATTCCAGAGGCCGTTTCCCGGTAATTCTTTTCAGGAAATTCCTCCAGATAGATATGAAAATGATCCCTTTTCATATCCAGAAGTAACACGACTGCCGTTCCTTTTTCCGTGATCTCGTCAATGAATTCACCGCTTGTGGTAGCGCCAAATATAGCAATGCCGCTTTCATCCAAAATATTGCAAATGGATTTTCTATCTTGAGAAATAGATAAAAAGACGATGGCCAGTGTGGGAATAAACCCATCTTCCATGCTGTTTTCAAATGCGGTTTTAATTTCTTCCGTTGATTTGCCTTTAATTGATTTTGCTTTCATTTTTTTCCTTTTTTTTATTTTTCCTTTAATGCCACCACGCAGCAGGTGTTGTTGTGGTATTCATTTTGTCCCCTTTTCGATTTTCCATACTCTCCATAGGTAAAAAACCCAATAAGTGGTGCCTTCCAAACTTCGTTTACTCGTTCGATTTCTTCACTGGTCATTGCACCGAATGATTTATACCTGCTGATGCAGGAAAACATAATGACTGCATCAGCATCCTGAAGTTGTTCATTTTTTACTTCATTACACTCTTCAACAACGGTTTCTATCACATCAAAGTCGGGCGGCAACGAAAAGCGAATTTTTGAGCCTTGCGGAATGTTACCTGCACATACCAGTGATCGATCTTCGGTATTACCCATCATGGCGGTTCTCATCACCGCAGGTGCATTTTCTCTTTCCAGTTGCAGCGGATAATATGTAAAAAGATCTATATTGAAAACAGTGTTGTTGAAAAGTTGATCATCCAGGCTGATACCCAGGTATTTCATAACCATATCCAGTGCGGGTTTATCATCGATGGTATAGACGATATTTCCGGTACTTTTGGTGATGATTTTGGTGGTGCCGATGGCTTTCCACCCACAAGTGGCAACCCCTGATATATCTATTTTGTCCTCGTCAATAATCAGGCCCACCAAACCGGTGATGCTGTTTTTGCCATGTGTGAATGCCTTTGGACCGGTAAATGACAGGTCATCGCCCGCCATACCTCCAAAAATGGTTGCTCCGCCTCCGAATCCTTCTTCAATGCCTTTGATTACCTCTTCGCCATCCATTTCTTTGCTCCATCCCGATGTAATTATAAATGCTGCATTCGCGAAGGTATTTTTTCCATCTTCACCAAGCTGTTTTGCAATTTCAAATGCATAACGGTCATTGGTCTCCAGAAACAGGATTTTGAAACAGGATGGATGCATATCGAGCAGCATGATCACAATGCTCTCTTGCTCTATCTCACTGCTGATAAATTCACCGGAAGATGTAGCTCCGAAAATCTGAATTCCTTCATCATTCAATAAATCACACACAGCTTCGATATCCAGTTTGAATGACATAAATACGACGGCCAGCGTTGGTTTAAACCCATCGGCTAAACTATGCTGCAAAGCCGTTTTAATTTCTTCAGTGGATTTCCCTTTGATTGATTTTGCTTTCATAACTATCGCTTATTTCTCTTTCAAAGCTACCCAGCTTACTGTTGTTCCCTGAAATTCACAGCGGCCTTCATCCAATTTTCCAAATTCCCCCAAGGAGAAATAGCCTATCATGGGTTTGCCCCAGGTGGATGCCAGCCCTTCTATTTCTGTAGAAATCAAAGGACCGAAAGTCCCTAATCTTCCTACACATGAAAAAACCATCAATACATCGGCATCCGGCATCTCCTTTTCTTTACTGATTCTGGTACTGTCAACCACTTTGTCGATCACATCAAAATCCGGAGGAAGGGAAAAACGGAATTGATCCCCCTCATTTACACCACCTGCAATCATGACGGATTGATCGGCAGGATTAAAAAACAGCGCAGGCCTCATAATAGCATTTCCTGATGCCCGCCCAAACTGTAATGGATAGCCCAGGTCTGTTGGAATAAATCCACTTCCTTCTGAATTGACCCTTACTATATCATTCCCTAAGAATCTTTGAATGACATGCATCGCCGGTTCATTGTCAATGGTGAAAGCCCAGGAATCTTCACATTTTGTGATTTTTTTGCTTGTTCCTACCGGCTTCCAGCCTGATACAGCCATACCGCTTATCGCAACCTTGTCCTGATCAAGGATGAGTGCAAGTAAACCACCTGTACTTAATACTTCCTGGGTAAAAATGACCCCTGAAAAGTCAGTTGGATCACCGGTAACACCACCCGCGATCATGATATCTTGGCCTGCCGCATCTGTCAATCCTCTGATAAGTTCATCGTTGGAAACTCTGAAATCCAATGGTGCAATGATGAAGCCGGGATTTGTAAATGCGTCCTTTCCTGCTAAACCTGTTTTGTACCCTGCTTCATAGGCAGACGATCCCTTGTAATCGTTCAATACTATTTTGAAATTCTCTGGTTTGATATCCATGAGCAGGACTACGATATCACCCGGGTTGATTCCTTGTTCAGTAAATTTTTGAGGTGCTGTGATCCCGAAAATGGCAATACCTTGTTTCCCGAAAATTGAACGGAGCTGGTCAGCATCATCCATGTTGCTTATCATGATGATGGCAAGGGTTGGTTTGAATCCGTCACTTATACTTTCATCCAATGCTTTTTGTATTTCTGAAGGTGTTTTACCTTTGATTGATTTTGCTTTCATTTTTTAAAAATGTAATACCGTACAACAATACTTAAATGCTTGTTTGCTTTGATGTAAGTGCATATGCATTTTAAAATTTACTTAAGAATTTGTTTGTTATGAAGACTTTACTCTGAAGTGGCAATTAATTCTACCGGTTTAAGTTTTCCTGCGGTTTCATCCAACCTTGTTTGATTCAGATCAAGCACCGCCACACGATTTGAATGCTTGTTAAACCGGAGAAACTGTATGGCAATAAGCATGAAGGCTGCAAAAACAGCAAATGTCATCACTACATATTCCCAAGCCAAAAATGATTTTAAAGGCCCAAGCAAAGCCGCGCCAGATGCGAGACCTAGATTGGAAATGGCCATGTATAAGGTAAACTGTGTTGCGGAAATCCTTTTCCAGCAAAGCTGCATGGCTGAGGCAAACACAGCGATGGTTGTAAACACGATAAGGGTATAAAGCATGCCAATGAAGCCAATAAAGATATACTGGTTGTCCCAATAATCTCTGAGAAAGAACGCGGACACTACCAATAAGATAAGTAAAATCAGATAAATGCTCATCATCCTTACTTTGCCAAAAAAATCAATGAGGGCACCGGCTACAAACATGCCCAAAATGCCTGAAACCAACTGTATCACAGCAAAAGTCTGAGAATAATCACCATCAGTCCACCCCAATTCCTGTACGGTAAAAACAGGCAGCATGGCATTTATCAATCCCCTGCCGATTGAAAAACTAAATGCAGCAACCCCCATAATGAGGCTGACAGGTAATATAAACACCCTCGCCAGGCTTGTAAACAGTTCTTTGAAGCTTTGAACCTGTATGCTCGCAGCAACTTCTGATACCTTTCCTTTGGTCCATGGCAACCTTTTTTCACCTGCTCTTTCTCTAAAAAAGAGAGGGAAGAAAAGAATCAGAAACACAAACAAAGAAAAAAAGACTATTGCATGAAAAAAACTGTAAGCGTTGATAATAGAGATACCTATTGCAACTGAGGCTGAAATTCCTATGGTTTTTGAACCCCACATCAGCCCATTGGCCCTTGCCTGCTCCTTCTCCGGAAGTATATCAATGGCCAGACCATCAACAGCAATATCCTGAAAAACTGCAAACAAGCCTACAAAGAAGCTAAAAAGTTTGAGCATAAACATATTATTCAGCGGATCGGCAATGAAAGCCATCGACAAAAAGCTGATAGCCAACCCCAGTTGTCCAAACAATATCCAGGGTCGCCTGCGGCCCATTGCAAGGAAAGTAAACCTGTCCATTATTGGTGCTGCCAGAATTTTAAAGCTCCAGGGTAAGATGCCAATGGCAACAAAAGCGCCTATTTCGACGGCACTTTTCCCGTTCATAGCAAGCCATGCAGGTATTCCAAAAATCAATAAGCCTTCGGGTAAGCCTTGTGCAAAATATAGAAATGAAAATGATAAATAGCGCAAAGGGGCATTTTCTGAGAGTGAAGGAAACTTTCCTTCTGCAGTTCGTTTAAAGGGATTGTAAGTGTCAGGTTTTTTCATGAGTATTGGGAGGTTTATAAAGTATTCATTGATATTGAATTACATCATTTGTTGATTTCCATTTGAAATGAAAATTTGCTTAACAGCTCTATGCAACCGGAGGCACAAGATATCGCTGTTTCTTTCCATAAGTCAGGCTTCTCCAAATCCATTCTGCCGGGCCGTAAAGGAAATATTTCAGGTAAATAGGACTGAAAATCAATTGAAAAAACCAAAGACCAGCGACGATGTAATACAGTTCATAGCGTTCAAGCCTGCCATACAACGAAAAGCCATCACCATAAAAAATGATTGAAGTGACAATGCTGTGCATCAGGTAATTCGTCAAAGCCAATTTGCCAACTGCTGCAAGTGATTTTTGCAGAAAGCGTAAAATACCCGATTTGATAAAAAGCATAAACAAACCAACATGGCCCATCGTGGTGAAGATGCGACCAATTTGGTAGGTTTGATCCGCTTTCAGGATGGTTAATGCAGCAAAACTATCCTGAAGTAGCATTCTTGTTTCATAATAATTGATAAGTAATCCCACCGGATAACCTATTAGAAGAAGAATCAGGTAAAATCTGTTTGAACGCTCGCCATGAAAAATACGGAGTTTATAAAAGGCCATTCCGATCAGCATAAAACTTAATATATCCCAAACCCAAAGCCGGTATGGTAACCATGTTTGCATAAACTGGTTGCCTTTGACTTTTTCGAATAAAACAGTAAAATAACTTTGGTGCATTTTTCCGATCAGTTCATCTACCTCTTCCTGCGTGTGCTTGGTCGTAAACTTATCCCACTGTTTAACCTTTTCCTCCTGTACTTTCGTTAATTCAACGCCCTGATCTTTGTTTAACTGAATGTCAGTAACTTCCTTTTGTAAGTTGATTTTGCTATGGTAATCTGTTACATCCCACAAAATCCCAATTGAAATAAGAATCCCTGCCACCAAAAACAGCTTTTTTACACTGGCATTTCTGAACGGAAACAGCATCAATCCGAAAATGGCATAAGGGTATAGAATGTCGCCATGCCAAAGCAGCACATAAACATTGACAATTCCAAAGAGCAAAAGCCATAAGGTTCTTCGGTAGTAGATGTCAGCTGTGGTTATTCCGGCTCCACTTTTTTCGAGCCTGCTGGTAAGCAAGATTACGCCGGCACCAAAAAGCAAAGTAAACAACCCACGCATTGTTCCCTCGAAAAGCATGTTGTTCACAATCCATACTTTAAGGTTAAGGCCATCGGCACCACCTGCTATTGTTGGGTCGGAATATGCAAAGGGAAGCCCCATGCCGTTGATGTTCATCAGCAGAATTCCGAGCAAAGCGATTCCTCTGATAACATCGAGCGAGTCAATGCGTTCTGATGGGATCAGTGGCGTAAAATTGATGTTGGTTTGATTCATTTTTAATTTTTTAGTATAAATGCTTAATAATTAGTGTGATGCGCAACAATTAATACAAGTCCGCCAACAACAGATAACATAAGAAACAGAGGCCAGTAAAACTTGAACCATTTTTCATAAGGAACTCCGGCAATAGCAATGCAAGCCATTAAAACCCCATTTGTTGGTATGATGCTATTGGAAAAGCCATCGCCGAAAACAAAAGCCAAAACGGCTGTTTGACGCGATATTCCCAATAAATCAGACAAGGGTACAATAAGTGGCATTGAAACAAGTGCCTGGCCGGATGCCGAGGGGATGAGAAAGTTAAATATGCTTTGAAAAGTGTAAATTCCAACCACAGCCATTGACTGGCTCATATTGCTCAATAATTCTGCGGTATGAAAAAGCATGGTGTCAATGATCTGACCTTCCACCAGCACAACCTGAATTCCTCTTGCAAAACCAACAATAAGCGCCGGCACAAGCATTCCTTCCAGGCCGGTTACAAAAGCTTTCATTGATTCGTCGCCCGACATTCTGCTTATTAAAATAGTGCACAATCCAACTGTGAAAAATCCTCCGGTCATTTCAATCAGGCCCCATCCCATGGTTTGTACTGCAAATAAAATGGCAGCGAAAAGTACAAATGCTGTAAACGCGATAAATATGTGTTTTTTCGTTATTGCAGCCCCATTCAAAGAAATTGAACCATCAAGAACAAATGGGTCATCAGCCATTATGGACTTTCTTGGGTCTTTTTTTACCCTTTTACCATAGGCCATCAGAAAGAAAAACCCAATCATTGTGCAAACCACAAAGGAAATAATCCTTAATCCCATGCCACTTCCGAGTGGCAATTCTGCCACAGATTGGGCTATTTGCAGGTTAAACGGATTGGTGATTGCAGTGGCCCAACCAATATCACCCCCCACGATAAAAATAGCGACGCCAAAAATCCGGTCATAACCCAATTGCTTTGAAATGAGGAGTAAAACAGGAATCAACGGAATAAATTCTGCGCCCATTCCCAAAAAAGTCGCTGAGAATGCGAAGGCAAAATATAGAATAAAAACCAGTAATACAGGTTTATGGCTAAATCTTTTGAGCAGCCTCGAGATAAACACATCTATCGTACCCGTATGTTTGATGATATTCACTACTGCGCCTATCATCAGGACGAAAAAAACCAAAGCGGCAGCTTCGTTCAGGCCCTTGGGAATCGCTGTAAATAATCCCAGTACACTTGTTGGAGAGGCAAAACCATTGGCTTCCTCACCCAAAAGTACACCCTGTACAGAAATTTTCTTAGGGATCTCCTTATAGGTTCCTGTAACAACAAGGGTTTGTTCAATATTCCCTGTTTTTTTTATCACACGCTCAAACATTCCTGAAGGAATGATATAGGTCATCACCCCCGAAAAAAGTATGATAGCTGAGAGAAAAATAAAAACATGAGGGATTTTAAGGTTTTTCATTATTCAAGAGTTGGTTAAATTTTAAGTCAATTATATTCTAGCTGCAAGGTTTTAAGTTTCAGAATTGACCGCTATCCGTTTACCCACTGTTCAAAGCTTTTATTGGCTTCGCCGTCAGGGTATGTCCAGTCAGGTTTTAGCTTTAAGCCTTTTTCTTTTCTCCAGATAAAATCCATAGCATCAGATATATCAATAATATTTTGAATTTTGATGAGCAGAAGTACATTGTTTTCTAATTCTACTTTTCCGATGGCAGATGCAATGTTTTGTGCAAGGAGCGCATTGAAGATAACTTCAGCCTGACGCTGATCGTAAGTAGCCCAAACTATTCCGTGGTTACCGGAAAGTAGGTCTTTTTCATCCAAATTGACATCAAGATCAAAGGGAATTCCCTGTGGCAGGTCGGGTATGCTTTTATTGCTCAACAACTTCCACGAAATAGAAATACCCGGATGGAGTATTATTTCTCCATCCGGATTGAATATCCCTATTTTATTGATCAGTTTCAAGTTTTAAGGTGTTGGAGATTCCAGTTTGGCAAGTGCAAGGGCAATAGCTGAATTGTTCCAGTAGCCATGCTCTGCCACGATCATTTGATTTATAAATCTCTGCGTAATGTGCAATGGGATCTCAAATTCTTCACCTGTTGCTTTGAGAGTGCCTTTCCAAAGACCCCAGTAATTGACCCAGGTCTCGCCTTCGTCGGTAACAACCATCTCAAAGAAATCTTCAGCAGCTACATAACTCATCGAGATGAAAAGTTCATGATCATTCTTGTAATCTGTGATTGCAGCATCAATGGAGATGCCTTTGGTTTCGGGAACGTTATTCAGCACTTTTGCAGTGTCGGCATAAAGTACTTTCAGGGCTTCCCAATTTCCATCCGTATAATATTTAAGTGTGAGTTTCGTGACTTCAATTTCAGGTGAAGCCGAGAAATAGCGATCCGGTTTTTCAGCACTGCAAGATGAAAAGAGTGCGAAAGCGAACAAAAAATAAATAATCTTTTTCATGAAAAAGTGAATTAAATATTAGTGAATCAATTAAAAATTTACTTCGTTGCCGGATTATGACTCAGGTCTTTCTCGCGACGCAATAAGTATGACCATGAATCTTTAATTGACTCACGGAATTCGGCCTGTAGCTGATCTCTTTTTTCTTTGCCGTTCGCCTTTTCATAGATATTCCAAACATTTTCACTTTCCACATCTAATGCGGCAAAGTTTGCGAAAGGTGTAGCAACGAAAAAGTCAGCTGCATCTTTGCTGCCACCCATATAGCTGTACCAATAGCCACGTGATGAACCTTCAGCCTTCTTTGTGGTCTCAGTTACCTCTTTAACTATTTCTCTGAATTTCGTACCGTTGTTTACCTGCCATGAGGTTACCCATAATACCATATCAGTATTTGGATAGGCTTTACTGACTTCCGGCATAAATCTGGCGAAATTGCTTTCTGAGGATTCAATGTGAGGATTAATAAGCTCTCTGCCAATGTCGCGACATTTTTTTCCGGATTCATCGGTTTTATCCATTTCTGCCCAGTTGGCCATTCTTGAAGTTAAAATGTAAACATTTCCTTCGCCATTTACCCTGTTCCACATATTCCATGTCCAATCGCCTTTGTTTTCGATGTAACATGCTTTCCAGGCTTTTATTCCTTCACGGAATTGCACGTCATGACCACCTTTAATAGTGAATTCTGTCATCGAAAGAATGAACCCTTTTTCGGTTTCCTGCGCCTGAGCACCGGTGCTCAACAGTGTTGAAACTGCAAAAATCATTAAAGCGAAATTTGCACTGAGTAATCTGATAGTTTTCATAGTTTATGATATTTAATAAATGCTTACTCTTTGATTAAGGATTTTCAGCTTGCTCCTTTGTTCGAATGAACTGCGACAAAAATACCTTGCCGAAATTGCAAGTGAATAGGATTTTCTTTGCAAAGTATTGGATTTTTCTGCAAAATCAATTGAAAATCAGTGTGATGTTAAATATTTCATTTTTTAAAGTGAATGATTGCCATGAGTTGAACTGTACTTTAATAATTATAACTCCAATCATTCATTAATATACTTTTTAGATATACCTTTGTAATATAAATTAAAGCATATGAAAACAATATCATTAAAAATAGATGATTCAATTTTCGGAGAAACCGAAAAAATCCTTTCCCGAATTAATAAAACCAGAAATCGTTACATCAACGATGCTCTGGAATACTATAATAATCATCAGCGTAGAATCTTAATTGAGAAAAAACTAAAGGTTGAATCCGAGCTAGTGAAAAATGAAACTTTAATTGTTCTCAACGAATTTGAAAAGATTGATTATGAAGATTAAACAATTCGAAGTCTGGATTGCTGATCTTAATCCTCAAATCGGAACTGAACCGGGAAAAACTCGTCCTGTACTGATCATTCAGACAGATCTGCTTAATAAGATTCCACATCCTTCAACAATAGTCTGTCCGATTACCACAAAGATTGAGAAAGAGGCTGATATTTTGAGAGTACATCTCAAAAAAGGAATGGCCAATTTATCAGAGAATTGTGATATTATGATCGATCAGATTCGAGCAATTGATAATGCACGGTTGATTAAAAAAGTTGGAGATATTCCATCAGACTTGAAAGAAATAATAAAAGAAAACATAAGAATAACTTTGGACATGGAATAGCACAACGGCACCAAACACCAACCTTGCCTGGCCATTAACGATAAGTAAAATAGGAGTAAAATAATTGATTTCTAGTTCGTGTCAATGTAGTCAGTAGGAGTGCATCCAAATTGTTTTTTGAAGGCCCTGGAGAAATATGCATTATCAGTGAAGCCCACATTGTAACAAATTTCGGAAACCGAGCCTGCCTTTTGCTTCAGTAAGTCTGCTGCTTTTTGTAAGCGGTAAGAACGGATCAGCTGTCCCGGAGGTTGATCAACTAAAGCATTGAGTTTGCGATTGAGCTGGGTGATACTCATGTTTACATTTTTTGCAATCATTTCGACGGAGAATTGTTCATCTCCGAAATTTGACTCGATTGTTCGAATGACTTTCTCCAAAAATTCCTGATCAGCCGAAACAACACTAACCTCCGAGGGTTTGATGATCATAGATTTACTGAATTGTTTTTTTAGTTGAATGCGCTGATGAAGAAGGTTTAGGACGGTTGCTTTCAATTCTTTTGCGCTGAAAGGCTTCGTAAGATAGGCGTCGACACCAGATTCGAGGCCTGAAATTTTATCATCGAGGCTACTCTTTGCCGTTAGCATTATCAAGGGGATATGGCTTGTTTTTTCGTCTTTTCTGATTTCTTTGCAGAATTCGTATCCATCCATTTTTGGCATCATGACATCAGAAATGATAAGGTCCGGAACCTTTTCCTGCGCCATTTTTAGGCCCTGCATACCATGTTGAGCTTCAAATGTAAGGTAATCACCTTCAATTTGTTCACGAATATAGGCGCGCACATCATCGTTGTCCTCCACAATAAGGATGATTTTTTTATCTCCTACCAAATTCAGGTTTTCAGAAACGTTAATTTCCAAAGTGTCCTTTTCATCAAAATTGGTATTTCCTTCATCAGATTGAATTTCCAGTGACACATTTTCTGAATTCAAATTTTTAAACTGACTTGTCTTCTCAAAGGGAAGCGTCACAATAAATTCAGACCCAACACCAATCTTACTGTGTACCTTGATTTTGCCTTTATGCAAAAGAATCAGCTCTTTAGCAAGCGCGAGACCAATTCCGGTTCCTTCATGCTCGCGTGTATTTGAGCCATCCACCTGATAAAACCGATCAAAAATGTTATTCAGTTTGTCGTCCGGAATACCACAGCCGGTGTCTTTTACGCTTATTTCGATTGTATCATCTAAAATGCAAATCACAACTTTTATTTCTCCGTTCCCGGAGGTAAATTTAAAAGCATTGGATATCAGGTTGTAAAAGACCTTTTCCATTTTATCTGTATCAAAAAACACAAATAACTTTTCAGAAACAGTTTCAAACTTAATTGCAATGTTTTTATCTTTTGCTATTGATTCGAATGAGAAGAAAAGATTTTTGAGAAATGATACAATGTTATTGTTTTCGGCATATAATTCCATGCTGCCTGCTTCCAGTTTTGACAAATCGAGTAATTCATTGATCAGTTTGAGCAACCTTCTTGAATTGCGATTGGCAACCTGAAGTTTCCCTTTTTCCTTATTGTCAATGCCTGAGGACATTACACTTTCAATCTGCCCGAGAATTAAGGTAAGCGGGGTGCGGAATTCATGGGAAATATTGGTATAAAACGTTGATTTCATCTGATCGAGGTTCTGCAGAAAATCGCTTTTTACCTTTTCAAGTTTCAGCTGATTGCGCAGACGGATTCTATTCATCTCATATCGCCTGATACCAAAAAGAATCAGAAGAAAGGCCATTACATAACCGAGAATTGCCCACCATGTTAACCACCAGGGTGGAAGGATTTCGAAACTATAAGAAATGGGATCGCTCCAGACACCATCATTGCTTTTAGCCTTCAGCATAAATGTGTATTTTCCTTGGGGAAGATTCCGATAATCTGCAGTCGGATTTTTACTCACTACACTCCAATGATTGTCAAAACCATCAAGCATATATTGATACTGAACCAAAAATGGTCTTGTTGTTTCGACGGCGACAAAATCAAAACTGATGGTGTTGAAAAAAAATGGCAAAACAAGGTTTTCCGGAATTGAATTGAACGGTCTGATACCTTTAAAGCCAATTGAATTGAACTTGTAGATCATTGAATCACGTTCGGAATTGCTCAGTATTCTTTCAAAGATGTTTAACTCATCCTGTATAAAATCAGGCACATTTCCTGAAGCATTAGAATCTTTGTCTTCTTTTAATTTTGCCTTTTCAAGACTATGCCAACTGATTTTTTCATCGTTGATTCTGATCTTTTGGAGAAAGACTTTTGGTGCATTTGCCGATTTTTTAACTTTATTGTAGTCAAAGCGCACCAGCTTATCGCCTGTTCCCAACCAGACAAAACCACGACTATCCAAATGCATGCTGTAGTTATTGCTGACATCTTTGATCGGATACCCAGTTTTTTGATTGAAAACTTCAATACCATTTCTGGCTACTTCAGTTCCAATTCCCAAGCCTCCTTTAAGCACTGTCAATCCCTTACTTGTTCCAATCAAAATATTTCCTTCCTTATCCTCGAGGATGCCATAAACCACATCATTGGCAAGTCCATTGGAAGAATTGAAATTTTCGAAAATGTTTTCACCTGACAGAGTCCAATTGCTTTTTGCCATTTCCTCCAGCTTACTTTTTCGGATTATTGAAACGCCACCACCCCAGCCTCCGATCAAAAGATTGCCGGATCGGTCCTGGGTAACAATCGATAATTTGTTGTCGGGAAGCCCTTGTTCTTTTGTGAAATTGATGAATTTTTCACCCTCAAACCGGCCTAATCCGCCCCTTGTTGCGAGCCAAATTATTCCATTGGCTTCCTCATGAATCGACCAAACGGTGTTATGAATCAATCCATGTTCAGTTGTGTAATGCGTAAACCCTTTACCATCAAATATGCTAAGGCCCTTTTCATAGAGTCCAAGCCAGATATTCCCTTTTTGATCTTCTTTAAGACTCACAACGGTATTCCCAATCATTCCCTGATCAGTTTTGAAAGTGGTGATTGATTTTCCATCGAAATGACTCAGTCCGTTTCCTGAACCAAACCAAAGATGTCCTTTTTTATCGATAATCATTGTCAGCACATCATGATAGGTCAATCCCTGTGCAGTCGAATAATGAATGAATGCATCATTATTGGGGTTGAACTTGTCAAATTCCATTTTTGTAATGCCATTTTCCTGAACCCCAAACCACAAATTGCCATCATTGTCTTCAGCAATTGAAAAGACTGATTTACCGATTATTCCCTGATCTTCAGTGTATTCAAAAGTGCTAAATCCAGCAAACCTGCTTAAGCCACCTCCAATTGTTCCAAACCAAATGCTTCCTGCATCATCTTCGGTCATACTGATGACGCTGTTATTTACCAGTCCTTGTTCAGAGGTAAAATTGAGAAAAGGGGAATTATCATTTTTCAATACTGATACACCTGCCTTTGAACCAAACCAAATGCTTCCTTCGCTGTCTTCAAGAATGGAGGTGATTTTATTGCTCACGAGTCCATCATTGGTTGTATAATTTACATAGGCAACTTTTCCTTTTCTGACTTTATCAGGATCAAACCTGAAAACGCCCTGATCAGTTCCAAACCAAATGAATCCATCGCGGTCTTCAACCATGCAGTTGACAAAAATGCCTTCCAGACCAGTCAATTTTGAATAGTCTTTGAAAAACACTTTTCCATCGATTTCAGCTAAAGGATCATATTTCAATACACCCAGATCAACAGAAACCCAAATGCTGCCATTTTTGTCTTCCAGGAGCGCACGGGTATATTTTCCCAAAAAACCATTCTCCTCATCGTATTGAATAAATGATCCGGTTGCAGTGTCGCTACTTTCAGGCGAATACCTGCATAGACCCTTTATTGTGGTAAGCCAGATATTCCCACGGCTATCTTCAAGTGATTGAAGAACATCATTATCGGGGAGCCCATGTGCTTTAGTGAAGTTTTTAAACGATACACCATCATAAATACTCACGCCTCCAAAAGTGCTGAACCAAATATTTCCCCAACTGTCTTCAGCGATTGAATTTATCAGATTGTGCAGTAAGCCATGAGCTGAACTGAAATTTGTAAAAGCTTTCCCATCGAACCTGCTTACTCCGTTGCCGGAAGTTCCAAACCACAAATTGCCGGTCTTGTCTTTAAATCCACATAGGATGCTGCTCAAAGCCAAACCATCGTCAGTGTTGAAGTTTTGCATGCTAACGCGAAAGTCTGCCTGACGCTTTTTTGGAGGAGTTTTTTGAGATAAATCAATAATTTTAGGAGATGGATGGTCGCTCAGAAGCTTCACCTCCGGATTGCCTTTGTCAATCACAATTGGTGCATGGATCGAATCTCTGTCGATGAATATTCGTTGAGATATTGGCTCAGGTACGCGGTTGCAGCCTACTACTGAAATGATCAGAATATATAACCAAAAGAGCAAATATGTTGGTTGATTCCTTTTCATCCTGTTGTTCAAAATATATTGATTTAGGTTCTATAGTTTTATTAATCTGAAATACGCTTCAATTCATCATCTATAGCTGATTTCGCTCGTTTTTTAATTTTTGCTTTTTGGTTGCCGAAATTATAAGTCACATTAATGCCAACTCTCCGGTTATCAAAAGATCTCACGCCATCGACGATCATTCCACCGTAATTGCTTTTGTAGTAAAAATCACTTGAACTTTGTAAAATATCATTTCCGGTAAGCTGAACCAGCAATCGGCGGTCAAAGAAATCTTTCTTGATTCCAAAATTCAGTCCGTAACTTCCTTCAACATTCACTGAGCCTCTCCAAACCCATGGCCCCCAAATATTGAAGGTGACTTCCATTGCCACACCGCCCGGAAGGCGCATATTATTTTGCATTCTCAGACTGCTTTGGGTTGATTTCAGGTCAATTTTGGTACCTTCAAGATCGCCTTTAAAGGTGGAATAGTTGAAAATGAAAAATGATGAAAGTTCCCACCATTTTAAGATCTGAAGTGGGTAGCTTACAGACAAACCATTTGTTGTGGATTTGTCCATGTTCCGTGGGATTAAAATATTTCCCTTTTCTTCAGAAATTTCAAAAATCGTTGCAAAGAAATCGCGTGTGATGCTGTAATTGTTTGCAATGATCAGCTTTCGTTTCAGGGAGTAGGTGAGCTGGTAATTGGTAATGTAATTAGGTTTTAGAAACGGATTGCCTTTCCATGACGACAGCTCACTCATTCGTGATTCAAATGGATTCAAATCCTGATAGTTGGGTCGTGTGATGCGTTTGCCAAAACTTGCACTGATGACACTGTTTTTCTTATCATCAAAAGAGATACTAATGTTTGGAAAGTAATCCATATAATTTCTGGCGACTTCGTTGTCCTCTGTTGGTATTTCACTTTCCAGGCGACCCAGTGAGGAGGTGTTTTCCATCCTTAAGCCTGCGTTTATGGTGATTTTATCGGTAGGTTTTGAGTTAACAATAAAGTAGAGTGCGGCAATTTTTTCAAGATAGGTGAAATCGTTGCTTTTGTTGATATCGAAGATTGGAAGATCGTTTTGAATATTGTAAAATTCCAGTTGGTTATTGGTGGAAATGTAAGAATATTTTGCTCCTGCAGAAAGCGTGAAGTTTTTCAGTTTTTTCTCAAAATCGAACAGCGCCGATCTCAGATCAATGGCTGTCATTGCATCATATTCACTATTGAAAGACCTTAAAATACTACCGCTGCTGGCGTCGAGGTAGTCATTCGGCTGAAATGTATTTTTATTTCCTGAATAGTTTCCTATACTGAGGTCAACCGAAAAATTCGAGGATTTATTTGGTACAAAGCGGTAATTGATATTCAGATTATAGTTTTCTGTTGGCATTTTGTCAAGCACTTCAGCCCTTAATATTTCACCAAAACCGATATCCGATTCATCGAAAATACCAGTTGTTGAAAATAGTTTATTGTCTCTTTTGTTGATGAAGACTCTTCCATCAACGCTTAAAGTTTGCTTTGATGAAAGCGTGTAATCAAGTCCGCCGGAAAAACTAAATCCTTTTCTGGAATTCAATCCATCCGATTTTTTATTCAAAAGGAAACCGCTTTGCAATGCCGTCTCCCTGAAATCATCCTGCCAGTTATCAAGAGAAGTATTGATATTCGTGTAAAGATTAATTTTTTCAGCACTGTAATTTAAGGTTGTTCCAACACTCCCTTTTGCATAAATACCCTGAGAAAAGTTTCCGGTCAGATTGCCATTAAACCCAAGATTAACATTCTTTTTTAAGACAATATTGATGATACCGCCAGTTCCTTCTGCATCATATTTTGCCGAAGGGTTTGTTATAATTTCAACATAATCAATGTTATCCGAACGCATACTTTCAAGGAAGTTGCTCAAATCATTGCCAGAAAGCCTTGAAGGTCTGCCGTTGATAAAAACCTGTACACCCGATTTTCCCTGAAGAATGATATTCTTGTCCATATCGACAATAACGCCGGGCGCTTTGCCAAGCATCTCAAGCCCATTATTTCCGGATGCATTGATGCTGCTGGAAACATTATAGACCATTTTGTCGGCATGAACTTCCAGAACGGCTTTTCGGGCAGTCACTACTACTTCATTCAATTGATTGATACTTGTTTTCAGGTTGATTCTGTCTAAAAGGATTTTTTCATTTTTCCTGATTGTCACAGCCTGAGACATATAAGTTTGAAATTCAATGTTCCGGACCAGAACAAAATAGGTGCCTTGCTCAATATTGTCAAAAACGAACGAACCGTCATCCTGGCTAAAAGCACCTTTCATAAAAACTGAATCCTGGTTTAACAGAATCACTGTTGAATACATCGCCGGAGTATTTTCAGGCGAGAAAATGAATCCCTTTATTTGTGTTTCATTTTGCTGTCCGAGAGCCAGATTACTGAAGCTGGTAAATAGAATGATGAGTATAAATAAGTATTGATTTGATTTCATAAATAATTATAGTCGAGATAGTTGAATATTTATTCATTTGTTTTTTTTGAAAATCATGTACCAGTTCAGGTAATAGATTTTCGGATTAGGCTTTTTTAATTCTTCCTTGTCTTCCTTTGAAAGGAAAGGAATCATTACATCGTCGCCGGGTTGCCAGTTGGATGGAATGACGATATCATTGTTGGCGTAATGCATTTGCAAAGCCTTCAAAACCCTCAAAATTTCTTCAGAATTTCTACCCACTTCGTTGGGATAGAATTGAAAGGCTCTGACCTTGTTTTCAGGATCTACAAAGAAAACCCCTCTTACACTCTGCCCGATATTTGATTTGGAATCAAGCATGCCATAAGCGTTCGAAATGGCATATGAACTGTCAACTACAAGTGGAAATTTGATTTTCATTTTGCCCAAGCCTTTATAATCAACCTCTTCCAGATCTTTTTTCCAGCTTTGATGAGAGACAAGTCTGTCGACGGAAATCACAATTATCTGGGTGTTTAGACTAATGAATTCATCCTGAAGTCTGGCAAGTTCCAAAACCTCAGAAGAGCAAACCGGCGTAAAATCACGCGGATGTGCAAAAAGTATCTTCCACGATGTGCCAAAATCTTCCGGAAAAACAATAGCACCATTGGTTGATGGCGCTTTAAACGATGGGGCATTGGAGCCAATAAGCGGAATCCGCTGACTTTCATGTTTTTGGGAAAACAATGTGTTTGCTGCTAAAATCAATAGCATTAATAGAAACAAGTTTTTTTTCTTCATTTTAAATCTGAGAGATTTGTTGTTGGAAATCAAAATTTTTATTGAATTTTCTTTAATAAATTGCAATCTGGCTTTTAAAGAAAAGGCACATTTGCCTCTTCTTTTTATGACTTACTAAATTCAGTCAATGGAACAATAGCCGGATTAAACGCTATTCCTAAATCTTGTTTTGCAGCATCATTTTTATAAACCATGCGTGCATTTCCATTTAGTTTTTCACTATTCAGCATCGCGATAATATCAGAGACTTTCCAGCTTTCGCTGCTTAATAAATAATTTTTGCCGTGTAAGCCTTTCTTCGTGGAGGCACTGAAAATCGCGTCTGCAACGTCTTTCACATCTACTAAAGCGAATTCAACATCATTATCATAAATCATTTGAATAAAAGGATTAGGAGCTATTTTATTTTTGAATAAAAACTGTAAGCCAGAAGAAGTTGAATCATTTCTGTTGGATAATGATTTCCCCATCACTCCGGTAGGAGAAACACTTGTTATCTCAAAAACAGTATCCGAATTTTCTCGAATAAATTTTTCAACTGTTTGGTTTGCAATAAATTTGGCTTGGGCGTAAGGATGGCTTTCTTCACTCATAAAAGGCGTATCGCTTTCGTCAAATGATTCATCAGGATTTTTATTACCGGCAGGCAGGGGAAAGTTTGTATTGTACGCTCCAACAGATGCGATAAAAACCACCTTTTTTATATTGGGAGTTTCATTGATAACTTCAAGAAAGTTTTCAGTTCCTTTAATTGTTGGGTCAAATAATTCAGTTTTCGGATCTTTTACATCCAACTGAAAAGGAGTTCCACCGTGAATGACAATATCACAGCCATTGACAAACCCTTTCAATTGATCCTTATTTTCAACATTTAAAGCAACAATATGCAAATGTTCTGCATTGGGTAACGATTTCAAATGAGTATATTTTTCGGTTTTATCAATTTCTGTTGCAGAAACTCTTACCTTAAAGCCTTCCTGTAAAAATTTCTTTGTTACATGACTTCCAATAAAGCCTGAGCCACCAATAATGCCAACTGTTTTCATAAAGTATTGATTTTATTAAAATTAGAATGTAAGAATTTTTGCAAACCTACAGCAATCAAAATAAGAAGTCTTGCACTTTTCGCGCAATTACTTGGACTTTTTTGACAGTTTTGAATTAAATCGTCTTTTTTTGGAGTTTGTAAAGTTTATAGAGTTGGAAAGTTCATAAAGTTGAAAGTTAGGATGTTGGTTAGTGGCATATTCGGAATTGCTTTTTGATTGAAGTATTGGTTGGATAGGGATTTCGGTTAAAATTTTAGCATAGTTTTTTATTATCCGCTGCAATTGATGAGCAAGGATTTGAATAACCTGCGGTTATTTTTTGAATCAGGAATTTATTAATTCTAGAAAATCTTCTTGCAGTCTAATGGATATACAAGACAGGTTGTGTTACTGAAGGGGTTGAATTTCTTCCTTCATTTAATACCAAAGTGAATTATAAATGAATCCAATAGCTGTAATGGTGTAATGCCGATGGATAGAAATGTTAGGCCAATTGAGTGAGCGAAAATTGGACTATTACATTTCTCCTTTCGGTATAAACTGTCAAAAATGGATTTATGGACATATCCATTAGAGGAAAAAGATTCAAAGATTCAGGAATCGAGAATTCAACAATTCCTTAGTTCCTCGATTCCGAATATCCTGGAATTCAGATTATGGAATAGCGTATGGGCATTTGCCCTACATTGAAGTACAAAATGACTGATTACTTTTTATTTGTTGAAGCTGTTTCAGTCGCTACATCGCAGGTTTTACAATACCATTAGTCACATTAACAGTAAAAGCATCGCTGAATGCCCCGCTTCGCACCTTAACCGCTGTTTTTTTAGCTGAATCAAGGCTGTTTTCACAACCTACTACATATCTGTACCAGTTTCCATCATAATATTCTCGGGGCAATAGATCTACCTTAAGCCTCAATTCTTCAATGTTTAAAGGTTTCTTTGAGGCTCTTATTTGAACACCAAAGCAATTGCTTTCTTCAGAAGAAGAGTTATTTTGTTTTGAATTAGCTGCATCTTTTAAAACGTTGTTTTGGTTATTTGTTTCAGAAGAAGGCTCTGTCACTACTTTTTCAACTTTTGAATTTGTTAAGATCGCTTCATTTCTTAGATTTATTGTTGTGTCAGTGGCTGGTTTTGCGATTTGATTTGAAGTGTCTTCACTGTTCGATGATGGTGCAGTAGCACAAGAATTGAAAAAGCCTTCAGGGAGCACATTGACCATTATTTCATCGCCATCTTTTAATAAAGATAATAATTCGATGTTGCTTGGGGAAGATCCTTCAATGCTTAAAATTTTAAATTCGGTGCGACGGTTTGCCTGGTGTTCTGCATCAGTACACTGGACTCCATCTGAACATCTGTTGGTAAGTTTCGATTCGCCGTAGCCGCGTGCAAACAAACGATTGGCACTAATACCTTGATTGATAATATAATATACAGCAGATTCTGCACGGTTTTGTGATAGTCTGAAATTATACAAATTCGTTCCTCTGCTGTCAGTATGAGAGCTTAATTCTATTGTTATAGGATTTTCATTCATTATTTGAACAAGTTTGTTAAGCTCAACAGCAGCATCAGGGCGGATTTCCCATTTGTCAAAATCATAGTAAATGTTGTCAATTCTGAATATCCTGTCCACTTCAAGTTTGTCAAGTAACAGTGCTCTGGGAAGCGATAAGTTCATCGCAGTATCGTTTTCAGTAAAACGGAATTGGACGCAATCTTGAATGAAGTTTTTCTTTGTGCCTTTTGCAAGATAAACAACGTCTTTGTCAATAGGTGTTTTGAAATTACCTGTTGAATCTGTTTTAAGAACCTTTACCTTATTTGTTTTTGTATTGAGCAGGAAAACCATTGCATTTTCGATTGGTTTGAGTGTCTGTTTGTCCTTTACAAATCCTGATAATTGTGGAATGTTAAGCTTTGGTTCCTTTGCAGCGATAAGTTGTTCCTTGAATCCTCTAAAAGCATAAATATCATCCGACCCAAGTCCTCCAGGTCTGGAAGAGCTGAAAAACCCGGAGACAAGATCACTATTAAAGATTAGACCGAAATCATCATAAGAGGAATTAAATGGCTTGTATAAGTTTTCGGGGATTGAAGTTTTTCCTTCTTTTGTAAAACTGGTTCTGAAGATGTCTAACCCTCCGTATCCGGGCAGCCCATCAGACGAAAAAAACAATAACGAATCATTTGCAAGATAAGGGAACACTTCGTTGCCAAATGTATTTATATTAGGGCCGAAGTTAATTGGACTGCTCCATTTTCCATTTTCCCAGTTGCAGTAGTATAGGTCCATCCCGCCATTGCCTCCTGGCATGTCAGATGAAAAAATGATTTTACTAAGGTCAGAAGTAAGAACCGGATGCGCTACTGAATACGTATCACTATTTAGAAAGAAAGGAACAAACTTTTGTTTTTCAGAACTATTCATTTCTGCCTGATAGACTTTGAGACGGTTTGTCATAATACTTCCTTTTCTCCGATTGGCTTTTCTTAATTTAGTGCGTGTAACAAAAACTTGATCGCCATTTTTTGAGAAAAAGGCAGGACCATCGTGCGTCATCTGGTTTTTGTATCCGGGAACATCCATATTTCCAAGTATTTCATTCCAAAAGTCGTTGTAAAAGAGTGGCTCAGCATAATATAGGTTTACGAAATTTCGGTTTGTCCAGCTAAATCTTTCAGCTTCTGAGGCTTGTTTAATTCTATCAGAGGCATAAACGATTCCATTTTTATAGAATACCGGACTAAAATCTGACGCCGTGGAATTGATTGGTTCAGCATTTTTGACTTCAATCTGCTGGGCATATTTTTCCCATTCCTGCACCAATGTACAATATTCAGCAAATTTACTTCCCCGAATATCAGAAGGCACTAATCGAGCGTATTTTTTGAAGGCATCAGCGGCTTTGTCATATTGTCCGGAGCTTCGAAGTGCTTGTCCCAAATAGTAATAATTAATTGATTCATTATCATTATATTGGACAGCTTTCTGATACCAAACAATAGCGTTTTTTACATCATTAGTTATTCTGTAACAATCGGCTAAACGAGCTGTTGCTTCTTTCCTATGTGCTTCGTTTTTGCTTTGAACAGCTTTTTCGTACAGTGGAATCGCTTTTGCGAATCTATACAGTTCAAATTGTTTGTTTGCACGGCGCAACTGGCCATAGATTGGAGAGCTGATAATTAATGCCAGCAAAACAATTATTAAGTTTACAGTTTTCATACTATTATCTTTTATGCATTAATGCAAAAACGCTTAATTTATTTAGCTCTTACTATTATTCAATTGTTTATTTAGAAGAAATATCTTGGAGTTAACATTCTTGATTGAAATAGTTCGATGTCAAGTCCCAGTCGAATTTCGTGTGAGCCTTTATTATGCGGCTGCAGCTCATTAAGATACATGTCAAAAGAGTACCCAACTCTTAGTTTTTCGGTGATTCTGAACTCAGTTAGGAATATGATTGCCTTTTCTGTTCTGTATGACATTCCGATCCAAAACTGATCGTTAAACACTAAACTTACATTGGCATCGAGTTGTAATGGTGCGTTTTTAACAAATTTAGCCATGAAAGATGGCCTTAGACTTACATACTCCGAAATTGGGATTGCAACACCGGCCATGCCATAGAAATGCCTCATCAACCGAGTATATGTGCTTGTGCCATTTACCATTACATAGCCATACTCATTTTGAAAAAGCTGTTTGGACGATAATCCGATGAAGAATTTGTTTGAGTAATAATATATTCCAAAATTGGCATCAGGAGTATATCTTTGAACATATGCCTGATCGAAAGTGAAATCTGGCTCAAGCGTATTTACTTTCGATCTATCATAAACAAAACTTTTAAAACCAAATTGTAATCCAAACGATAGTTTACTGTTAGGAAATAAAATTCTGTAGGCATATGATCCCATCAAACCCTGATTAATTGTTGGGCCTAAAACATCCCTGTATGCATACAATCCAACACCAACTTTGTTGTTTGGTAAGGCAGTATGTGCCCCGAAAGTAAATGTTCGGGGAGCTCCTTCTATGCCAACCCATTGAAACCTGTCGAGGGCATCAATACTCAAAACCTCCTTGCTGCCGGCGTAACCGGGATTTAAAAGAAGTTTGTTAAACATATACTGACTAAATAAGGGGTCTTGCTGCGCGTATGCAGTCATACCCATTAATAAAGCGGCGAATAAGATGATCTTTTTCATATAACTTGCTTTTCGCTGTTATTAATTGTCCTTTTTAACATAAATCCACCCGGTGAATGTCTTCAGGTTTTGAACCTCAAGAATATAGTAGTATACACCATCCGGAACAAGTTTATTATCCTTGTTAGTGGCATCCCAGAAAACATTCGTATTATCATACCGTTCAAATGATCGAATTTCATCGCCCCAACGATTAAAGATTTGAACTTTATTGTCGGGGAAGTCTTCGATTCCCTTGATATACCAAGTGTCATTTTTGCCATCATTATTGGGTGAAACGCCATTAAATATCACCAAGTCATTGACGGAAGGCTCAGGTAAAACATGAATATAAACCATAGTTTGATCGCATAAAACAGGCATTCCCTGATCACATATTCTATAACACAGACTATCGTCCCCTGAGAAGCCCTTATATGGCAGATAAGTTAAAGTATTATCGCTGTTAATCTGCACGATTCCATTTAAAGGGTTGTTACATATAGTAACAGTTAATGCTCCATTTTCAGGGTCATAATCATTTGGTAATATGTGGATTACAACTGGTGTTTGGAATTTGGTGGTGTCATAATCCGGATTTGCTACCGGAGGAAGATTCATGCCTGAAATGATTACCATCATCGTATCCGAATGTTGACATGTTGTAAACAAATCGGTTACTTTAAGCACAAACATCGTGTTATTCGTCAATGCTACTGTTGTAGGTGCTTCAATTGTACTTTGATTTAATAGATTTGATGGCATCCAATTGAAAGCATAAGCACCTGATCCATTGCTTGCAGATCCATTGAGTGTAACTTGGGTATTGAATGGAGTTACAATATCAGCACCTGCATTTGCTATAACACGTTTATAAATTGTAAGTATCATCTCATCTTCGTAATACCCAGCTCCACAAGCGTAAACTCCTGTAGCTTTGAGTTTTAAGCGTATAATTCCTGATTCTCCGGCTGTTGGTATATAGGTAGGTGACAATGTGTTGGCATTCATTAGAACTCCAAGACCGTCATGTGTCCACTCTAAAGATGAGAAATATTGGGCAGTTGCTGATGTAATTGTATAACTCTCTCCCTGACAAATATTATCATCGTAGCCTGCATATGCAAAAGCCGGCTTGTAAATGGTTAATACAATACTATGACTCACCACCCCACACAGTCCATTTGCACTCAGGGTAAGTAACAGCTGTGATGACAACTCATCTCCATAACTTGGTGTATAAACAGGATTGAGTATGTTAGGATTGCTAAAGGTACCTGTACCACTTGTTGTCCAGTTTAAGCTTGTATAATTGCTTGCACTGGCCGATAATTGAACTGTGTTACCAACACATATTCCCATATTGAAGCCTGCTGAAACATGTGTGTTTGCATTTACCGTAATCAAGAAGGTGTCCACTGCAATACATGTATTTAACTGTGCCATAACAATCACTGTTGCGGCTCCGGCATTTGCCGAAGTTGCAAAAGATGGAATAAATGGGGTTAATCCACTCGAAGTACCATTGCTTAATCCAATATTATCACCTTGAACCGTCCAACTGTAAGTAATGGAACTATTTACAGGTGTTGCCGACAATAAAATGCCAGGAATAATTGTATTAGGGCATGCTGCAATTAAATCCGGTATTGGCGTAATGGATAATGGAAGTCCATCGACAATGGTAACATTGGCAACAGTAACACATCCTTCGGCATCAGTTACTTGAACTGAATAATTCCCGGCAGTCAAGCCAAAAGCCGCAGCAGTTGTTTGAATCGGGAATGTATTCCATTCATAGGAATAAGGAGGAGTTCCACCGGTAGCATTTACGGTAGCTTTGCCATCAGCACTTCCGGCACAGCTAGGGGAGATGCTTTGTATAATTTCAGCCAGTAAAGCTGTTGGCTCGATTATTTGGAAATTAAGGTTGAAAGAACATCCATTGGCATCAATTACCTGAATGTTGTACATGCCTTCGCTCAGATTTGTAAACACGCCTGAATTCCCAACAACACCACCATTCATAAAAAATGTATATGGAGCGGTTCCTCCAGTTACCAAAACTGTTGCAGAACCATCGCCTCCATCACATGATGGTTGAACTATATTTACCATCGCCATTAAATCAGTATCGGTGTTGATAATGTTAAAGCCTACGGAAGCGCTACATCCACCGGCTGTTGACACGAAAGTAGCTTGATGATATCCCGCTGGCAAATTAGTAAACAGAGCCGGCGAGGCAATACTTACTCCATTTAAAGTAATTATCCCTTCAACATTAGCCGTAATTAATGCAGAACCAACAGACGCGTTACAAGTGGTGTTAACAATATTGCTCACTGATAAGGATACTGCTTGTGGATTTGTTAAAACATAGGGGCCTCCTGTTACTGAACAGCCAGCAGCATCTGTGATTGTTACACTATATGTACCTGAAAACAAGTCTGTTATATTAGGAGTGCTAGCTCCATTACTCCATACAAATGAATATGGTAATGTTCCTCCCTGAGGATAAATAGTAATACTTCCGTTGTTTGCTCCGTTGCAAGTGGGATGAGAGAGTTGAGCCGTGACAGTTGTAATATCAAGAGGGGCAGATGGTTGCATGATAGTCACTGATATCTTTGCTGTACACAAATTAGAATCTGTAACGCGTATCGAGTAGGTTCCTGCAACCATGTCAGTAATTATATTTCCTGAAACAGTTGGTGTGCCAGGTCCGGACACAACACTGAAAGTATATGGCGTTGACCCTCCATTTGCAAGAACTGCAATACTGCCTGAAGCGGTTCCAAAACATGACACATCAACTTTATTTATCAATGCTAATGTTAATAAATTTGGCTCGTCAATATCAAAGCTTACAGTATATGAGCAATTATTAACATCAGTGATAATAACATTGTATTCTCCTGCAGTCAACCCGGAAAAATCACCCGATGCTACATTCGGATATCCATTTAAACTGAATTGATATGGTTCAACACCTCCAACCGGTGTTATGGTAACTGCTCCATTGGAGCCTCCAAAACAACTTACGTTGGTGTGGTTGGAAACATGACCCGATAAGGTGCTATTTGTATTAATGATGTTAAAGCTTGCTGTAGCTGAGCATCCTGTTCCATTGGCAGTAAAAAATGCCGTGTAAAAACCAGCGGGCAAGCCCGTGTAAGATGCTGGCGAAGGCAGTGCAATACCATTAAGCACAACAGTTCCCGGCAGGTTACCTGTAAGAATTACCGACCCTATATTGGCATTACAAGTTGTGTTTACCACTGAGCTTGCAGTTAAGGTCACAGCATCAGGATTCGTTAAAACGTATGGGCCTCCAATAGTTGTACAGCCATTTGCATCGGTGACAATAACAGTGTAACTGCCGGCTATTAACCCGTTAGGATTGGCTGCGTTGGAGCCATTGCTCCATGCATACTGATATGGAGGGCTTCCTCCTGTAACTGTAATATTAACAGACCCATTGGCAGCTCCAAAGCAAACAGGATGATTAATGACGGTAGCACTATTCAAAATCGCTAAAGCAGCCAATGGCTGATTAATAACAACATTTTTAAATTCCACACAACCATTGGCATCGGTCACGGTCACAGCATAAGTGCCTGCTGCAAGTCCGGTGGCCGTTGCTGTGGTTTGAACAGGAAGCGTGTTCCACGAATAGGTGTAAGGTGTAACACCACCTGTAGCAGCTACGGTTGCACTTCCGTTGGCTCCGCCAAAACACAAAACGTCTGTTTTATTTACTATCTCAGTAGTTAATAGCGTTGGTTGCGTAATCGTTACCATTGCTACAGCAATACATGGACCTGCTGCATCTCTTACGGTTACCGTATATTGACCTGCAGCAAGATTGGTGGCAGTAGCAGTTGTCTGGCCATTGCTCCATAAATAAGTATA
>JAUXMV010000010.1 GCA_030683155.1 Bacteroidales bacterium
TGAAATACTTACTTCCGGTTGCAAAATTGGTAAAACATTGACTGTAATAGTTTCTGAGTTAACAGTTTGCGGATCTGCACAGGCATCACTCGAAGTGAGGATGCAATAAATTTGTTCCCCATTGTTGGGTGTGTATTCAAAAGTAGGATTATTGCCCATCAAATCTACACCGACGAACCATTCATAAACAGGAGCGCTTCCTCCGCCACTTTGATTGGCTGAGAAAACAACCACAGTACCTTCGCAAACCTCTATGGCAGAGGCCGCAACATTGACAGAAGGCACAATTGTTTCTGTTACACTCACTAACACTTCGTTTGAAGTCGTTTGCTCCAGGGTAATACAATCCAGACTTGAAGTAAGAATACAGGAAACTGTGGTTTCAGCTGTAATGGTCAAAGTCAGCGTTGGTTGGTTTTCTCCTGAAGGAACGCCATCAACAATCCATTGATAACCAGGAGTATCGCCTCCATTGACAGCCAATGCATTAAAAGTAATTTCAGTGCCAAAACAAACATTGGTTTGACTGGCTTCAACCACTACCGCTGGCACTGAAGGTGCATTGACCACCATTTCAATCAGTTGTGAAGCCACAGCACCATTGGCTGCGCAAATTGCATTGGAAGTTAGAAAGCATTGAATCTGACTGCCATTGGCCGGTGTTAAAGTAATACTATTGCTGTTTCCGCCGACACTTACGCCGTCCACCATCCAACTGTAAACAGGCGCAGCGCCGCCATTTTGTGGAAAAGCTTCAAAGATAATTTCAGTGCCTTCGCAGACATTGTTATTGCTGGCAGAAATGCTTACAACTGTTTGCAAAATTGGTAAAACATTGACTGTAATAGGTTCTGAGTTAACTGTTTGCGGATCTGAGCAGGCATCACTCGAAGTGAGGATGCAATAAATTTGTTCCCCATTGTTGGGTGTATATTCAAAAGTAGGATTATTGCCCATCAACGCTCCACCGACAAACCATTCATAAACAGGAGCGCTTCCTCCGCCACTTTGATTGGCTGAGAAAACAACAACAGTTCCTTCGCAAACCTCTATGGCAGAGGCAGCAACATTGACTGAAGGCACAATTGTTTCCAATACTTCTATCGTTATCACATTTGATCCGGCAGACTGCGGAGAAACACATTCCAGACTTGAAGTCATTATGCATGATACAGTGGATGTGGCCGATGGGGTGAATGCAAAGGCTGGCAGATTACTTCCGGCTGCAACGCCGTTAACCAACCATTGATAGGATGCCTGATCTCCACCATTTGTTGCTGAAGCAGTGAAAAACACTTCAGTACCCGAACAAACAGCAGTTTGGCTTGCTTGCACATTGATGGAAGAAACCAGATTGGGGTTGACGTTAAAAACTATTTCATTTGACTCTACAGACTGCTGAGTGGCACAGCTTTCGCTTGAGGTGAGAAAACAAACAACCGCGTCGCCATCGTTGGGAGTATAACTGAACACAGGACTGTTGTTGCCTGCATTGCTGCCGTTGACTTTCCACTGATAAACAGGATTCGTTCCCTGTCCAGTTGGTTGTGCAACGAGACTAATTTGCTCTCCCTGACAAATATTTGTTTGCGAGGCCAAAACAGTTACCGATGGCACAATGGCTTGCGTCACGGATACAACAACAGAAGCACAGCTTGAAACTCCACAGCTTGGTGTTGTCCAGCGGGCATAGTAAGTTGTTGTTTGGTTTGGAGCAGCTACTGTGATTTCATTTCCGGTGCCAATGAAATTGGCCCCACAACTACCTGAAAACCATTCAAGTGTATTTCCGCTGCCTCCGCTTGCAGTAAGTGTGATTTGTCCCCCACTGTTTGCACAGACACTTGAAACATTTGAACCAATAAATTCAGGTTGAATGGCTGATGGGAGTACATTTGGCGTGAGTATGTTGGAAGGAACAGTATTTTCAATAGCACAAAGCGCGTTTGAGGTGAGTATCACCTGCCATGTATCGCCAGGCTGACCATATGAAGTATAATTTGGTGCATTCACGCCTTGAATTTCCGTGCCATTTTTAAACCATTGATAAACAGGACTCGAACCTCCATTAGAGATAGATGCTGTAATAGTTATGGCTACAGTTCCTGCACAGGCTGTGTTGGGATTTGCATTGATACTGATGCTGACGGGAAGGGAAGGATTCACATTGAAATGAATCATGTTTGAAAACACTGGGTTTTGGCTTGTACATCCTTCTGAGGAAGTATAACGCAGCCTGATCGTATGGGAACCGGCAACAGTGGTGACATAGCTAAAATTTTCGGCGTTGGAAACAACTTCTCCATCAAGAATCCATTCAATAAGCGGATTGCTTCCTCCTCCAAAAAGAAAAGAAGTAAAATCAATCGTTTCGCCCTGACAGATTGTGGCAGGGAGACTGGCAGATATCTGTGCGATGGGCGAATAAGTCGTGTTGACTGTCATCTGAACAGGCTGAGAAACAACGACGGCAGTGGTGGTACATTCTGCGTTTGAGGTTAGTATACAATCCACCATATCCCCGTTGAAAAGGTTCGTATTTTGATACATAAAACTGTTTGCTCCGGGAACATTTATACCATTGACACGCCATTGATAGAAAGGTGCGTTGCCTCCTCCTGTAATGTGTGCCGTGAAATTTACAGCTGTGCCGGAACAAATATTTTGATTATCAGAACTGACAGCAATGGTAGGCGTTATTTTTTGGTTAATAGTAATCTGGATAAAATTAGAATCCATAAAAGGGACAGCAAGGCAAGATTCATCGGAGGTAATGCTGCAAGTGACAATCGCATTTTGTGTGAATGCATAAGAGAAAGTCGTATTTGTAGCTCCTGCTACTGCCTGTCCATCGATTTTCCATTGGTATGTGGGAGCGCTGCCAATGCCTGAATTTGATGCAATTTCGAAATTAACGACATCTCCAGAACAGATATTGGTGTTGTCTGAGGCAATAATAAGGGTCAGAAACACAGGAGGCTGAACCTGAACTGTGATGCTGTTCGAAGAAACAGAATTTACGCTCGCACAAACATCAGGAGTGCTGATTACACAATGAACTACGTCACCGTCAATGAGACTGGAAGTAACAAAAGGATTAGAATGAATTCCGGTAGGTTGTCCGTTCACAAACCATGCAATGCTGGCCTGACTTCCGGCATTCAGGGTGTCGGCGGTAAAAATAATTGTTTCTCCGCTACAGATGTTGCTGTTATTGGCTTCAATAGAAATAGCAGGCTCAAAACCGGGATGCACATTCATCGTTATTCCCTGAGAAAGTGCCGGATTGTTTGAAGCACAACTGCTAAAAGAAGTAACCCTGACCTGAATGACGTCTCCGTTTGCAGGAGTGTAATTAAACTGATTGCCTCCGCTGAATACTACCTGTCCGTTGACAAGCCACTCAATCATTGGGTTTGGACCGGCATTTTCGATAAGGGCGGTAAAATTAACAGCTGTACCTTCGCAAATATCATTGCCTGAAGCAGTTACTTCCACATCAACTTCAAGTGAAGGTGTTACAAGCACGCTGATGTTTTGACTGTTTTCGCAATTGGCGGCATTCATGCTGATCACGTAAACCACTTCAATCGGTTGGTTTGTAGTATTTATCAAGGTTTCGTTGATCGTTCCAGCCCCAAAAGCTGTTGGGTTGCTGATGCCAGGAACAGCCGCTCTGGCCCAGGTGATTGTAGTGCCGGCAACACTCGCCTGAGGTACATAAGTAAACAATTCGCCTGAGCAAACCGGGGGAGGTGATTGGCTGCTGGTTAGTAGCGGTTTGGGATTGACATACACATAAAAATAACCTGGATTGCTGATACAGTCACCAAGTGTTGAATACAATGTGTATAAAATGATAGCTTGCGAATTGCTTTCATTAAAAATCTGCTGATTAATAATTGAACCAGTACCGCTGGAATGCCCTGAAGCAACACCTCCAAATAAAGCGGCTGTCCAGCTTAGTGTGGCGCCATCAGTGCTGCTGGAAAAAGTGAAATTTGTAAATTCTCCTGAACAAATGGTTTTTGAGTTCGGGGTTGGTGGATTTACAGTAGGTGTGGTATTGGTGACAGTGATATTTGCAAAATTGGTTTCATTGTATGCACGACCTCTGGCAGTATTCCCATGGGATCCACTGAATCTGAACCCATAAATTCTGTAATAAACACTTTGATTGCAACTGACATTTTGAATCTCAGTAAACACATTATCTGTGCTTCCAGTGTTTATCCCGACAACAGTTGCTCCACCGATTGTATTTCCGGGAGAATAAATCTGTCCATCAACTGGCGTTCCAAAGGTATTAGTAGTATTCCTTAAAATAAGGTAACCCTGATAATTGTCAGATGGATTTGGGTCTGCCAATGGACTCCATTCCAGCGTAATCTGATTATTGACCGGATTATATGCACCGTTCGCTGTAATATTACTCCATAAAGGTTGCCGCTGTCCTCTCCAGAAATCGCTGTTGGTTGAACCACATATATTAGGCAAACCAGCAACTTTCAAACTGCTTTTTGCTGTAAATGCCGTTCCGGATTGGGCTGGATTGCCAAAATCACTTAGATTGTTTCCTGGACAGACCATGACGGCTTCTCCAGATTCCAGAAGTTCTGTGTGATTCAACTTTGGTGCTGGAATTGGTCCATATGAATCACCATGTAATGGCTTATGCCCAAGAACATGAACATGTATTCCTGAGGAATTTTTTATCTGAACGAGATCACCATTCTTTGCAATTTCAAGAGTTGAACCGAAGAAGCCTCCATTAAAATAGTTGCCATCATTGGCATTCACCCTGATAAATCCATCAGTTTTATCATAGTTGGTTTCTAGTGAACCCTGACTCCTGTGGTTGATCACTATTATCGTTCCAGCTCTGAGATTGGTCCAGAATGAAATAGCTTTAAAAGTGATAGGGGTCATCCAATCATCTTGATCAGCGGTATTATCACCTAAAGTCCAACCCCTTAAATCCAGATTATCCTCTACAACAATTAGTTCCGTCCACTCATTATTAGTAGAATTTGAGTTGAAATAACTATTCACCACAATGGCCTGGGCATGAACACCAAGACCTGTAAATAAAATAAAACAAAACATCAGCCCATATCTGAGCCATAATGTGTTTAAGCCTGCTTCATTTGGGTTGCCCACCATCAAGAAAAATTACGCCAATACTCTTTTCCTGACGGCACAAGCAATCACACCTCAAACAGCCCTCAAAAAGGATCATTTTAAGCGATAAAATATGCTTTCCTTCCTATGCAAAAACAGCACTCCGCCAAGAGTGGCGCAAATGTATTAAAAGATTGAGAAGTTTGAAAATGATTGCTGTCTTTTCTGAAAATATATTATAAATCTTGTTTTTTTAATACGGACAGAACACAAATTTAAAGGCAAATTAACACAACTGTCAATAAGAAATGCTTTTGAGTTAATTTAATCGCCCTAACCAAAGCAGTCAATCGAGAACAGATAGATCAGGATAAGTTTACAAGTTAAAGAAGGCGTATTCGAACTGTATCTGCTTAGTAATTATTCCTTTTTGATCAATTATCCGAATCGATTCAATATTGTTATCCTGATTGTAAATAAAAAGTATTGTCTCTGAATCCAGCATGACCGGATGGCTGTACAGGACTTTATCGTATTGAATTCTTGATAGTTGATTAGAGATTGCTAAATCAAACATAAATTCGCTGTATGAATTTTGGTAAAGATTATTGATTGTAAAACTTGATAGATTTTTATTTTTATTTTGATATTTTACATCATAACTTATTTTGTCCGTTGTAACATATTTGTGCTCAATCATACCATCTTCGTTGTAGCGATACTCTAAAGAAATCAAAAGTTTATCTTCCTTATGTTTCCTGAGCATCGTAAGCTTGCCATCGTAGGTATGCATAAAAAAGGTGGTATCTATTTGTTTTCCATTACTGTTACTCGTTTCAATAGAAGCTAGTCTTCCTTCGAGATAATGATAGGTTTCGACTGTTTTTAGCTTAAATGACTTGTTGTTTTTACTCAAAAAAGTATGTATTGATGTTGGTTTTCCATCAAGGTAGCGAATTTCGGTCTTCTCTTCCTGCCTTTTTTTTGAATTATATTTAGTTTGGATACGCAAGGTGTCGCCCAGTGAGGTTGTTCTTTGTTTGGAAAACCAGTCCTTACCACTTTGGTTGATGCCCAGCAATTCACCATCATGGATAAAAAACAGCTTTTCAGATTGATTGTTACCGGAAACCTGATTTAATTCAAGCGAATCTCCCCGATTGAAAAACCTTAGTCGATACAATAAGCGACCCCGATCCAAAACTCTGACCTCCATTTGTTTATCGATTGGGATGGCAGGAAAAAAATCACCCTTAAAAGCATCAAACAACTCCTTGTGAATCGCATTTGTTTTGTTGTTGATATCAACATTGGTATAATAGGCTTCGTCAACAAAAACAGGTATATGGGTTATTTCGATGTTCCCAAAAACAGACCAGCCGGGAATCATAAAAAACACCGGTACCGTTGTGCTGAATTTATTTAGCACCTGATAAATCACCATGTTTCTGGTTATTGAATTCGCAACCTGATGGTTTTTGTTTTGTGCAAATAATGCCAGACTGTTGGAAATCAAATAAATGATCACAATTAATTTGGTTTTCATAATGAAGGTTGATTGGTTATTGCAAGTCTAAAAATTTTATAAGGTTCCAAAATTAATTGTTTTTACAGCTTCCTCAAACAATTATGAACCTTGTTAAATCTGTTCCTAAAATGCAGACAAATATATGATTATTGTACGAAATTGAGTGTCGAAAACAATATTTTTTCCTTGTAATCAGAACCACTGTTGTCCGGTTAAATTATATGAAATGCTTGAAATCTCTTGTCTGTATATGGTGGACAACAGGTATTTTTCACCAGGAAACAATGATATTTATTTTTAAATTGTTGTAGCTGTTTCTTGCCAACATTGCGGTTTCGAAGTTAATTTGTTGAAATGCGTTCTATTATTCACGTCAATCAATTTCATGCTTTTTGGGGTCGGATTTTTGATTTGTCTGATGGCGAAAAGCAATATTTCAATTGTTTAGAGTACATCAATCTCATGCATGCCCAAGGCATTTGGTTTTCTAAGATTTTGTTCATAAATATGTGTATAATTTTCTGAACAAATTCCATTGAAACGCTGTTTAATCAACGGTTTTGCTTACTTTTGCCGTACCTATACATATTATTTTGTCCCTGAACAATGACAGTACTTGATACATATAGCCCTGCTGAGCGATCAGAGATTTTGCGGCGTTACCGCAACCTGATCGAAGTTTGGCATACCCGCAAGGATACCACCGACCGATGGATGGTTCGCAAGGCTTTCAGACTTGCTGTGGAGGCACACAAAGATATGCGTCGCAGATCCGGGGAACCTTATGTTTACCACCCACTTGAAGTGGCTACCATTGCTGCCGGAGAAATCGGTCTGGGCCGCACTTCCATCATTTGTGCTTTGCTGCACGACGTGGTGGAAGATACCGAATACAAGCTTACCGACATCTCTGCCATGTTTGGCGAACAGATAGCACGCATCATCGATGGCCTCACAAAGATTGACTCCATGGTTGAAGACTCGGATGTACAAAGCCTGCAGGCCGAAAACTTCCGGAAGGTGCTGCTCACCCTGTCGTACGATGTAAGAGTGATTCTTATCAAGCTGGCCGACCGTCTGCACAATATGCGGACCCTCGATGCCATGCCTCCCGTGAAACAATGGAAGATCGCATCTGAAACTTCCTACCTTTTTGCACCATTGGCCTATCGCCTCGGGCTTTATGCCATTAAAAGTGAACTCGAAGATCTTGCGCTTAAATACACCGAACCTTCAGTTTATGAAAGCCTTCACAATGAGCTTGAAGAAAGCAGAGAGTTACGAAACAAGCTGGTTGACTCTTTTCTTGCGCCGGTGCAGGATTCACTGAATCATATGGGCGTTAACGCGCAGATTGTGGTTGCTGAAAAATCGGCTTCTTCCATCTGGAGCCGCATGCGGGAAAAGGAAATCCCATTCTCCGACGTATATGACACTTTCGTGGTGCGTTTCATCGTCGATTGTCCGCAGGAAGTTGAAAAAATTGAATGCTGGCGCGTTTATGCTGCTATCACAAGCATATATAAACCAAACAACGAAAGGCTGCGCGACTGGATTTCGTTGCCCAAAGCCAATGGGTATGAGTCGCTGCATGCGACAGTAATGAGTAAAATCGGCAAGTGGATTGAAGTGCAGATTCGCAGCAAACGCATGGACGAAGTAGCCGAAAAGGGCTATGCAGCATACTGGAAATATAAAGATGCGCCCAACAGCGAAAGCGGCCTCGACGAATGGCTCACCAAAGTGCGTGAGGTGTTGTCTTCGGAAGATGCAACGGCACTGGAGTTTCTGAATAACTTTAAGCTCAACCTTTTTTCGGACGAGATATTTGTTTTTACACCCAAAGGCGACATGATTTCGCTGCCCAAAGGTGCCACAGCCCTCGATTTTGCTTTCAGCATCCACTCCAATCTGGGAAGCAAATGTATTGGTGCCAATGTGAACCACAAGCTCGTGCAGCTAAACCATCCCCTCAAGACAGGCGATCAGGTTGAAATCATTACCTCCAAGGTGCAGTATCCCAAGGAAGAATGGTTTGATTTTGTGATCACGGCAAGGGCAAAATCCCGCCTCAGGGAGGCCATCCGTGAGTACCGAAAGACATTCAAGGATCAGGGTCGTGAGAAGCTGGAGGCTTATTTAAAGCAAATAAATATTGAGCCGGCCAAAGCAAATATCACCCGCCTCATCGATCACGAAGAGCTTAGCGGACTAGTTGACCTTTATTATTTTGTTGCCATCGATCGCATCACTTTGCAAAGGGTGAAAGCGGCCTTCAAGGAAAAATCCGGCTCAGGGTTTTTCAAATATCTGATCAATCCATTCACGCGCCACAAGCCCATTGAGGAAGTGGCCGAACAAGAGCTTCCAAAAGCTGCAAGCAGTGAAATCAAGGCGGATATCGTGCGTGAAGATATTCTCGAGCTCGACTATATCGTTTCTACCTGCTGCAATCCCATCCATGGCGATGAGGTGGTGGCGCTCGTATTTCAGGGTGAACCCATGCACATTCACAGGGTAAACTGCCCCAAGGCCATCAACCTGATGTCGCAATATGGCAACAACATCGTCAAAGCCAAATGGAAACAAAAGGAAGATATCGTATTTCTTGCCGGATTGAAGATTCAGGGCATCGATTCCACAGGTTTCATCCATCGCATAACAGAGGTTATTTCCATTCAGCTTGGCTTGAATATTCGTAACCTGCAGCTCGAAAGCAGCAACGGAGTCGTTGTGGCCTATCTCACTGTCTATGTAAGTAATTCACAAAACCTGAAAGATGTCATCTCCAAGCTTCAGAAAGTCGACGGCGTAAGAAAAGTCAACCGCCTCGACCGCCTTGCCGATGCCGAACCCTAAAATACGCATAAAATTTCCGGATTCAGGTTTTCTGTTTTGAGATTTAAAGTTCAAAGCCTTATTGCTGAAGGTTCTGATTGAAACAATGTTATATATAACAGAAAAAACACCTGAATATCAGTCATTCATTATCATCCCTTTGAAAAACTTTATGATTCCGTCAGTTGTCAGAATGATTGCTTTTTGCACAACAGTTATGAACTGCCCAGAAACACATACTATTCATTAACTTCAAATTTGAAAATATTTGATTTGTTTCTGAATGTATAACGAATGTATCTAAATTTGTAAGGGCAACAGCTTGCCAGTTGATATTTATTGATTGCAGGTGTGATTGACTGGATGTGGATTCTAAAAAAGAATAGCAACGAATGAAAAATTTAATTGTATTACTTGGATTGATTTTTCTATTTGGCGAGGTTTCAAAAGGGCAAGAAAGAGAAGATTTCTTTTTTCATGAATTTCAGGTTTCTCTGAACAGGACAACTATAGATAACTCCAATACAGAGGAAAGGTTTGGATTTGGATTGGGAGCTTACCACGCTTTTGTGGTTGAAAAGAAGATAAGTTTAGTGTTTGGTCTGGAGTTTAACAGGACAAGGCAATTCATAAAATCGATGTATCAGGGACATTTTGCCAATGCTACCGACCTGACTTATACCTTAAATTACATTTCAATACCCATTGGAATCAAGGCAAATGTGGGTTCAAAAACAAAAGTGTTTGTTGAGGCCGGCGGATTTGCCGACTTACTAATAAATGCACATCGAACCGGAACAATGCACACTTATTTGCCGGATGAAAACAATCAAATGTCATACAGAAAGACTGATATTGATGAGAAGGTACGTTTGTCGAACGCAATTGGACTCTATCTTGGGATTGGGATAAGGATTCCAGTTTCGAAATTTGAACTGGTAATAAAACCGGATTATAAATTTGGGATCAATAAATTGTATTCGTATCAAGATGATATCTACAACAGATATTTCAGATTTAATGTGGGTGTTAAGGTAAAATAGCGACAGGCAATTCTTTATAAACAATTGGCATTGGTTTTTCTTTGTGCACCTAAGTGTCTCCTTGGTGGCTTTCTGGGCAATAACTATATCACAAAACTAACCAATGAATTACGGAGTTGCAAAATAAGATAATGGATTCGGAATCTGAAAGCTTTCGTATTAAAAATAATCCTCAGCACATCAAAGTAAAATTTAGCCTGAAAGTTACAACAGCCTGCATATTTAGATTATTTATTTCTTAAATTTGCCAGATCAAAACATCTGGAAATGAAACGCATAATAGTTTTTCTGTTCCTGCTGTCTGCCATCCTGTTGTCAGTTCCTGAAGGTAGTTCAGCCCAATCGATAAACAGATCCGACGCACTTAATGCAGCAGGAAATTATCTCAAATTAAGGCATCCACAGCAAAGTGCCGGAATGGCTGAGCCCATAAAATCGGGTAATGATACGCTGGCATGGCTGATTCATTGCCAACCCCGGGGATTTGTAATCATTGCAAACACCATGAATCAGCCACCAATTGTTGCATGGTCGGATGAAGGCAATTTTAGTGAGGGTGAAGCCTGGGCAAGTTTCCTGCCGCTAGTGGAAAAGGATCTCAAATTAAGAATGCACTATTCAACGCTGCAAGGAGATAAAGCTTCAAAGAACCATGAGAAGTGGGCTTTTTGGATGAATCCTGATAAAGAAAAGCGGCTTTTTGAGCAATGGCCTCCTGCCGGATGGTCACCCACCGGTGGATGGTTGTTTACAAACTGGACACAGACTGCGCCATATAATGCACTTTGTCCGATAGACGGGCAAACACAGACACGTAGCGTTGCCGGATGCCCTGCCACAGCGATGGCACAGATTGTTAATTTTCATCAAAGAACCAACGAAACGCAGTTTTCAGATGCAGATGACTATTACCATAGTTTTGGTGCCGGCAACAGTTACTGGATTGACAACGATTGGGAAAGTCGCGGATTTCCATCATGGGATAAACTCAATACGCTCCTCGATACGCTGGAAGCACATTTCCAGAATGGAGTCAATCTCACCAATACTGACAAGGCAACACTGACCTATGCCTGCGGCGCGGCTGCAAAACAGGTTTACAGTTCATCCGTTTCCGGAACCTATGGAATAAATCAGGCTTACGATGCCTTTATACGGTTCGGCTACTCCGATGCACAGCTTGTGTATCCTTCAAACCCTGAGTTGAACAATATGCTGATGCAGAATATCAAGCTTGGTCTTCCGGCACAGCTTGGTCTGGTGAACCCAACCGTAACAGCAGGTCACAATGTGGTTGTGGATGGATACAATACCGATGATTTGTATCACTTCAACTTCGGTTGGGGCGGCTCAGCCAATGGCTGGTACACCATGCCACCCGAAAATATTCCCTATCAGCTGACTGTAATTGAAGGAATTGTACTTGACATCAATCTGAGCAATGTAATAATAGGCGCTGATGAAAAACCCGCTGTTCAGCATAAATCATCAATGTTTTACAGCAACGAAACAGGTACATTGCATATATCCTGTCCTGAAAATCCGGGTCAGTTTCTTTTTACTGTTGTTGACAATACAGGCAGGATTGTTATGCAACACAAACTAAGCACTGATTCAAAATTCCGGACTTCCGGAATACCGATGACACATCTGCCAAAGGGTATTTTCATTGCAACCTTAAAATCTGAAAATGGATTCAGCAGTGTATGTAAATTCATCCGTTAGCTGGTATTGCTCTATTATGAAATAATGAGGTAATTCAATTCAAGAATACCTGAATATTAATTATTCATAATTATCCCTTTGTGATTAATGGAGTTGCGGGGATCTTGGCTCTTTCTGCAACAGTTAAAAACCACAAAGGAGACCACAATATTCTTTGACAAAACCATTTATAATTGATAATTTCAAATTTTGTTATTAACAACCTGAATCTGATTTTTATCGTGCTGATGGAAGTTCTGAAAGCAACTTTCAATTGGCACTTTGACGGGTCGATTTGCTGAGTGCCTTCCACCAGGATGTCAACAGAGCAATTGAAGTGTTTTTTCTAAAAAGTTGGCAGGTGCGTGGAGAAATGATTGTTGATGCACAAAAAGCTCGTTTTTGAAAGAAAATCCTTTTTATAAAGGCCAGGAAGTGTTTTCAAGCATTGAAAAATCTTTCGGAAAGTGTAGCCTCTTACATCTCATCATTGTTGGTTTGTTAAAGAATCTGTGAAATATGTAACATTTTTCAAGAACTATGTAACAAATGATTCACTTTGATTTCAAATATTTGTGGGATTATTTAAAATTTAATTACCTGATCACCAGTTAGTTACTATTATAATTGCAAGAACAATATTTAAATGAAAAAGGCAGAGCACAAAACTTCCAACACCAAGCTCCCAAAGACTCCAACTGGAATTCAGGGCTTTGATGAAATAACTGCGGGGGGATTACCTACTGGCAGACCTACGCTCGTTTGTGGTGGAGCAGGTTGCGGAAAAACACTTTTTGGAATAGAGTTTCTTGTACGCGGCGCAACTCAGTTTGACGAACCCGGGGTATTTATGTCATTCGAAGAAACCAATGAAGAATTAATCGCAAATGTTGTCTCACTCGGTTTCAATTTGGAAGGCCTGATTAAGAATAAAAAAATTATACTTGAACATGTGCACATTGAACGCAGTGAGATAGAAGAAACAGGTGAATACGATCTGGAAGGATTGTTTATTCGCCTTGGATACGCAATTGATACGATTGGGGCGAAGCGAGTCGTATTAGACACGATTGAATCGCTGTTTGCCGGTTTGCCCAACCAACTGATATTGAGAGCCGAACTGCGGCGGTTATTTCGCTGGTTAAAAGATAGAGGTGTAACTGCAATAATAACAGGTGAGCGTGGAGATGAAACATTAACCAGACAAGGTCTGGAAGAATATGTTTCAGACTGTGTTATTATGCTCGACCATCGTGTAACCGAGCAGACATCAACACGCCGTTTGCGAATTGTAAAATATCGTGGCTCAATTCATGGTACAAATGAGTATCCGTTTCTGATTGATGAAACTGGTTTTTCAGTTTTGCCAGTAACCTCATTAGGATTAGAGCACATTGTGTCAAATGAAAGAATCTCGAGCGGGATAAAAGCACTTGATGAAATGCTTGAAGGAAAAGGGTATTTCCGCGGCAGTACCGTGCTTGTCTCCGGAACCGCCGGAATAGGAAAAACCAGCACAGCGGCTCACTTTGCTGAAGCTGCCTGCAAAAGGGGAGAACGTGTTCTTTATTTTTGTTTCGAAGAGTCTCCAAACCAGTTAATGCGAAACATGCTTTCTATCGGCATAAAACTGGAACCGTGGGTAAGAAAAGGGTTGTTACGATTTCAGGCAAGTCGTCCTACACTTTATGGTTTGGAAATGCATCTTGCCGTAACGCACAAATTTGTTAATGAATTCAATCCTTCTATTGTAATCCTGGATCCGATAAATACTTTCGTTATTGGCGATAAGGAGTTCGAGGTAAAAACCTTATTAATGCGTATTGTCGATTTTCTTAAGGTAAACCAGATCACAGCATTATTTACCAGCCTAACTTCAGCTGACTGCAGAGCAGAGAGTTCTGATGTGGGCATTTCATCCCTGATAGATACCTGGTTACTGCTGCGGGATATAGAACTAAACGGTGAACGAAACAGGGGTATGTATGTTTTAAAATCGCGCGGGATAGCCAATTCTAATCAAATCCGTGAATTTGTATTAACGAATCAGGGGGTTGAATTACGTGATGTTTATATTGGTGCAAACGGTGTTTTAACTGGCTCTGCCCGAATTGCACAGGAAGCAATTGAAATATCTGAAGTTTTGATGCGCAAGCATGATATAGATTTTAAAAAACGTGAAATTGAACGAAAAAGAAGGGCGTTGGAACTCCAGATTGCAACCTTGCATGCTGATTTTGATGCGCAGGAGTCTGAAGCGATTAAGATCATCGAAACAGAGCAAGCAATGGTTAAACGACTGGAGCAAGATAAAATAGACATCGCTGAAAACAGAAATGCTGACATTAAAAGGTTTACAAATGATAAATTGAAAGAAAATAATTAAAAGGAGTATTCGATGAAACCAAAGAACAATAATTCAAATATAAAAACCAAAGATGAAAAACAGGTAGAGACAGAAAATGATCTGTGGGTGCTTCGTTTATATGTTGCCGGTCAAACGCCAAAGGCCCTTACTGCTTTCGCAAATCTTAAAAAAATTTGTGAAGAACAGTTGAACGGAAAATTCTCTATTGAAGTAATAGACCTTTTAATAAATCCACAGCTGGGAGCTGATGATCAGATTTTTGCCATACCTACATTGGTAAGAAAATTGCCGGTACCTGTTCGTAAAATAATCGGAGATCTATCAAATACAGAACGAGTTCTTGTAGGGCTTGATTTATTGCCCGCAGGCTAATTTGTAAATATATTTTTGCATACAGCTATGAAAGAGAAAAAAACAAAAGTAAAAAGCCCGATAGATGATTTTGACCTGACAATATCAAAACAGGGTACGGATAAATACATATTACGCTTATACATTACCGGCTCAACCATTCGATCGGTATTAGCCATTACAAACCTGAAAAAGATTTGTGAAGAATATCTTGAAGGCCGGTATGAGCTTGAAGTGATAGACTTATATCAGCATCCAAGTTTAGCAAAAGGAGAGCAGATAATTGCAGCCCCGACATTGATAAAGAAATTACCGCTTCCTTTCCGTCGTATTATTGGTGATATGTCGGACAAGGAGAGAGTGCTTCTGGGATTGGATCTTAAAGAGGTACGGGACAAGTAAGTGGTCCAAAAACTTTGACACATTCTATTTGTGATAAAAATGAAAAAAACTAAAGAAGAGATCATCATTGAAAATACAGAATTACGGTCTCGCCTGGCTGAAATAGAAGATGCGCTGGCAGCTATCAGAAACGGTGAGGTTGATGCAATTATGGTTTCGGGCAATAAAGGAGAACAGATCTATTCAGTCAGTTCTGCTGAAACCCCATACCGTACCTTCATTGAGAAAATGAGTGAAGGGGCGGTTACGCTTACAAAAGAAGGGACCATCATTTATTGTAATCCGAGATTTGCTGATATTGTACAGTCACCCTACGAAAAAGTTATTGGATCGTCTATTAAACGCTTCATCACCCCAAATGATAGCTCAAAATTAGATAACTTTCTTGCTCAACTGACACAGGATAAGCATGATGTATTAATTGTAACCCTGACCAACACCTTATATCTTAGATTGTCTATTCACTTTTTGCCTCCATATCTGCAAGGTGATAATTACATACTCATAGCAACTGACATTTCGGACTTAAAGAAAAAGGAAAATGAACTTAAAGAAATAATTGGCAAGCTTGTAAACCACATAAAAGCATTGCGTGCCTTGCGCATCGAAAATATCGACAATACTTTGGATGTTGAAGGAAGAAAAAATAAACTAGAATTTGCAAATGATAAACTCAATAAAGAAATACTGAAGCTTAACCGTTTAGTAGTAAAATTAAAACTGAAGCAAAAGAAGAACAGTATTTGAAATCATAATTGCATAAGTGCTAGATTATGATTGAACCAAAGACCATGCGAGGACTCAGAGTCGGACGACCGGTACTTGAAATGCCAGTATGCTTGAGGTAAATTCCTGAAACCTCACCCGCCTCGGCGGATCAGCTTGGCTAATACTACCCAACAATTCTATGGGTTCAACGTCCGTTCGTAGGGTGTTTCATATTCTTCCTGGCGAAGTTGTTTTGGCCTCACATATATTGGGTTCGCTGTACGCTTTTTATGGGTTTTCCGCATATATCCTTGCTTTTAGCCGAAAAAATACACATAATTATCTAACAAACAAGCTGTTGATATTTTTTCAGCTGACCCTATTTAGTGCAATATATTACGATTTTCAGAGAAAGACACAGACAAGATATGTGGAATTTACAAAAATCATTTATATCTTTGAGCTCAATTGCAGAAATTCAAAAAGTGATGAGAGCAATCCAAATTTTGTCATTCCCGATAATTTCATTTCATAAAATGAAGGTTGATCTTTATTATCCACGATTTCAGTTTTTTTTTTGAGTTTGGATATCGGGCGATCTTAAGCTAATTGTTTTGTGGCGTTAGTTCAGTTCTTATTACTGCTGCCATATGTTGAATCCAGATTATGAACACAGATTTACATACCATGAAAAACAAAGTTAAGTTGAAACTCAGCAGTAAAGGGCAAGTAGTCTTTTACATTACAATAATAACAGTTATTTTTGCTATCGGAGGCTATTGGTATTATGGCCGGGAAAAAGAACAAATCATACAGCAGAAAGAAAGAACACTCTCTGCCATAGCCACCCTTAAGGCAAAACAGGTAGAGATGTGGTACAAGGATGAGTTTAAAGATGCTCAGATAATCTCTGCTAACCCTTGGTTGGGTGAAGTTGCCAATACCTTCGTCGGTTCAAATTCGCCGGTTGACAGCATCAGCTTATTGGAATTATTAAAACAAATCCAACTTGAACACGAATATGACGAAGTCATATTGACTTCATTAGATGGAAATTTAATTGCTTCAACAAATAGCCATACCAAACCTATCCATCCTGATGAATTGAGCGCTTTGAAAATCGCCATTCAAAAAGGAGAAGCTGTTTCTACCGATTTTTTCACTGCAACGCAGAAAGGTAACAAGCAAAGCCTAATCTCTTTTATCTCACTAATAAATAGTCCAAACCATGCTATAATTCTGAGAGTTGATGCCGCTAATGACATTCTGCCGATAATTGAAAGTTGGCCGATTGAAAGCCAAACAGGTGAATCATTTATCTTCAGTATTGAAACTAACAATATATTATTTTTTAGTGAGACCAAGCATCAGGTAGAAATTGAAACAAGGGACAAACTCATGATTAAGGACGATGATCTCTTGTCAAAAATTCACACATCCGGTCAGCCGGGGATATTTCAGGGTAAAGACTACCGTAATGTTGATGTACTGGCTTCCATGAGCAAAATTGAAGGAACCAACTGTGTTTTGATTGCCAAGGTCGATAAAAGCAAGTTGCTTCAAGAGCTATCAGGAGAAGCATTATCCATCATTGCTTGGGTTTTACTTTTGGTTGCATTAAGTGGTCTTTTCATTGCGTATTGGTTTAATACACGTCAAAAGAATATTTACAAAGGATTACTTGAAAAAGAGCAGGAACTTTGGCTGCAACAGGAAAAATTCAATGTAGTTATGGATAGTATCGGTGATGGTATTATCACCCTTGACCTAAATGGCACCATTCAATATATCAATAACAGGGCAGAAGCGTTGACCGGCTGGAATTTAAGAGAAGCACGTGGCAGAGACTATCATGAGGTTTATAATGTTATCAATGAAGATACCGGTCAGCAGGAAAACAACATTTTAAACAAAGTACTAAAGAATGGGCTTGTAAAGGAACTTGCTAATCATACCCTACTGATTTCAAAAAGCGGGTCTGAAATTCCGGTAATGGATACCGGTGCCCCTCTTTTTGATTCATCCGGAAAGATTACGGGGATTGCCATTTCATTTCAGGATGAAACCGAAAAAAGGACTCAGAGCCGTCTTCTCAAACAGAGCGAGGAAAAATATCGTATTCTTGTAAAAAGCATCCCTCAAAAGGTTTTCGTGAAGAACCTTGAGTTGTCCTACATCTACTGTAACGAAAGTTTTACGGAGGATTTGGGTATTACTCCAGAAGAAATTGCAGGGAAAACTGACTACGACTTTTTTTCAAAAGAGATGGCAGATAAGTACAGAGATGATGACATATTTATCCTGGAAAAAGGAGAATCGACAACTTTGGAAGAAGAATACCAGGTGAATAATATCAATTTCTGGGTCAGGACGACTAAAACACCTGTTAAAAATGAAAACGGGACAACCATCGGTTTGTTGGGCATCTTTGAAGACATTACAGAAAAAAAGCGGGCTCAAATAGCCCTCATGCAAAGTGAAGAAAGTCTTCGTGAATTTTTCGAAGCTGATCTTACGGGAGACTATTCTGCAACATCCGACGGTGAAATTTTGCAATGTAACTCCGCATTTGTTGGTATATTGGGATATGCCTCGGCTGAAGATATCATCGGTAGAAACATTGCTGATATGTATCAAAATCCCGTTGAAAGAAAGGAGTTTTTAAACCTGATACAGAATCAGAAAGTAATAAGAAACTATAAATCAAAACTGAAATGTAAGGATGGTACCAGCATCATATGCAACGAAAATATTGTAGGGAAATTCGATGTAAATGGAAATTTGGTTCAATATTTTGGTTATATGTACGATATCACCGATCAAATTCGCGCTGAAGAAGAGCTTCGAAAAAGCGAAGAGAAATACCGCCTGTTTTTTGAAAACGATATAACCGGAAATTATCATACAACCCTCGATGGAAAAATACTGACATGCAACACTGCATTTGTTAAGATGTTAAAATATAAAAGTAAAGAAGAAATATGTGCTATCAATACATCGGAACTTTATTTTGGAAATCCAGACAGGGATAAATTCATCAACAAAGTCAGGACGGAAAAAAAGCTTCAAAATAATGAGTTGACATTAAAAGCATACGATGGATCGGAAGTCGAAATAATAGAAAACGTAGTTGGGGTATTCGATGAAACAGGGGAACTGAAGGAGATAGTCGGATACATGTCGGATATCACCGATAAAATTCATACTGAAAAAGAATTGTTAAAAAAAGACCAACTGCTTTCATCAGTAATGGAAACCCAGCAGGAGTTGATTTGTAGATTTCTCCCTGATACCACGCTGACTTTTGTAAACAAAGCGTACTGCAACATTTTCGAAATGAATGAGCAGGAACTTATAGGATCAAAATTCCTGGAATTAGTACCCAAAAATGAATGGGACGAGATTAGGTCGGTTATAAAAAAACTCAACGCTGACAATTCTTCTCAAACTTATGTAAGTTCGGCTAATAAACCGGACGGTTCTGTCATGCTTATAGAGTGGATCGATACTGCTATTTTGAACGAAAAGAATGAGGTTATTGAATTTCAATCTGTTGGTCGCGATATCACAGAGAAATTAAAGGCAGAACAAGAGCTTCTATATCAAACCAGAATGCAAGAATTATTAAGGAAGATTGCATTAGATTATATTAATATCCCTTTAGAAAAAGTTGATTCAACAATTCACAAATCTTTGGAGGAAGTTGGTAAATTTGTTGATGCAGACAGGGTTTATGTGTTTGACTATGACTGGGATAATAATGTATGCAACAATACATATGAGTGGTGTGGTGATGGAATTACTCCACAAATAAACAATCTACAAAACGTCCCACTCGAAGATATCCCATTTTGGGTCAATCCTCATAAGGAAGGGAAAGCAATTAATATACCTGATGTTTTTGCTTTACATGAATCTGACGCGGTAAGACAAATATTAGAGCCACAAGGTGTAAAAAGTTTGATAACTATTCCTATTATGGATGAAACAAAATGTATTGGCTTTTTAGGCTTTGACGCTGTTAAGGAGCACCATATTTATCAAGAAAATGATAAGTTGCTTCTTTTCGTATTTGCCCAAATGTTTGTAAATATTAAAAAACGTAGCATTATAGAACAAAAGCTAATCAAAGCCAAAGAAAAAGCCGAAGAGAGCGACAAGCTGAAAACAGCTTTTATCAATAACATCTCGCACGAAATCAGAACCCCACTTAACGCAATACTCGGTTTTGGAGGGTTTATGGCGGAAATGGAACTTTCTCAGGAAGAAAAAAAAGAAATGCTGGCACATGTGAATCATTCCAGTAACCGCCTGATGAATACCGTGACCGATTATATGGACATAGCTATGATTGTTTCAGGAACAATGAGGGTTTATAAAAAAGATTTTCAGCTCCAAGCATTCCTTGAAGAAGTGATCGAAAAAACACAGCATTTGTGCGCAGATAAAGATATTGTACTGGAAATTGAAACATTACCCGCAGCTTTTGATTTGATAATCAATTCCGACCGGGAGATTATTAGAAAAATCATGGACAAATTGCTCGACAATGCTATTAAATTTACCCATCAAGGTAAAATAAGCTTTGGTTATCGTATGTTGCCTGGTTTTGTTGAGCTTTTTGTTCAGGATACGGGCAAAGGGATAGGACAGCACAAGCTGGAAATGATTTTTGAGATATTTGCACAGGAAGACTCATCAATGACACGTGGTCATGAAGGGAGCGGGCTAGGACTTTCCATTGCTGATGGATTGGTTAAGTTGCTTGGAGGCACAATGTCGGTCACTTCTGAAAAGGGTAAAGGCTCAATATTTACATTTACCGTGCCTTACGGGGAAACTGTAGTCGCAGAAAAACCTGTTGCCTTGGATGATAAAAATGATATTGTTTCAGGTAAGCCTTTGGTGCTAATCGCTGAGGATGATGAATTAAGTTGTAAGCTCATAGCAAAATTATTAAAACAGGCAGGTTGTGATTATTTGCAGGCCAGAAATGGTCTCGAAGCAGTAGAACTATGCAAACAACATCCAGCAATTACACTGGTGCTGATGGACATAAAAATGCCGGTAATGAATGGATTGGAGGCTACAAAACTTATTCGTGAATTCCATCCGAAACTACCGATTATTGCAATCACTGCCCATGCCCAAACCGGCGACGAACCACGTTTTCTGGCTGCCGGCTGCAACGGGTACATTTCGAAACCGTTTGGTAAAGACAAACTATTTAAGTTGTTACAAAATCATATTTAAGTTTTTACAAAGTAACACTGATTAAACGACAGGGAATAAGGTTAATCCTCCCTTTTTCGAAAAACGATTTCTTCGGCTTAATCAAGACTTAGAGCATTTGATGCTGTGAGAAATTTTAAAAAAATGCAAGCAGGGTTCGCTGAAAAACTTTCAGGTGTATTAAAAAAATAGAGAAAGCCTGCCTGGTTCCACCAATATGAAAATATTGATTATCAGGGTAATGCTCACAATACTTTATTCAACACTATGTGTTTTCTTAACTTACATCTGCCGATGCTGCTCATAAACAGTGTTGATTACCAAAAGGTATTTGTAGAATTTTGGATCAAGTGGGATGTTCTGATAACTGTCGAGCAATTTATCAATTGATTTGAGATTACGACACAAAAAGCTTAATTGGCTCCCAACTGCTTTACGGATGACCTCGCGTGATTTGATTTTCTTTTGTGCTGTCTGCAAGTATTTTTCCCTTGCTGTCTCAGGGTAGGTGTATCCACCCCACCAAGTGCATCTTAGCTGACAAGATTTTTATCGATCAAATGCGGCAAGAGTTTATTGAGTTCTGAAGCTTTGGTGGCGTTGATGTTGTTGAAGACATAGGTGAGCCATTTCTGGGGATCGATGCCGTGCTGTTTGCATGTGCCAAAGAAGCTGTAGAACATGGCGATATTTTCTGCTGCTTCGTGACTATCGGCAAAGAGGTAGTTTTTTCTTCCCAAGGCCAACCGTCTTATAGTGTTTTCGATCAGGTTGCTATCAATTTCCAACATACCATCAAGGAGATAGTTCTGCAGGCTTATCCATCGGTTGGCACAGAAATTAAAAACTTTTCCGATAGGACTATCGGGCAAAACTTTGTCTCTTTCGTTGTATATGTAGCTGCCAATTTCATTGATTATCGGCAATGACCTCTCGAGCCTGAGCGCATGACGCTGTTCGTGGGTTAAGTTTTGTTCTTTGGCTAGTGCTTCGGTGGCATACAATATCTGTATAAACTTGAGTACCTTTGATGCACGCTGTTGATCTTTGCCCAAAGCCTTGTCGAAATAGCGACGCGCATGCACCCAACAGGAAAGATGCGTAATATCTTTGGCTTTTACAAGTTGTGTATAGCCAACATACCCATCCGTTTGGACATAGCCTTTGAATGTTGATAAATCGCTTAACGGACTTTTTGCTGAACGACCTTTGTAATATTCAAAAAGCACTGTTTTTGTCAATGATCTATACCTTACCCACATATATCCCTGATGCAAGGTGCCGGGCTTTTCGGAATCCTGAACTTTAATGGGCGATTCATCAATCTGCTGGTAGGTCTGACTGAAAACATACAGCCGATGCACCTGGTAAAGCGGCTTGATCAAATCGACTCCCAACTTGACCCACGATTCAAAGGTGCTTTTTGGTATATGCACACCGTTTTGGCTTAAACGCTGATTTGCCTTATCATCTTCAGCTGTGATGTATTTGTAACGGATATAGTGGATTGCTTGTAATTTGGCCGGTGTAAAGTCCAGTTCCTGAGTGATTTCTTTTCCAATATATTCCATACCTGTTATATCTTCTTCTGGTTCAAGGATGATCTCAACAACAGGCAAATGTGCTGGCAAAGGCATGCGTCCGGGATGTGGTTTTCTAGCCTTCTTGCGCTCATAAGAAATCCTTATTGCTTCGCGTTCTGCTTCCACCGCCTCTTCGATCTCGATGGTTTTGGGTTCAAACACCAAACGCAACTGTTCGGCAGTGTATGGAGACACAAAACGCTCACGCTTTGAACCAAAGATCATGCGCTGCAACTGGGCATATTTGAATTTCTCTGCTTCGAGTTCGTTAGTAAGGACAGCAATAGCTGATCTTTTCTCTTGCAATAAAACTTCATTCTGTGTAATGGCCACTTCTTTCTCTTGCAGAAGAAGTTCATTCTGTGTAATGACAGCTTCTTTCTCTTGCAACAAATTATCTTTTTGCGCAATGGCAGCTTCGAGCAAAGCTACTCTTTGGGCGAGGGCTTGCAGGTCAAAATGAGCTGTTTCTTGCCTTGTGTCCATGCATCAAATATACGCAAAAACACTGAATTGACAAGGGTTTCAGAGAAAAAAAGAATTTTTTTTAACCCATTTTAAAGCGCTTACTTTTTCTCATTTTGTCAAACGAAAGACCCTCGAGAAGCATCATCAGCTCCTCTCTTTTGAGTTCTTGCGATAGGCCATTAACAGCGCTGTGTGTCTTGTATCTGCCCTTTTCCAATCGCTTATAATACAATGCGAACCCATCGCCATCCCAATAGAGCAGTTTGATGTGGGTGCGCGTCTTGTTCAAAAACACAAAAACATCACCTGAAATGGGGTCTTTTATCAGAAAATTACGCACAATTCCGGCCAGTCCATCAAAGCCATTGCGCATATCCGTGGGCTGGACACACAGAAAATAGCGCAGCTTGGTGCTAAAACCGAACATGCTAAAAACTTACTTTGATGCTCATGCCATTGGCAAAACTGAATACGATCTCGCCCTGATGCTGCTGCATTGGCATTTGCCCTGACGGCTTCTGCTCTTTCTCCTTTGACATGGTGGGTAAGATCTCTACAAAACCGGCATCTTCTTTCTTTTGCCCCTTGCGGAACTTTCTTACCCAATACTCAAATACCGCTTTGTTCAAGCCGATGGATTGTGCATATTGAGCCATATTCATGCCACTTTGCTTCCAGGCTTCTACTTTTGGATACATGTCCTGATCGTTATTCTTCATCTGATTTTTTTCAGACAAAAGTAGAGCGGCCGATTATTTCAGCAAATATGCCGTTGGTGGGGCGGATACCACCAACACTAAGTCGAATAGCCGTAAAGCCCCAAAAAAAGGGCCATTATACCGCTGAGGTGTAATGGTTTTTAGGTCTATTCGCTGTTCAGCGAAACCCGTAATCGGGCTTCAGCTACATCATGACCAAGAAAACCATCAAACGCGCAACGGCTGAGGTAGGGCTGATATTCACAGCATACAACTTGCACAGAATTCTGAATATCATTGGATAAGAAGCGTTTAGACGTTTTATTATAAATCTTAAAACCACCTCCTTTGGTGGTGGTAATGAATTTAGCGGGTTAGCCTGAAAACGATTAATTTTGCGACATGAGTAAATTTAAGAAGCTTAGCCATGTTATTTACCGTTGCACTTATCATATTGTATGGACACCAAAGTATCGCTATCGTGTTCTTGAAGGTATAGTTAAGGAACTGTTGACCAAAGATATTGGGATGTTATTGGAATGGAAAGGATGCGAATTAATAGAGATGAATATTCAAACAGACCATATTCATCTAATATTGAGTATGCCTCCAAAGCTATCGATTTCACAGTTAATGGGTGTTCTGAAAGGAAAGACTGCTATCAAAATATTCAAGAGTTATCCTCAGCTTAAGCAGAAACCATATTGGGGTAATCATTTTTGGGCTCGGGGATATTGTGTCGACACAGTTGGACTTGACGAAGAAAAGATCAAGAAATATGTCCAATACCAAGAAAAGCAAGAACGAATGGAGGAGCAACAAAGGCTCGACTTTGGCCCCTTATAGGGGCTTAAAAAGCCCACCTTCTCAGAAGGTGGATTATTTAGT
>JAUXMV010000024.1 GCA_030683155.1 Bacteroidales bacterium
TGAAACAAATGCTATTGCCGAAGCAGTTAATAGTAAAATACAGAAACTAATATCTTCAAATAATGGAAACAGAGATAAGGATTTCTTCTTCTTTAGACTTACTCAATTCTATGCCTAGCACATCAAAATAAGATTTAGCCCATTCCTGCGTTATATATATTGTAGATATTTATGTAAATTTGCAACTTCTAAATCTAAATCAAAACCATGAAAAATATTTTACCAGTTTCAGTTTTATTGTTTATTTCGATTTTTTCAATGCATACATTGCGTGCTCAGGAAAAAGCATTTCAGTTTGGGTTCAAGCTAAGTCCGAGTATGGGATGGGTTGCGCCAAATGCTGAGGGCTATGAGCGTGATGGTTTAAAACTCGGATTCAACTGGGGCTTTGTGGGCGATATACACCTGATGGAAAACTATGTTATTCATACAGGATTTAACGTGGTATACCTAAATGGTGCTTACACATTTCCACACAAGCAGACATCTAATGATGGAAGTGGTACTGAAATTATTGGTGATATGAATCGGTTTTTGAGGTTAAAATACATTCAGATTCCTGTTGTTATGCGTATGAAAACCAATGAGATCAAAGATATAACGTATTATGGTGAAGTAGGTCTTGGGCTTGCCATTAAAACCAGTGCCAATGCAGATAATACTTTTTCTAGAAATGGAACTATAGTCGAATCAACAAAAAAAGTTAATGTATCTGACGAATACAGATTCAGCCGTGAATCGCTTATTCTGGGTGTTGGAGCTTATTACAATCTTGGAGGTTCAACAAAGCTTACCGGTGGACTTCGTTTCGATAACAATTTTTTCAATATTTTAAAAGGTAAAAATACAGTCGACACTTCAGTTGATCAAAAAGCTATCGCTAATTTTCTTGAACTTAGCATTGGGGTATTGTTTTAAACTTTTAAGTTGTGAAAATCGCCCTTGCTCAAAACAATTATCATATTGGCAACTTTGAAGCCAATAGAAAGAAAATCATAAAATCCATTGAGAATGCCCGTGATCAGGGGGCTGATCTGGTGGTTTTTGCAGAATTGGCTGTTTGCGGATACCCTCCACAAGATTTTCTTGAATTTGACGACTTTATTTATCGCTGTGAAAATGCAGTCCAACAAATTGCAGAGGCTTGTAAAGATATTGCCTGCATTATAGGTTCACCAGTTCGGAATACAGGCCCAAAAGGTAAACCGCTTTTTAATGCAGCGGTTTTTTGTTTTCAGGGCGAGACGCAGGTGTTTCGAAAAGCATTGCTGCCAAACTATGATGTTTTTGATGAATATCGTTATTTCGAACCAGCCAGAACGTTCGAAATTCTTAATTTCAAGAACAAAAAAATTGCCCTTACTATCTGTGAAGACATTTGGGATGTTGGCAACAGCAGGCTTTATACGGTAAATCCGATGGAGGAGCTGATTGTTCATGCACCTGACCTGATGATCAATATCGCGGCTTCTCCCTTCAATTATGGACAGCCAAAACGTCGCCTTGAAGTTTTGCGTGAAAATGTGTCTCTTTACAAAATTCCACTGATTTATGTGAACCACGTTGGAGCTCAAACAGAAATACTTTTTGATGGAGGTTCTGCTGCTTTTGCTGCTGACGGGCATGTTGCCATTAGTCTCCCGTTTTTTGAGGAGTCACTTAAAATAGTTGATTCAGAAGAACTTACAACATTGAAATCTACAGCTGATAAGCTTGTCATACCCAACAAAATGGAATTGATTCATGATGCGCTCGTGATGGGTGTACGTGATTATTTTGCCAAAATGGGTTTTAAGAAAGCGATTCTGGGCTTGTCCGGTGGCATTGATTCAGCCTTAACAATGGTGCTTGCTGCTCGTGCTTTAGGAAGTGAGAATGTTTATGGATTGCTTATGCCATCACAGTTTTCTTCCGGCCATTCGGTTGAGGATGCACTTGCACTTGCAAAAAATCTGGGATCGCCATACAGTATTATTGAAATAAAAGACTTGTTTAATACCTTCAGCGAAAGTATGAAATCACATTTTGAAGGCAGAGCTTTCGATGTGACAGAGGAGAATATTCAGGCTCGCGTCAGAGGTGTTCTTCTGATGGCTTTTTGTAATAAGTTTGGCTATATCTTGCTGAATACGAGTAATAAAAGCGAAGCTGCTGTTGGTTATGGAACCTTGTATGGCGATATGAACGGCGGTCTTTCAGTATTGGGCGATGTGTACAAAACAGAAGTTTTTGAACTCGCAGGATACATCAACAGAGCGCAGGAAATTATTCCGAAAAACACGATAATCAAACCGCCTTCAGCTGAATTGAGACCAAACCAGAAAGACAGCGATAGTCTGCCTGATTACGACTTGCTCGATCAGATACTTTTCCAGTATATCGAAGTGCGCAAGGGTCCTTCTGAACTTGTGGCAATGGGGTTTGATGAGAATCTGGTGAACAGGGTGTTGAAGCTTGTGAATACAAATGAGTATAAACGTCATCAAACGCCACCAATTTTGCGGGTTTCTCCAAAGGCTTTCGGCATGGGCCGCAGGATGCCAATTGTGGCGAAATACTTGTCTTAAAATAATTTTGCCTTTGTAAAATTAGTTACAAAGGCAAAATTTCAATTCAATTTTGAAACTGAAAAACCTAAAAGCTCCGACAGGAAAAATCCTTTCTGAAGTATTATAAATTTATTGCTTCTACAGATTTTATCTCTGGAATGGCTTTGCGGATTGTGTTTTCAACCCCGTTTTTGAGTGTCATTGTGCTGTATGGACAACTTCCACAGGCGCCGGTAAGTTCAACATTAACGACCATATCTTCGGTTATATTAACGAAATTGATATCGCCGCCATCCTGCTGTAAATACGGACGAACCTGCTCAATTAGATTTTTTACTTTGCGGATCAGCTCTTCTTTTTGTTCTGACATGATTCAATTATTTTATGATTAACAATTCAATTATTTCGAAAGATTTTTGACCAATTCTTTCACCTTGCGAGCAACTTCCATAAAGGCTATTGCCACACGTGACTCTTCATCCAATGCGATCGGGCTTCCGGCATCACCTGAAGCGGATATTTGTTCAACGATAGGGATTTGGCCGATTAATGGAATTCCAATTGCGTTGGCAAAGCCTTCGCCATGGCCTTTTCCAAAAATATAATACTTTTTATCAGGCATATCGGTTGGTGTGAAATAAGCCATATTTTCGATCAATCCAAGCAAGGGGATTGTAAGCTTGTCTTGCTGAAACATTGTGGCAGCACGGCGGACATCCGCAAAAGCAACTTTTTGCGGTGTAGTTACAACCACAGCTCCTGTCACTGAATATGACTGAGCAAGTGTAAGTTGGATATCTCCTGTTCCTGGTGGCAAGTCGATGATGAGGTAGTCAAGCACGCCCCAATCGGCATCGCTGAGCAACTGATTGAGTGCGCTCGTTGCCATTGGACCGCGCCATACAAGCGGTTTGTTGGTGTCAACAAAAAAGCCAATTGACAGTAGTTTGATGCCAAACTTTTCAATTGGAACGATCAATGGTTTACCTTCCCTTTCGGTCATTCCAGGAGCTTCATCAACGATGCCGAACATCATAGGCACCGATGGGCCATAAATATCAGCGTCGACAAGGCCTACCTGTGAGCCGGTGCGAGAAAGCGCAATAGCAAGATTGGCGGCAACAGTCGATTTTCCAACACCACCTTTTCCTGAAGCAACAGCAATGATATGACGTACGCCGGCAAGAGGTCCTCTGCCTTTTTCTTTTTCGGTGATGGGAGTGATTTTAATTTCTATTTCTTCACCGAAAGCTTCCCGCAAAGCTTTGGTTGCGGCATTTGAAACAATATTTACTGCAGGCTCATCAATTCGGGGAAATATTAGACGGAAGCGGATTGTGTTTTCTGAAACTTCCAGTTCGTCGAGCATTCCAAGATCAACAATATTGTCGCCCTTGGCAAAGTATATAACACCTTTGAGCGTTTCAATAACTTTTGATTTATTTAATGACATTTTTATGCTTATTTAGATCAAATATAAATAACATTCTGATGGAATTGCAAATGTACGTAATTCACTTTTAGGGATAAAGAAAACAAATCTTAAAGATTCAAAATCTTCTGTTGAATTATTTCTTTTGTCCATTGCTCTCTCACTGCTTTTTCGCAAATTTTGGCCTTATCTTTACAATTGCGCATCAACATTGCAAAAAGCTTGTCCTGACTAAAAAAGAACCTGAAATACTGTCCGTCTTTTTCAAAAATCATGTCTTCATCTGGTATCTGTTGTAAAGGCAGATTCATTGAAAAGTAGTAGGCATTCAAAAGCTCAAGTTTCATGCGAAATGAATGCCCTGCATAGGAAGCTTTTCCACCGGCAGCATTGGTTCCCGCAACAATTCCCTGCATTTCTGCTGCATGCCAAAGCCCTGAAATACTGCCATCCGGATGCTCGGCAACGTCACCTGCCGCAAAGACATTTGGGTGAGAAGTCTGCATAAATGCATCCACTTTAATGCCTTTTTGTGTTGCCAATCCTGCCTTTTCCGCCAGATTGATGTCTGGCTCTACGCCAGTGCTGAAAATTACCATATCAGTCAGCTGTTGAATAAGTTCGCCTACCTGAACCAATAATTTTCCATTACCGGTTTTTGTCACAGAAGCTACTTCTTCCTGAAAAATGACCTGGACTCCTTTGCTTTGAAGCACTTCAAGCAGATTTTTTGACATAGCCGGATCAAATTGTTTACTTAACAACATCTGATCGCGGTGGATGAGTGTCACGCTTTTTCCGGCGAGAGCAAGTTGTTCGGCAATTTCTACACCCAAAACGCCGCCTCCGGCAATGAGAACTCTTTCGCAACTTGCAGCCTTTTTGATAATAACTTCAGCGTCGGTGGCAGTGCGCAGCATCAGAACAGCTTCTTTTCCCGTTCCTTTGATGGTTGGCAACACAGGTATAGCGCCTGTTGCAAGAATGAGTTTTTTCCAGCGGTATTTGTTTTTATTGACATCAGTTACTGTTTGCAACTTGAGCGCAATGGCACTGATGTTTGTATTGATTATTTCAATTTGCATGGCGTCAAACCATGATGCGTCAGCAATGAGGAATTCATTTTTCTCAAACCCAGTCCGGATATTTTTACTGATTTTGGTGCGTTTGTATGGCAGGCGATCTTCTCCGTTGACCAACAGAATCTTACCATCACCATCAATTCGTCTTATAGATTCTGCAGCCTTCATGCCGGCTATTCCAGTGCCAATTATAATATAACTGTATGTTGGAGTCATTTTTAGCTTTTGGCAAAAGTACGAAAAAGAGACTTATCAAGAATCATTCTAGATTATGGGTTTTATTGAATTTGTTTCAGGAGATTTGAAATTGAATCTGAGACTTTCAAGAGGCAATGATTCAGTATATTTTGTAATTTCGCCCTTAAATTTTTTGATATGACCAAAGAAAAACTTCCAAAAAGTGAAGAAAAAGAAATGGGCTTCTGGGATCATCTGGAAGAGCTTCGCTGGCATATTATAAGAAGCATCATTGCGGTTGTTGTGCTTGCTGTTGTTGCGTTTCTCAATAGAAGGATCGTTTTTGATGTAATAATTCTTGGGCCTAGCACCGCCGATTTTTTCACAAACCGGATTCTTTGTCGTGTTGGTGAGTATCTTTCAATCGAAGGTATTTGCATGGATACGCTTAAACTGCAAATCATAAACATAAACATGTCAGGTCAGTTTATGATGCATCTTTATATCTCGATGGTCACAGGTGCTATTTTGGCTTTTCCTTTTATATTGAATGAAATATGGCGTTTTATAAGACCTGCATTGCGGTCAGGCGAATCAAAATATTCGCGGCAGGCTGTCATTGTAAGTTCATTGCTGTTCTTTATTGGTGTGCTTTTCAGTTACTATTTGATCGTTCCTCTGACAATTAACTTTCTGGGTACATATCAGGTTAGTGATACCGTTCTTAACCAGATTTCAATAAACTCCTATGTAAACACTGTTGTGTCCGTCACATTTGCTGTGGGCATCGTTTTTGAGTTGCCATTAATTATCTATTTTCTTTCAAAAATGGGTCTTGTGACTCCCGCCTTTTTAAAGAAAAACCGCAAATACATGCTTGTGATTCTGCTTATAATTTCTGCCATTATCACACCTCCTGATGTTTTCAGCCAGATTTTGGTTTGTATCCCACTTATGGGTCTTTATGAGCTGAGTATATTGGTCTCGGATCGCATCTATCGCAAAGAACAGAAGTTGTCGAAAAGTTAATAATTCTCACTGAAGACCCTAATACATTTCTTAAAAGTTCATCTGTAAAGCTTATTGGAGGCTTTAAAAAACCACACGGTAATTTCTAAAATATTCAATATCAACAATATAAATGATTAGTTGGCATAATATTTGATGCTTTATTGATAATAAATACATAATATTTCAAGCACTAATCACTCAAAAATCTGTCAAAATGAAAAATCTGATTCTGTTTAGTTTTATCCTTTTTGCAGTTTTTTCATGCAAGCAGCAAAAAGAAATATCCAACACGAAGGCTGTTGTTCAGTCTGTTTCTATCGATAGTACTGAATATGAAATCATGATAATTGATCCTGATTTTGATACCTGGTATTTGGTAAATTTTGCACCCTCGCTCGACAGGAGCGATGATTATTACAGACTGAAAAACACGGTTGCCGTAAATAACTGGAATCATTACTACATCAGTGGGAGATACAGCAGGATAATAGGTTCGCACATACATTACGTTTCTTCAACTGACTATGGCATTGAAGTGAACCGAAAGCTTTATTGGTTTTTCAAGTATTATGAGGAGAAGTTCAGGGTTCCTTTATTTAGATAGGGTCTGCTGTAAAAAACTTCTTTTATAGAAATCACTCCTGATGCCAGCCTGGTTTTCCTGTCAGGAACCCCGAACTAAGCAGATAAAACTGCTCTGCTGCTTCGGCATGAACCCAATGTGAAGCTCCTTCGATAGTAATAATTTCAGCCATTGGGAAATTTGACCTTATTGTGGGGTAATCTTCAGGAAGGATATAATCAGATTGCCCTCCGCGAATGAACAATGTGGGTTTATGATATGTGACTTCGGTTTGAATGGCATCAAACATCTGGTTGAGGTTTTTTGCAATTCCATTCAGATTGATGCGCCATTCAAGGGTGTCTTTGTCGCGCCAGTGCAGGTTTTTCATCAAAAACTGACGGATGCGAAGTTCTTTGACACGGTCTTTTAATTGCATCTCAATCTTAGAACGAGATTTCATCTTGCTAAGATCAATGGATTGCATGGCCTCGATAATGTTTCGGTGGTGAGGCCGGTCTCCGTAGGCTTTCATGCTGATGTCAACGACAATTAGACGCTTAACCATTTCCGGATATTCGAGTGCAAAGCGCATTGCTACTTTTCCGCCCATGCTATGACCAAGCATCAATGGATATAGAATATCTTCCTCTTCGATCATTTCCATCAGATCGTCTGTCAGGGCCAGATAGTTAAAAACATCGCTGTGTGGTGACACTCCGTGGTTGCGCTGGTCAGGAATAATTACATCAAAACCTTCGTCAGCAATGCGTCTGCCAAAAGTTACCCAGTTGTCAGAGATACCAAACAAACCATGTAAAACGATCAATGGCTGACTCCCTTTATCGCCATATCTTCTAAAGAAAAGTTTCATAAGTTTTTTTTCAGACTGCAAAAATACCAAGATTCCTGCTACTCATCTAATTGAAGTTCGGCTCCATGTCCTTTCAGATTGAAATAACGTCGTAGCCCGTAAACGCCAAGATATGCAAAAGGGGTATCGAACAATGCAAAGATAACCTTGAATAAGAATCCATTACCTAAAAGCAAAGCGAACAAATGCCATTCGATAACTTCAAAAGTGCAAAGTAAAAATAATACCGTAAAAGTATCAATGAACTGACTTGTAAAGGTTGAGAGGTTGTTTCTCAGCCAAAGATGCTTTCCTTTTGTTACGCGTTTCCAGAAGTGAAAAACCTGAACATCAATGAACTGCGCAACCAGATAAGCAGCAAGTGAAGCGCCGACTGCGATAAAAGTAAAACTGAAGGTCTTCTTAAATTCAGTATCGTTTAAGGGCGACCACTCTGTGGCTGGCGCAAGCGTAGACACGATTACGATTATCAAAGCGAATACACTTGCAAATATTCCGGCTACAATGAGGTAATTGGCCCTTTTCCGGCCATATACTTCTGAAACAATATCAGTGATAAGAAAAGTGATGGGATATGCAATGATGCCTACGCTCAACTCAAAATTGAACAATCCGAATGGATTCCAGTGGAAAAATTTCTGAAAAATGAGATTACTTGTTACCAGAGAGGTGATAAATAAAGCTGCAAGAACAAGATAAAGCAGTTCAGCGTCACGCCGTTTTTTGTTAGATAGCTGCATCGCGATTTGAGTTGTTATTTTAAAGCTCTGATTGAATGTACTATTTAGATCGTATTTTCCTTTCGAATCAACAAATGAAATTCTTTATTTGTTTTAAACAAATAAAATTTCACTTATATGCCTGCAGGCCGGTGATTTCGTGGCCTGTAATGAGTAGATGAACATCATGCGTTCCTTCATAAGTAATCACCGACTCAAGATTCATCATGTGGCGCATCATCGGAAAATCACTTGTGATGCCCATCGCACCAAGAACTTGCCGCATTTCACGGGCAATATGAAGTGCCATTTCCACATTGTTGCGTTTGGCCATTGAAATCTGAGCAGGTGTTGCACGGCCTTCGTTACGTAAAACGCCAAGTCTCCACACAAGCAGCTGTGCTTTAGTGATTTCTGTTATCGCCTCAGCAAATTTCTTTTGCTGAAGTTGAAATGCCGCGATCGGTTTTCCAAACTGTTTCCGCTCAAGTGCGTAGCGCATAGCAGCATCATAGCAGTCCATTGCAGCGCCTATAACTCCCCAGGCAATGCCATATCTGGCAGAACTAAGGCAACTCAGCGGTCCCCGCAGCCCTTTTGCTCCGGGCAGCAGATTTTCTTTTGGCACCTTCACGTTATCGAAAACAAGCTCGCCTGTAATGGAAGCCCTCAACGACCATTTTCCATGGGTTTCAGGTGCTGTGAAGCCCTGCATTCCTTTCTCAACAAGCAATCCGCGAATTACATCATTTTCATCTTTTGCCCAAACCACAGCAACATTAGCAATAGAGGAGTTGGTGATCCACATTTTGGCGCCGTTAAGCAGATAATGATCACCCATGTCTTTGAAACGAGTTATCATGCTTCCGGGATCAGATCCATGATTGGGCTCAGTAAGTCCAAAACAGCCAACCATTTCTCCGGTTGCCAGTTTAGGAAGAAACCTGCGCTTTTGCTCTTCTGTGCCAAAGCTAAAAATCGGGTACATGACCAGAGAAGTCTGCACAGATGCCATCGAACGAAGTCCGGAATCGCCTCTTTCAAGTTCCTGCATGATGATTCCGTAACTTATATAATCCATTCCAGCTCCACCAAATTCTACAGGGATGAAAGGCCCGAAAGCGCCAATTTCACCCAATTCTTTGATAAGAGTTTTTGGGAAAATGGCTTTTTCAAAGTTGTCTTCGATAAATGGCTTAACTGAGCGATTCACCCATTCGCGTACTGCAGCACGAACAATTTTATGTTCTTCGGTTAGCAGATCATCTACAAGATAGTGATCAGGTGCAGTGAATTTATTTATTGATGTCATTTTGAATAAATTGATCAAACGAATTGCGTAAAAAATATTGGCATAAAAGTAATGGATTATTTGTTTTTGAATGCGAATGTGATGATTGTATGATTGAAATTCCTATTCAGTCGGATATAGATCTGCTGCAAAATGTTATCTATGAATCCGGTAGTTATCATAATCCAGTTTTCCGAAATGAGCTTCAGTCAGCTTGAAACACTTTGGGTTGTTTGTCCTTATTGCGGCAAGAAAGTTCCGAAAAGCCAGAAGAAGCCTTTGAAATAGTCTTTTTTTGAATTCTTAATTACAGTAAACTCATTGCGAAAAGGTATTTTGTTGCCTTTTTGGTTCCATGAAGTAAATGTCTGCTAGCTTTGCAGCCCATTAGTTGTTTATATCGATAAATTTATGAAGTATCTTTTTTGGGCTTTGGCTCTGGTATTTGCATCTCTTTCTGTCAGATCACAAAGCATCGGATATCCTGCTCTGGGTACTGAAAAAACGCTTGAAGTGATGACCTGGAATATTGAGTGGTTTCCAAAAAACGGTCAATCTACCCTTGATTATGTCACTGCAATTATTAATGACCTTGATGTTGATTTGATAGCATTTCAGGAGATTGGCGATACTGTTGCATTTAAACAGATGCTTATAAACCTTGAAGGTTATAGCGGATTTTTTAAATCGGCCAGATTTGGAGGGCTTGTTTATGTTTACAAGAAGAATACCATTCACATAAACCAGATTTATGAAATTTATACTGGCTCAAGCTTCAGAAGTCCCTTTCCCAGAGCACCTGTCGTGATAGATTTTAATTTCAGAAATCAGAACTATATTGTAATCAACAATCATTTGAAATGCTGTGGCGATGGCTTTATGAATATATCCAATCCAAATGATGAAGAAACACGAAGGTTTATCGCAGTCAATCTTCTGAAGGAATATGTGGATGTTAATTTTCCTGATAAAAATGTCATGATCGTGGGAGATTTGAATGATGTGATTGAGGATGCTTATGCCCACAATGTTTTCAGAAACATCTTGGATGATAAAGATAACTATTTGTTTGCCGACCTTGGAATTGCGAATGGAAACAGCGCAAATTGGGCTTATCCATCATGGCCTTCGCATCTTGATCACATCATTATAACCAATGAACTTTTTGATGCTTTTGACAATGACACTTCTGAAATACGTGTTGTAAAAATTGATGAATATTTGGCCGGTGGATGGCAGGAATATGATCAGCACGTCTCAGATCACAGGCCTGTTGCAATAAAACTGATGCCTGATCAAAGTCTGGGAGTACAGGATTTTGATGTTGCCATGCATCCATTTTCTAACTATCCAAATCCTTTTTCAGAAGAAACAAGTCTGTCGTTTCCATTATTGAATGTTGATGCAGAAGTTCTTATTGGCAATATGTTTGGTCAGATTGTATTCAAACAGCAAGTCAATCAAGGCCAAACTTCTTTGAAATGGAACCCCCAGCGTTTGCCTGAAGGAGTATACTTTGCCAACCTGATCGTAAACGGCAGAATTGTTGCCTTTTCAAAACTTGTATTCGTCGCTCAATAGCAAAAAAAAGGCAACCCCTAAAGGTCGCCTTTTAAATATATATTGAGTTTGAATTGACGTTTATTTCTTATCGTCGACTTCTTCAAAATCTACATCAGTAACTTCGTCATCGCCAGGTTTTTTGGCTCCGGCATCTGCGTCAGCTCCGGCTCCAGGGTTTTGTTGTGCATTTGCATCAGCCTGGGTGTTCTTATACATTTCCTCACTTGCTGATTGCCAGATACCGTTAAGTTTGGTCATGGCACTGTCAACAGCTGTCACATCCTGATTTCTGTGTGCATTTTTCAATTGCTCCAGTGCAGCTTCGATCTCGCTTTTCTTTTCGGCCGGCAATTTGTCGCCATATTCCTTAAGCTGCTTCTCAGTCTGAAAAATAAGGGCATCGGCAGCATTGAGCTTGTCAACACGTTCACGCTCTTTTTTATCTGATTCAGCATTGGCCAAAGCCTCCTCTTTCATACGCTGAATATCGGCATCGCTTAATCCTGACGAAGCTTCGATGCGGATGCTTTGAGTTTTTCCGGTTGCCTTGTCTTTGGCCGAAACATGTAGAATACCGTTTGAGTCAATGTCGAAAGTGACTTCAACCTGTGGTATTCCGCGTGGTGCCGGTGGAATGCCATCTAAATGGAAACGACCGATACTTTTGTTTTGGTTGGCCATAGGGCGTTCACCCTGAAGCACATGTATTTCTACAGAAGGCTGATTATCCGATGCGGTGGAAAAAGTTTCCGATTTTCTTGTTGGAATTGTTGTGTTTGATTCGATCAGACGAGTCATTACACCTCCAAGAGTCTCGATGCCAAGTGAAAGTGGTGTAACATCCAGCAGCAGAACATCTTTTACTTCTCCAGTTAAAACACCTCCCTGAATGGCAGCGCCAATAGCAACAACCTCGTCAGGATTAACTCCTTTTGAAGGCTCCTTGCCAAAGAAATCTTTTACAATTTGCTGAATGGCTGGAATACGTGTTGAACCACCAACAAGAATTACATCGTCGATATCGGCTGCTGAGAGACCTGCATCTTTGAGTGCCTGACGACATGGTTCTATTGTTGCGCGGATAAGCTGATCATTGAGTTGTTCAAATTTTGAACGTGTAAGCTTACGAACAAGGTGTTTCGGCACACCGTCAACGGGCATGATATAGGGCAGATTGATTTCAGTTTCGGTTGAACTTGAGAGTTCAATCTTGGCTTTTTCAGCGGCTTCTTTCAAGCGCTGCAATGCCATTGGATCTTTTCTCAGGTCTAAGCCTTCATCTTGTTTGAACTCATCTGCCAGCCAGTTAATGATATTGTGGTCAAAGTCATCACCTCCAAGGTGGGTGTTGCCATTTGTTGATTTCACTTCAAATACACCATCTCCAAGTTCAAGAATTGATATATCGAAAGTTCCTCCACCTAAGTCATAGACGGCAACTTTTATATCACTTCTTTTTTTGTCAAGGCCATAGGCAAGTGCAGCTGCAGTAGGCTCGTTGATAATACGACGGACCTTAAGACCTGCAATTTCTCCGGCTTCTTTTGTTGCCTGACGTTGCGAATCACTAAAATATGCCGGTACCGTAATCACAGCTTCTGTCACTGTTTGACCAAGATAATCTTCAGCAGTTTTCTTCATTTTCTGAAGAATCATCGCTGAAATTTCTTGCGGGGTGTATAAACGATCTTCTATTTTAACACGGGGTGTATTGTTGTCGCCTTTTACAACTTTAAACGGAACTCTTCCGGTTTCGGTTGTTACACGGTCGAAATTTTCACCCATGAATCGTTTAATTGAAAATATTGTTTTGGTGGGGTTCGTGATAGCCTGACGCTTTGCTGGATCACCAACTTTACGCTCACCATTGTCGGCAAAACCAACTACTGAAGGCGTTGTGCGACGTCCTTCACTGTTTGGAATTACAACAGGCTCATTGCCTTCCATCACGGACACGCAGGAATTAGTTGTTCCCAAGTCGATTCCGATAATTTTTCCCATTATGTTTTCCTCCTGAAATATAAGTTTGAATGTCTTAATTTTAATTTACTGTTACTGGATTGACAATGATTATGCCAACCAAGAACTATTTTGCCAAAAATTAAAAAAACACATTCTTTAATCATGTCATTATGAACATGTTAAATTTATAATACTGATTTACAGTAGTTTAAATGTGTTGTCATTTATGTATGCGTCTGACAGTCGGAAGGTGACAAAAAGACAGAATGGTTGCATCTATAATATGATTCAAGAGAATCTCAGACTGTTATTAGTCCAAAAATGTTTTGATTCTTAAAGATAAAATTCTTGACAATGGCTAGAAATAATCGCTGCTAATGCCAATTTTAGTTTAATGAAAGATTGTTTTAAAAGAACTGAAAACGATCAATTTTTATGGATTAAGAACAAATCCCCAGTTGTAATCTTCAACCAATTTAACTTCGCTCTGAACTGAAAGCCCGTATCTACGTTTAATCGTTTTTCTGGAAGAGAAAATCCCGTAGCCATTTTCAATGTTGGTAAATTCAGGAATCTCCATGACGATGCTATTGCTTGGAGCATTTACATCAATATAGGTGCTGAGCTCATCTCCGCCTGAAGAAATAATGACATCAACTGATCCCGCAAATCTTTTGATGTTAAGACCGCTGCTGAGCTGGTTGCCAAGAAGGTTGTAAAAAGTTTCGCCTAAGTAGGTGATTTCAAGCGCTTCGCCTCCCGACAAGCCGTTTGATTTCCTGGTTCCAAGATACCATGTGAGTGTTTTGTTAATAGTATCAGGATTTCCGGGATGAAGCTCTCTGTAAAAAAATTTCATGCTAACCTCATAGCGTTTACCACTTTCAGCCGAACTCCAGCGAATGTTCGTTGGAACGGTTGCAGCAAAATTGATTCTGTTTATAGGTTGCTGAATTGAAAAATCCTTTACCAGGGTTGTGCTCGACCTTATTTCATTGTCGCCTTTATCAACGACTAAAGTATAGGCTGCATCAGCCACAAGAGGTGAAGTTGTATAATAAAGTTTTTGCTCAGGAAAATAAAAAATAGAATCACCCGCAAGTTTATTTCGTTTTGTGATGGTATCCAATATTATTGCTGGAAGATCAACGTTGTTGCGTCTGCCTAAAAGTCGGGCGTTGAGTTTACCTGCATAATTGCTCGAATCAGGGTTTCTGGCAAACAGAAGCGCATTGCCGGGTCCCAGAAATGCTTTTGTTATTTTGATAAAAGTTGTATCAACACCAGTTTCAAGAATTCCATAAACAATTGTAATGTCTTTGTAGTCGGCATAATTGTCTACCTCTGTGCTGCAAGCACTGAAAAATAGAATAAATGATATAGAGATTATTGCCAGAAAGTACCTTGTCATATTTTTAAAATTAATGTGCAAAATTAATACTAATTGCCTTAGCAATTTTTCAATGTTGAAGATTTGACCGAATCTGTTACCAGCTTTTACAATTTTCGATAAAAGAATGGTGTAACTTTGTCCCGGCTTTTTATTTAAAAACGTTTATAGCCGATGCATTTTTCGAAGTTATAACCGTTAATTTAAAGCCCTTGATTTATTTAAACGTGCTAATTTTGGTCTTTAGTGTTTTTTCGGTCAATTTAGCTTCATAAATTCTGATTTAGAATTAATTTATCTTTTCATAAAAATATTAGACATGTACTTATCGCAGGATATTCCAAAAATTACAACCCACGTGCTTCAGGAGATGAAGCTGAAGGGTGAAAAAATTGCAATGCTTACTGCCTACGATTTTTCTATGGCAAAAATTCTTGATGAGGCTGGCATTGATGTTATCCTTGTTGGCGACAGCGCTTCCAACGTGATGGCAGGGCACAAAACCACCTTGCCCATTACATTGAATGAAATGATCTATCATGCTTCTTCTGTCATGAGAGCCGTAACACGCTCACTAGTAGTGGTCGACATGCCTTTTGGAACATATCAGGGCAACTCAAAAGAAGCGCTTCACTCTGCAATTCGTATTATGAAAGAGTCAGGTGCAAATGCCGTGAAAATGGAAGGAGGCGAAGAAATTGTTGAGTCTATTGACCGTATTTTAAGTGCCGGCATACCTATCCTAGGGCATCTTGGACTTACGCCGCAAAGCATAAATAAGTTCGGCACCTACGTTGTCCGCGCCACCGAAGAACGTGAGGCTGACAAATTACGCCGTGATGCTACGATTCTTGAGCAGGCTGGCTGTTTTGGAATAGTGCTGGAAAAAATACCCTCCCAGCTGGCAACCGAAGTCACCAAGGCTGCCCGCATACCTACAATAGGAATTGGTGCCGGAAGTGGTGTGGATGGTCAGGTGCTTGTTTTACATGATATGTTAGGCATAAACCAGAAGTTTTCGCCGCGTTTTTTAAGAAGATATCACAACTTATATGAAGAAATAAAGGGCTCTGTCGGCTCTTATATCACAGATGTGAAATCGGTTAATTTCCCTAGTGAGCGCGAGCAATATTAGCATGATTCCTTGAAAAAAAGCTTGTTGTGGCCGATGTTTCAAATCGTATATTGTTTGAAGACAATCATTTACTGATAGTCAATAAATTGCCTTCAGAGATTGTGCAAGGCGATAAAACAGGTGATGTTAGTTTGCTGGATGATGTAAAAAGTTATCTTAAAACTACCTATAACAAACAGGGAAATGTTTTTGCAGGCTTGGTTCACCGTATCGACAGGCCGGTTAGCGGGGCAGTAGTTTTTGCAAAAACGAGCAAGGCACTCACACGAATGACGGCTTTGGTCAGGGAAAGGGATTTTGATAAAAAGTATCTCGCAATTGTAAGAAATAAACCACATGATGAAGAAGGCTTATTGGAGCACTTTCTAGTTAAGAATGAAGCTCAAAACAAGTCATATATCTCAAAAGAAAGTGTTTCAGGGGCTAAAAATGCACAGTTAAAATACAGACTCATAGGTGCTTCAAAATCCTTTTTCCTTTTGGAAATAACTTTGCTTACCGGACGTCATCATCAAATAAGGGTTCAACTTGCAGCCATTGGTTGTCCGATTTTGGGCGACCTTAAATATGGCGATAAGCGTTCAAATGTCGATGGCTCCATTTGCCTGCATGCACATACCATAGTTTTTGAACATCCAATTAAAAAGCAGGCTATTTCAATTGTTGCCGACATGCCGAAAACAATGCCATGGACTGCCTTTTTTTGAGGTGTCTAAAACCAAGATTTCGTTGAAAATCATTTTTAAATGAGGTTTGCATAGAAGATTCATTCAAAAACAGACTTTTAGCACATATGAAACTCCCTGATAGCGTGACTATAGGGAAGCATAGTTTCAAATAGCCAGCAAAAAAGTAACAAGCAAAGACAAAGACAAAACTTCTATCTTTGACACTCGTTAAAACTTTCAAAAAACTATGAGACGGAAGTTCATTTTTCTGGTTTTCTATTTCTTTTGTTTCTTTTCTGCTTCAGCCCAATATTATCTGAGTGGTCAGGATCCTGCTTCGGTGCGCTGGAAACAGCTCAAGACACCTAATTTCAGGTTGATTTTCCCAGAAGACAATCAGCTTCAGGCGCAATACCTGGCCAATATGCTTGAGATAACTTATCCAGCCGTAAGAGCAGATTTGAATGCAAAACCGACAAAATCTGATTTGATTTTTCACACACAAAGTGTGATTTCGAATGCCACCGTTGCATGGGCGCCAAGGAGGCTTGATTTTTTTCATACACCTCCACAGGATGGCTACGGACAGGAATGGCTTCGGCAGCTAAGTGTTCATGAAATGAGGCATGTAGCACAGATTAAGCGCCTGGATGAAGGTTTTGGAAAGTTCCTTTCGACTGTGCTTGGGCAACAGGGTACGGCTGCTTTGCTTGGTGTTTTTATTCCAAACTGGTTTATCGAAGGAGATGCTGTGGTCACAGAAACAGCGATGTCATTCAGTGGCCGCGGTCGTCAGCCTTTGTTTGAAGCAGGATTGAGAGCACAACTAATCGAAAAAGGAAGTTATTCCTATGACAAAGCATATTTTGGCTCTTACCGGCATCATGTGCCTGATATTTATGAGTTTGGATACTTTATGACAGGTTATAGTAAAGAAAAATATGGAGCTGAGCTGTGGGAGAATGTGCTTGATAAAACTGCAAGAAGGCCTTTTCTGCTGGCACCTTTCACAAGTGCTTTAAGGGAAATAAGCGGGCGTGGAAAGAAACAGCTTTACAGGGAAACGATGGACTCACTCCGTTTGATATGGGCGTTTCAAGATAGTGTAATCCCAAAAACACCAACACAAAGTATTAGTCCTTCAAAAAAAATATACACAAATTACAGATTTCCTCAGGTTCTCAGTGATGGCAGCATTGTTGCAATTCGCAGCTCAATGGCCGGCATCCGGCGCATTGTTTTGATTCAGGACAGCCTCGAAAAAGTGCTGTTTACGCCTGGCAGTATCTTTAATCATAGTCTTTCTGCGACTGACAGTTTGGTTGTCTGGAATGAGTTTCAGCCAGACCTCAGATGGTCGAACAGAAATTTCAGTGTGATAAAACTTGGAGATATTGCCACCGGAAAAATCAGACAGCTCACTTTTAAAAGCAATTTTTTTGCACCTGATATAAGCTCCTGCAATAAGAAAATTGTTGTTGCTGAAACTGCATCAACAGGCAGGCACTCCATTGTAGTTTTGAAAAGTGACAGCGCAGAAGAGCTTTTCAGGATCAGCAGCGATAGCCTGTTTTTTCAAACACCCAAATGGATGAGCGATCGTGAACATGTTTTGGCATTGGCTGTAGGGCAAAAAGGCAAAGCGTTGATAAAAATTAACACCATTTCGAGGGAACAGGAAGTTTTGATTCCTTTTGGCTATATCGATTTTAGCCTGTCTGCTGTGGATGATAATCTGGTGATTTTGCATGGAGCATGGTCAGGAATCAGCAATATTTACGCTTTTGATCTGGAAACAAATGAACTTCGTCAGTTGGGATCTTCACGTTTTGGTGCCGCAGATGCTGATTTCGATACAAAAAACGATCAGCTGGTTTATGCAGATTATAGCGCTGACGGCTGGAAAATTCAGGCTTTGAAAAAGAAGGATATGTTGAATGTGCCACTTTCTGAGGTATTAAACAATTCTTTTGATCTTGCAGAAAAACTGTTTGCAAAGGAAAAATTCAATATTGATGCCATAGCAATTCCTGACAGTATTTTTCCTGTGAAAAAATACCGGCGTATCAATAATTTATTTCATGTACATAGCTGGTCGCCAGTGTATCTGGAAGCCAACAACCAAAACATTGGTCCGGGATTCAGTATTTTGTCTCAAAACTCCCTCAGCACAATGGTTGCAGAGCTTGGGTATAGCTATGATTTGAATGAACAAACCGGAAGAACTGTAATAAACATGACTTATCTTGGGCTTTTTCCGGCAATCAATGCCGGTTTCAGTACTGGTCTCAGACGTGGGAAAACAACCTTTGAAGGAAAAACTATTGACCTTAAATGGTGGGAAACGGATTGGAATGCAGGGCTAAGAGTGCCGTTAAACTTCACACGCGATCGTTGGCTCAGAGGATTACAGCCAGCCCTGAGTTTCAGACAGATTTACCGTGAAATGGCTCCTGAGGTTGGGCTGAATTTCAAACAGAATCTTGTATCTTCATTTGGGTATGATATCTTTGTTTACAACCAGACACGCATGTCGGTAAGAGACCTTCTGCCTGCATGGGGACAATCGGCACGGTTGATTTTCAGACATACGCCTTTTGACCATGAACCTTCGAAACAGCTTTTTGCCAGTGCCAGTTTCTTTTTTCCGGGATTGGCGCCCCACCATGGTTTGAGGCTTTATGGAGCATGGCAAAATGAAGTTACCGGTTATTACCAATTCGGTAGCTATGCCTCTTTTCCCCGCGGATACAACAGCCTGTTTTTTAAAGAATTAGTTTCATTCAAAAGCGATTATGTGTTTCCGCTTTTATATCCTGAACTAAACCTTCCAACAGTATTTTATTTGAAGAGAATACGTTCAGGTGTATTTTTTGATTATTTTTCCGGAAACCATGCGGGACGTACAAATGATTATATGTCTGCCGGATTGGAACTCCATAGTGACTGGCACTTTCTGAACTTTCCGGCACCTGTGAACCTTGGTTTCAGACTTTCGCATACATTTAGCGATGGCGGATGGGTACCAGAATTTCTTTTTGGCGTTAATTTCTCGGCTCTGTATTGATATTATGTCTTAATTTTAGCACAAATATTTTTTTTATGAAAAGCCGTATCCTAAGTTTTGAGCCTGAAATAGAAGCAATAATCCAAAAATGTCAATATTGCAGCCTGGCGATGATCGATGCCGATGGAAAGCCCTATGTGATTCATATGAATTTTGGTTTTAGGAATAAAACAGTTTATTTTCATTCTGGCCCTGAAGGAAAAAAGCTAAAAGCACTCGAAAACGATCCAAATGTTTGTGTTGCCTTTAGTACAGACCATCTGTTGCGTTGGCAAAATACGGAAGTGGCCTGCAGTTATTCCATGAAATACCGGTCTGTACTTGTTCATGGAAAGGTTAAATTCATTGAAGATTCAGATGAAAAGATGGATGCGCTGAATGTTATCATGAAACAATACACAGATGAAGAATATAAATACAGCGCACCAGCCATTGAAAATGTTTGTGTTTTTAGTGTTGACGCAGAAAAAATTGAGGGAAGAGCTTATGGCTATTAGCATGTCAGACGTTTCTTTAAAAACTATAAAATCAGTAATGCTATGAAGTTAACTTATAAGTATTTGGGTTTAGTGTTGATTGTTTTTTCAATTGTAGCGACAGGCTCATGCAGCAAAGGCGGAAAAATAAAATATGAAGAATATCTCATACATGTTGACAGTATTCAGGTAGCTGATACAGTGAATTTAGGCTCAAAATTCAGTGTAGTATTTTTTGGGATAATTGGTTATGATGGCTGCAGTTCTTTTGCGCGATTTATAGCTGAACGTGAAACCGGCCGCTATAAGCTGATGGTTGTTGGAAAAAGAAAAACGGGTCCTAACCTTGCTTGCCCGGATTATCTGCCCATGCTTGATGGTGAAAAGCTGGAACTTTTAGCAGATAGTTCAGGCGTTCTGAAGCTTGAAATTGTCAACCCCGGCCTCAACCAGATTCTCTCAAAGGAAATCTTTGTCAGAAATTAAACGCTTTTCATTTAGTGCCAATCATTATTATATCCAGGTTCAAAGTACTGAATTGGTCTAAGCAATTTGTCAAAAGTGTAATATTGAATAAGCACGAAATCTCGGTTTTCGTTTATCAAAGCATACATGCGGTCTAAATCAAGTGGCACGAGATGATAATCGATGACGAGGTGGTCGGTAAAAGTTTTCTTCACAAATGTGGTGACAGTATTGCTATCACCTTCTGTGTCCACAAGCGTTATTTTATGTAAAAATGGTGAGTTTTTAATTGAATCGCGCTTGATGGCGGGCATTCCAGTGTTAAGCAAAGCCTCAAAACGGATATCGTTGAATGAAGTCAAATAGTTGAGCAGGCGGAGTGTATCGTATTCCGGTAACACGTAATTATCCTTAAGTCTGGTAATTTTATAATTATGGCGGTCAGTCTTTTCAAGCTTGAAACTTTGGTCTGGATTTTCATTGAACTCAATCTGCACAGACTGAATTTCGTTAAGTCTTTTACGAAAAACACCATGATCTCTCCAGTCGTCAACAATTGGCGAGTATCTTGACATGACAAATCCTTTAAAACCAGTTAGATACATAATATAAGCCGTAGAAGCACCTTCCTTAAGCATAAATGTTCCAATATTGTCTTTTGGTACATCACCAACATAATAAACCTTTGTTCGTTTTTCTCTTGGAAAAAGCTTTATACGATCAAAAAAATTAATCATCGGAACAATCTGATACACTTCTACTTTAATTGCAATGCCCGCCATACGTGAAACAACATTGTCATGACTAGCTCTGGAAACAGGTCCTCTGACACGTAATTTCAGCATTGTATTAAGCAAAGCGTCCACTTTTTGTTGCTGTGCTTTATAGGTTTTATTTAATGACCATCCGTTTTTATCGCGCTCGAGCAATATTTCGCTGGTATCGAGATTTGCGATGAAAATTTTTGTGACACTTGCTGTATCAAGTACGGCAAAATCTGTTTCTTTTGATTGAAGTGTTGAAGTGTAGTTTTTGTTAAATACAAGCAAAACAGCAATCAAAATCAATATAAGGGTGAGAATTATAGCAAATTTATTTTTTTTCATGATGTCCTTTTCAATTCAAAGATGTTAAACAAAACAGAAGTTTATCTGGCATAACGTTTTTTTCTTAATATTGCCAGCACAATCCCAAAAATCAGCACGATTGCTACAGGAACCAAAATGTTGATTACTTGCCATTGCAGACGCGTGCTGTTTACTTTTGACATATCAAGAAGCCGGATTTTGAGTTCCCTCGAGCGTATACTTACTAAACTTGATTCATCCGCAAGATAACTGATGGCATTGAGAATAAAGTCCTTGTTTCCGTAGGTTTGACGCGTAAATTGATCAAATCCCAGTGGCAAAGGGTAGCCTTGTGGAATGTGAAACTGGTTTCGGATTATATCGCCATCAGCTACGACGATCATCGCTGTAGGTTTGCTTGTTTCCAGAAAACCAATGTCTTTGCTGCCGGTTATTTCCGGCGGCATGCGATTGGAAAATAGCGAAGGAAAAGTTCCTTCGAGCAAATAGGCTGTCGCCTGTCCTTTTTTATTATACATCCGCTCATCAGGTTTGTCGCGCAGCATCGCCAGGGTGATAAGCGCCGGTGTGCCTACAGTTCGGGAATAATCAGAGGTTTTTAATAAAGGGGTTTTACGTACATAATCTACCAGAACTGTATCAATCGAACTCGTGAAATCGGCTTTGATGGCATTAATATTTCTTACAATTGGGTGGTTGGATGCCTGACCCAACAGCGGAAAATAATGCCATCGGAAATATTCAATCTGCGCTTGTCCGGCAACTTGTCCGGTTCTAAGTGGTATCGATGCAGAATTGAGATCAAGTACAAGATTTTTATTTAACCGAACACCATATTTAAACAATTGATCATCAAGACGCGTATCCATATCAATCCCAATCGTGGATTCACTCATCTGAAGGCTGTCCATGCTTGCAAGAACGGGATCAATAAGCCAAAGAACTTTTCCGCCGTACATGATGTACTGATCGATAATAAACTTGTCTCTCTCCTCAAACGGAATGGATGGCTTTGCAATAATAATGGCTTGGTAATTGGGCAATATACGCACATTTCCTTCGCTGTCAGGCTCTGATCGACGTGTTAAAGCGCTGATTCTGCCTCCGATAATAATTCTGTCAACACGATAATTCCTTAATAGTGTCTGGGTCACATCATGCACATCTCCTTCATTCAGTTCACCGTTGCCCTCGGTGAATGCAATCGCAGGCTTTTGTAATTGAGCAAGTTTTCTGATGACTTCAGCGAGTTTGAATTCCAGATTTTGTATCGAATTATTTAAAACCGTTTCTGCAGGGGTGTTGATCTGGCTTTCGAGTAAATCGAGCGGAAGCTCTTTGTCGCGATACATTACCATCGCTCCGGGAAAAATGACCTTCTGTTGCATTCCTTCTGCAGTGCGCACCTGAAGATCAGTTGGCTGAAGTCCGCGTTCAACAAGGACTTTTATCGTTTCATCGACATCCTGCTTGTTGCTTCCTGCCATTGGATTGATGAATTCGTATTCTATGAATTTGTTGTAAGCCCTGAATTCGTCAAGCATCTCTTTGGTTTCGCGTCGAAGTTTTTTAAAGCCCGCCGGAAAGTCGCCTTCGAGATAAACCCTGAAATAGACATAATCGTTAACCGATTTCAACAGGTTTTTTGTGGCCGGCGCCAGGGTGTAACGTTTTTCACTCGTGAGGTCGAAGCGGGTAAAAAGGAATGCTCCTATCACATTAAGGACAAGAATGACAACAAATACAAGGGCGAATTCAATCAGATTGTTTTTCCTGATATCCTTTGCCTTGAATATTTTTGGCAGTTTATTTTCTTTGTGTTTTACCATTTTCTACTTGCTAAAGACAATTTGGTGAAACTGATAAAAAGAGCGATCAAACTGAAGAAGTAAAGAAGATCGCGTGTGTCGACAACGCCGCGGCTGATAGAACTGTAGTGTGCTGAGATACCAAGCTGTTTGATGAAAAGATCAACTTTTCCAAACCATGAGAGAGAGTAAATAAATTCAAATCCTGTATATACAAAGCCGCTGAGGACAACAGCCAGAATAAAGGCTAGAATTTGATTATCGGTAATGCTGCTGCTGAAAATGCCAATGGCAACAAAAGCAGCTCCAAGCAAAAACAGCCCGATGTAGGCGCCCCAGATACCACCAGAATCGAGATTTCCAGGAGGCAGACCCAATTGATGTACAGAAAAATAATAGATGAAAGTTGGTATCAAAGAAAAAAGCACGAGCGCAAGACTGGCGAAATATTTTGCCAGAATAATCTGAAGATCTGTAAGTGGTTTGGTTAGCAACATTTCAATAGTGCCAGTTTTTTTTTCGTCAGCAAACGAACGCATTGTTACTGCAGGTACCAGAAAAAGAAATACAAAGGGAGCCAGGATAAATAAACCTTCAAGACTGGCATAACCATAGTCCATGATGTTAAAATCGGTCGGAAAAACCCACAGAAACAATCCGTTGATAAGCAAAAACACGGCAATAACCATGTAGCCTATCAAGGAGCTTAAGAAGCTGCTGATTTCTTTCATGAACAGAGCAAACATAGACAGATTTTTAAGTTTTGGTGGCAAAAATACGCATTTTCCATGAAAGCTAAAGCTGCAAAGGCTATTGTCATTAGTCGAATTTTATACCGTGGGCACTAAAAAAAACTTAAAAATCAGCCATTTTATTATTACAACAGGTATAAATAGGAAAAGCCCTGAAACTTCAAGTATCAGGGCTTATTCTAATTTGATTAGCTTAGAAATCAATTGTTTATTTCCTGAGCTATTTGTTCATAAATTTCGTAGGTATCAGATGCAATCATAAGTTCCTCATCTGTAGGTACCACAATCACCGTTACTTTCGAATCCGGAGTGCTGATCAGCTCCTCCTTGCCGCGGGATTTCAAAGATTTTTCGACGTCAATTTTTACGCCAAAAAATTCAAGTCCTTCAAGCGATTTGGTCCGTGTAACTGTATCATTTTCTCCGATTCCACCAGTAAAAATAATCATGTCGACACCTCCCATAGCAGCGGCATAAGCACCAATGTATTTGCGCACCCTGTATTGATACATTTCCATGGCAATTTTTGCACGTTCGTTGCCATTTTCAGCAGCGATTTCGATGTCGCGCATATCCGAAGAAATACCAGAAATGCCTAACATACCAGAAAACTTGTTTACAAGTGTACTTGTGTAAGGAATGCTGGTTTCTTCTTTGTCCGCAATATACAGCAGGGCGCCAACATCAAGGTCGCCACAGCGTGTTCCCATGATTAGTCCTTCGAGAGGCGTCATTCCCATGGATGTATCAACAGATTTTCCACCGTCAATAGCGGCCATTGAAGCTCCGTTGCCAAGATGGCAAGTGATAATTTTTTGTGTGCTTATGTCGAGCCCGAGCGCTTCGCAAGCGCGTTTTGAAACGTATTTGTGACTGGTTCCATGGAAACCATACCGACGGATTTTATATTTTTCGTAGAGTGAGTAGGGCAGGCCATACAGATAGGCTTTGGGTGGCATGGTCTGATGGAAAGCAGTGTCAAAAACACCAACCTGAGGCACTTCAGGAAGCAAGTCTTTCATGGCATAAATACCCTTGAGATTTGGAGGATTATGCAGTGGAGCAAGGTCAACACAATCTTCAAGTGCAGCGATAACTTCTTCGGTGATATAAACACTGCCGCTGAATTTCTCTCCCGCATGAACCACACGATGGCCAACAGCATCAATCTCGTCGAGCGACTTGATGCTGCCATATTTTTCGCTGATTAAAATGCCAAGCAAAAATTCAATTCCTGATTGGTGATCGAGAATTTCGCCTTCAAGTTTCACTTCTGCGCCATCGCTGCGTTTGTGCTTAATGGCCGCGCCTTTCAAGCCGATTTTGTCAACGATACCTTTTGCAAGCACTGCTTTGGCAGGCATCTCAAAAAGTTGATATTTGATGGATGAACTTCCGCAGTTCAGTACAATGATCTTCATCTTATTTCTTTCTTTTTTGTTTTACTATTTGATAACGGCACATGTAACTGTTTGATCAACAGGTTTACCTGATTTGTAGTTGTAAAACCCACGATCAGTGATTCTGCCCAGATAATTGGCTCTTACAAGGCGTTTTATGATTGGCGAAGGCTTATATTTTTTGTCGCCAAATTCCTGATAAAGGTTTTCCATGTATTTGAGTACTTTATCGAGTCCGATGCGGTCAGCCATTTCAAAAGGCCCGAACATGTATCCGGTTGATTCGCGCATAGCCAAATCAATATCACTGACTGAGGCCACACCTTCCATAAGGATTTCGCAGGCCTCATTAATGGTTGTAACCAACATGCGTGTTACGATGTTGCCCGGCGATTCGTTGAGCTTAATGATGCCTTTATTGATCATTCCGGCGAATTTTGCTACATGACTAAATGCCTCATCAGAAGAATTGATTCCTTTTACGACTTCAATGACATTAGTTTTATTTATAGGTAAAATGAAATGCATTCCAATTGCTCTTTCAGGATGTTTCAATCCGTTTGAAAGATCAGAAATCATCAATGTTGCGATGTTTGAAGAGATAATGGCATCAGGCTTAACGACAGCTTCAATTTTTTGAAAAATTTCTTTTCTAATTTCGAGGCTTGTTCCTTTTTTTCGTGAACTGATCGATTCGATGACGATGTCGCATTCAGCTAGATCAGCGTAGTCCGTAGTTCCTTTGATACGACTCAGAATGGCGCGTTTTTCGCCTGGAGTAAGTCCCCAGTGGTTGATAACTTCATCAAGTTGTTCGCCAATATGGACAAAAGCCTCTTGAACACGCTCTTCATTTACATCAAGAAAAACTACATCAATGCCATACTCACTAATAGTGCGAACAATCTCCTGTCCAACCGTGCCGCAACCGACCACACCCACCTTTTGAATCATTCCTTTTGTTTGGGGGCGTTTTCCCAAACTGAAATCTGCTAATGTTTCGCTCATATTTATATTGTTATTAAAAGAAATTTGTCTGTTATTTTTTTATTCCATTCACCTGATTGACCGTAATTGCTACTAAATTGACAATGTCCTCTACTGAACAGCCGCGCGAAAGATCGTTGATCGGGGCTGCCATTCCTTGTAAAACCGGGCCTATAGCTTCAGCTCCAGCAAGTCGTTGTACAAGTTTGTAGGCTATATTTCCAGATTCAAGCGAAGGAAAAACCAAAACATTTGCTTTGCCTGCAATGCTTGAGCCAGGCGCCTTTTTTCTTCCGATTGATTCCACTATTGCTGCATCTGCTTGCAGTTCCCCTTCAATTTGAAGCGTTGGATCCATGATTTTTGCAAGTTTTGTGGCTTCAATTACCTTATCAGCCTTTTCATGAATTGCACTGCCTTTTGTAGAGAAACTCAGCATTGCAACCCTTGGTTCGATGCCGGCAATATTTTTCGCTGTCTGCGCCGAAGCTACAGCTATTTCAGCAAGTTCTTTCACAGTTGGATCAGGATTGACTGCGCAATCAGCAAAAACTAAAATACCATCCTCGCCATAATTTTTATTTGGCACAATCATGATAAAAGCGCCTGAAACAGCCGAAAAACCGGGTTGTGTCTTGACGATTTGAAAGGCGGGCCTAAGTACATCGCCGGTAGAATTATTTGCGCCTGCAACCTCACCATCGGCATCACCATTTTTGATGAGCAGCACTGCAAGATATAATGGATCTTCAACAAGATTTAACGCTTTTTCAATCGTAAGTCCTTTATTTTTTCTGATTGTAACAAGCATTTCTGCAAAATACTGTTTACGATCGTGATTGATTGGATCTATAATTGTTGCTTTTCGAATATGCTTAAGATTCCAATGTGATGCATTTTCCAGAATGACAGCTTCATTTCCCAGCAGGATAATTTCAGCAATTTTTTCTTCCAGAACAATATCAGCTGCACGCATGGTTCGTTCTTCCGACCCTTCTGGCAGCACAATCTTTTTATTGGTGCCTTTCGCTCTTTCTCTGATGCTTTGAATTAGATCCATATTATTTAAAATGAGGGAGATAAATTTTTTCCGGCTGCAAAATTACCGCTTTTTTCTATTTATAGCACCATCCTGTTATAGAATTAACAGTAATTAATATATCATAATCAATTTAATATCAACAAAATAGAAAAATGTTGTTCTTTAAAATGATTATAAATTACTACTTTTGCAGCATCATTCAACACGCAGATAGATTTAGATTATGATTCAGGGTGATTCAGCAAGTGCAAAAACGGTAATTTTTGATAAGCATGAAGCAATGGTGCCTGCTGATAATCATCCGCATGCACATGGTATTTTTTCTTTAGCAGATTTTGAGACTTTTCACATGCCGGTTTCTATGCAGCTGAAAAGTTTTGTAACGTATAGTAAACCAACAGAGTCCATCAATTTTCAACCGCTTAAAATTGATAACAAATCAGGAGACTGGCATGGGCTGATAGTTTTGTTAATGTTTTCGATCATCGTCTTAACCAAAATTCTATATCCAAGAAGGTTTAATCAATTTATTCAAGCCTCTTTCAGTAATGCCGGGTTACATTTGCTATTACGAGAATGGCATCCAATCCGAAACATCCTGACTTACCTTTATGGATTTGTTTACTTGGCTGGTTTTTCTGTTATTATTCTTGAAGTTCTTGACTATCTTGGAAGCGGCTTTGAAATAACAGGAAATTCTTATTACGATTTTCTAATTGTTTTTAGTGGAGTGGTGTTTATTATTGTTGGAAAATTCCAGACAATTCTATGGCTATCAATTATTTTTAATTTGAAGGATAGTGGAATACGTTATTTGGCAAATCAAATAATTTTTAGTCTTATGACAAGTTTATTATTCATTCCGGCTTTATTGGTACTTATATACAACCCCTCAAATATTGCTGTAGTTTCTACACTGTCAATTCTTTTAATTGTTCAGTTGATTCGTTTTCTGCGAAGTTTCATGGTTGGATTGGCAGAAAAGGGCATTCATTTGTTTTATTTATTTTTATATCTTTGCGCCCTTGAAATCGTGCCCCTTTTATTACTTGCAAAAACAATGATGATATTATCAGAAGATGGCGTATTCGGCTGAATATGAATAACATCTTGTTAACATATTTGTGTTGAGAAGACATTTTATCATCAGTATTTTTGACAAGAAACGATGAATTATGGGTGCGAAAGGCAAAAGGACAAAGTATAAAAAGGAGAAATAGCGATGAAGATCAAATCCATTTTGGTGTCTCAGCCACAACCGGCAGATTTTGAAAAATCACCCTATGGGGAATTAGCAAAAAAGTATAATCTTACGATTGATTTTCATAAATTTATTAAAATAGAGGGCGTTCCAGCCAGGGAATTCAGGCAGGAGCGAATTTCACTTACAGACTATTCTGCTGTGATTATGACAAGCAGAAATTCTGTTGATCATTATTTTCGCATCGCAAAAGAAATGCGCTTTGAGGTGCCTGAAACAATGAAATATTTCTGCATTTCTGAGTCAACGGCTTACTATCTTCAAAAATATGTTCAGTACAGAAAAAGAAAAATATTTTACGGTAAACAAAATTTCAACGATCTTCTTGATGTAATACGCAAGCACAAAGAAGATAAGTTTCTGTTGCCTTGCTCCGACATCCACAAAGAAAGCATGGCCGAACTGCTGGAGCAGAATAAAATAGATTTTACGAAAGCAGTAATTTATAAAACTGTTGGAGCCAACCTCAAAGGGGTAAAACTGGAAAACTATGACATGATTGTCTTTTTTAGTCCGGCAGGGATCAAATCACTTCAAAAGAATTTTCCAAAATTTAAGCAGCTTGAAACAATTTTTGGTGCATTTGGTGAATCTACGGGAGATGCCATCAAAGAAGCTGGATTTAACCTTCATATAAATGCACCAACAAAATCAAGCCCTTCAATGACAATGGCCATAGAGGAATTCCTCGAATCCGAAGCTAAAAAGGCCAGAAAGAAATAATGCCAAAGCGAGTGCTAAAAATTTCAAATTGGTATCAGAGGTAAATTTTTCATAATAGCGGTTTTCAAATCTTCTCTAACATTTGCCTGATCAGCGAAATATTTCCATTCTCTGATAATCTCATTTATTTCTGAGATGATTTTTTCTCCTTTTTTAATGGTATTAGCATTTGCAATGGTCATCAAATCATTTTTATTGATGTTTTTTCTTTTCTCATTGATACTCAGGGTTTGCTGACTTACCCAAATGCTTTGAGGGTCGTAACTGTAACATAAATCATAAGCAGGTGAAAGCTCCCAGCGTTCACCCTTTTTCAGACGGAATGAAAAATTCTTGCTATGGTCATCGCAGTTTTTTGCCATGACATTAAATACCATCCGCCTGAACATTTGTTCTGCTTCCGGATAGCTTAGTTTTAACGATCGCATGGTTTGAAACAACTGTTCGTAGCTGTAAGCATGCATATTGTTGTAATCATAGTGTTGTATTCCGCAAAGGGTTTGCACATGATGTTTGATATTGCCAGCCTCACGATCGAAACGACGGGTTATAAAATGTGCTCTTTGATTTTCTTCCAACAAGCGGGATTCCATTATATCGATACCACAGGCTTTCGCCATCAGATAGTAGGCATATTCTACTCTGCCCCAACCACTGCTTTCGCCAAACTGTGCATCACTTACTCCATCCAGCTTGATCAGCCAATGCTCAAAACCTTTCGGAACATTTGTTTGACCAGATCTAACTTCAGCTGTTTTTGGATTTAAAGCTATCACTGCTTTTGGTCGTGCACCACCTGCAGAGGTGCCAACGCTTATGATGTCTTTCATCGCCTGGTCTTCATCTTTTTGCAGATTGGTGCTGAAAGCTTCCTTAGCAGCCAGTATTTTTCTGGCAGCATCAACCAAACTGCTCAACTCTATATTGAAAGTTGTTTTTTGTGATGGCAATTGTGCGGGCTCAAATTCCAGTGCGCCAATTGCTCTTCCACCAATAAAGCAAAGTTGTTCTACCGGATTCATGCTGTTTTCAGCACGACCTTGCTGCACCAACCATGCGTTGATCAACTGGTTTCCATACTTGTCAGGAAGTGCATCAGCCAATAAGCCAGGCAATCCTTTAAAGGTGTCATATATATCATCTTTTCCTTTACGCAGTTCGGGAAAACGATAAATGCGTGCACCATTTTTGTTTGGCATCTTTAAAGGGGACAAATCCCATCCATTTCGCAGGAAGTTCGGATCATACTGGAAACTGGCAAGTTGTTCCTGTTCGTCCCACAGAACTGCGCCTGCCCGCTCACCCCATATTTTTATTTCAGCTGCAGTTACCATCCCAGGTCTTCTTTTTGTGAAAGATTATTTTTGTTGTGTGCACGTTCGCGCAATTGGCTGTTTTTTTTCAGCTTAAAATACTCCAGCGGGCTGATCTCTTCTTTCACTTCAAAACCGGCAAACACGTGCAACTGATCCAATGCCCGCAACAACTGAATAAGACTGACCAGATTGACCGACTCACCCTTTTCTATTTGACTGATGGTATAGCGGTTTAAGCCTGCTGCCTTTGCCAGTTGCTGTTGAGTGATATTCTGCGTTAGCCTGTGATGGCGTATGAAGTTTCCAAGGGCAGCCACAATGTCAGCATCTGACTTTGAAGTCCAGCTTATGTTGGTATTATCCATCTTTATTAACTTATATTTACGATAAAGTTAGAAAATCCCAACAAAAATAGATAAAATTGGAATGGATGTCAAGTTGATGCTTAAAAAGCCCAACATTAAGCGTGAAATATTTGTATAATGTTCGAATTAGCTAACATTATTAGATAATTGTCTCAGTCTACTAAACTTCTCATGGAATGGAGGGGAAAAGAATCTCCATGTATATGTTATTTATTCCTACTGGAGATATAATTCTTACAGAAAATCCTGAAAACTATTTCCTTATTTCTGAGCAAAAGTTCGGGTTGAATTAACGGCATTTAGTTAACCACAGGACAAACTAAAAATATCTAAAAAATGGATTTTTTTTATGTTGACAGAAATTTTACAATCTGTATCTTTGCGCAGGAAGGCACTAAAATATGGATGGGAACTAAAAATTAAATTACTGATATTCAATAAATAAACCCTGAATAAGTTTGGTTAACTATCATTCAGGGCTTATGCTTTCAGTGACCTCGAAGGGACTCGAACCCCCAACCCTCAGAACCGGAATCTGATATTCTATCCATTGAACTACGAGGCCGTATTTCGCTGCAAAAGTACTGCGTTTTCTTCAATTCCGAAAATCAAATTTAGGAGTCTGCCGGGCCTATGAGAACGACTGAAGATCGAAAAGCCTTTTATAAACGCCATTTAAAGCGAGAAGGTCCTCATGATTTCCTCTTTCTGCAATGCGTCCTTTTTGCATCACAATTATTTCATCTGCGTGCTGAATGGTCGAAAGCCGGTGCGCAATAACAATGGATGTGCGACTGCTCATCACTTTGGCTAAGGCATCCTGAACAAGGCGTTCAGATTCAGTATCGAGCGAAGAAGTGGCTTCGTCAAGGATAAGAATAGGAGGATTCTTCAGTACTGCACGGGCAATACTTACACGTTGTCTTTGTCCTCCGGAGAGATTCGATCCCCGGTCGCCGATGGTGGTATCATAACCTTCTTTCATCTGCATGATAAAGTCATGGGCGTTGGCAATTCTCGCAGCTTCAATCACTTGTTCGTGGGTAGCCTTCGTACTGCCAAAAGCAATGTTGTTATACAGACTGTCATTGAATAGAATGCTTTCCTGCGTTACGATACCCATCAGTCCTCTGAGCGAATCGATGCGATAATCTCTTACATCGACGCCATCAACGAGAATACTGCCGCCGATCACATCATAAAACCGGGGAAGCAGATCAACCATTGTCGACTTGCCTCCGCCTGATTCACCAACAAGTGCAATAATTTTACCCTTCTCAATTGTAAGGTTAACATCCTGAAGCACTATTTCACGATCATAGCGAAAAGAAACATTCCGGTATTCTATTTTTTTCTTGAAATCGTCGATTGGCAATGCATTGGGCTTTTCAACTATCACTTCTTCAGCATCCAATATTTCAAAAATTCTTTCGGCAGAGGCTATACCTTTCTGAATGTTGTAAAAACCCTGTGAAAAAGTTTTCGCAGGAGGTATGATTTGTGAAAAGACAATGATGTAAGTGATGAAATCGGCTGCTCCGATAGGGGAGGTGTCAGAAAGCACCATGCTTCCTCCGAACCACAATACAATAATGATAACCACCGAAGACAGAAATTCGCTCATTGGAGAACTAAGGTCGCGACGACGATAAATTTTTATCAAAAGCTGTGAAAGCAGTGAATTTTGTTCTCTGAATTTTCGATCGGAATAGTTGATGGCGTTAAAGGCTTTGATAATTCTTAAACCTGAAATGGACTCCTCAACAGTTGAAAGCATCCCTGAGAGCCTTTCCTGACTAACTTTTGAAGATTTGCGAAGACTTCTTCCGATACGTCCAATGATATATCCGGCAAAAGGCAAAAGCACAAGCACAAACAAAGTCAGTTGAGGGCTCATCGAAAACATAAAAATTACAAAAGCAAGAATAGTAATCGGGTCGCGGACAAGCATTTCCAAATAATTCATGATGGAATATTCAACCTCTTGAACATCGTTTGTGATTCGGGCGATGATGTCACCTTTCTTGTTTTTGTTGTAAAATGAAAGTGGAAGAATAAGAATCTTCTTATAGATAGCATTGCGCATGTCTCTGACAGCACCGACACGGACGTTAGCCATATAAAAACTGGCCATAAAACGGGAAATATTTCGCAATAAAAATGCTGAAACCAAAATTATACAGATAAAAATCAACGCATGAATGTGCCCTTTATCAGCAATTATTGTACTGATATGATAATTCATACTTCCCAGCAAAGCTTTTGTGTTCATCGCAAATTCAGGTTTTTCGGTGACAAGCTCTTCAGCTCCGAAAAGCAGATTTAAAAAAGGCACGAGCATTGCAAACGAGAAGAGCGAAAAAATCACAACCATTATGTTGAAAAAAACATTCAAAAGCGCATAAACCCAGTATGGTTTGGCAAAAGAGATGGTCCTGTAGAATTTATTCATTTTGATTATTTTAGCAAATCGATGCCGGTGTAATTTTCTGGAGTTATGTTTCTGAGTTCTTCTTTTATGGCATCGGAAATATTCAATCGGTTGATAAAATCATTGATTGCAGATTCTGTAATACCTTGATTGGTGCGGGTTAATTCTTTGAGAATTTCGTAAGCCCCTTCCACCTGTTCTCTGCGCAAGATTGTTTGTATTCCTTCAGCGACTACTGCCCAGTTTGCTTTCAGGTCGGCACGAATTTTATCCTCATTTAGCAAAAGCTTCTCAAGCCCGTTCTGAATGGATTGAATCGAAAGGAGGCTGTGCGCCAAAGGCACGCCAATATTACGTGTTACTGTGGAATCAGTGAGGTCTCGCTGCAAACGGCTAATGGGTAATTTCTCACTGAGATGTCCAAAAATGGCATTGGCCATGCCAAGATTTCCTTCCGCATTTTCGAAATCAATAGGGTTCACCTTGTGCGGCATCGCTGATGATCCTATTTCGCCTGCTTTGATTTTTTGTTTGAAATAATCCTGCATTACATACATCCAAATGTCACGACACAGATCGATTAGGATGGTATTTATACGGCGAAGGCCATCAAAATATGCCGCCATAAAATCGTAATGTTCAATCTGTGTGGTTGTTTGCTGACGATGAAGTTTTAGCCGGTTTTGTATCAGATTATTGGCAAAATTTACCCAATCTATATCAGGATAAGCCACAGCATGGGCATTCATATTGCCTGTAGCACCACCAAATTTGGCAGAAAATGGAATGCTTTTTAAGAGGTTTAACTGGTTTTGAATCCGTTCAGCAAAAACCCGAATTTCTTTTCCGAGACGTGTTGGACTTGCAGCCTGACCATGTGTACGAGCCAGCAGTGGAATGTCTTTCCATTGCTGTGCCATTGCCGAAAGCTTATCTTTCAAAGCACTTATGGCAGGCAGCATTGTGTGCTGATGTGCATCCTGAATAGATAACGGAACTGCTACATTGTTGATATCCTGCGAAGTAAGTCCAAAATGGATAAACTCTTTAAAGCTTTCCAGGTGCAAAATATCAAATCGTTTTTTGAGAAAATACTCGACTGCTTTTACATCATGGTTGGTAACCTTTTCAATTTCCTTGATTTCTCGCGCATCTTCAATGCTGAAATGGTTGCAGATATTTCGCAAATCTTCAAAACGATTGTTGTTGAATTTGATAAGTTGAGGCAATGGAATTTCGCACAAAGCAATGAAATATTCAATTTCCACGTGAACGCGGTATCGGATAAGCGCATACTCAGAAAAGTAGATATCCAGGCATGCTACCTTACTTCTGTAGCGCCCGTCAACAGGCGAAATAGCCGTTAAAGGAGTGAGTTCCATGATTGACAAATTGATTGTCAAAAGTACACATTATTCGTTTTCTTTCTACCCCTATCACATGAAACGGATGTTCAGCAGAAAATGTGATTGCTTGCATTTAGGAATAAATTCAATTGTTACCTATTTGCCCGGTGCAATGATGCTTACTTTTTGCAAAATACGTGCATCAAAAAAGCCCAGTCCACCTTCCTTTACATTGGAAGCAATGTTAGCCGGCGGACCGGAAAACAGCGGATTGCTCTGCCCGGATTCAGTGCGCAACTGAACAAAGAAATCATAAAATTCCTTGCTTACGGACGACATGATAAGTGTGACTGTATCACCGGAAGCAACTTCATCAGGCCGTATAAACATTACACCTAACCCATTGGTATTGTTTCCGTTGAAAAAACGGTCGTCAACTATAAGGGAGCGGGAAGCGGTGTCGGTAATCATTTTTCCATTGATAAGAGCGTCAAACTTATAAAAATCTGCTGACGGTGGATCATAAGCGTACAGTTTTACCAGATAGAAGTCCCACAATGCTTGATATTCCAAAACGATTGAATCAATTTGAAAATTTGTCAAGGGCATTTGCGTAACAGCTTCGTAGCGGTCAGAATCACCAATCTTGTCTTTCAGATTTATTTCAAGTGTATATTTTGTGCCAGGCAAACCAAAAAAATCATTTGGCGTAAAGTAATATCCTGCGCGATTTTTATCTTCGGTCAATCTTAATCTGCCTACACCATTATCGAGATAAACGACAGCCTCAGTAACCGGAGGTGGTTCCTCATTCGAGAAATAACTGGTTGTCGTTGTCAGGCGCACAAGGTGTCCGGTAGTTTCGGTGCTGATGTTTCCATCAACAACGAGTCGGGTGAAACTTTCATCAAGTTTTATGTCATAACGCTCTGTGCAGGCAGATGTTAAAATAAGAGTTATTGCAAAAAGCGGTAATAGTTTGTAAAATATGCTGCGTTTCATCGGTCTTTCAGAATTTAAAATTGTAAGTAATAGCAGGTACAATCCCGAAAAGATAGGTCATTTCTGCAAAGGTGGCATTTGGGATATTGGGATCAGCGACAAAATTTATGACCCATGGATTTTTTCTGTTGTAAGCATTGTAAACGGATAGATTCCATTCACCTTGCCATTTCTGACGTTCCTTTTTCTTTCCTGTATAAGTTAACGAAAGATCGAGCCTGTGATAGTCGGGCAGACGGTATGAATTCCGGTCGGAATAGACGGGTGCAATTGTGTTTCCAATGACAAACCTTCCTGTTGGGAAAGTCACCGGCGAGCCGGTTGCATAAACCCAGTTTGCTCCCAGACTCAAACGATCGCTTAGCAAGTAGTTCAGCACTAGTGAAATATCATGAGGTCTGTCATAGCTGGCCGGGTATTTTCTTCCATCGTTTATTGCCTCCATTTCCCTGAGTGTACGTGACCATGTGTAGCTGAGCCAGCCGTTCAGTCTGCCGTCAGTTTTTCGAACAAAAGCTTCAATACCATAAGACCAGGCTTTTCCAAAACGCAGTTCGCCTTCAAGATATTCATTCAGCAAAAGTTCTGCATGGTTTTTAAAGTCGATTGCATTGTGATTGAGTTTATAAAAACCCTCAAGAGATGTTTCGAGTAGTGATCTGTTGAAATTCTTAAAATATCCAAGTGAAAACTGATCGCCAATCTGAGGTTTTACATTTGGACTCGATGGAAACCAAATATCGAGTGGTGTGCCTGCTGTAGAGTTTTGAGCAAGATGTACATATTGAAAATTCCTTGTGTAAGCAGCCTTGAAAGAAGAAGTTTCACTGAGGTTATATGCCAGACTGACACGTGGCTCAAGCCCTGAAAAAGTGTTGTAAATATTACCTTTCGAATAAATGGTCGAATCATATTTTTGGTAATTGGCATCAAAATTATAAACGACAGACTGTCCGACATTGCTGAACATACTCAATCGAATCCCATATTTCAAGGTTAAAATTTCCCCGAACTTCTGTTCGTTGCTCAAATAGATTCCACTTTCAACGGCACGATTTTTTGGCATTTCAACGCGGTTGAAAGGGGTCTCACTTCCTTTTCCTTCTGCAATTCCCGGACTGAAAACATGGTTTGTTGCCTGCGCTCCAAAACGAATTGTATTGCTTTCTCCGGCATACCAGATAAAGTCGCCTTTTATGCTAAGATCTTCCATTGAAGAGGTCCAGTCAAAAGCGTTAGGCTGACCTTCAGGTACACCAAGTTGGTAATTAAAACGGCTGTAAACAAAAGAAAAGTTCGAAAACAGTTCATTGCTGAAAAGGTGATTCCAGCGCAAAGTTCCGGTCTGGTTTCCCCAGCCAATAGCGAAATTATCGTTCTTGAATACATCCTGACCGAAATATCCAGAAACAAAAAGCCTGTTTTTATCATTCAAAATGTAATTGGCTTTTGCGTTGAAATCGTAAAAATAGAGGGTGTTGTTTCTGATTTGTTCATCCTTTGATAACGCCAGAAAAATGTCGGCATAGGTTCGTCTTCCAGCTACCATAAAACTTGAGCGGTCTTTTTGAAATGGTCCTTCAAGCATTAATCTGCTCGAAATGGTTCCAATACCACCTGTGCCGGCAAACTTTTGTGAGTTTCCGTCATTCATTCGTACATCAACCACAGATGATAATCTGCCACCATAATTTGGAGGGATATCTCCTTTGTAAAGCTCAACGCTTTTAACAGCATCGTTGTTAAATACAGAAAAGAAACCCATAAGATGTGAAGGGTTATACACAAGTGCTTCATCCAGTAAAATCAGGTTTTGGTCCGGACTGCCGCCACGGACAGAAAATCCTGAACCTCCTTCAGCCGTGGCCTGAACACCGGGAAGAAGCTGAATAGCTTTGATTAAATCTACCTCACCCATTAAGGCAGGAATCTGACGTATACTTTTAATATCGAGCTTGTTAACACTCATTTGTGCCTTCCCAAGATCCTCATTCATTCGCTCACCTCGCACAACCACCTCTTTCAGTAATTGCTCTAAAGGCTTTAAACTAATATTTATTGTCGTGTCTTTTCTTACTGATACCGGGATAGAAACAGACTCATATCCGATGTATGAATATCTGAAATTGTAATTTCCAGCGTCCAGTCGAAGTGAATAAAAACCATAAATATTAGATACGGCGCCTCTGCCATTGGGCTCAATAAACACGGTTGATCCTAACAATGTCTCTCCATTTGAGGCATCACGAATGTAGCCACTAATAGTCAGATAACGTTTTGCAGCCGGATCGTCAGGATTTTCAGCAAATGCCAAAAGTGTTACAGAAAAGATATTAAGAATAAATATGAATAGGAAATTCTTCATTTCGTGGTTTGAGATATTGGAAAATGTAAACAATGATGGGGCTAAAAAGTTTTACAATCACATACCGCAAAACTTTTGTAACTGAGAGTTCATGAATAAATTAAAACCCTCCGAAAAGAAATGAAACGGATCCGCTAAGGCTATTGAATTCATTTGACTTGAAAAACTGCTTCCACTGAACTGTTCCGCCAGGAGATCCTACATCAAGCACTTTTTCATCAATTCCTGCAACAAATCTGTAACCAAGGCCGAAATTCATTTTGAACCAACGTGTGATGTTAAATTCTGCTTCTATCTGTGGTTGTACCACAAACACCTCGTCTTTAAATGAATACAATGTAAATGCGCTATTGTAATCTTCATCGGCCAAACTGATACTTCCCCAGCCTAGTTTTGTGCTTAAAGCAAGATGAACAGCTTCATTGGGCTTCAGGCTGCCGCCAAGCCAAAATCCACCATGACCGAAATTGATTCTTTCATTGCTGTATACAATCGGCAGACCTGAAGATGATGTAGGATGCACATAGGAAATATCTTTGTAATGATTTGTTGACAGTCCCATGCCATAGCCGCCAATAAAAAAGTTGTTGATAATAACGCCGCCGCCGCCACCATTGGAAACAGCAAATTCGTTTATAACAGAGGAAAACTCGACGATTGGACCTCCAAAGCCGCTAATGCGAACAGAGTTGTTGCTGTCGAAGATCGTTTTATATGTTGATTCCTCTTGTCCAAAACTTGCGGTGTGGATAAAAAGAATAACAACTACAAGGCATTTCAGCTTGATTGATGAGAATAATTGATTTTTCATAACTGGTTTTTTGAGTTTATTTTTGATACAAAGGACATGCCATTGCCTTTTAGGTTGTATTGTTTTTGAAAAATAACTGCCAAATTTTTAATAATTCTCGAACTAGTACTCAAAAAGACTGCCATTTTCAAAAAGGGCAAAGTTTTTGATTTGAATTACTTTTATATCCGAAAGCCACATTTCAAAATGGAAAAAGAAGAGAAAAAAATCTTAAGCAGTTTATTTATCCCATTGACTTTTTTAGTTTTGATGTGGTTGGTTAAGGTCGCTGAATGGACATTCAATATCCGCTTGAGTTTTCTTGGCATACATCCCCTTCATGCGGATGGACTCCCCGGAATAGTTTTATCTCCCTTTATTCATGGTGATTGGAAGCATCTTGCTGCAAATTCGATCCCGATTTTGGTTTTGGGGTCAGCGCTGTATTTATTTTACAGACCTATTGCTACCAAAGTATTGTCATTGATTATTTTGCTCACCGGATTGTGGGTATGGCTCGGCGCAAGAGAGAGTTATCATATAGGGGCAAGTGGAGTCATTTACGGACTTTCATCTTTTCTTCTTGTAAGCGGCTTTATTAGAAGAGAAACACGCCTGATGGCTATTTCGCTTGTCGTTGTTTTCCTCTATGGAAGCATGATTTGGGGTATATTTCCTGAATTGTTTCCTGAAAAAAATATTTCCTGGGAAGGACATCTCAGCGGATTGATTGCAGGCATTGTGTTGGCCATTTTCTATCGCCGCGAAGGTCCTCAACGCAGGCCTTATTCATGGGAAATTGAGGTCGAGCATGATGAGCAAACTGACGAGATTGAACAAATCGATCAAGCTGAACATGCCGACGAAACAGAAAATCCCGCCAAAACTGAGGAAAAACCTTATTGGGATATTCCTGAGCCTGATCGCAATGATCTAACAGTAGTTTATCGCTTTAAAGGGAAAAAACAGTAATGGATAAAAAGCAGAATTCATTGATCCTGCTTTAAACATATTTAACAAATGGAGTTTTTGCAGGGCTTCTGAGGGTAAAACTATTTAAATGTGTAGCGCCTGACATTGTATGCACAATCACCCAAACCCGGTTCGTCTGTTTTCTTGAAACCCATTCCCGTAATTTCATCAGATGGCTTCTCAAGCCGGACGAGAAAAACTGGTTCAACCATCACAGTCATTGCCATTTCGCTTCCCGGAGGAACACAACTTGATGAACCTTGTTTAAACCAAATATCCTTGACAGGGATTTTTGATGCCAGAAGCTTGTTAATGATTGCTTTGTCATCTGAAATATATCCTGGTGCATCAGTGAAAACATAGGTGTAAAAAGCCCCTGCTTTAAACACGTATGGTCCGGATGCGTGATCTTCCATCAGGTGTTCAGGAATTGTTGCCGTGGTTTTTTTTCCGGCTTTACATCCTCCTCCAACTAGGAGAATCATCACAAAAACCCAAATAATTTTCTTTTTCATGGCGGTAATATTTTGAAAAGCTAAATTATAAAATTTCATTCATAAAAATTAGTTATTGTTGTTCAGCAGCAATGCATTGAACAATAACTTATAGGTTCCATGCGTGTTAGATCTGAATTGTGGATTGAAACCATATAAAACCAATTGACCTTTACCTTTTTTCAGCCAAATCATAACAGCTTTATCTTCAAGAAGTTCGTCTTTTTGCGCAAAGCCACTTGCAACAATATTGCTTTTTGTGTAGCTTCCAATAATTCTTCTGTCCATATCAAAACTTGGTACAGAGGTTGTAAAAACGGGTGTTCCTCTGGAAAAAATCTTGGTGTGGGATGGCATTCCAAAGCTAAGCGGATGATTTTCGATTAGCTTAATGTTCATCAATGTCCCGGGTGAATACAAACCCTTTTTCGCAAGTTCAGATCCAATATTTTTGTATGGGAGTCTGAATTGCTCTGTTTCTGTTTTTGAGATTTCGATGGTATGCAAGCCTTCAAACATATCTGTAGAATTGCCCCAGCTAATGACCAAACCACCATCATTGACCCATTTCATTATTTTTTTCAGACCTTCTTTACCAAGACCTTTGGTGAATTCCGGAGGATAATTGCTGTTGTAATAATCGTTTTCCTCACCGTATTTCCCTTCTAAAAGAACTGTTTTTGCACTCGATGGAAAAATCAGTACCTGAATTCCGGCAGGCACTCCATTTGCAAGTTCTGAAGGTCGGATGAGTTGGAAATTCATTCCGTACTGATCGAAAATATAGCGTGTCCAACCTGCATCCATATCATGAAACCATGTCTCAACTAGTCCTATTTTAGGCAGCTTTATTGGCGATAACAGCATGTCAGGCTTTTTGGATAATGAAAAAGGTTTCTGCGTTAAATCTTCAACTACAGCGTTAAGTTTTCCAATTTTTTCGATAAAAAAGCTTCCTGCTGGAATCATCTTTCCATCAATTTCAAGTGGTTTTTCAAGTCGGTAGACTGGTATTCCAGCTGAAATTGCTTTGAAAGCAGCTTTGTAGCTTTCATTGTTGCTGGCACTGAATGCATAACCCCAATGATTATCTTTTTGCGAAAGATCAATTCTGGCAACATCTTTTATTTCAGAAATTGAGGCTTCCAACTCCGGATTTCTTGTTTTAATTTCGTAAGAATCGAGTCCAAGATGCAGCGGAAGCGACCATGATGTGATGTCATAAGGCCTGATCATTTCTCCGCCGGGAGTATAATGTCTTAACGGAAATTCCTGTTTTTCCATCACTTCTTTGATGAAAGACCTGAAAGGCTGAGCCAATGGAACAACAACATCCCCTTTCAGAAATTGCCATTGATTTAAAGAAATATTCTCTGTAAGTTGATAAACTTTTACACCATGATCTATCAATAGTTCGATCAAAACATTCAGTTCTCCGGAGTCATGTTGTTCAGCAGGAAGGATATAGTAATAGGGTGCAACAGTTTTTCCAAGATTTACCATTTTGTTGGTGAGGCTGTTTCTGAATCGCAAAATCTGTTCTCTGTTGTCGGCGGCAGTCTCCATAATACCCCACAACGAACTTATTTCATATTTAATAATATCTGAAAGACGCCACCATCCGCCGGACCAAGGATCAGGCATATTGATGCCTTTTTTGTATTCGCTGAGTCCCTTACCCGAAACTCTTATTTCCTGAGATTCGATAAAAACCGGTGTTGCATGATATGTTGAAGCTGCTTCGGTAAGCATTCCAATGGTGTTTTTCCAGATACATGTTTCGGTGTGTCCGGGCCAGTAATCATCGAAAAGGTAACGTTGTGTAACACCTTTGAGGCTGTCGGCAGTCATGCGTTGCATCATTCTTGCTCCAAAAATGCCCATCCAGTTAAGAATGCCGGCATCGATGTTTTCTGCGATTGGATCGTGTGGTGGCGGGACAAAATATCGAACCCCCGATGCTCCCATCTGATGCTTTTCGACCATCACCTGTGGAAACCATTCGTGACTGAAGAGCTTGCTGATTGCTTTGTTGTCTGACTGTGTCAATGTAATGAAATCGCGGTTGTTGTCGTGACCTACATACTTGTGATAAACGCCAGGCATCGATGTCTTTTCGTATTTTGTTCCCAGATATTTGCGGTAATGTTCCACAATCATATTCATGCCATCGGGATTGTGACTCGGTGTTATCATCAAAACAGTTTCGTTCAGCCAATGAATTTTTTCGGGCTCATAGCTTGTAATGAGTTCATAAGCCATTAGTGGCACTGCCTGAGAAGGCCCGACTTCATTGGAATGCATTGACATGGTTGCAATTACAAAAGTTTTGCCCTCTGCGATGAGCCGATTTAATTCGATGTCGGGGATGTCATTTTCTAATGACAACCGGCGGTTTATTTCCTTTAACGCATCAAGATTGCCAAGGTTTTCAGCGGACGAAATCAACAGCACATACATTGGCTTATCATTTGGTGAGCGGCCAATTTCAACAAGTTTGATTTTTTCGCTGTTTTTTTCAAGCAATTGGAGGTAAGATATCAACTGTTCATAATCGAAGAGCTTGTGGTCATCTCCGGGTTGAAATCCAAAAAAGTCTTTGGGTGATTTAATCTCCTGTGCACACAGGATTGATGGAGTTAATCCCGTTATTAAAAGAAAAACCCCCAGTTTTATTAATAAGCTTCTCATGATTTTTAGTTAAGACTTGCTTTAATTTCTTCTTTTTTATTGATGATCCATTCGTCCAGACGCTGACGATCAGCCTCCGTCAAACGTGCTTCTGCATGCAGCCAGATATAAGGTTTGGGAGGCATTTCGTGCTCTTTCAGTACTTCCGATATTTCCATCAAGAGCTTGATCTGTTGATCTTTATCATATAAAATCCATTCCGAAAAATTCAGTTTCTTTTTTCCATTATTAATATGACTGTTAATTGCCCAAGAAACGGGTGCTACGCTGGCATACCAGGGATATGCTGTATTGCTTGAATGGCAATTGTAGCAGGCAGTCTGAAATGTTGATATGATTGAACCTTCTGTTTCAGTCAAATAAAAGATATCGTAACGACTTGGATTCGTTTGAAGATTCCTTTCTGGTCTGACAAACTGCATTAGTCCGAAGAGAACCAACAAGGTGAGAATAATGATGTACTTTCTCATAAATACGTTGAATTAAATTAGCGAAAAGAAGAATTCTACATCTCAAAAGTAAATGTTTTTGACAGATTCATCCTTTGTTTTTTTTATTTGAGTTTTCTTAGAAGCGATACCTATAAAATGAAAGCAAAGATTGCAATAAAGCCAGTAATAATCATCGATACTGATATGTAAAGGAATGTGGCGGCAAACATACGAAGCAAAACCGAAAACCAGCGTCTGCGATAAAGTTGCCAGGCGCCGATATAAGTATAAACTGGCAAGAGCATCATCAGATAGTTTTCAGGGGTAGATTTTTTATCAGGCAACATGAAATTCAAAAGCATTATTATAATGAGGAGAATAAAAAACACAATATGTTGATTTATTGCAAAAATGAAATGACTAACATAAAAGGGCTCAGATTTTTGAAAAAACAACCATAAAAACAATCCAAGAAGTGGCATCAAAAAGAAAACAGACCAAGATAAGTATTTGAAAAACCGTGCGATGTATACATCAGGTTTTGCTTGGATATCTTTTAATCTTTTGCTCAATTTATGTGGATCTGATTCGCTGCCCATTACAGAAATAGTTGTCTGAGGTTTCTTTTCATTAACATCCAGAAATTCTGCATTGCCAGAGTTAACTTCAAGACTGTCGCTGGAATTCAATGCTTTATCAATACTTTCAGAAGTTATATGGATGTTATCTTTGTTTTTTTCGATCGATCTGTTGGTGGTTATGCTTAGGAGCAGAAAAAAGAAAAAGCTCACAAAAACATAAAACCTGAATGGCGGCATATAGCGCACTCTTTTACCGCCGACATATTCTTTAACCATTTTTCCTGGGCTGAATAAAACAGAAGTGAAAGTCTGCCAGAAACGCGTGTCAAATGCAAATAGATTCCCGGCAAAATCGAGAATAAAGAACTTAAGTGGTTTTTTGAATGTTTTGATTGATTGTCCGCAATGTGGACAGAAATTACCTTCGAAGATAGTTTCGCAGTTTTCACATGTCTCAGTTGATCGCTCGGTTTCTTCCGAAGATAATTTTATGGTAGTGTCTTCGATTTCCATATTTTTCCATCTTTAGGTTTGGCAAATGTATGAAAGTCGTTATAAAATAGAAACTCCCACAAAAATTTGTGAGAGTTTTTTGTCGGAGCGGCCCGACTCGAACGGGCGACCGCTTGCACCCCATGCAAGTATGCTAGCCAACTGCACCACGCCCCGATTTGCTAAAATGCGGGGCAAAGATACAATAGTTGGATGATGTGAACAAATCATTTTTGTTTCACAGACTGGTTGTTATTCAACAAGCTTAAAATTTTTGCAGGAATTTCAAAAAGCGCATTTCAAAAACTTACCAGAAATTTGCGTGATAACGGTCAGTCTTCAACTAATCAATGTAAAAATGGATTGATTTAAACATTAAGGTAAATGGAAAAATGAAAATCAATCTTTGTGATCAACTGTTGTTCTGACAAAAAGCCTTTGAAAATTTAAATCGCATAAATATCACCATTGGTTTTGTGTCAATCTGTCATAACTGCGAAATAATTCAATAAATTTGCAGGCTTTAAAGTGCAAAGAATCGGATGGCATCATTTTAGATGACCAATCAAATAGAAATTTAAAATCAAATCCAGATAAATCATGAGTAACAATCCAGAGCACATCGAATGTTTGATCATCGGTTCAGGACCAGCCGGATATACAGCAGCTATTTATGCCGCGCGTGCAGATATGAAACCTGTAATGTATCAAGGAATTCAACCCGGCGGACAATTGACCACAACCACTGAAGTAGAAAATTTCCCCGGTTATCCTTCGGGTATAACAGGACCGGAAATGATGGAAGACCTAAAAGCTCAAGCTGAACGTTTCGGAACTGATGTGCGTTGGGGTATGATAACTGAAGTCGATGCCAGTGCACGTCCATTCAGGGTAAAAGCAGATGACGGCAAAGAAATACTTGCCGAAACCCTGATTATCTCTACAGGTGCCACAGCAAAATACCTTGGTTTGGAGTCTGAAGAAAAATTTAAAGGTGGTGGCGTTTCAGCTTGTGCAACCTGTGATGGATTTTTCTATAAAGGCAAAGATGTAGCAGTTGTTGGAGGTGGTGACACAGCAGCTGAAGAGGCCACTTATCTGGCTAAACTTTGCAACAAAGTATATTTAATTGTACGTCGCGACGAGTTGCGTGCCTCAAAAGCCATGCAAAAACGTGTGTTGAATACACCAAATATTGAAGTGTTGTGGAATCACGAAACGAAAGAACTTTTCGGAACAGAATCGGGTTTTATGAAAGCTTTGAAGGGCGTTGTTCTTATCAATAACAAAACCCATGAAGAAAAAGTAATCGATGTCGAGGGCTTTTTTGTTGCCATTGGACACAAGCCAAACAGTGAACTTTTTGAAGGAGTACTGGATATGGACGAGACCGGCTACCTAATTACCAAACCGGATTCAACGGCAACAAATGTTCCCGGAATTTTCGCCTGTGGCGATGTTCAGGATAAAATTTTCCGTCAGGCTGTAACAGCTGCCGGCACAGGTTGTATGGCTGCATTGGAGGCAGAACGCTTTCTGGCATCACAAAATGACTGATTTCATTCACTAACCGCTCATATAGCCCTTGAATATTTCAGGGGCTTTTTTTTTTACAAAATTCATATTGGTTTTGTTTTAGAATAGTTTGGACTCTTATGGTTCACAGCTATTGCATAAAGGGCAACAACTCCGACAACTGTCGGAATCATTGGAGTTTCTTAAAAGAATTTGAATCTCAATTGTGAGAATTGTATAGATATGTGTTGTTAATATTTACAAGTAGAATCAAATTTAATTTGTTACTATCATGTAATACCACTAATTTAGTGCTTTCATTTTTAATGAAAATTTATCATCTTAAAAACAATAAAATATGACTGATTTATCATGTAATTATTTGGGTCTTAGTCTTAAAAGTCCGATTATTGCAGCAAGTTCAGGTTTCACAGATTCGGTGAATAAGCTCATTCAGCTGGAAGAACAAGGTGTGGGTGCGGTAGTTCTTAAATCCATTTTTGAGGAAGAGATTACGCTGGAGTACGATAAAACACTTCGCGAAGAAGCCGAAAACACCGGCCGCGAAGAATTCCTTGACTATCTTGATGTGCGCATCAGACAGGAAAATATTCAGAAATATATTCAGCTCATTAAAGAGGCAAAGTCTAAACTCAGTATTCCTGTAATTGCTTCCATCAATTGTAAATCGTCTTACGAGTGGATGAGCTTTGCTGAAGAGATTCAAAAGGCTGGAGCTGATGCACTTGAACTAAATGTTTTTGTATTGCCTTCGGCGTTGAATCGAAGCAGCGAAGACAATGAGAAGATTTATTTTGAGATTGTAAAATTTGTAAAGAAAAGAATCAATATTCCCATCGTTTTAAAAATCAGTTATTATTTTTCAAACCTTGCGCAATTTATACATGATCTCTCTCATTCAGGAATTCAAGGACTTGTGCTTTTCAATCGGTTTTATAGTCCCGACTTCAATATTGATACCCTCGAAGTTAGTCAAAGCAATGTACTGAGTCATTCTGGCGAGATATCTATGCCTTTGCGCTGGATTTCAATGCTCTCCGGAAAAATTGCATGTGATTTATCTGCATCTACAGGTGTTTCGGATGGTAAAGCTGTGATAAAACTTCTACTTGCCGGCGCCAATACAGTGCAGGTGGCAAGTGCGCTTTACCGTCATGGAATTGGATTTATGGGGATTTTACACAATGATTTACGCGAATGGATGGAGCAACACGATTTTAATACCATTGATGAATTCAGAGGAAAACTAAGCCAGAATCAATATGGTGACCCTGCAGTTTTTGAGAGGGTTCAGTTTATGAAATATTTTAGCGATAAGGAAAGTTTATGAATCTAGACAACGAAAAACAAATCAGGAAAGCCTTTAAAGCAAAAACCTGGAACGAGATAAAAACCCACGACTCCTGGTCAGTCTTTAAGATTATGTCTGAGTTTGTTGATGGGTATGAGAAAATGGCAAAGATTGGGCCTTGTGTTGCAATTTTTGGCTCGGCTCGAACAAAACCCAGTCATCAATATTACCGATTGACAGAAGAAATTGCTTATCTGCTCACAAAAAAGGGTTTTGGAATTATCACCGGCGGCGGTCCTGGCATCATGGAAGCAGGCAATAAAGGAGCGCATTTCGCTGGTGGAAAATCAGTGGGAGTCAACATTGATCTTCCATTTGAGCAAAATCCAAATCCATTTATTGATCCTGATAAATACATTGAATTTCAATACTTTTTTGTTAGAAAAGTAATGTTTATGAGATATTCTCAGGGCTATATTGTTTTGCCTGGCGGTTTTGGTACAATGGATGAACTTTTTGAAGCCATAACACTTATTCAAACCCAGAAACTTATCAAATTTCCGATTGTTATGGTTGGGAAAAAGTACTGGTCAGGCCTTATCACATGGATCAATGAACGCATGCTGGAAGAAAAAAATATCAGTCCCGAAGATCTTCAAATTTTTACACTTGTCGACACCGCTGAAGAAGCTGTAAAAATTATAGAAGATTTTTATCATAAATATGCCCTGAAACCAAACTTCTAAAGACATGAGGATTACAGAAATCCCCATTCAGATTCTTGAAATAGAATCAGAAGGTTTTCACATGATGGTCCAAGGGCTTATTAACGGAAAACCAGCTTCTTTTTTGGTTGATACGGGCGCTTCGCGTACAGTTTTTGATCAGGAAGCTATTAAGGCTTATCTCCCTAAGCCGAAGTTCAAGGAAAACGAAAAACTTTCTACGGGATTGGGAACCAACAGTATGCCCAGTCAGGTTACAGTGATAAAGCGCATAAGCTTTGGTGACCTGGAAATTAAGAACTACATGGCAATTGTAATCGATTTGCAACATGTGCATCAATCCTATAGTATGCTGGGTCTTCCTGAAATAAATGGGGTTCTGGGTGGGGATATTCTTAACTCCCACAAAGCTGTGATAAATTATAAAAAGAAGAAACTGAAGTTTTATTTTTGATCACATTTATCATGATAAAATGCAGAAAATGTCAGCATAAAGCATTGATAAATTAGTATTTAATCATTTTGACGGAAGAAGAAATATCATTGTTTTCAAGTTTTATCACATAAATTCCTCCCTTTAAAAACTGAAGACCAATTGTCTTTGTTGAGTTTGATGATTCAAATCGATCATATAACACCTTCCTGCCTTTAATATCATATACACCTATATATATAGGTGATGAAATACTTTCAATTAGTTTGATTGTAATTTGGTTATTTGCAGGATTTGGGAATATTTCGAAGATCTTTTTTGAAACTTCGGTGAGACCTGGAGCAACCATGGCTTCGGCATTGAATAGTTGTAAACCTCCACTATAATTTCCTGCAACAAGCTGAAGTTTTTCTGATTCAACCAGTTGACCGATCCAACCTGCTGTTCGCATACCCAAATCGAGATGATTAAGATTGGTATCGATGATGGATTCCCAATTGGTTCGTTCACGGAAAACACCTCCAAGATTACCCCTGATCTGATCAAACAGAAACAGCTTTCCCTGCTCAGAACCTACCAACAGCATAAGTTCATCGTTAGGTGCATAGAAAAAACCTGGAGTACTGAATCCGTCATAAGACAATGCGAAATCAGTAACATTAACACCACCAAGGTTATCGGTAACAAAATCAAAAGACAATATTCCATTGGACTGATTACCTTTATAAAAAGTAATTTTTCCGTTTCGCGAACCAATAATGAGGTCAGTAGTTCCATCTTCATCCAGATCAAAAAGTTGTGGTGAACTCCAGCTTCCAACATTGATATTGAGATAGTTTTGACTCTGCACAGTCCATTGTTTTGGTGCGGTTTGCTCAGCATAAATGAGCTTGCCGGTTTCGTTGCCAACAATTAAGTCGGGCAACCCATTTCCGCTGATATCGGCTATTGCTGGCACCAATCCTCGCAACTTCAATGAAGAAAGCCCTGCCAGATCATCATCCATAAGTTGAAAAGCCAGATCATTTTCATCACCGGTGTTTTCATAGTAAACCAAACGCGATAAATATTCTGAATGTAAAGTTAATCCAATGTACCACGACCGTATGTATGTCCCAACATTCCCGACGATCAGATCTTTTTTGCCGCTTCCAAAGATATCAAAAACAACAGGGTAGGCTCCGGAGCCGTGATCAATCATTTGATCCTGAAGGAATTTTTTTGTTTCTAACCTAAATTCCGGCAATGCATCTGAGCCTGTGTTCAGATAAAGCCAAATGCTTTTTTCATTTTCTGTGACAGTAGGATTGGGGTCGAAAGGTGAAACAAGTAAATCTTTTTTGCCGTCGTTATTTACATCAATCATTGCAGCAAAAGGCATTGAAAATAGCTTAACCTGAACATCATTGGATGGAAAAGTGGTATCCTGACTGACGATGATGGCGTTCTCAAGCGTGCCGCCATTCACAAGCAATGTAAGACCGGGATAATCCACATCTGAAAGCAACATATCAGGCAGGCCATTGCCAGTAAAATCATTCACAAGCATGGTTGCGCCCCTGTGCCTGAACCCTTCTTTTGCTTCTGACATTTCCCGATTAAAAAGACAAGTGTCGAGATATAGAATGTTGTTTTCTTCATTCTCGGCAATCCGACCCCAGCAAAAGTCTGTTTTGATATAATCAAGTGAGTCTGCATGGCCGTATTTTTCCATTGATTGATTCTTGTGCAATTCAATAAAAGTGCCCAAAGCCCAAAATGTAAGAATATCAAGATCGCCATCGCCGTCAATATCAACAATGGCAGGATAGTCAGCATTCGTGGAGATTATATTTACATAACCACTTCCTTGAAATGAACGAAGATAAGGTGAAACAGTCAGCTCAAATTCAATATGATCTACACTTATATTTTTAAAAACCCGCATGCCAGCCCAGCCAGGTGAATACGTAAAGATGTCAGGTTTGCCATCATTGTTGTAATCTGTAAAAACAACCCACTCAAACAGTTCCGGAAAATATTTGTGATATTGCGGAGCATAAGTGTAGGATATTTCACCAATCAACCCATCGTTAGTAAAACAAAGCAGTCTGTTGCCTCGTCTGTCGAAAACCAATAAATCATTGATTCCATTGCCATTAAGATCCATTTCTCCGAATTGACATGCATCAAGACCACCCGTCCATGGAAATTTTAAAAATTCGCCATCATCGTTTTTTACGACAGGTTGCTGAGCTAAAATTTTCTGTGCAGAAAAGATCATGAATGCGCTTAAAAAGAGAAAAATGTAAAAACGTGATAAAAGCATTTGCTAGAATTTAGTTCAAAATTAGACATTTTCCCAGTTGAACTGAAATGGTAATTGTTGCTTTTAGTACCTTTGAAGCAAAAAGAATGGCCAAAATACTTATAATTGACGATGAGATCAGCATCCGCAGAACTTTGCGGGAGATACTTGCATATGAAAAATACACGGTAGAAGATGCCGGAACGGGCATGGAAGCGCTTTCTTTGCTGCGCGAAAATGAATATGATGTAATCCTTTGCGACATAAAGATGCCTGAAATGGACGGGATTGAAACACTGGAAGCAATTCGTAAAATTGCCGATACACCAGTTATAATGATTTCCGGGCATGGTACGATTGAAACTGCTGTTGAAGCAATAAAAAAGGGGGCGTATGATTATATTGCAAAGCCGCCTGATCTGAACAGATTGCTCATAACTATCAGAAATGCTCAGGACAAATCCAAGTTGCTTAACGAAACCAAAGCACTTAAAAAAGTTGTGAGCAAGCAATATGAAATGATTGGTCAATCTCCTCCAATGCATGAAATAAGGCAAATGATTGAAAAGGTTGCTCCAACAACAGCAAGGGTGTTGATTACTGGCGAAAACGGAACCGGAAAGGAGTTGGTTGCACGGCAAATGCATGAATTGAGCAGCAGATCACATGCCCCATTTATCGAAGTAAATTGTGCTGCAATTCCTTCTGAACTTATTGAAAGTCAGCTTTTCGGTCATGAGAAGGGTTCTTTTACCTCTGCCATTAAGCAGCGTAAAGGCGATTTTGAACTTGCCCATGGCGGAACACTTTTTTTGGATGAAATTGGAGACATGAGCCTTTCAGCGCAGGCGAAAGTTTTACGCGCTTTACAGGAAAATAAGATTACACGCGTTGGAGGCGAAAAAGAAATTTCAGTAGATGTTCGCATCTTAAGCGCAACAAATAAAAACCTCCGTGAAGAAATTGAGAAAGGAACTTTCCGTGAAGATTTGTATCACAGGTTGAGCGTCATTATTATTGAAGTTCCGCCACTTCGACAAAGATCTGATGATATTCCATTACTTATAAAGCATTTTGTTAAGCGAATTTGCCAACAGATGGGAAAACCTTTGCCGCTTTTCACAGATGAAGCCTTGATGGAACTTCAACAATATAAATGGACCGGCAATATCCGTGAGTTGCATAACGCCACCGAGCGTTTGGTAATATTGGGCGGAAGCACGATCACACGCGCTGAAGTCGTTAAATATGCCAAGCCATTAAATGATTGATTTCAGCCCTGGGTTGTTCTAAGATTGTTTATTATTTTGATTTCTTCTAAATTAGCTTGCGAAATGTGCAGCTGACATCAACAATTGATGATAAAAATGAAGCTTTGAGGAATTTATTTTGTTTTTTAATAATATTCCAGTGTGCTTATCAACCAAGCCATTTCTAATCAAATAGCTGAATATTAATATATTAAAGAAGTTTAGCCAGAATGAACATACTATTCTCAAATCTATTTAACATATCATTAACAGTATTTAACTGCATGTTAACAGACGAGGCATGCAGATAGGTATATCTTTGGCCTTGTAAACACTTAAAAAAATAATAAACATGAAAAAATTAGCAATCACACTCGCATTTTTTGCATTCATCGCATTTGGAACAGCCAATATTCAGGCAGCAGTTTTATCTTCAGTTATTACCGAAATGGTAAAATCTGATGATGGTAAGAAAAAAGAAGAAGCCAAGAAAGCTGAAAAATCCTCAAAGAAAAGCGACTGCTGCAGCAGCAAGAAAACAGAATGCGACGACAAAAAGAAAGAAGATACTAAATAATACTTACCTTAACGTTTTGTTTTAATTTGGTTTGGGCCTTCCGATGTGAATCGGAGGGCTTTTTCATTTTGAAACAGAAACATGCCTATTTTTGCACAAAAATTAATATTATGGCTAACTTCAGAATCAATTATATTGGCGATCTGCGAACCGAGATGACGCACCTTGCTTCAGGGACAGTTGTACTCACAGATGCGCCTACAGATAACAGAGGAAAAGGCGAGGTATTTTCACCTACTGATCTTGCTTCGGCTTCTTTGGCAAGTTGTATGATTACCATCATGGGAATCTCTGCGAGAGAGCATGGATTCAGTATCGACGGCGCCATTGCGGATGTCACCAAAATTATGTATTCAGATCCCAGACGAATAGGAGAGATTATCATTGAAATACGTTTTCCTGAAATCTCATATACCCCTAAGCAAAAAAAAATGCTTGAAATAGCATCAAAAACTTGTCCGGTTGCCTTGAGTCTTCATCCAGATCTGAAGCAAAACGTTCAACTTATTTTCATTGATTAATTGAGCCTTGAATGACGGATATAATAATTCAGGTCGGGACAAAAGGTGAGCAGCATGTGGTTGTTTCGGAAGAAAATACTGCAAAAAAATATGGGTCAGGCCTTGTTGATGTTTTTGCAACACCAGCCATGATTGCTTTTATGGAAATGACGGCTATGAAAAGCATAGCAGATTTTATTCCAGAGCCTATGACAACCGTTGGCACTGAAGTCAATGTTAAACATTTTCATGCCACACCTATCGGTAAGAGACTTCGTTGCGAAAGCATAGTAAAGGAGGTAACTGGCCGGAAAATCGTTTTTGAAGTTTCAGTTTGGGATGAAGATTTAATTGTTGGTCACGGTTTGCATACGAGATATGTAGTAGATACAATTAAATTTATGTCGAAATTGTAGCCGGATGAAAAAAAAGATTTACTTCATTGGTTTACTTGTTGCCTTAACAATAATGCTTTCGTGCGAAAAGACAGTTGAAATCCCTGAATTTACCTGTAATCTTCAAACAATAAGCAACATAAATACTCTTGACCAGATTGAAGTAACCTATAAACTTGAAGCAACTGGTGATTACACTGTTAGTTCCTGGTACTATTTCGGCGAAAACGGTAAAGTTGAAATTAGTCTGCCTTCCTTACCTTCAGAGATCGTGGTGACACTTTCAAACCAAAAATTACTACGGGCCGGAGCAATAGGAGAAATAGTAGATGGCTCAATAAGTGTTAGTTATAACGCAGTAGCAGCTGATACAAGCTTCTATGGGATTGACCAGTGTTTTCAATTTCTTAATAAATAAGGGAATTTACCAATCTGGGTTTCTAAAATACCGAAACTAGAAATCTCCATTTGTTAAGGCCAACCTTTCAGATTATCGGAGCGGTTTTCAATTGCTGACAACTACCTTTTTCGTAACATACCGAGTTCCGGTATCAAGTCTTAAAAGATAAACTCCGGGAGCCAAGTGCTTGAAACCACCCATTTGGATCGTCTTTTCTCCAGGTTCTGATTTTCCCTCAAAAATAGTTTCAATTTGTTGCCCGAATGAATTTAGAAGGTCGATTTTATAAAAGCCACCTTCAAGAATGTTTAAAGTAATCTTGAACTGTTCACGAATTGGATTGGGAGAAATAATCATTTCTGGAACCGATCCGCTTCCAAGTTCATCGAGGCCAACAAAATCAGGGGTTGTTAGTCGCTTACTTGTATAGATCCTGAATTCTCCCGGTTCAAGCCTAATCAAGGCACTTACGTCCGTAACTATCAATGAATCAGATCCGAAATAACTATACCATGTTCCTGGAAAATAAAACTGAGGATTAATGTCTTTCGGCTGCACGTCGAAGTTAGCTAAAACAGCGACTGACATATCTTCGTTGAATAAATGCATATTTTTGGTGATTGCATTTGTGTTCATAACAAAGTCTGTCGTACGGAAAACGTCGTGTGATTTCCGAAGTTCTATCAGACTGCTGTAGTAGTGAAATAATAAACGGCGATTCCAGTCTTGCTGATAATTCCAGCGAATCGGTTTTGGGCAAACCCGGCACGGTTCGTCAATAGAAACATCGTAGCCTAATTCTCCAAATTGCCAGATCATTTTTGGGCCGGGAACCAAAAGAAACATGGAAGCGGCAGCAGCATTTCGTTTCACAGCAACGTTAAGGTTTCGGACATTATGAAATGCATTTGAATTATTTCCAAATGTTTTGTTTTTATACATCTGTCTTTCCTCGTCGTGGCTTTCCATGTAACCGATGAGGTGTGGTTGGCTCCAGCCACGTTTTTTGTAGGATACGCCAGAAAAATCAGAATCTTGCTGATAGCCCATTGTAGCCTGATTGTAGGAATGGGTCATGTTTCCCCAAACAAGCATGCCATAAGCAGATAATTCACGCTCTTCGGTGTTGGGAGCAAAATGCTCAAGAATTACATAGGCCTTGTCATTTACTTCCCAGATTCTGTCAGTCATTCGTTTCAAAATGGCTATGCGGGTTGCATCATAGCTTTCATTCATGCCCGTGCGGTTGGTAAAGCCTTTCGTAAAGTCAAAACGATAGCCATCAACTTTAAACTCTTCAATCCAGAAAGCATTGACCCTGTCAATAAAGTTTTTTGTATGAATGCTCTCATGGTTAAAATCGTAACCCCAGCAATATGGCTGATGAGGACAAGTTTGATTGTACCATGGATTTTGTGCGGTAGGCTGATCATTGGCGGCATTAAAATACATTTGAAGCAAAGGAGATTGACCATAAGAATGATTGAGAACCATATCAATGATGACGGCCATTCCTCTTTTGTGACATTCATCAATAAAACGTTTATAGTCATTTTTTGTACCATAGGCTTTGTCAGTTGCAAAGTAAAATGAAGGATTATAGCCCCATGAGTCATTACCCTCAAATTCATTTATTGGCATTAATTCAATTGCGTTTACGCCAAGACGCTGCAGGTAGTCAAGTGTGTCAATCACGGTTTTGATGTCGCGTGTTGCAACAAAATCGCGGATATGCAATTCATAAATAATCAAATCTTCATTTGCGGGTGCAGTAAATTGTTCTACTTCCCAGACGTACGGCTGCTGTTCGGTTTGAAATACGGAAACAATACCGGTTGTTTTTCCTCGCGGATATGCTTTCAGGTTTGGATAGGTCGTGTTGGGTATGTAGGAGTCATTCCATGGATCCAGAATTTTTTCGGTATATGGATCAGCAATCCTGAGATTTCCGTCGATAAAATACTGATAGGCATATTCCTCTCCGGGATTTAATCCGGTAAGTTCAATCCAGTATCTGAAGCTGTCAGGCGTACGTTTCATATAATTCGAAGTATTCAATTCCCAATTGTTAAATTCTCCGATTGCGAAGACGTAGTTTTTGTAGGGGGCAAAAAGAGAGAGAATTACTGTGGAATCATTGATATAATTAATCCCATCCTTAATGTCTTGTGGGAGTGAAGCGACGACAATTGGTGGTCTTACAAAATACAAAAATGAATCAACGGCAACTTCATTGTCGCCATAAGCAAAAGCCTTCACCCTGAATTGACCTGAAGTGCCTGCCACGATTGAGTAAGTCAGCGAATTTGTTGTTGTTTCGGCAACTTTAATATCATTTATTTTAAGAATTGTTGAATCAGCAAAAATTGATGCAACAGAGACAGGAATTGTTTCACCGGGCTCGGCTAATATTTGTTTTTGATCAGGCTGGATGATTGTAACGTTCAAGCCGGCTTCGTACACATCATAAAAAATGTCACCATTCTGGGCTGTTTTGCCTTCATAAAACTGAGTTGTTCCAGGTATATAGGCTCCACTGCGAAAAACAAATGCCAGTTTCAGGATAGTTTCATTGGCAGGAACCCCATAATAAGCGCGAATATTTGGGCCAATCGTAAGTGTATAAATGTTTGCCGATACTCTTACCAGTTTCGCCTTTGGAATATTTACTCCCCAGTTTGCAACAACATATTTCCAGTCGGAATCGCCTGAACTGCTGCTGGTTATAACACCTGTATGAGCATAAACATCACCACTGTAATTAGCAAGTCCTGCATTGCCTTCGGTGGCATTGAATGTGATGACAACTTGCTGTTGATCGGTAGGAAAAGGAGGGTCAGCAGTAATAAGTTGTGCATGAGTTGAAAAAGTCAGAAGAAACAGAAAGAGTGAAAGGATTGGGTAATTTTTCATGGGAGTGGAGATTAATACTCTCCAAAGATAATAATCATTTGAATAACAATCTCCTTTTGGATCTGATGTTTAGGAAAAAACACTTGCAATGGGTTGCAAAAAAGAAGGAGCAAACCAAATATGATTCGCTCCTTCGGCAACCTCATTAAGGATATTTTACCAACTGCTAAGCGTTATTCCGATGGCAAAAGGATAAAGTTCAGGACCGCGATCATTTATAAAAAGCTGAGTCAGCGAGTAGTTTGCATAAAGATTAACTATTCCCCAGCCGGCTCTTACGCTTGCATCAAGTTTGAAAGGGTTTTGCTGAAAACCATTAAAATCTTTGATAATGTTTCTGCGCGAATTGGATGGAGTCTGGCCTGTTTCGAAAACAATTCCTGTGACAGGTTCAATTAGATTATAGGCCTTATTGGCATCATCGAAATAAATTTTAGTATGAGAACTGAATCTCCATCCGGCAACAACACCAGCTGCAATATGCGCTCTTTCTTTTGTTTTGTTGCTGCGTGTCTGCAATTCCAAATATAAAGGCATGGTAAGCCATGTGTTGACCAATTTACTTTTTCTTACATTAGCACCTTCTATAAAGTAGCCCTCAATGCTGTTGTTTTCGTTTTTTAACATCACGTCATTAGCGAATCGGTAATTATTCCAGGTCAAACCAAGTCCACTAACCAAACCCAAAGTTTTACTTTTATTCAAAGGAATGTTCTGCTCATAGAAATTAACGTTCACGGCAATACTTTTTTCTGTTCTTTGATCGAGATAGGCATATTTTGCTGGGTATCCCATATCAAAATCAGTTGTTAAAAGTCCGTTAATTCCTAGATCAACGCCTGCCCAATGACCGTTGAATTTGTGTTTTTTGGTTCTTGAAAGATTTACACTACCACTTTCATCCACTACAAGTTTTCTGTTTCCTACAACCACAACCGTTGAGTCGCCGTCGAGCACCTGAATCCTTAGGTTGCCAATATTTACGTTCACAGTATCTCCTTTTGAAACAGTAACTGTTGTTTTTTCTGTTGCATTTGCTGATTTATTTGTATTATGCTCTGCCGGAGCATTGTCGTATCTAACCTTGGAAGCGCCGCTTAGGTTAGATGTAAGTTTATCCTTTGCAAATACAAAGGCATCACTTGCGCCACTACCCTCGAAATGTGTGACAGAAGTTTCAAGTTTTCCGGCAGAAAGCTTTGATGCTCCGCTCAACTTAGCATGATGACTTGTTGCATTTCCACTCAAGTTAGCCTTGCTGGCACCAGAAAGTGTAGTTTCCAAATTATCAGCCTCAATTTCAAGTACAACACTTGAAGCACCACTTGCCTTAAGACTAAAAGTCGTTGCATTTATTACATTCTCTCCTCTAACGTCTGAGGCACCTGAAGCATCAATTTTGGTTAGATTTGGCGCTGTTACGATTGCTGACAGTTTGGTGGCTTTACGAATATTTTTGGTCGAAAGTATAAGGATGCCATTTTTAACTTCAACAGAAATTTCAGGGAAAAGATTCTCATCTGTTTCAATATATACACTTTGTTCCATGGCTTGAATCAATGTAACTTTCATTGCGCCACCAACATTAATGCCTGTAAATTCAGAAACGTTATAGGAATTTCCGGTTACGTTTCCATTTCCGGTTTTCTGTGCCAGCGATTGAAACGATAAAAGCTGAACAAATGCAAGGATAAAAAGAAGTTGAATTTTAGTTTTTGTTTTCATGTTATTAATTTTTGAAATTTGAACATATGACGGCACCAGTTAATTAAAAGTTACACCAGTCAATATTTTTTTAAACAAACTTCTTTAAATTTAAATTTATTTAATTCGGCACTCATTTGTATTTTTGCCAAAAAAGCATGCTGTACCTGATTGCATCGGTTTTGTTTTCCGCTTCTATCCTGATTTTGTTCAGATACTTCAAACGCTATGGAATAGATAATCTTCAGGCGATTATAGCCAACTATTTAATTGCATCTGTCATTGGATTTGTTGCTTATGAAAACCCATACACAGTCAAAGATATTTATACTGCCGCATGGTTTCCGATGGCTGTTTTACTTGGGTTTATATTTATAGGTGTATTTTTTCTTTTTGCATTATCATCTCAAAAGGCAGGTGTAGCTGTAACTGCTGTTGCCAGCCGCATGTCGGTAGTGATTCCCGTTGCTGGTGGTTTTTTGCTTTTTGGGGAGCAGGCTGGAGCTTTGAAACTGATTGGAATTGCATTGGCTTTGCCAGCATTTTATCTTACTTTCAAGAAAAAGCAAACTGCGAAAGTAAATCTGGCACTTGCAATTTTACCAATTTTGATTTTTCTGGGAACCGGGACCAATGACCTTCTTATGAAGTTCACCGATTATCATTATCTGTCTGATGATCTGTACCTTTTACTTGCTACTATTTTTGTTTTTTCAATGACAATTGGCTCTTTTGTTTTGTTGATTAAGATTTATAAAAAACAAACGACTCTCCGCTGGAAACATTTTTTTGCCGGACTGCTCCTTGGGCTTATAAATTTTGGTTCTACCTATTATATGTTTCGCAGCATGACTGTTTTCGAGAGTTCGGTAATGTTTCCCATACTCAATACCGGTGTCGTAAGCATTGCAGCATTGGCAGATTATTTCTTGTTTGGAGAAAAGCTTAGCCGAACAAACTGGACAGGTATTGCGCTTGCACTTATTGCGATTGTTTTTATTTCGATGAAATAATGGATAGCGATAGTTTCAAAACAATCACGGATCGTGGTGAAGGGCTTTACAAAGAAAAGGGCAGTAAATTTATTGCGATCGCTTTTCCAGTGGATTCAGAGGAGGACGTAAAACAAAAACTTTCTGAAGTAAGAAAGCAATACTTTGATGCGCGACACCATTGTTATGCCTATGTTTTAGGCGCTGATAAAAGCCAGTTCAGAGCCAACGACGATGGTGAACCCTCAGGTTCGGCGGGAAAACCCATTTTAAATCAGATCTATTCCTTTGAGCTCACAAATGTATTGGTCGTTGTTGTTCGTTATTTTGGAGGTGTCAAGCTTGGAGTAAGTGGGTTGGTAACAGCCTATAAAGTAGCTGCCAGAGAAGCACTTACAAATGCTCCCTCAGAATTTAAAACAGTTGATGAGTTTTTGGGGATCTCATTTACATACCCTTTGATGAATGAAGTCATGAGAATCATGAAGGAGGAAAATCTGCAGCAGATGAATCAAAAATTTGAGATTGAATGCTATTTTGAAATTAAATGCAGAAAAAATGACATTAAAAGAATTGCCGAAAAGTTGGTAAATATTTATGGTGTAACAGTAAACTATCTTGGAATCCCTTAAACAACAATGGTTTCAGAGAGCATATCCAAAAACGGATAATGTTTGCCCATGTTACGACGAAAAAACGATAAAGTCAATAGAAAAAAAATTTTTTTTTTCACTTTTTTTCATTCAATTTTGTTGAAAAGTAAATAACATCACTTTTAATTACTAAAGTATACAAAATCAACTACTTTACTTAGAACTTACTGTTAACGCGTGTTAATTTAATGTTAACTAATTGATCTTCAATAATGATGAAAAAGAGATACCTCGAGGTGTGGGAAAATTGCCTGAATATTATTAAAGATAATGTTCATGTTCAAAGCTTTAAAACATGGTTTGAACCAATCTCTCCCGTCAAACTCGAGAATAATGTGCTTACTATTCAAGTGCCCAGTCAGTTTTTTTATGAATGGCTCGAAGAACACTATATAGTTCTATTAAAAAAAACCATCAAAAAGGAACTTGGCCCTGATGGTCGTCTTGAGTACAGTATTATCATGGATAATTCTTTCAGCACATCCGGTCCTTTTGCAGTCAATTATCCTACCAGCAATCAAAAAGCAACTAAAAATCCATATGTTTCTATGCCGATCGATCTCAATCGAGGCACTTCAAAAGAAATTCCAAATCCTTTTATAATTCCAGGGCTTAAAAAGATCAAGGTTGAATCTCAATTGGTTGAAAGCTATTCTTTTGACAGTTTTGTAGAGGGTGATTGCAACAGACTTGCACGTTCGGCAGGTTATGCTGTGGCTGAAAATCCTGGAAAAACTGCATTTAATCCGTTGTTGTTTTACAGTTCTACCGGCCTTGGTAAAACACATCTTGCTCATGCGATCGGATTACAAGTTAAGACCAACTTTCCTGAAAAAACGGTGCTCTATATTCAAAGTGAGCAATTTATAAATCAGTTTATAGAGTCGGTACGCAACAACAATCAAAACGATTTTGTTCATTTTTACCAGATGATTGATGTTCTGATTATTGACGACATTCAGTTTCTTGCTGGAAAAGACAAAACTCAGGATGTTTTCTTTCATATTTTTAATCACTTGCATCAAAGCGGCAAGCAACTCATTATTACAAGTGATAAGCCTCCCGTAGATTTGAAAGGCATGGAACCACGCTTACTTTCAAGGTTTAAATGGGGGCTCTCTGCTGACCTGCAAGTGCCTGATTATGAAACACGTGTTTCTATTCTTAAGCGGAAATTGTATAACGACGGAATTGTAGTCCCGGAAGAAGTGATTGATTATCTTGCCCATTCTATTACAACCAATGTCCGTGAAATGGAAGGTGCACTGATATCATTGATTGCACAGTCTTCATTGAACAAAAAGTCGATTAATCTTGACCTTGCACGACAAATGATTGATAAATTTGTCAAACATACTGTGAAAGAGGTCTCTATTGATTTCATTCAAAAGGTTGTTTGTGATTATTTTGGCCTTCCTGTTGATCAGATGAATACCAAAACGCGAAAGCGTGAGATTGTGCAGGCCAGACAGGTAGCTATGTATTTTTCGAAAAAGCATACAAAATCTTCACTGGCAACGATCGGGCTGCAATGTGGCAATAAAGATCATGCAACGGTGCTGCACGCCTGTAAGACGATTGCAAATCTTATTGAGACAGATAAGCAATTTCGAACTTTTGTAATGGATATCGATAAAAAGATTTTGCAGTAAGAGAAAAGTTTTGTGCTTAACGAGAATTTATGAAAAACCTGCAGAAGAGTCTGGCAGGTTTTTTTATGACCAGAATCTTCAGGCTAAGAGTTTAGAAAAGATATTTTAAAGAAAATGCTGACACATTTTCTTTTTTGTCGTATTTTCGTAAAAAGTGAATCTGTAATCTCTTAAAACTTATTGCCATGAATGTGATGTTTTTATGTTTGGAAAACGTATGCCGATCTCCTTTAGCAGAGGGAATCCTTAAAAAGGTGTTTGCGGATAGTGGGGTAGAAGGCAATGTTGATTCGGCTGGATTTGAGTCGTTTAACATCAATGATTCTCCCGATGAAAGAGCAGTAAAAGTAGCGGCAATGCACAAAATTGATATTTCTTCAAAAAGAGCAAAGCTTTTTTCGGAAAAGGATTTTGATCGTTTTGATCGTATTTATGTGATGGATCTTAAAAGCATGCAAGATGTTCAGGATTTTGCACGTGATGCGCATGATATGAATAAAGTTGATTACCTGATGAACCTCATTGAACCAGGTAAAAATATTTCAATACCAGATCCCTATGAAAAAGGGTTTGATGAATGTGAAAAAGTGTTTGAACTAATTGAAAAGGCTTGTAAAATTATCGCCGAACGAGCTGTTTTAGACTAATTTATTTTTCATGAAGATAGTTAACTTACCAACGCTGAAGGATATTCAGATTGCCCATGAAAGAATCAAGCCTTATATTCATCAAACGCCTGTTTTAAGCTCTCAACAATTAAACGAGAAGTCAGGATCCAGGCTTTATTTTAAATGTGAAAACTTCCAGAAAGCAGGTGCTTTCAAGTCTCGGGGTGCGATGAATGCAATACTGAGCCTTAGTGAGGATGAAATCAATAAAGGAGTTGCTACACATTCAAGTGGCAACCACGCACAGGCGCTGGCACGAGCAGCAAAGATAATGAAAGTGCCTGCATATATTGTAATGCCTTCGACAGCTCCAAAAGTGAAAGTAGCTGCTGTTGAGCAATATGGCGGGAAAATCACCTTCTGTCAGCCAACACTTGAAGCACGCGAAAGCACACTCAATGCAATAATTGAGAAAACAGGAGCCACATTAATACATCCCTATAACGATTATTATATTATTGCTGGACAGGCAACAGCATGTCTGGAATTGATTTCCAAATGTCCGGATCTTGATATGATTTTATGTCCTGTTGGTGGGGGAGGGCTTTTGAGTGGAACTTTACTCAGCACCCGGTATTTGTCACCTGAGATAAAGGTCATTGCCTGCGAGCCAGAAGGCGCCAACGATACCTGGCAATCAGTTAAATCAGGAAAACTTATTCCAAGCCTGAGCCCCCAGACCATTGCTGATGGACTTTTAACATCTTTGGGTAGTCTGACATGGCCCATCATTAAGGAGCAGGTTCATGACGTGATTCTGGTAAATGATCAACAGATTATTGAAGCAATGAAACTTGTTTGGGAAAGAATGAAAATTATTATTGAACCAAGTTCTGCAGTCCCGGTTGCTGTTGCTTTATCAGCAAGAGAAGAGTTAAAAGGTAAGAAAATAGGTATCATTCTTTCAGGGGGAAATATTGACCTGAATAAAATTCCATGGTTATGAAACAACAATTAGGTAAACTATTTCTGATTCCAAGTCCACTTGGTGATACATCTGCAGAACTTGTCATGCCTGCAAAAGCAATACTAATGCTACATCAGCTAAATTATCTTATTGTTGAAGATTTGCGAACGGCCAGAAGGCTGCTTAGTAAAATAAAAATCAACAAACCTATTGACAGTATTACGTTTTTTGAATTGAATAAATATACCGCTGATGCCGATGCTGTAAAATTTTTGCAACCAATTGCTGAAGGTAACGATGTTGGTTTATTGTCAGAAGCGGGTTCTCCCTGTGTAGCTGATCCCGGGGCTGTCATCGTGAGGGCTGCGCATCTTTCTGGAATTGTGGTAATTCCTCTATCCGGTCCCAGCTCAATAATTATGGCACTTATGGCTTCGGGCTTTAACGGGCAGTCTTTTTGTTTTCATGGTTATCTTCCAATCCATCCGGATTCGAGAAACAAACAGCTAAAATTAATTGAGAAAACAGCTTCTTTAACTGGCCAAACCCAAATTTTCATCGAAACACCTTTTAGAAACACTCAGATTCTGGATGCAATTTTTAAGAATTGTCATCCTTCAACAATGCTTTGTATTGGGACTAATATTAGTCATCCAGATGAATTTATTGGTACAAAAACCATTGGTGACTGGCAGAAACGAGTGCCTGACATTCACAAGAAACCAACTGTATTTTTAATTTGGAATGAAAAAAGGCCGTAAAAGATTATTTTACAGCCTTTTGATCTTGTAATTGAAATCAAGTCTTAGTGATGGTGATGTCCGTGTGGGCCATGTGCATGTCCGTGCGACATTTCGTCTGAAGATGCTTCGCGCACTTCGAGAATTTCACCAGAGAAAAACAAATCCATACCTGCCAAAGGGTGATTAAAATCCATAATAACTTTGTCATCAGTTATTTCGAGTACAATCCCGTCAAGTGGATTTCCTTCATTGTCCTGCATTGTGATTTGATTCCCAACTGTGACCAATTCCTCATCGATTATTCCATCAACTTCAAAAATACTTTTATCAAGTTCAATGATAGCTTCGTCTGTATGCTCGCCATAGGACTCGCCTGAAGTCATTTCGAAGCTGAAAGTGTCGCCAGCCTGCAATCCTTCCAAACTCTGCTCGAATTTTGGTAACAAGCCACCAACACCAAATAAATAAACAAATGGACGGTCTTTATCCACTTTCTGGATTATTTCACCTTCTAAATTCTCTTCCCGTAATTCATAAATCAACGAGACAACTTTGTTGTTTCCTACTTTCATTTTGGATTTTTTTTAAGAGCTGAAAGATGTCCGGACTTACCGTTTCACATCTTATTGCGATGCAGTGGCAGAAAGATCATCGAATGGCTCAGTTATAAACTGTATTTTGTTTTAAAATAACTGATATGTAGTCAGTTACAAATTGTTTGCAAAAATAGTAATTATTTTTAAAAGAACACAATTGAATAACAGGGAATCTTATACCAAAGTGAATTATTGATGAATCCAAAAGCTGTCATAGTAGAATGCCGATGGACAGAAATGTTATACCAATTGAAGAGCGATAATTAGACTATTACATTTCTCCAATCGGTATTTCGCATATTTTCAGGCTACATTTCATATTTGGTTTTTTCATATTGGGTTTTTTCATTCACGGGTCATATACGTGGATTTAATTTTTTGATAAAGTGACTATAAAAGTCAACTTTTTATTTTTTCCATTTTTTTTATCTATTTGCCAACAGCATTTTTTCTACATTTGCCAAAATCATAGTAAAAAACTTATAGGTGCTCCTATTTGAGCACTAGATTATATAGATGAAAAAAGTTTTTAATTTGAAGGAGGTCGAAACTTTTAAGCACTTTAGGATTTCAAAAGGCAAGCGATTGTTTGACATTTTCTTTTCACTAATTGCACTTTTACTGTTTTCACCGATAATGCTTATTATTAGCATTTTAATTAAGATTGAGTCAAAGGGGTCAATAATTTATGTGTCTCAAAGAATTGGAACCGGATATGACAGCTTCAAATTTTATAAGTTCAGATCAATGAGATTAGGTTCAGAAGATGAATTGTCAAAAATGTCTGAGTTGAATCTGTATTTGATTAATAAAAGCAATCAGTTGTTAAATAGTGAGTTGAAATGCCCGGAATGTGAAAAGCTTGGCGCCAAATGTTCGCCAGTATTATACATTGAGGGAACTGAAATTTGTGAAAACTGGTATTTTGAACTGAAAAGACGACAAGGTCAGAAAACCACATTTTTTAAAGCCAAAGACGACCCAAGGGTTACTAAAGTCGGTTATTTTATCCGTCGTTTCAATCTCGATGAACTTCCGCAATTTTATAATGTTCTAGTTGGGGATATGTCAATCGTAGGCAACAGACCTTTGCCTTTGTATGAAGCTGAAAAACTAACCACCGACCAATGGTCCTATCGTTTTATGGCACCTGCCGGAATCACTGGTTTGTGGCAAATAAAAAGCAATCGTTTTCAGTCAGAGGAGGAAAGAATTACCCTGGATAATCAATACGCAATAATTTCTTCTCCATTTAAGGATCTCGAGATTATTGTAAAAACAATACCAACATTCTTCAGAAAGGGAAATTACTAGCCCTAATACCTTGGTTCCGATTTCCATCAAAAGCGTTTGCTAAAATCTTGGAATAGACTACCGGCAATTTTCTACAAAAACACAAATAGCTTTATGCTTTAGTTTTGAATTAATAAGATCCAAAAGTTTTACGTAATAACCACTCAGCAGTCGCAAGAAGAAGGACCAAACCTAAAAACCATGCAAGACCTGCAAGTGGCTCAAATTTTCTGGTAGTTGATGAAGTCGAAGTCAGATTTTGATTAGTTTTCAATAACTCAGGCAGTTCCAGCATATTTTCTTTTGTAACAAATTTGCCTCCGGTCAATCTCGACAGTCGAAAAAGTAAATCATGATCAGCAAGCAACGTTTGTCCCTCTATAGAAGACTCAATTACCACGAATGACCCATCAAAGCGAAGATTTTCTGATCCCAGTTGAGCCTCTGCTAAATAATTATAGGCTCCTGCCGGCAATCGCCCGGCATTGAGTTGATAGGCATTTTCGGTTCGTGAGAAAAGATAATCGTAAGAAACCTCAGTTTCAATATTAGTTACAGTAAGTTTTACGTCGATATCGTTTACTAATTCGAGACTTGGGTTGTAAAGCTCTGCCCTGAACCGAATTTCTTCATTCAACAAAAACTCAGCCTCGGCAAAAAGCCTCAGACGACGATTATCGCGTTTAACAAGCAAATAATTTGCTGTCTTCCCGAATATATCATTGAAGGTCTCGTGATTTCCATTTTGACTGAAATCAGCCAGACGCCAGCGCCAAATGCCGGTTCCTGAAATGAATCCAACCCGTCTGACACCTTCTTCGGCAAACCCGATCAGTGGATAATTTGTTTCAACACCTCTGATGCGCTGATTCAAAAAACTTCCATTTGCAGAAGCAGAGGTAAATTCCAAAAGTGGAGACAAGAGTGCAGGAAACCGTCTGATGCGTTCTTTTTGAAATGTTTCGGTGGTGAAAGAAGTGAAGGATGTATTTGCTACAGGCAGCACATCAATCATGCTTTTTTGACCAATATTTCGTAGTTGAATGGCATTCTGTATCTGGTTTATACCATTAATATCCGTTTGTCCGCCAATGATAAACAAAACAGCTAAATCTTCTTTTTTGGCTAAGAAGTCAATTAAAAGGCTGTTGTTCATGCCTTCGGCCGGAAGCTCGTGCAATATCAGGAGGCTGTATTGTTTTTCATCAGGTTTCCAGGTTTGGATAAACTCAGTTGTAACTTCATAATAATCAGTGAAAACAGATTTGAGCGCAGCTAAATCGGGATGGGGAGCCTTTGCTAGCAACAGAATCTGTTGTTTCTGGTTAAGGATTTCAACGTAAAATTCACGTTTGTTGTTTGCAAGAACTACTTCATCGCCCTGACCAAGAATTTCAACTGTCATTTTTTTTCTTCCACTCTCGGATACACTTACAATAAAGTTGTGACTGCCTGAAAAACGTGAGCTTTGAACTGGGATGACTTTTTCGCCAATGTTAACACCATCAGCTGAAAGTCTTATGATGGCCTGCTCTCCCATGGCTTCAACAGCTCTGAAATTGACTTCAATTGGAAAGTCAGACTTGTTGTAAATCAATCGGTTATAACGGATGTCAGTAATGCTGAAATCAGAATGCACAACCGTATCTCCTAATCCAACGGTATATACTGGAAAGGCTATGCTGCTTGCCTGAAGCTCTGGCTGAATTCCAGCATTAAAAATCCCATCTGATAAAATGATTAGAGCACCTACATTTCTTCGGTAATAAGATGTTGATAGTTCACGAAAAAGTGCTGAAAAATCAGTTCGCTGATCAGAAAAGTCAATATTCCCGTTTTTGGTAACAGACTGTCCGTAAGTATATTGCTCAATGAGGAATTTGTCTCCGATCATGTTTTTAAGGCTATCGAAACGCGAAAGGTATTCATTGAAATAGTAGGATGAATCGCGGCCCAGAACAATTGATGATGAATTATCCTGCGCTATAAGAATAACAGGGTTTTCAACAACTTTCACATTTTGCATAAAATAGGGATTGAGCAGCAAGAATGCGATTAAACTTACAACGACAAATCTGAAAACAAAAAGTAAAAGCTGCAGTTGTTTGCTGAAAGGCGTGCGCGCGTTTCGGTAATACAACAAAGCAGCGTATGCGAGTCCGGTAATTATAACCGGCACAAGCAACCATGCAGACATTTCAAATATTATATTCACAGGCTTATTTTGCTTTTTTAAAAAAGCGAAAAAGAGATAAAAATATTGCCCTGACATTAAAGTTCAGGGCTTAAACTACATACTCATGCCACCACAGACGCTGATTACCTGCCCGGTAACATAGGCTGACAGTTCGCTGGCCAGAAAAACTGCTACATCTGCAACATCCTCTGGTTTTCCGCTTCGGCGAAGTGGAATATCGCCAATCCATTTGGCTCGCACATCTTCCGGTAGTTTATGTGTCATTTCTGTTTCTATAAAACCAGGAGCGATAGCATTGCAACGGATATTTCGGCTACCCAGTTCCTGAGCGATAGACTTTGTGAAACCGATCATGCCCGCCTTAGATGCAGAGTAATTTGACTGTCCGGCATTACCGTTCACACCAACAACGGAGCTCATATTAATTATCGAACCACCTTTTTGTTTAATCATGCTTCTTTGGACGGCTTTTGTGAGATTAAAAACCGATTTAAGATTTACCGCCATTACAAGATCCCAGTCCTGTTCAGTCATTCGCAGTAAAAGGTTATCCCTTGTAATACCGGCATTGTTTATCAGAACATCAATACTGCCAAAATCTGCAAGTACATCTTCGGCCAGTTTTTCACTTTCTTGCAATGATCCTGCATTGGAGGCATATCCTTTTGCTTTTACACCAAGTGCCTGAATCTCTTTTTCGGTTGCTTCCATATGTTCATCATATCTCAGATCGGAGAATGCTACTGAGGCACCTTCTGCTGCAAAGCGCAAAGCAAGCGCTTTACCTATTCCACGCGCACCACCTGTTATGAGTGCGACTTTTCCTTCTAGTAATTTCATTTTGAATGCGTTTTTTTGCCGGCCAAAGATACAAAAATTGAACGATGGAGTACTTTGTGCTTTATTCAGAAAAATTGTCCTCCTTGCTGAAAAGTAAGTTATACTATCCTTCCAAGAAATAAAATTGAAAGTTTGTCAGAAAAAACGCAAGAATTTATATTTTGATTCGTCAAAGAAGTGTTTTAAAAATTACAATCATGAAAAAAATCTTATTGACGATTGCCTTGGCAGGACTTTTTTTTGCAGGCAATTCTTATGCTCAGGAAACAACTGAGAAATCACCAGCACCCAAAGTGCAACAAGGAAATTTTGTTGACGCTGATAATGACGGTGTTTGTGACAACTTTCAATCGCGTCCGGAAGGTGGCAGAAAACTAAATTTTGTTGACAAGAACAATGATGGGATCTGTGACAATGTGTCTGAGAGAGGCGGCAGAGGACAAGGTTTTCGTAATGGCAACAAAGGACGAAATCAGCAAAATTGTCCTCAGGGAAAAGGTCAACGGGCTAGACAACAAAACAGAAATGCTGTAGCTCCGGGAACAAAATAAAGGATGCATAGCGCTAACACTTTTTGAAAAACTGGAATGTGGGATTTCATCATTGCTTATCTTTGATGCGATTCCACATCTTTTTTTAAAAGCCGAAATGAAGTAAAGAAACATGCAAGAAATCCAGCTTATTAAAGCACTTCAAAATGGTGATGAAAATGCATTTAAAGCTTTGGTTAAAATGTACAGGCCAATGGTTCATAGGGTTGTATTTCGCATGGTTCAAAATAATGATGATACTGAAGATCTTGTTCAGGATGTTTTTATCCAGATTTGGCAATCGATTTGTAACTTCAGAGGTGAGGCAGGCCTTAAAACCTGGATCTACAGAATGGCGGTTAATAAGGCTATAAATCATTTAAGATGGAAACGCATTAGGAATTTCATGTCCATTTCAGGCAATAGCAGCAAAATAAACACTGAAGACCGACTTCAGATAAATGATGAATCTGGATTTGAAAAACTAGTACAGATGGATAGTCACAATACAATTTTATGGGCAATGGAAAAATTACCTGCCAATCAGAGTGCAGCTTTTATGCTTAGCAAGGCCGAAGGACTTTCAAACCCTGAAATAGCTGAGGTTTTAAACACCACAATCGGAGCAGTTGAATCATTAATTTTCAGAGCAAAAAAGCAACTGAAAAAATCATTGGAAAAGCATTACGATGAAATAATCTCATAAATTAAACGTGCCATGACGAAATGCAGTAAATATTTTAAAGAATCGATTTGGGCTCTTGTTACAGACGAACTCGAAGCATCCAAAAAAACGAAGGTTTTGGAGCATTTAGAACATTGTCCATCCTGCATGGCTAGATCAAAGAAAATGAGTAACGACTATTTGATGTGGCTAAACTCCTCTGCTCCCTCAGAAAATGATTTGTTTTTTGAAAAAATGAAGCAAAAGATGATAACTAACGAGACTTTTTTCTTTGTTGGAAGACCGGCTTCGGCTATTCTAGCAGTAGCTTCAGTAGCTGTAGGAATTGCGATGGGATTTCTGTTTTTAATAAATTATGAAACGCGCGAAACCGAAAATGTCTTTCAAGCCATTTCAAGTGATTATTCCCTCCAGTTAGAAAAAGACCAATTATTCCCTGCGGATCTTTTTATTTACAAATGAGTTAAAGATGAATACAATGTATAATTATAAAAAGCTTTTTATTGCCGCTGCTATCTTATTTCTGATTAGTTTTTCGGCTTTGGTAACAGTGCTGATTGGGACATCCGTTTTCGTTGCTTCACCGGCAGATTCCTTCACTTATGGAAGAGGATTTTCTTATATCAGAACACATTTGGGATTCAATGATGCGCAGCAATTGGTTTACGACAGTCTTTTAAATGAGTATCAAAACCGAACTGTGCATATGAAGTCATTGTTATCAGAAAGTCAGTTTTCCATGCTGGAGGAAATTGCAAAATCAAAGCCTGATACATTGGTTTTGAAACAAATATCAGAAGAGGCTTGCGCGATTCAATCGCTTATCAGACAGCATACTTTCCGCCACCTGATCGAAGTTAGTCAAATTGCCACAGAAGAGCAGAAGGAAGGATTGAAATTGTTATATCAGGAAATGCTCACAGATTCAAAGGCCAGGCACGGTCAACAGCAAGGAAAAAGTAAAAGACCTGCGCGAAATCGTCATGGCCGGAATTTGTAGATTTGTATTATTTGACAAGGAATTATTTCACTTCTTTCATTCCGTAATATGGTTCAATATGAACGCCAACATGCGTTTGCCGGCCATATTTTTTCCGCAGGGCATTTTCTACGGCAGTTGCAATTTCATGTGATTCTTCCACTGAAAGATCTTTATCAACTTTCACGTGTACTTCAATAGCTAATGTGCTTCCAATCTTTCTTGTTTTTAACCTGTGAAAACTCATTACTCCCTTTTCGGATTTAATGATGTGACTGATGTCTTTTCTGACACTTTCGGGCAAGGCAATTTCCAACAATTCTTTTATGCTGGGGATGCCTAAATCCCAGGCAACCTTTATAATAAAAACACTGACAATCATCCCTGCAAGTGGGTCGAGTATCCGCCACGATTCACCCAAAAATATTGCACCCCCGATACCTGCAGCAGTTCCCAGAGATGAAAATGCATCAGAACGATGATGCCATGCATTGGCTATAATTGCCTGACTTTGAATTTTAACACCAACAACTTTGGTGTACCAGAACATTATTTCTTTCGTTGCGATTGATGCCAAAGCTGCATAAAATGCAATCATTCCAGGCTGGGGCAGTGCAGCACCGCTTAAGGCAGCAATCACATTCTGTAGTGCGTCCCAAAAAATGCCAATGCCAACAATCATCAATGCAAAACTGATAATCATTGTGGCGAAAGTTTCATATTTGCCATGACCGTATTGATGGTTGCTGTCACTTTCCTTGCCGGAAACTGTCATAAAAGCAATTACGATTAAATCTGTAACGATATCCGACAGTGAATGAACTCCGTCTGCAAGCATGGCAGCACTTTTACCGATGCTTCCTGCTGCCAGTTTTCCTGCTGTAAGCAAAATGTTTACCAACATCCCAATTACAGTGATCCGTCTTGCCAGTTGAGTTCTCGTTTTGTTTTCCATAGATCAAATTTAACAATAACTTTTTAGCGATAATGATTTCTATATCAAAGCCAAAAAAAAACAATTTTGAAAGTGGTCACTACTTATTGAAAAGTAAGCAAATCGAAGCGCCCTTTTCGGGCATGTTAGTAACGTTGATTTTACTGCCATGAACATCCATAATGAGTTTGACGGCAGCAAGCGACAAGCCGACACCTTCTTTTGTAATCATATTGCCATTAGTTATAAAATCATTTATTGCAACCAATACCTCTGGATCAAATCCAAGGCCATTGTCATTTACCTGGATGCATATTTTTTCGGGTTCGGATTCAAAAACATTGATCTGAATTTCGCCTCCAGCAGGTAGATGATAAACTGCATTTTCGATAAGAATAGAGATGCATTTCCTGATGAGGTCTGTATCAACAAAAAGCTGAATATTTTCGTCATCGACCCATTGCGTTAGATTGATTTCCTTCTCCTTTAATATATCCTGCATTTCCTCAACCACGATATCAATAATTACTTTTATCAGGACTGGATATATTTCGACTGTTTGATTTTTTGTTTGCAGGGATGTTATGAGCAGCGCCATTTCTGAAAAGCGTGCCAGACGCATCGATGTTTGCGTGAGTGAGCTCAGGTACTCATTTTGTTCTGCTGTAAGGTCAGTTTGAGACAAAAGTGTTGTCAATCCTATCATACCGTTCAATGGAGATCTTAGTTCGTGGCTTATGATGGAAAGAAATTCACTTTTTGCTTTTTCCAGATTTAAAAGCTGTCGATTTGCCGACTCAAGCTGAGATGTACGTTCCTTAACTTTTGTTTCAAGACTTTGGTTCAGCTCGTCAAGTTGTTTTTGCTTAGTAAAAAGATCAAGATGTGTTTTAACTCTTGCAGTAAGTTCCGCACTATTGAAAGGCTTGGTTAAATAATCATTTGCACCTGTCTTGAAACCTTTGATAATACTTTCCGCATCAGTTTTGGCAGTGAGAAAAATAATCGGAACATCAGCTGTAGACTTTTGAAGCCTGAGTTGCTCACAAACACTAAAACCATCCATACCTGGCATCATGATATCAAGCAGAATTAAATCAAAATCATTTGTTTCGGTCAGCTCAAGGGCTTTTGCCCCTTCAGTTGCATAAGCAATATTTACATCTTCTTTCATCAAAATGTTCCCGACAATTTGAATATTTCTTGGATTATCGTCAACAATCAGTATCTTCTTTTTGATTAATTCCATTGAGATTGGGGGATTGCAATTTTTTATTTTCAGAGTTATGAAACGCTTATAATATACAATATGTCTATTTTTTACAATTTTTTTTGGTAATCTTTAGTTTAGCTATTGTGATGCATTTTAGTTGACTTAGTTTTGTTTTTTAATTAAGGTCAGTCTTGTTTTTTCAAAAATTTCAAACTCCTTTAAGAAATTAGAAATTTTTTCAATATCGAAAGCACTTACAGCATTTTTCAAACGCAGGCCTATATCCAAAAGGGATTTGTTTTGGTTCGACTGTCCAAAACTTATCAAGGCTTCAGCAAAGATCAATGTATCGTTAATTAGTTGACTTTTTCTTGCGGTTTGATATACTTGAAGCAATGAATGAAGTTCGCTATTCACATTAACTTTTTCAAACCTTTGTAAATCTTCAGCAAAATCCGTTTCAATATGATTTGTTTCTAAAATATTCCCAAATATAATTTTCTTGAGTAAAACGATGTCTTCTGGTGTTTTTATTTGAAAATCAAAATTTTCCGAAAACGAATTTTCCAATTCATGATCATTTTGATAGAGCAAAATATTTATGGGGTATCCATTTTCATTTTTTTGAAACAAATTATTTGAATTTTGGGCATTATTTTTAAACAACTTGACATCCCAAAACATAAATTTATATTTATGTCTGTCTGCAATTTCAATAAATTCAATCTGCTCTATGATATCGCAGGTTTGACCAGATTCGATAATGAGGTTATCTACAAAAACCTTTGCTGCTATGTCTTTGCTAATAAGGCACATATTTGAAGGCGTCGTGTTGTTGGCAGATTGATATTCGTGCAGACGTAATGCAGTGCGAATGGGTATTGCTTTCACAGGTTTGAAGCATAGATAAAATATTGTTCCAATTCCAACTCTGCTCGTTACATTGATTTTGCCATTCATTGTTTCAACAAGTCTTTTTGTGATGGTCAAACCCAGGCCAGTTCCTTTGTGGTTATTTTCGCCATTATTTGCTTGAAAAAAGGATTCAAAAATACTGTCAAGATCTTTTGGATCAACGCCAGTGCCAGTATCTTCAATGCGAATATTAAGCTCATAATGATCTTCAAATAAGTGGTTTACTGACACAAATAAGCTTATTGTTCCCTTGCTTGTAAATTTGAGGGCATTCCCCACAAGATTAAACAAAATCTGGCGGGTACTTACTTCATTCATGAGGATAATTTTTGGGAGTTCCTCATCAATAAACACCTCAAATGCAAGTCCTTTATCACTAATCTGAAGCATAAATACTTTTTTAACCTCTTCAATAACAGCTCTTAAGTCCATTGGATGAGGAAAGATATGCGTTTTCCCAGATTCAATTTTGGATAAGTCAAGTATATCGTTTATTAGTACCAGCAAACTTCTGCCGCTTGACTGGATTGAGTCTATGTAAGAAAGTTGTTGCGGATCGGTAATAGTGTTTGATAGAATGTCGGAAAAACCAATGACAGAATTCATAGGTGTGCGAATCTCGTGACTCATATTGGCCAGAAACTGGCTTTTAAGCCTATTGCTTTTTTCTGCCTCACGCATAGCAATCAGCAGTTTTTCGGCATAATCACTCAATTTGTTTTTGGCTTCTTCAATTTCTTTGTTCTTGCTTTTCAGCAAATTATTTGCATGCGCTTTAAACCTCAGTATAAATATCATCACAAAAAAAGCGACAACAAATAGCAGCAACCCAATTGTGATTACCAAGCTTGTGATAGTCTGTCGCTTAATTTGCAGATTAGCAATTTGTTTTTCGTTTTCTAACAGTGCAATCTTATTTTCAGTTCGTTCGCGATTATAAGTTGCCTGCATTTGATAAATAGTTCTTTGTATATTCTCATTTAATATGCTGTCATTCAGCGCTGTTGCCAATTCAAGATTGAAGATAGCGTTTTCAATATTCCCGCCTGTTTTTTCGATATGATACAGCAGTTTGTATGCCTTCATCATATTTAGCCGATTGTGTGTTTTTTTTGATAATTCAATACCCTCTAAAACATGTTTTTTAGCTTTTTTCAAATCGCCTAATAAAACATATATCTCAGCTGCATTGATGTTGTTGATTGCAAGGTAGTAAAGCTCATTTATTGAGTTGTTTAGCTGCATGCTGAGAAGGTAGTAGTTTAAAGCTTTTTCATTTTCATTCCTGCGTTTGTAAATATCACCAATATCATTGTAACAAATAGCTACACCATGTGCTGAAGCAATTTCCCGATAAATTTCCATCGAAAGCATATAGTATTCAAGCGCCTTCTCTGTTTCATTCAATTTGTTGTGAACATGACCTATGTTATTTAAATTCAATGCAATACCAGGAAGATTATTGTTTTTTTGCTCAATTTGCAAACAATTACGGAAATTTTCCATTGCTTCTTTGTAATTGCTGAGTTCCAGATAAATATTTCCAATGCCGTTTAATGCTATAACGTAATTCGGCAAATCATGATTTTTATCTGCAATGTCAATAGCACGCTGATAGGCTGATATTGCTTTTTCATACTGATTCATACTTTGATAAATCAATCCAAGGTTGTTTAATGCTTTTGTTGTTTCTGAAGCTAAATTTAGTGAATCAGAGTATTTAAGTTGCCGCTTGTGCCAAAAAAGTGCAGAATTGAAACTGTAAAGCTTTTGTTTTTCAACTCCTTTTAAACCTATAGATCGAATCAGGTAATTAATATTACCGCTATTTCGGGAAATTTCAATTGAAAAATTAAATACCTCATCAATAATCTCTTTCCGGTTTTTTATAGTATCATTATTCCAGATATCATCAATAAATTCAATTAATTCAGCGATTTTGACTGTGTCATGGATTTTATCATTTTGCACCCTTTGAATCAATGAGTCAGGAATGAGAATACTCATTTTTTCCTCTTCAGGATCATTCTGTGCCATAGAACCAGCAAATATGATGGCTAAAAGGCTCAATAGAATGAGGGTTTTTGTTTTCATGAGGTTTTTTATCTGTTAATTTGAAGCCAGTATCACTAATGTGATATTTCGCTGATCAAAAGTACGTTATTTCTTATTTTACCAAAACCTTTTATGCGTTGAATAGTACCGGTTGATCAAACATTTTGAAGTTTTGGTTGTTTTTAGAGTATTCAAAAATATTACAATTTTGGATAATAAAAAACTATAATTCAAATGAATAAAAGTATTTTAAGGCCTCTTTTGCTGATTGTGCTGTTCGTCAGCATATTTTTGTTTCCATTATTGGCACAGTCATGCTCAAGCAAAATCAGAAATCATAAAACAGAAAAAACTACTGAAATACCTGAAGGAATGATAAAGAAAATTGAAAAAACGGAAGAAGAATGGCTTGCTGAGCTAGGCCCCGAACGTTATAATATTCTTCGCCAATGTAGCACCGAACCTCCTTTTACGGGCAAATATGTGAATCACAAGGAAAATGGAACCTACACTTGTGCCGGCTGTGGTTCAGAGCTTTTTGGTTCAGATACAAAATATGACTCGCGATCGGGGTGGCCAAGTTTTTTTGCAGCGATCGATAAATCAAAAATTAAAGAAATTCTTGATACGAGTTATGGAATGGTGCGTACTGAGATAAAATGTGCGAATTGTGACGGTCATCTGGGTCATGTTTTCAATGATGGACCAAAACCAACTGGACTAAGATATTGCGTTAATTCTGCCTCGCTGCAGTTTAAACCATCTGAAAAAAATCAATAAATGGTTTAAGAATAATCAATTACATTTTTTCTGCTAAAATCAGTTGTATCTCTTTAAGGTGGAAAAGCAGCGTCTCTAAAGATGTTTTATCGGTTCCATCCTTGACGAAAACTTCAAAAGAAGGGTGGGAGCGTTCTTTTTTGTCAAATGGTTTGTATTGGATACAACGCTCATTTCTTTTGCATTTCAAAAGAAGGGCAACCGAATCAGGGTCAGTGAGCTCCACAATTTCGGTAAGATCAAGATCGATTTCTTTTATGTTGTATGTCAGCGAATAGTTGTAGGTGGAGTCTGTTTCGGTAATTTGCCCTGCATAAGTTATGTGGCATGAAGCGTTGCGACCCGAAGCGCCCTCATAAAAGATTGTTTCTGCTGATTCTATTGCCATAGCCAGTTTGAGTCTGTCTGACTGGTTTTGTGCTGGAAGAGTTCCCGTCAGGAACACTATCAAAAACAATAATGAAACAAAATTCTTTTGAGTGATCATGAAAGTCGATTATTGATTTTCAACTCACCTGATTTTAGTTTTTGCATATATTTCCTAAGATCTTTTTTCACTTCACCGGCAAGAAAAAATAAACCCAACAAATTTGGGAAAGCCATGCAAAGTACCATCATATCGGAAAAATCCATCACCGGGCCAAGACTTGAGCTTGTTCCAATGACGATACAAAGAAGAAAAAAAAGATTGAAAATATTGTTCGTAATTTTTCGTGATCCAAAAAGTTTTTCGCCCCAGGCACCAAACAAAAAATCAAATCCCTTAAGGCCATAATAAGACCATGATATCATTGTGCTGAATGCAAATAGCGTTACTGCGATGAGCAAAAGATATGGAAACCAACTCAATACAGAACCATAAGCAGCCGAAGTAAGCTGCACGCCCTGAATGCCCTGGCTACCCGTTTCGACACCTGAAAAAACTATCACCAAAGCCGTCATAGTACAAATAATAACCGTATCGACAAAAGGTTCTAAAAGCGCCACAATACCCTCGCTTACAGGTTCTTGTGTTCGTGCAGCAGCATGTGCAATAGATGCAGAACCGACGCCGGCTTCATTAGAAAAGGCTCCGCGCTGAAATCCAAAAATAAGTACACCGATGAAACCTCCTTTCATGGCCTCAGGACTGAAAGCTCCATTCCAGATTTGCATTAATGCCACATCAATGCGATCGATATGCAAAAAAATGATGATAAGTGATGCTCCTACGTACAACAAAGCCATAATAGGTACAATTCGGGATGTGACTCTTGCAATGCTTTTTATGCCACCAATTATAACCAGTCCAACAAGTATTGCCATCACTAAGCCATACCAGAAACCACTGCCACTTATAGTTGGAAAAAATAGTGCAAGTTGCTCAAATGCTTGGTTGGCCTGCAACATATTTCCTCCTCCTACAGCGCCGCCTATTACCATAACGGAAAATAAAAAAGCCAAAACAATTCCAAGGCGAGGAAATCCTTTTGCTGCAAGGCCATATTTCAGGTAATACATTGCACCTCCTGAAACTCTGCCTGAAGCATCGATACGCCTGTATTTCAAGCCTAAGGTGCATTCTGCAAATTTAAGCGACATTCCAAGCAGGCCAGCTGCAATCATCCAGATTGTTGCGCCCGGCCCACCAATCGATATTGCAATAGCAACGCCTGCAATATTGCCAAGCCCCACAGTTGCTGAAAGTGCCGTTGTCAATGCCTGAAAATGGGAAACCTCACCTTTGGATTCAGGTTTATCATATCGGCCTTTTATGAGTTGAATGGCGTGACCAAATGCACGGAAATTAATAAAACGAAGGAAAACAGTAAAAAACAAGCCCCCTGCCATCAACCATATAACGATTAGTTTGAGCGGGGCTCTTACAGGTTCTCCTTTATCATCGGTTACAATTTCTCCATTATTATCGTAGATTTTTTGGTCGTAAATACCAAGTTCATGAAAGGGATCAAGAAACAACACTTTTGACAACCCGTCAACAAAAGGCGTAAAAGCCTCGTTTATTTTTATACTGATTGATCTATGCTCATGTTGCGGAGAAAGACTGTCAGAATTATTATATTGAGTTGCTCCCACTTGGAAAGCATGCATGCAAACAAATAGAAAAAGTATCAGTTTTTTCAAAATCAGATTTTTGTTGCTTCTAAGATTAATTTTTTGAAGGCTAATTTTTTCCCTGCTCTTTCATGGCTTCAAAATAACTCTTTGTTTCACGTACTACCACACCCGAAAGAAGCAGCATGGCAATCAGGTTAGGAATTGTCATAAATGTGATAACCATATCAACAAAATGCCAAACAATGTCTAAACCCCAAACGGCACCAAAAAATACGAACAATCCATAAAGGTAGAGAAATGGCTTAACTGCTTTTTCTCCAATCAGGTAGATTGTTGCACGTGAACCATAATAGGACCAGCTTATGATTGTTGAAAACGCAAAAAGCAATAAACCAAACGATATAATGTGACCACCCATACCGTCAATGCCAAATACGTGAAGACCTGTATTCATTGCATCTACGGTCATTCCAACACCTTTGCTGCCTGTTTGCCACGAATCGGTTACAATAATCATCAGGGCTGTCATGGTACAAATAATGATTGTGTCAATCATTGGTTCCAGTAAAGCAACAATGCCTTCGCGTGCCGGATATTTTGTTTTGGCAGCTGCATGTGCAATCGGCGCTGAGCCCTGTCCTGCTTCGTTGCTGAATAATCCACGTCTGACACCCCATATCAAGGTCATAATAAAGGTTGAACCAACAAAGCCTCCTGTAGCTGCCGTGCCTGTAAAAGCTTCGGTAAAGATTAAGGCAAAGGCCCGTGGAATCTGATCATATTCAGCAATTAACACTGTCATTGCAGCCATCACATACACTATGGCCATAAAAGGAACCAGTCTGGATGTTACATCAGCTATTCGCTTAAGGCCTCCGATAATTACAAGCAATACCAGCGAAGTAATAAACAAACCTGAAACCCAGTTTGGAATGCTGTAGTTTGTAAGCATTGCATCGGCCATCGAGTTTGACTGTGCCATATTGCCGGTTCCTAAGGAGCATAAGATGGTTGCAGAGGCAAAAACCAAAGCCAATATTTTTGCCCATTTCCCAAGCTTTTCTTTTAATCCGAATTCCATATAGTACATCGGTCCGCCGGAAACAGTGCCATCGCTGTTAAATTTCCGGTATTTCTGTGCCAGGGTCACTTCCGAATATTTGAGCATCATGCCAAGAAAGCCTGTGATCCACATCCAGAAAATCGCTCCCGGACCGCCAAGATAAATCGCCAGGGCTACGCCAACAATGTTTCCTGTTCCCACTGTTGCTGAAAGAGCAGTTGTTAAGGCTTTGAAATGATTGACATCACCTTCGGCACCTTTTACATCATACCTTCCTGAAACGACCCTTAGCGCATGCCCTATTTTGGTAATGTTAAGAAAGTTTAACCGGTACATAAACCAAATTCCTGTCGGAATCAGCAGGATAAGAATTAGATATCCTCCAACATAATTGTTGTACCATTGAATTCCCTGGTCAATTAACTGTAGAATTTCATTCATTTTTTTTGTTTCTGTTGTTATTACTTAAGAGTAAATGGGATATTCCTGCAAGCTTTTCAGGTGTTTAATGTGTCTGAATGAGGGTGTTTCCAGCACAAATTTTAAAAAAATGTTTAGTAATCACAAATAAAAGAATTTGTGTCATGTGTCAGATTTGTATTAAATATCTAGATGTGAGCGACATAAAATTTAAATTTATTCTTTTTGATTGCTTGACTTGAAAATAATATGACCTATTCTGCATTCAAGACAGCGTTTTGGACTGCAATAATATTTTTTCAGATGCAGTAAAGATTGCGATTGAAGGGCATTTGAAGCTTGCACTCCAATCCTGTCAAATTTTCTGATTATTTCATTGTTTTCAGCATCCATGTTTTCAAGCAACACAAGCGCTTTGTCTTTGACCGATTCGTCTTCATGCAGCAATCCATAGGTGAAAAGCATCTGCACAACTGTATTTATGATCAAAAGAGAAATTGCATTCTGCCCCAGATTTTTTTGATGTCCAATGGAAGGGGTGTCAAAACGAAAATGGTTGTCCCAGTATGATGAAGCATTTACAACGAAGTATTCTTTAATTTGCTCCGGGTTTTCTGCATGGATTATTTTGGAAAAAAGTCGTCCGTTTTTATGAATCAAAGCTGCAAACTGCGAAAGTCGCAATGTTGGAAAATTGGCCGGTCTCATTCTCATAAATCGCCATTGCTCAGCCTTCATAGTTGTGAGATTGTATTTTGTGCGCAGAAATTCAAATTCTCTTTTTAAGCTTTGAGGATAGGAATCTGTAAATTCACTTTCAAGCAATCCGGCCGTTCCAAACAGAATTGCTTCTAGCTGAAACAATTGATCACTGTGACGCAACAGTATTTGAAAGGGCAGATTTCTGGCAAGTTGCCCAAAAGGTAAATCATTTACTTTGAGTCCGAAGTTTGACAGTAACCGTTGGTAAAACGTTACCTCCCAGTCATTTCCTGTTTGCGAAAGCACTTCAAAAACATCTTCTACTTTCATCTGAAGCCTTTCAACAATCATTCTGTCAAGCCAGGAGAGCCATGTGAAACGTTGAATCTCTCCAGCGAAATTCTCACACGGAATCCAGCGCTGGCTATCGATAAATGATCGGTAGCGAAGCAAAATCGTTTCGTCAAAACAGTTTTTAACCGAAAGAACAGGAATTTCCTCGCGAAGCGTTGTAAAAGTTGTTTTATCAGCATTATAAACCACATGCAGTATCACATTGTCGTAACTTTTATCAGCATGATGCCTGTGATTATACCAGTCGGAAGCGCTAATATGGATCTCCACATTTCCTGCCCACACTGTGTTGTCAAGCATGATGCGGGCATTCAGAAAGTCGGGGCCTGAATCATCGTTTCGAAAGCCTGGATGGATGATCTCAACCAAACTTCCATCTTCTGTAATTAGTGGAGCACGCAGTAATTTATTTTCCCAGAGGTAAATCAAAAATATTTCTTTCATTGAACTGAAATTTGAACCTATTTTTAAAACCTATTCGCAAAATACATTTTCACACTGCAATGAAAGAAATTCAATGAAGGTAAGCTGATGTGTTTTGAAAAGATAAAATTAACAAGCCTTTGCATATGCAAGCTGTTTTTTTTAATTAAAAGGAAAGTAAAATTGATTTTTTACAGAAATGAATTGACACATATGTTCAAGTATGTTATCTAATTGATTTGCTGACAGTTCATTAATGAGTATTAGCACATGTACAAAAACATTTTGAAACAACTTGCGCAAACACTACAGATTGCCTACTTTTGTACTTTGATCAACAACTGGATTCATTTGTGATGGCTGATACGAGCATAATTCTTTCTGGTATTGAATACAAAATCAGAAAACTGATTGATGAGAATTTAAGCTTGAAGAAAACAGTAGCTGATCTCCAGAATGAGGTCTTAAATTTAAGACTACATGAAAAGGAATTAATTTTTCAAAATAAAGAATTAACTGAGAAAATTGAACATAAAATAATGGCTGACGCGTTCAGCAGCGAAAAAGAAATAGAAGAAGGAAGAAAGCGTATTCAAGCTTTAATGCAGGAAATAGAACAATGTATTGCTTTAATAAATAAGTGAGTAGACAGAGAATAGTTTGAACTAAAGAATGGATGAGATATCAATTAATATAAGCATCGCCGACCGACCTTACCGGCTTACCATCAGCCGCGATGAGGAAGAAAGGCTGCGTAAGGCAGTTTTGATTATTAATGACAGGATCAAAGCCTACGCGAAAAATTATGCTTACAAAGACCGGCAAGATTTACTGGCTATGGTCGCTTTACAATATGCAACTTCATCCTTGCTTTTTGAGTCGGAAGTAGCATTCAGAGATAACCATCTAACAGAAAAGTTGAATGGCATTGATCAATTGCTAAGTACTCATTTTAAACCATAGAGCACTTTACTGCGCTAAAAGTTCATTGAAAAGATAGTACCCGCCGGATTCAACATTATTGTAAACTCAACATTACAATTGTACCGGGTTTGCTCTTTGTCAGAAAAACAGGCCTTATTCCCTTTTCGGGGAAGTTTGCTTTTGCAATCCATTGGAAGTTTGCCTGGCTAGGCACCTAAAACGTGTCGTAAAGGGGTTTACTTACTCCTTGAACACAGGCGGGTACTTTTTTTATCCTTCTTCCATTAATAACTTAATAACGAATAGACTATATGGAAGAAATGATTATTTACATCATCCTGTTTATCGCAGGTGGTGGCGTTGGGGTTCTACTAACCACGACAGCTTTGCGCAAAGCAGTGCTCAAAAAGAGCCTGGTACTGCTTGAAGAAGCAAAAGAAAAAGCAGAAGTTTTAAAAAAGGAGAAAATCCTGCAAGCAAAAGAAAAATTTCTGCAATTGAAAGCAGAACATGATAAGCTTACCGGAGATAAAACCCGCGAATTACAAAAACTTGAAAACAGAGCTCAGCAAAGAGAGCAGGTTGTAAATCAAAAGTTTGAGGACTTTAACAGAAAACAGCGCGAGCTGCAACAACAAACCCAGCAGCTAAACCAACAACTTGAATCCCTCACGAAAAAGCAGGAAGAAGTTGATAAACTGAAAGAAGACTTAAGTAAAGTACAAGAGCAACATCTGCGTCAGCTCGAATTGATCTCTGGCTTGTCTGCCTTTGATGCTAAAGCACAACTTATCGAAAACATCATGGAAGAAGCCAAGTCTGAGGCTATGGTTTATGTGCGTGAAATTACCGAAGATGCCAAACTTACTGCTGCAGCCGATGCCAAAAAAATTGTCATTGAAACGATTCAACGTACTGCTGCAGAACATGCTATTGAAAACACAGTAACAGTTTTCAATATTGAAAATGACGAAATCAAAGGCCGTATAATCGGTCGTGAAGGACGTAATATCAGGGCTTTAGAAGCATTAACGGGTGTTGAAATTATTATTGATGACAGTCCGGATGCAATTCTGCTTTCTGGATTCGATCCTGTTCGACGCGAAATCGCACGCTTGTCTCTTCATAAACTTATTACGGATGGACGTATTCACCCCGCCCGTATTGAAGAGGTCGTTCAGAAAACAGAAAAGCAAATTGAGCAGGAGATTCTCGAGACCGGCAAAAGAACTGTTATCGATCTTGGTATTCATAACCTTCATGGTGAGCTGATTAAAATGATAGGACGAATGAAATACCGTTCATCTTATGGACAGAACCTTTTGCAGCACTCCATCGAAGTGGCTAAGCTCAGTGCAACAATGGCTGCTGAGTTAGGATTGAATGTTAAAACTGCCAAGAGGGCCGGTTTGCTTCATGACATCGGTAAAATTGCTGAAAACAATGAGGCGGAGCTCCCGCATGCGATTCTTGGAATGAAGATAGCTGAGAAGTACAAAGAAAAACCTGATGTCTGTAATGCCATTGGAGCCCACCATGATGAAATAGAAATGGAAACATTGATTTCACCTATTGTGCAGGTTTGCGATGCCATTTCTGGCGCGCGCCCGGGTGCACGTCGTGAAGTTGTTGAAGCCTATATTCAGCGGTTGAAAAAACTTGAAGAAATGGCACTTTCTTATGATGGTGTTGTAAAAACCTATGCCATTCAAGCAGGAAGAGAATTGCGTGTAATTGTAGGTGCCGACAGAATTTCAGACGCCGATGCAGATAAGCTCGCCTTTGATCTTTCCAAAAAAATTCAAACTGAAATGACTTATCCAGGACAGATAAAAATAACTGTTATCCGTGAAACCCGTGCTGTGAGCTACGCTAAATAGCTTTCACATTGTAATTTGATGAACAATATTTTACTTTTTGATTGGTTTATACTTTAATCAAATTGAATGTTTATGAAAAAATATTTCTTCTTTACGATTTTTACGCTGCTGATATTTAATGGCTTTTCGCAAAGCCCTGTTGATGAAGGTGGCAAGCAAATCAATTTTGGAACTGGTCTTTCAAACTATGGTATGCCGCTTTATTTTGGGATGGATTTTGGTGTACATCCGGATATAACTGCTGGTTTTGTCATTTCAGCACGCTCCTACGGAAATATCGACTATGGATCATCAGGTCTTTTGGTTATTGGTGTTGCCGGTGTTGGTAACTACCATTTTAACCGTTTGTTGGAGCTTGATTCTGAATGGGATCTTTATGCCGGCCTAAGTCTTGGTTTCGTTCATTGGAATTATGATAAAAATTATCCTAATTCAAAAAATTCTCCTTTAGGTCTTGACATCCAGGTTGGTGGTCGCTACTATTGGAGCGATTGGGGGGTTAATGTGGAACTCGGAGGTGGCAATGCTTTGACTGGTTTTCGAATAGGCTTGTCATATAAGCTTTAAAGATTTTAATAGCAATACAAAAAGGCCTGTCATTTTTGACGGGCTTTTTTGTTGTAAGTAGTTTTGAATACCTTTTGGTATTATCAAGGAACAGGGTCTCATTGTAGAAGGCATGTAACCACAAAAAACAGATCCAAGGGTGCTTTAGTATGGTTGAATTTGGCTTCATTATTCAGAATAACCATCTCACCTTGCTATTCATCTTCTCATTTATGAAAAGGTCCTTTTATCCGCATGGAAAAAATCACTGACCTTATAGAACGGGTTTTGCTAAGCATGTAGCTTTTATATAAAAAGCGGGCTGCCTGATTAAATTCAGACAGCCCGCTTGAAATTACCTTAATGGTTATTCTTTATTTCGCAGGAGCGATAGTATAAGTAAGATTTGTAATATCAGCTGTAACTACATACATTCCACCTGTTGCAGGTGTTGGAATGTTTGCTGGGTCTGGGGCGCCGACTGGGCGATAAACCAATGGACCAGCTACACTTGTACCAGTAGCATTCGTTCCATACATTGGTTCCCACTGACCTAAGTTTGTGATAAACTTAATATTTGCAGCAGCTGCAAGGGTTGTTTTCAGGAAATAAACACCATTACCAGATGTGAACATTGGTAAAGCAGCAGTGTTGTCCCAACCAGCTGCGCAACCATCACCTAACATATAAAGTGGTGCTGCAATGCTATAGGTCATGTCGTTGGTATTTATTGTAACAACATAAAGACCAGCAACATCAGGAGTTGGAATACTAGCTGGATCTGGATCACCAACAGCACGATAAACTAAAGGACCACCTGAACTTGTACCACTGGCATTAGTGCCGTACATAGGTTCCCATTGACCTAATGTAGTGATGAATTTAATATATTTACCAGCACCATTAAGTGTAGTAGTAATAGAGTAAATTCCATCTGTACCGGCCATTGGAAGAGCTGCATTGTTATCCCAACCTGCAAGGCTGCCATCACCTAATATATACATTTCAGGAGCTGCTCCAGCTGGATTAACAGTGAAAGTATAAATTTCAGTTACTGCATCAATTTTAAACACAATGTCATAAGTTCCATTTTCTGTTGGAACGAAGTTTCCATCATTGTTTGTTGTGAATTTGTCAGCAGCAAGTCCTGCCATAACAACTTGAGGATAACCGAATGATTTTCCATCCCATGATTGACCTTCTCTGATCTTGAAGGAACCTTCAGTGGTAACTTCAACACCACTATATGTCCATGTATAATTGGTTTCGTTTTCAACAACAGGGGCTTGAACCATGACAGTTACATCCCAGTTGTGTTGTGCACCATCAACAATAAGTCCATTACCAATCAAACCGAGTTGAGTGTTTGTGTAATTAAACAGATCAAGATCACCTGTTTTAGTCATTGTTGCAGTATAGCCTTCACCTAATTTCCAAACCATTTTGGCTGTATATTTACCACTTGTTTCGTTGGCAATATTTGCGCCACCTGGAACAAGAGCGTTAACAGCACCACCAAAGTTAGTATTTACACGAACGCCAACAACGCCGCCACCAAGGTCTAAATCAGGATCGATTACAACTTTCCAGCCGTCAGAATAGCGGAATTTGAAGTCTGCTTTTGTCATGGTAACATTTGTTGCCTCAAAAGTCATGGTGTTTAGGTCGAAAGCTTGAGGTGCCATTGGTGTACTTCCACCCCAGCCTCCTGGAGTAGCAGCGCCAATCAAGCCCCAAGTGTGAACCGGAACAATGACAATTTTGTTAAGTTCAGTGTCCAGTGCAACATGATATAAACCATCAGCTGGAACAGTGAACTTGGTTTCAGTTACGGCATAAGCACCACGCCAGAAATCATGTTTTGGTTCATCTCCGATACGGTCAGCTTCACCAACAACGCCAAAACCAGCACCTGGTCCATAAGTTGTTTTGGTTGCTCCAGCAACTTTAACAATGTTGAAACCATCGGCACCACCTTTAATTGCAACGTAAATGTCAAGAAGACTAGCACGGTCCGATTGATTTACTTCATTCTTAGTTGGTTTGAGAAGACCTTTGATATCATAGGTTGTGAGGGCAGTACCTGCACCTTTTAGATAGATACCATCTTCAACGATTGGTTCCGGATCTGGTTTTGGATCATCATCTTTTTTACAAGAAACCATCACAACGCTGACGAGCAAAATAAAGCTCATAAGCTGGAGTAATTTTGTTAAACTGTTTTTTTTCATAGCATTTAATTTAAGATTAGTGAATAAAGGTTAAAAAATTATTTTAAAATGATAGTTATTGAATTGGCACTGGTGGCTGAGCAAGTTTTGGGTTTGAGTCAATAGCCCACTGTGGAATAGGGAAAGTGTTTCTGTCAGGTGACGAAACTCCTTTTTCCCACCATGCCTGATTGAATTTTCCAAAACGGATAAGGTCGCTGCGACGATGCGCTTCCCAGAAAAATTCACGACCACGCTCAGCAAGAACATCGTCCAAAGTTGCATTGTTGAAAGGAGCAACACCTGCTCTTACACGAATAGGATTGATATATTGGTCTCCATTTTTTCCCTGACGGATCATTGACTCAGCTTTCATCATAAGTACATCTGCATATCTGAATAACGGAAAATCATTGCTCAGATTATCCTTGGCTCCTTTTTTGATTTCAAATTTTGAAACACGGGCTCCAGACATACGGATTTGAACAGCAGTATAGCTGGCATCCATATTGATGGCAGGGATAAATGGATTGAAAATCAATGGTTCACCACCAGCACCTTGATCGGTTATAGGAGCACCACTTGCTGTATATTGTTGTCCTACAAGGAAATAGCCGGCTTTTCTGGCATCACCATCCTGATAAGAGTTGTAATGGTCATACACTGCAGCGAATCCATTCCATGGACCGGCAGTCATGTCAAAAGTCAAATTGCTGTTGTAGTGCAGTGTACGCATGTGTAAGTTAAAACCTTGATATTTATCTTCATCATAAGGTATAACAAAAATGTTTTCCGGGGAATTGGAGTTGTCTGTAACAAAGGGTTTCAATGGGTCAGACTCCAGAGAATACTGTCCAATGAGTATAACGCTGTCTGCATATTGCTCAGCTTTAGCCCATTGTGGTGTTCCTGTGTAAACCTCGGCATTCAGATATAAGCGTGCTAAAACTGAGTAAGCAAAGCCTTTGGTAACGCCAGTTTTAGTGGTACTTGCAGGAATTATCGGTGCTTCATCTGCGATATCTTTTGTAATCTTAGCAAAAATATCTTGTCTGAAGTTACGACTTGGTGTTTCATCTGCAAATTCATATCTGGTTTCATAAGGGACATCTTTGTAGTTATCGATTAATAGGTAGTAGTAATACGCCCTTAATACTTTTGCTTTTGCAATCGCTATTTTAACCGGAAGTGCATCGCCAAGAGCAGATTGAGCTTCAATGAATTTATTCGCCTCAATCACGCCATTATAATAACGACTCCACATACTGTTTACAGCCTCAGTATTGTTGTCCCAGGTATGCTGATGCAAGGCACGCCATTTTCCACCGTCATCCCAGTCTTGACCACGTGTAGGCCCAACAGATCCATCGCCTGTCAATTCGTTGGCAAACCACCAACCGCTCCAGTCGAGAAAATCACGCATTGGTGCATAAATAGGACTCATCAACAAAACAGGGTCTGCAACGTAATCAGTAGGAGGAACCCTGTCGTATAAAACTGTATCAAGTTTGGTACATCCAAACTGAACAGCAACTAAAATTAATAAAACGGTTAATATTTTTTTCATGACTATTCGCTGTTATAAGTTTACATTGACTCCAAAAGTGAAAGTACGTGTCTTAGGATACACGTTGTACTGATCAAGACCAAATGACAGGCCGGAGAAAGAAATCTCAGGATCAATGCCACTGTAATTAGTGATAGTGAGTAGATTATTTGAAGCAAAATAAATTCTGATGTTTCTGACTGGTCCAACGTTCTTGATATTGTATCCTATAGTAAGGTTGTCAAGACGAATGAAAGATCCATCTTCAAGATAGTAACTGCTAAGCTTTGGATTGTCATTCAGGCCTCTTGCAGCTTCATCCAGTGCTGATTGTAAAACGTTGATTTCAGGCAGCCAAACAGGATTTCCAAAAATCAAACGAGTGGTATTAAAGATTTCATAACCATAAACAGCGCGTACATTAAAGCTGAAATCAAAGTTTTTGTAAAAAGTTAGATAGTTTGACCAACCAAGTTCAAAATCTGGCTGAGCACTTCCAACAACCCTGCGTTCGGCATCAGCAAGATTTCTGGTTACACCGCCGGCAGCAGTGTGGAAAAGGAATTTTCCATCGCTTGAAAGTCCGGCATATTCTGGCATATACCATGTTCCTAGTGCTTTTCCTGGCTCTACAATCTGTGTCCAGTTCAAATCGCCAACCAATCCGCGGCCTGACAAATAACCTTCACGAAGTTCTGACCATAGATGTTTTTCGTTTGATAAATTGACAACCTCCTGTTTGTAGGTAGTAAATACTAAAGAAGTTTTCCAGTCGAAATTCCGCTTGCGAACAGGATAGTATTGTACAGAAATTTCCAATCCTGTAACCTTGAATTGTCCAACATTGGCCCAAATTCTTGGAACCGGATTTGGAGGAACAGGCACGCTGTAAGGTCCTAAAAGGTCATAAGTATTCTTTATGTAATAATCGATTGACCCTGAAACCTTGTCATCGAAAATGCCCCAGTCGAGCCCGAAATTTAATTCAGAATTTTCCTCCCATTTGAGGTCAGGATTTGCATTGTGTGCAAATTGGAACAAAATTGACTCTTCACCAGTTTCAAAATTAATCGTAGGTCCTGAGGATTGATAATAGGTTATAGCCCTGTAATTATCAAACTCCTGATTACCGGTTATGCCATATCCAACGCGGAAACGCAGATTGTTAATCATATCGAGTTCAGACATAAAGTCCTCTCCTGTAATATTCCACATTGCTGAAGCTGATGGAAACCATCCCCATTTGTTATTTGCACCAAACTTAGATGAACCATCACGGCGAATGGTTGCAGTGAGGAAGTATTTTGAATCAAAGTTATAGATACCACGACCGAAAAACGAGATCAAACGGTTAGAGCCTTTGAATGAACTAATGTCACCGGCATTCACTGTTTGAAGCATGGATAGGTCATTCGACTGTGTGAAATTGATGAAAGGTTTTCTTCCCTGTGCTGAAAAACCTGTACTGAAATCTTCCTGAAAAGAGTAACCTCCAACAAGGTTTAAATTGCCTTTGCCAATGTCTTTGGTGTATCTTAATGTGGACTCAAGCACTCTTGACTCAAAATTGCCATAGCTCCTTCGACCATAACCTTCGGAAGTTCCCAAACGAATGGTGGATGGCTCAAAGTAGAAACTCTCATAGTCATCTCTTGTATAGCCAAGATTGATACCGGCAATAATTCCTTTGTAAATATCTAAATCTGCTTTGAAGAAACCGAAGAAACGTTTTGCATCTCTAACATTCTGAATATCGTTTATAAGTGCAAGCGGATTCCAGTAATTGAACTGTCTCTGGGTTTCGTAGTACTCGTTTTTGTCATTATAAACCGGATCGGTAGGATTTCGTTGAAATGCCTGATAAAGAATATCGTTTGGCCCGTTACCAGAATAGCTGATATAATCGTTGTTTTCAAATGTTCCAGACAAGCCGGCTGAAATGACTAATTTGTCGTCAAAAGCAGTCTGATCAAGGTTGATACGGCCGATTGTACGTTTTTTTTGTGTCCCTTTAATCACACCACTAAAATCCTGATGCGAAAGGGAAGCTCTGTAGGACGATTTCTTATCACCTCCGGCAACAGAAAGATTGTAGTTTTGAGAAACACCTGGCCTGTAAATCTGATCCTGCCAGTCAACATTGCTGCCGCCATCCTGAAAATTGAAATTGTTGTCAGCAACGTATTTTCTTACCTGGTCAGCACTTAACAGATCAAGTCTGTTTGCGACAAAATCAGTTGAAAGATAGGTGTTAAAATCAACAGAAGCATCTCTGCTTCCAGATGTTGTACCTCTTTTGGTTGTGATAATTATAACACCATTTGCACCGCGCGAACCATAAATGGCAGCAGCAGAAGCGTCCTTTAAAACGTTCCAGGATTCAATATCTTCAGGAGCGATGGTAGTTGCATCAACTCCCGGCACTCCATCCACAACGAAAAGTGGAGAGGTGCTTGTTGTCAATGAAGAGGCTCCCCTGATTTTGATGTCAAAACCAGCATTTGGGTCGCCACCCTTTTTCGAAACCATGACCCCGGCAATTTTTCCCTGAATACCCTGAATAGGATCGGTAAGCACGCCTGCATTCATTTCTGAAGCATTGATACTTGCAACAGCTCCTGTACGGTCACTTTTCTTTTGAACACCATAACCGATTACGACTGTTTCTTCAAGCACAACAGCATCAACATCAAGCTCGAAATTCAATGTGACGGTTTGGTTAGCAGCAACATTAACTGCTTTTGTCATTGGAAGAAATCCGACAAAACTTGCCTCAACAGTGACTGCGCCTGCCGGCACGTTCTCAAGGGTGTATAATCCGTCAAAATCGGTTGAGGTTCCGATAAGCGTACCTTTGATAATAACGTTGGCTCCTGGCATTGTTTCACCGGTGGACCTGTCTTTGACAATTCCTTTTAGTGTGCCAGTCTGACCATAAGATAAGGAGTAAATAAATACTCCAAGCACTAATGGCAGTAACTTTTTAAAATAACTGTTCATACTCTGTTCATTTAGCGTTAGTGATTTTTAAAAATGCGGTTAGATAAATGTTAAAAAATTAACAATAATTCATATTTTAGGTTTATACAAAATTAATGATTCTTTATCGCAAAAAACAAAAAAAAGAACATTATTGTTTTTGAAATCAATGCAATCGATTGAAATTTATTTTTTAATTTTGACACATGTTAAGCAAGCTACAATTTTTGTATCTTTAACCCTTGTTTGGCTAAATAATTAGTTATACGCAAACTTTCCAAAAATAATGAAGCGACAGATTACAATTAAGGATATTGCCGTTAAACTTGGGCTCTCAACTTCCACAGTATCAAGGGCTTTAAAAGATCACCCTGATATTAGTCCAAAAACCCGCGCTGCTGTAAAAGAGCTTGCAGCCTTGCTAGGTTATCGCCCAAATCGTATCGCACTTAACTTGCGAAACAACTCAACCAGAACAATTGGACTAATTATTCCTGAAATTGAGCATTACTTTTTTTCTGCCATTATAAATGGTATCGAAGAAATCGCATACAAAAATGATTACAGTGTGATGGTTTTTCAATCAAATGAATCCTACAAGCGCGAAGTAATAAACACTCAGGCGGTGCTAACCAATCGTGTAGACGGTGTTTTGGTATCTTTTTCAAAAGAGACCAATGATTTTTCTCATTTTCAAAAATTGATAGAGAATGAAATTCCGGTTGTGTTTTTTGATCGCGTTGTTGATAGCTTACCAGCTGACCAGGTTGTCGCTGATGATTATCAGGGCGCATTCATTGCAGTAAATCATTTAATCGAAAAAGGTTGTAGAAGAATTGCTCATTTTGCAGCCCCGCAGAATCTTCAAATTGGAAAAAGTCGTTTGTCAGGCTATCACGATGCATTGCTGAAGCACAACATCCATTTCGATCATGAGTTGGTATTCCTTGCTGATACCTATGAAACAGCAAAAAAAGCTGCACATGACATATTGCGCAAGCCAAATCCACCAGATGGTTTTTTTGCCGTTAATGATATGTCGGCTATTGCAATCATAAAAGCAGCAAAAGAATTGGGAAAAAGAGTGCCTGAGGATTTGAAAGTTGTTGGATTTGAGAACAGTAAATCCGCCGGTCTAAGTGACCCTGAATTAACAACCGTCGATCAGTTTGGTTTTGAACTGGGCCGTGAAGCTTGCCTGATGTTGCTCAAACGTCTGAAAGAACAAACACCGGCTGAACTATTCAAACCAATTCGCAAAGTGATCAAAACAAAATTGGTTGTAAGAAGTTCTACTTGATTAAAATGCAGTGAATTTTTATAATTTGAGCTCTTCGGAAGGATCCCAAAATTTTTCCTGAAAGTTTATAATCTGATCATTTTCCACAACAAAACCTTCGTTTTCAAGCAGTTTTTGCATAATGTCGGAGCCACCGAAATGCGCTTTTCCTGTCAACATTCCATTTCGATTTACAACACGATGAGCTGGAACAGAAATTTTGCTGTGATGACTACTATTCATTGCCCAACCAACCATGCGTGCCGATCCTTTTGTTCCAAGAAAAGCTGCAATAGCACCATAAGAAGTTACACGGCCGAAGGGTATTTGCTGAACAACCTGATAAACAGACTGAAAAAAACCATCCTTATCACTCATTTTTCAATCCAAAACGAATATACTTAATCTTGAGACCTTGCGCCAGCCATATCTGCTCATAAAAAGTCCGGATTTTTTTCACTTCCATTTCTTCTGCAACAGCATATAAATCCTCGGTGTGATATGCAATCGGGTTTGAATGGGCTTCAAGTGATTCCATTGTATACTGATAAAGCAGGTCACTGTCTGTTTTTAAATGAATGACTCCGTCTTTTTTCAAAAAGTTTCGATATTGCTCAAGAAACCTAGGCGAAGTCAACCTTTTTTTTTCGCGTGAATTTCTTGGTTGTGGATCAGGGAAAGTAATCCAGATTTCTGAAACTTCATTTTCTGAAAAATAATTGTTTATCAACTCAATACGTGTTCTGAGGAAAGCAACATTTTTCATGTTCTGTTCATGAGCCGTTTTTAAGCCACGCCACAAACGTGCTCCTTTGATATCAACGCCAATAAAATTGTAGTCTGGTTTATGCTGAGCAAGACCTATTGTATATTCTCCTTTGCCGCAGCCTAATTCTAAAACTATTGGATTTTCATTTTTGAAAAACTCTTTGTTCCATTTTCCTTTTAAATGGAAATCTTCCTGATAGAGTTGCTCGTAACTGAGTTGAAAAAGATTGTCAAATGTTTCGTTTTCAGCAAAACGTTTTAGTTTATTTTTTGATCCCACGAATAAAGAGTTAATTATATCTAAATCACTAGAAGCCAGGCGCTTTCGTTTTCATTTTTTTTTATTGCCTGAAGTCGAAGCATCGCTTGCTGCTCATTTTCAAGGCTTTCGAAACATACACGCCATAAGCCTCCCGACGTTTGGCCGGCATAATCAGATTCAAAATTTTTGGATCGGAGATCTCTGATAAGCTTCTCAGCATTTTGCTTTTCTTTGAAAGCTCCTGCAATAATATAGAATTTTTTTACTTTCGACTTCTCTATAGGTGCGCTGGCAGCAATTGGAGAGGAAATGATTTCTGAAACTATAGTGTTTCCAACAGTATTCTCTTCGTCAACAGTATCTGAAATTTGTATTTCAAAATCATCTAAAATATCTGCTGTATCTGCAGCTGGTAAATTTTCTTGTTCGTAAGTGCCAGCTTCATTGGTTGTTTCTTCGATAGATGCCTGATAAGGCTCTGCAGGCACAAGATCATTTGATGCGGGTCGCAACAGATTTGATACCCATCCTTTTTCAGGAAGTTTTTGATCTATGATCAGCTTTTCTATTGGAATCTTATCCATATGACGGATCATAAATTCATTTGGGCTTGCATAAAACAATGGCACTAATGATGCATAACCTGAGTAATTTTGATAGTAATATTGAACGGTATGTTTGTTCATAATTGCCCAGGCAGCAAACATCACAACGGCTGCGGTACCAATAATCAGTAATTGTCTTTTCAGCTTGCTGGGGCGGCGCGAAGCAATAAGTCGATATTTGTTTACTATCGGATTGGGATCAGTTTCAGGATAAGGAGTTTTTAAAGGCGCTGCTTTATTTATTGGCGGTTTGCTGAAAACTTTTTCAACTTTTTGCTGAAACTCTTCTCTTTTAATTGGTGGAGAAACAAATCCACTAAGACCAAAAGATTCGGAGAGGTAATTTTGAGTTTCGTCAGGTTCAAATACTAATTGTTGATCTTTGTTGTAATAGATAGAACCTATATTTCTGAAATTTATTCTCTTGCCTTCTTCCATAACCGAAATGCATTTGAGAACAAACCGGTCCAGTCTTCCTTTTGCATCTTGATAGGAAAGCTTTTCGGAACGTGCGATGTGGTTTAACAGAAGGCCGTCATTGGTGCGCAACAGTGGGTTGAAAACAATTTCTCTGCACGGAGGTTTGAAATAATGCTTCAAAGGATGCACCGATGCAGCATGATCGCGTGTGAGAAATCCACCTAATCCGGGGATTACGACACACTCGTATTCATAAAGCAAATCACCTACGTATCCTGCGATTTTCATTTTTACTGTAATTTTTTCCTGCGATTTAGCATGCTAAGGTACAAATTTTACGGCCAAATTCAAAAAAGGTTCGCAATTTTTTTTAGATCTTCCGGCGTATCGATGCCAAAACCTTCTTTTTCAGTGATTCCAACGGCAATTGAATACCCGTTTTCGACCCAGCGCAACTGCTCCAAAGACTCAGCTTTTTCAAGTCTAGATTGGGGAATTATGGTAATCTTGCGAAGTGTATCTACTTGATAACCATATAATCCGATGTGTTTATAAAATTCAAAATTTTGCAACCAGTCAGATTGATCTACTCCTCTTAAAAATGGCAGAGAGTTTCTGCTAAAATAAATAGCATGGCCTCTGCTGTCAAAAATTACTTTAACAACATTTGCATTAAAAAGCTCATCATTGGATGTAATTTTTTTTGCGAGTGTTGCAATTTGAACGTGTGGTTTATTGAGTAAATCTGCAACCTGATCTATCTGTCCGGGATCGATAAAAGGTTCGTCACCCTGAATGTTTATAACAGCATCAAAAGATTCACCATAAATATTAAGGGCTTCCAGACAACGGTCGGTTCCGCTTGGATGATTTGGGTTGGTTAAAACTACTCTGCCTCCAAAGGAGTTCACTTCGTTTAAAATTCGTTCATCATCCGTCGCTACCACTACTTCGCTGATCATTTTTGCTTGCAATACCTGCTCGTAAACACGCCTTATCATCGTCTTCCCCTGTATCACAACAAGTGGTTTTCCGGGAAAGCGCACAGACGCATAACGTGCTGGTATTACACCAAGAATTCTCATAATAAACTAAAATAGAACGATTTAAAACAAACCATGCAGTTCGGCATTCACTTTTTCGATCACAAAACTCAGATCTGCCGGTTTTTCCAGATCAATATCGTCGACTTCAACAATGAGCAGCTTGCCAATGTCATATTTCGAAATCCAGGCTTCGTACCTTTCGTTGAGATGCTTCAGGTAGTCAAGCCGGATAGAAGCTTCATAATCGCGGCCGCGTTTTTGAATCTGACTGACTAATGTTGGAACTGTTGACCGGAGATAGATCAACAAATCCGGAGGTTGAATAAATTTGCTCATCAGTTCAAAAAGGGAACTGTAATTTTCAAAATCACGTGATGACATCAAATTCATTGAATGCAAGTTGGGAGCGAAAATATGTGCATCTTCATAAATTGTGCGGTCCTGAACAACAGTTTTTCCACTGTTTCTGATATCAATCACTTGCCGGAACCTGCTGTTAAGAAAATATACCTGCAGGTTAAACGACCATCGCTGCATGTCGTCGTAGAAGCTATGCAAATATGGGTTGTTTTCAACATCCTCAAAATGAGGTGTCCATCCGAAGTGTTTTGATAACAAACGGGTAAGTGTCGTTTTTCCGGAGCCGATATTTCCTGCTATTGCAATATGCATGGTTTAAGTTTTGATGCAAATTTAGTTTTTTTTGTGTTGCTTCATTATCGAATCATAGCGAGAATTTCATCAATTATTTCACGGTCATTCGAAAGACGTGGAACTTTATGTTGTCCTCCCAGTTTTCCTTTCTTTTTCAGCCATGCGTAAAAAGTGCCTTGTTTCAGAGCATATATTACTGGTGGCCTGAGAATCATGTTGTGATAACGTTTGGCTTCATAGTCTGAATTAAGAGACTTAAGTGCATTATCAAAGGTTTCGGCAAAATAATCAGGGTTTTCTGGTTTTTTTTCAAATTCAATCAGCCATTCGTGAGCGGCTGTTTCTTTGTTATTAGAAAACAAAGGAGCTGCAGTGTATTCTGTGATAACAGCATTACATTTATTGCAAGCAATTTCCAGAGCTTTTTCTGCATTGTCAATCATTAATTCCTCTCCAAAAGCATTGATATAACTTTTAGTCCGTCCACTGATCCGAACGCGATAGGGATTAAGCGAAGTGAACTTAATGGTGTCGCCAATAAGGTAGCGCCAAAGCCCGGCATTGGTTGTAATAACAAGTGCATAATTGCGGTCAAGTTCAACATCACCCAATGTGATGGCTTTGGGAGAATCATTTTCAAGCTCTTCGATAGGGATAAATTCATAAAATATTCCGTAGTCGAGCATTAACAGTAAATCGCTTTTATCTGATTGATCCTGAATGCCAAAAAAGCCTTCTGAAGCATTGTAGGTTTCCATATACTGCATTTTAGCCGATGGAATCAATGCTTTAAATTGTTCGCGGTAAGGTACGAAGCTAACGCCTCCGTGAAAAAACACTTCCAGATTTGGCCAAACTTCCGAAATATCTTTTTTGCCGGTGATATCAAGGATTCTTTTAAGCAAAACCATTGTCCAGGACGGGACTCCCGAAATGCTTGTCACATCATGCAGCATGGTTTCGCGGGCCATAAGTTCTATTTTCGATTCCCATTCGTCCATCAGTGCAATTGTGAGGTTGGGTGTCTTGAGAAATTGCACCCAAAATGGCAGGTTTTGTATAAGAATTGCCGATAAATCGCCATCGTAATATGACTCATTTTTCACTTCCGTGATATTGTGGCTGCCACCCATTACCAGACCTCTGCCGTCAAACACTTCTGTATCAGGAAAATTATTCACATAAAGTGAAAGCATGTCTTTTCCAGCTTTGAAATGACATTCTTCAAGAGAGGAGTTGCTCACAGGAATAAATTTGCTTTTACTGGAAGTGGTACCTGAAGACTTTGCAAACCATCTGATTTCTTCCGGCCAAAGGATATTTTGTTCTCCGTTCCGAAGGCGGTCGATATATGGTTTGAGCATTTCATAGTCGCTCACCGGAACCCTGTCGGCAAAATCTTGAAAGGTATTAATCGATTTGTAATCATATTTTTTCCCCCATTCGGTTGTTCTCCCTTGGTTTATAAGTCTTCTAAACCATTCTTCCTGCACATCAATAGGATATTTAATGAAAAGCTCAATCTGATGCATCCGCTTTTTCATCAACCATGCAATGACTGTATTGAATATTGCCATGAATTTTATTTTGGGGCTTTAATTACAAGATAAATGCTTAAAATGGCGAAAATTATATTGGGAGTCCATGCTGCTATTGTTGGTGAGAGGCTGCCAAATGTAGCAAACACGGATGAAACCTGCATAAAAAGGATGTACGAAAAGGTGATTGCAATACCTGCTCCCAAATGTACACCTATGCCGCCGCGCACCTTGCGACTCGAAAGTGCAACGCCAATTAGTGTAAGTATTAAAATAGCCACCGGAGATGCCAAACGTTTGTTCATCTCCACTTCATAGAGCGTAACACCTGCATTGCCTTTTAGTTTTTCGCTGTCAATATGCTTTCGAAGTTCCCAGAAATTCATCACTTCAAAGTCTTCTTTTACATTGTATAAATCAGTAGGCGCAAGATTAATTGTGGTATCCATTTTTACTCCTTTTCTAAATACCTCATTCAGGCTGTCGATTCTGCGCTCAACAAATCCGTGAACAACCCAGCCAGTGCCAGCAGAGTCAAGTTCGATACGATCGGATGTCAGTTTATAGATCATTTTCTGGCCTTCATATTTTTCAAGGGTAAACCGATATCCAACATTTACTGTACTGTTATAGTTTTCGACATAAACAAAAACCCCTTTTTCAATTTGAATATGAATGTTTCGATCCCTGTCTTTGTAAAGGTTCTCCATGTATTTGTTTTTAAAATCGCGGCGAACCTCGTTGGTTTGTGGGATCAAAATATTTCCAAGATAAAGAGAAAACAAAGCAAGCAAAACAGAGGCAAGAAAATAAGGTTTCAGCAATCTGGTAAAACTTATTCCACTACTTAAAATAGCAATAATTTCAGTGTTTCCAGCCATTTTTGAGGTGAAAAAAATAACCGAAATAAAGGTAAACAGATAGATAAAAAGGTTGATGAAATAAGGGATAAAATTGAGATAATAGTCAAACATAATCTCCTTGACCGGAGCATTCTTTTTTAGGAAATCCTCGATGTTTTCGGAAATATCAAAAATGATTACTATAATAATAAGGAGTGAGATGGCATAAATAAATGTGCCAATATATTTTTTAAAGATGTACCAGTCAATCAGCTTCATGGTTTACAAACGTCGCATCAGTCGTGGGGTTATTTCATTTTTCCAAAGAGCAAAATCGCCTTTAAGAATGTGTTCACGGGCTTCTTTTACAAGCCAAAGATAAAATCCAAGATTATGAACACTGGCAATCATGCTGCCAAGCATTTCTTTGGCTACAAACAGATGACGTAAATAAGCCTTTGAATATTGTGCATCCACATAAACTTGTCCGTTTTCATCGATCTGGCTAAGATCCGACTTCCATTTTTCATTTCGTATATTGATAATCCCTTCGCTGGTAAACAACATTCCATTGCGACCGTTTCGGGTTGGCATCACACAATCAAACATGTCAACTCCAAGCGCAATGCTTTCAATTATATTGGCCGGTGTTCCAACACCCATAAGGTAACGTGGTTTATCATCGGGAAGAATGCTGCAAACTAGAGCAGTCATTTCATACATCATTTCGTGCGGTTCGCCAACGGAAAGACCTCCAATGGCATTTCCTTCTGCCCCGGCAGCAGCAATTGTTTCAGCTGAAATTTTTCTCAGATCTGCGTATGTACTTCCCTGCACAATTGGAAAAAGTGTTTGAGAATAGCCATAAACCGGCTCTGTTTCTTTCAACCTGTTTATGCATCTGCCAAGCCATTGATGGGTAAGTTTCATCGACTTTTCTGCGTAATTGTAGTCGCATGGATAAGGTGTGCATTCATCAAACGCCATGATGATATCGGCACCAATGGTTCTTTGGATGTCCATCACATTTTCAGGTGTGAAACGATGACGACTTCCATCAATATGAGACTGAAAGGTTACGCCTTCCTCGGTGAGCTTGCGGCGGTCGCTCAAAGAATAAACCTGATAGCCACCGCTGTCGGTGAGTATTGGTCCTTCCCAGCCGTTGAATCGATGAAGGCCTCCTGCCTTTTGTAAAAGATCAAGCCCTGGCCTGAGATATAAATGATAGGTGTTTCCCAGAATTATTTGAGCCTGAATGTCGTCGTGCAACTCCCGTTGATGAACAGCTTTTACCGTTCCGGCAGTGCCTACAGGCATAAATATTGGCGTCTCTATTGTGCCATGATCTGTTGTAATAAGTCCGGCACGTGCTGAACTTGCTGTATCTCTCCCCTGAATTTTAAAATCCATCCACGCAAAATTTCGGCAAAGATAATCCAAATCACAAAGATTGGATATTTTTGTGGATTCAAATTACCAGCACGTGTTTATAGATATAGAGTTTAAAAGTTTGACATTCATTGTTTTAGTAGTACTTGTACTTAGTACAATCATTCAATTGATATATTATTGGTGGTATTTTTCCCGACTTTCTTTCCTCAAAAAGCGTGGTCCAGCAAACACAAACCCAAATTTGCCACCTGTTTCTTTGATTATTTGTGCAAGAAATGAATATAATAACCTCGAGAAAAATCTTCCTTTGATTTTGTCTCAGGACTATCCCGATTTTGAAGTTGTTGTTGTCAATGATTGCTCTGATGACGGAACAGATGAGTTGCTTGCTGATTTTGCCCGTGCCGATAGCCGACTTAAAGTTGTACACTTAAGACAAAGTCTCAATTTTTTTCAAGGAAAGAAATTTCCGCTCAGCATGGGGATCAAGTCGGCAAAGAATGATATTTTACTTCTTACTGATGCAGATTGCAGGCCACTTTCGAACCAATGGATCAAAACTTTTGCAACCAGGTATGGAAGAAACACTGAAGTTGTGCTTGGCTATAGTCCCTATGAAAAGAAAAAAGGGCTTTTAAATCAGTTGATACAGTTCGAAACTTTCCAAACTGGAGTACTTTATCTGTCTTTTGCATTGGCAAAAAAACCATATATGGGGGTTGGGCGAAATCTTTCATACCGAAAAAGCCTTTTCATGAAAAACAAAGGCTTTACTTCTCATTATAGTATACCTTCAGGCGATGACGATTTGTTCATTAACCATGTTGCAAATAAAAATAATACAACAATTGAAATTTCACCTGAATCATTTGTTGAGTCAGTGCCAAAAACAACTTTTTCTACCTGGACCCGTCAAAAACGCAGACACCTTTCGACAGGTAGATACTATAAATCAGGTATTAAGGGTTTACTGGGGACTTATACATTTTCACAATTGCTGTTTTACGCATCCTTCATTTGGTTGTTGTTTCTGCCAATTGTTTACTTTATTCCCGCTGGGATTTTTGTTTTCAGATATCTAAATCAGTTCCTCATATTTTTTAAGGCTGGCAAACAGCTAAATACAAAGTTTCCTTTTGCTTTTACACCATTTGCTGAATTGTTTTTTATTATCTTTAGCCCACTACTTGTATTCTATAATTTATTTAGTAAACCGGCTAAATGGATGTAAATCAAAATCTTACTGAAAAAGGTCAACGCGATTTTTATTTAATACAGCGTGCTTTAGAGTTTGGCGATCAGCAGGCTTATGCTGAGTTGCTGAACAACTACCGCGATGCCGTATATTTTATGATGCTGAAAATGACTTCTAACCCTTTTGATGCAGAAGATTTAACTATTGAAGCTTTCGGTAAGGCCTTTCGAAATTTACATCAATATTCACCAGATTTTGGTTTCAGTACATGGTTGTTTCGCATTGCCTCAAATAATTGCATTGATTTTCAGCGTAAAAACAAGATAATTCCTGTCAGTTATTTTACTGCTTCCATTCGTGATAAAAAAACTGAAACGGGCTATCAATATGTTGCTTCTGACCCGGATCCAGAGGAGCAACTCATTCAGCAGCAAAAGATAAAAACGATGCGACAGGTAGTTGAAAAACTGAAACCGCATTACAAAAGTCTGATAGAGCTTCGGTATTTTGATGAATTGAGCTATGAGGAAATAGCAGATAAACTAAATTTACCATTAGGAACCGTTAAAGCACAGTTATTCAGGGCTCGTGAATTTCTTTTCAATATTTTGAAAAGACAAGGAGACGGAATCTAGATCGACTTTTTGTGGTCAAAATCAAGGCAAAACTTACCTTTGCAAAAAAAAATCAAGTTATGACAGCTTTATCTGCTTTTCAGCAAGCAATTTTAAAGGGTATTCCAGACGAGCTTCCTTCGTCAAAACCTTTTGATCCCACAATCAATCACGCACCACGCCGAAAAGATATTCTCAATACAGAGGAAAAAAGACTCGCACTGAAAAATGCTCTGCGTTATTTTCCGGAAAAACACCATGTTGTCCTTGCATCTGAGTTTGCAGAAGAACTACGCGCCTATGGCAGAATTTATATGTATCGTTTCAGACCGGAGTATAAAATTTATGCGCGGGATATTGAAGCGTTTCCGCACAAGTCGAAGCAAGCGGCAGCTATCATGTTGATGCTGTGCAATAATCTGGACGATGCCATTGCACAACATCCTCATGAATTAATTACTTACGGTGGAAATGGTGCTGTATTTCAAAACTGGGCTCAGTATTTACTTACGATGCAGTATCTTGCCACAATGACAGATGAACAAACACTGGCACTTTATTCAGGTCATCCACTTGGATTGTTTCCTTCACATAAAGATGCTCCCCGTGTTGTTGTTACAAATGGCATGGTGATTCCAAACTACTCAAAACCAGATGACTGGGAACGCTTTAATGCGCTTGGTGTAAGTCAGTACGGTCAGATGACAGCAGGCTCATTCATGTATATAGGGCCTCAGGGGATAGTTCATGGCACCACAATCACTGTGCTCAATGCAGCAAGGATGCAGAAGCATCCTAATTATAAAGATGGAATAAAATTGTTGATTACATCAGGTCTTGGAGGAATGAGCGGAGCTCAGCCAAAAGCTGGAAATATTGCCGGAGTGGTTAGCATTACTGCCGAAATAAATCCAAAAGCAGCATATAAGCGCCATAGTCAGGGCTGGGTTGATGAGGTGATTCAGGATGTCGATCAGGCTATTGATGCTGCATTGCTTTGGAAAGAAAAAAACACCCCTCATTCCATAGCGTATCTTGGAAATATCGTTGATCTGTGGGAAAGGTTAAATGAACGCAATATTGATATTGATATGGGTTCGGATCAGACATCCTTACACAATCCATGGGCTGGTGGCTATTATCCGGCAGGCCTTACCTACGATGAAGCAAATGAAATGATGTCTGACAATCCTGTTTTATTCCGTGAAAAAGTTTATGAATCCTTGAGACGCCAAATTCTGGCAATTAACTCAATGACCTCAAAAGGCATGTACTTCTTCGACTACGGTAATGCTTTTTTGCTTGAAAGCAGCAGGGCAGGTGCCGATGTCGTTGATACAAACGGACGTTTTAAATATCCATCTTACGTTCAGGATATAATGGGTCCGCTTTGCTTCGACTACGGTTTTGGTCCTTTCAGGTGGGTTTGTGCATCATCCGATGCTAAAGATCTTGATACCACCGACTTGATTGCTTGTGAGGTGCTGGAAGAAATTGCAAAATCAGCTCCAAATGAAATTCGGCAGCAACTTGATGACAACATTCTTTGGATCAGGGAGGCGAAAAAAAATAAACTTGTAGTAGGCTCTCAGGCACGCATACTTTATGCTGATGCCGAAGGGCGTATAAAAATTGCTGCAGCATTTAACAAAGCCATTCGTGAAGGTAAAATTACAGGGCCTGTTGTTTTAGGCCGTGACCATCATGATGTAAGTGGCACAGATTCACCCTTCAGGGAAACTTCCAACATTTATGATGGCTCAAGTTTCACAGCTGATATGGCTATTCAAAATGTGATTGGCGATTCATTCAGAGGTGCCACTTGGGTTTCAATTCACAACGGTGGCGGCGTTGGCTGGGGCGAAGTAATCAATGGAGGTTTTGGAATGCTGCTTGATGGGACTGAAGATGCTGACAGGAAACTCAAAAGTATGCTTCACTGGGATGTTAACAATGGTATTGCCAGGCGCAATTGGGCGCGCAACAAAGAAGCTGTTTTTGCAATAAATCGTGCAATGGAAAGCGAGCCTCTTTTAAAAGTAACAATACCAAACTTTGCTGATGAAGATATGATTCAGACTTTCTTTTAAGTTCAGAGTTTTCTGTTATTGATTACTGCCAGCTATTTAGAACGATTCTAACTTACTGCTATTCAGTGATGTTGAGCGTTTTTTTAACTATTTTTGGTTGAAATAAACTTCAAGTAGTAAGAAAATGTCAATAAACAGAAAAGAATTTCTATCCACAATTGCTTGGGGATCAGGCGGTTTGGCGCTTTTCAGCAGTTTTGGCTTTGTCACTTTTCCTGTCAGTGACGGAAAAAGATGGAAAGCAATTGTAATTGATTACGCTAAATGTGCCGGATGTAGAACCTGTGAAATGGTTTGTTCAGAAAATAATCACAAGCAGCAAACAGAAGGCATAATCATGAATGGACAAGGCAACCCTGACTTATCTAACATCAGGGTATGGCGGTTTCATCCACCTTCAGATGTTGCTGTTACATGTTTTTTGTGCCATGATGCCCCATGTGTGGAAGCCTGTCCTGTGAAGCCTCATGCTGAAACAGGGCGCAAAGCACTATACAGAGATGAAGTTTTAGGTACAATAAAAAACGATTACGACAGATGTATTGGATGTCAGGCTTGCGCGACAGCATGCCGACAGGATAGGGCAGGCATAATTTATCCTGATGAAGAAGGTTCGCCTACCGGAATGTGTACGCTTTGTAATGGTGATCCTTCATGTGTTAAATGGTGTCCGTTTGATGCATTGGCATACCTTGAAATAACCGATGATATGTCAATGCGCAATATGAAACCTGAACAGATTGCCAATTTACTGTTTGAGAAGTTCTATGATAAAGAAACAATGGAAAAACATAAATTATGAAAGGAGTAAACGGCAGAATACTTGAGGTTCATTTGAGCACAGGTGCCATTAACGTTAAGCAACTTCCTGAAGAATATTATAAATTATATTTGGGTGGCAGAGGTTTGGGTATGAAGTTGTTGTATGACTATCTTCCTGAATCCGGAGCTGATCCATTGGGTGATGAAAATCCATTGATGTTCATGCCAGGATTGTTTTGCGGCTTTCCAATTCCGTCTTCCTCGCGTACCTGCATGGTTACTAAATCGCCCTTAACAAGCACTGTTGATGAAATATCACCTAACGCCTCAACTGTAAGTTACAGCAATATGGGCGGTTTTATTGGCGCTGAAATCAAATTTGCCGGTTATGATGGCATTGTTTTTATTGGCCGATCATCTAAGCCAGTGTACCTTTTTGTTGAAAATGATACCGTAGAACTCCGTGATGCATCAAAATTTTGGGGCATGGGAACAAACGAGTTTGACGAGGCTATCATTCGGGAGGTAGGAGACCGTCGTTTTGAATCGGCATACATTGGGCCCGGCGCAGAAATTGGAGTTCTTTATGGAAGTGTCATCAACACTGCTGCACGTGCTGCTGGCAGAGGTGGTACTGGTTGCATAATGGGAAATAAAAAACTTAAAGCCATTGTTGTAAGGGGTTCGGGCATGGCCAAAGTAGCAGAACATAAAAATTATCTTGATATCCTTGAGAAAGTAAGGCTCACATTTGGTGCTGATTCTGAAGCAAAAACAAACTGGCGCTATGGAGGCACTGCCAATGCCCTGCAGACTTCCTCAGACCGTGGTAGTCAGGCCGTTAAGAATTTTAGCGAAGGAACATTTACAGGCATCGAAAATATCAATGCGCATGCTGCAAGAAAACAAGTATGGAACCGCGACTTTGCCTGCTTTTCCTGTCCTTTGGCTTGCAAGAAAAGTGGTTTTGCCAAGGGTGCTTATGGAGGAGTTGTGAATGAAGGTATTGAGTATGAGACAGGAACAATGCTTGGCGCAAACCTGATGATTGATAATCTAAATGGATTAAATAAGCTTATTGAAATTGCCGACGATTATGGGATTGACATAATTTCGCTTGGTAATGTGATTGGCTTTCTTATGGAGTGCTATGAGAAAAATCTGGTCGATATTGAATTTCTCGATGGCATTGATTTAAAATGGGGTAGCGTAGACGCAAGCATGGCAATGATCCATAAAATTGGAAAGCGCGAAGGAATTGGTGATCCTGCTTCAAAAGGAGTGAAATATCTGGCAAAGCTTATTGGTAAAGGATCTTCTGATTTTGCAATTCATGTTAAAGGTCATGAACTGGCAGCCTGGAATGTACAGGGATATGCAAAAGGAATGGGTGTATCATACACCACTGCCAACAGAGGTGCATGCCATATGACTGGCGGAGAAGTTCCCCGGCAAAATCATTCTGCGCTCCGTGATTCGTTAGGTGCATGCAGTTTTGCAGCATCTTTTTATAGAGATGAACTTCATTATCGTCATTTTGTGAAAGTTATTACAGGATTCGAATTCAGTGAGGAAGATATTTTGCAGGTAGGCGAACGTGTATTTAATTTAGAACGCATGTTAAACTGCCGGGAAGGTTTTAGTCGTTTGGACGATATTCTACCTGAAAGATTTTTCAAAGATGCCTATACACTTGGCCCTCAAAAAGGAGTAATATTGGATAGAGAAGAGTTCAGGAAAATTATGGATGATTACTATACCAATCGTCAATGGGCAGTGGATACAGGTGTTCCGGGGGAAGAAAAATTAAAATCTCTTCAGATTATTTAATCATATTGCAAGGTAATTTTTAAAAGAGAAACAAATTTGGATTGATTGGACTGAGTTTGTTTGTTAGATTTTTTTGATTTAGCCAGAATTAATGCAACTTTCAGCACTTTTATGCTGTCTTACAGATGTTGAAAAAAAATTTTATTAAAATGATTACTTTTGCACAATCTTTGTAGAGTTTTTAGAAAAAAATGCAGCTATGAAAAAAATATTACTTTTAACTTTCTCCCTCTTTGTTTTAACGGCTATTTCGTTTTCCCAGTCATTGACAATAATTTATGACGGTGCTGCCATTTCTAACGAAGACACAATACAGCTGAACGGAGAGTTGCCAAACATCGCTTTTTACGAAATCGTATCTCATGCAAGGATTAAAAATAACACCGACCGTGAGGTAAATGTTAAGGTCGAACGCATTACATTAGATACCGTTCCCGGGACAATGAATCAGTTTTGCTGGGTTCAGTGTTTTGCTCCATGGATAAGCTTATCTCCAATGTCTTATGCAATTCCAGCTTATGACACCACCGCAGATGAAGTGTTTTCAGGACATTATTTGCCTCAAGATCAATTAGGAACCTCTTTGTTAAAGTATGTTTTCTTCCTCGAAAACAACCCTGATGATAAAGTTTCTTTTGTTGTGCGATACGTTGTGTCGCCATCATCAATTGAGGATTTAGCTTCAAAAATTAAGTTTGGCAATGCCTACCCAAATCCAGCAAATAATAAAGTGTCTTTCAACTACGATTTTCCTATTGGTGTTACCTCAGCTTCCTTGAAAATATATAACCTTCTGGGTCAAGCAGTAACAGAGCAATCAATTTCAGAATCAAACGGAAGGCTTGAGATTCCTCTAAATAACCTAAACGAAGGGATTTATCTTTACTCATTGACTATCAATAACAGTGTTATAGTCACTAAAAAATTGATTATCAGAAGATAATATTTGTTTTATCATCTTTTAATACGTATTCTAACTGGTAAATTAATTCAGTCAACCATACCATTTTATTGGATGGTTCATATCTTTTTTAGTTTTTTTACGCTTATTTTTCATTCTTATCTAATTGAAATTCAAACTATAAAGTAATTCTTTAGCATTTTCTATTGTTGTGGTTAGTTTGAATAAGTTGAAAATATCACAAATTGACTTATTTTTGCAAGTGACAGATAAGCTGTTTTGAACTGAATGAATCATAACAAATTGATTTACAAAGATTTAACAAAGTAGTTTATCTGTTTCATGCTCAAATAAGAATCAAAAAGAACCATTTATGGGTATTAAACAGAAAACCTCTGATTTGCAGCAGCGTATGCGCGAAGCATTGATGGGTGGTGGCCAACAGGCTATTGAGAAGCAGAAAGCTATCGGAAAACTTACTGCCAGAGAGCGAATTATCGCTTTGCTCGACCCCAAATCGTTCCATGAATACGATCTTTTTGTTGAACATGCCGCTAAAGATTTCGACATGGACAAAAAGTATCTTCCTGGTGATGGCGTCATTACAGGAACCGGAACTTTGAGTGGACATCCCGTTTGTATTTATGCACAGGACTTTACCGTTGCTGGCGGATCACTTGGTTGGATGCACGCAAAAAAAATTACGAAGATCATGGATCATGCCATGAAGCTGAAGGTGCCTATCATCGGTATAAATGACTCTGGAGGTGCAAGAATTCAGGAGGGGGTAAACTCTTTGGCAGGTTATGGTGAGATATTTTATCGAAATACCCAGGCTTCCGGCGTTATACCTCAGATATCAGTTATCTTAGGGCCATGTGCTGGTGGAGCAGTTTATTCTCCTGCGCTTACAGATTTTGTCTTTGTTGTTGAGAATATCTCAAAAATGTTCATTACAGGACCCGAAGTAATTAAGACTGTCTTGGGTGAAGAAATATCAATGGAAGCTCTAGGTGGAGCACTAGTACATGCTGAAATAACTGGAAATGCTCATTTCTTTGCCAAAAGTGAAGAAGAATGTTTTGATCAGATTAAGCAGCTCGTCAGCTATATTCCATGGAATAATATGAAGAAGGCTGAACGTTTTCCAAAGAAGGCCCCGAAAACCAGAGAGTTTAAAATAGAAAATATTTTACCAACTGATCCACGCTTGCCTTACGATGTTAGAAATGTCATAAAAGCAATCTCCGATAATTCAGACTTTTTTGAGGTCATGGAGCTTTTTGCTGCAAATATTGTAATAGGATTTGGAAGAATCAATGGCGATACTGTTGGGTTTGTTGCCAATCAGCCAGCAGTTTTGGCTGGGGTTTTAGATGTTGATTCTTCAGATAAAGCGGCCCGTTTCATTCGTTATTGTGATTCTTTCAATATTCCTTTGGTTACACTTGTTGACTTGCCCGGTTATTTACCCGGAGTTGATCAGGAGCATGCCGGCGTAATCAGGCATGGTGCAAAGATCTTATATGCCTACTCGGAAGCAACTGTGCCAAAAATGACTGTTATTATGCGAAAGGCTTATGGCGGAGGATATATTGCCATGTGCTCGAATCATTTAAGAGCCGACTTTGTATTTGCATGGCCTACTGCAGAAATCGCTGTTATGGGGCCAGAAGGTGCAGCAAATATTATTTTCAGGAAAGAAATAATGACTGCAGAGAATCCTGATGAAATGAGACGACAGAAAGTTGAAGAGTATAAAGCCAAATTTGCAAATCCATATGTAGCAGCTGCTTATGGTTATGTTGATGCAGTTATTGAACCTGGCGAAACAAGAAGAATGTTAATGCATTCACTTGAAATTTCAAAAGATAAAATTGTTGAGGTACCGATGAAAAAACACGGAATCCCACCATTCTGATGGTTTTATAAGACATATTTATTTTAAATGTAATAGTGTAATTCATTAAATAAATTATGAGTTGCATATAGATTTTGATTGAAATCAGGTGAAATAAAAGACTCAAATGAAAAAAGCAAAAAAAATTGATGCAAAAGATAACAACAAGCCTGAGCTTGATACATTGGTTATTGATAATGTTATCTATCAGACTACTTTTACCAGAAAGTATGTCAATAAGCCTGTTTACAGTGTTTTTAATCCTAATCTTTTGGTTGCATTTATTCCGGGAACAATAACAGAAGTATATATAAAGGAAGGCGAAAGCGTAACAAAAGGTCAACAGTTAGCTGTACTGGAAGCTATGAAAATGTTAAATGAAATTGTTGCCCCTTTTGATGGTGTAGTCAAAAAGTTAAATGTCAACAAGGGCGATAGAGTTACTAAAAATCATGTAATTATAGAACTCGAATAATTTACAAAGTCCTGATTTTGAATATCAATTAAGTCAAGAATCTCATCTCTGCCTAAACCTGTGGAAGATGATGATGAAAACATAAGTGGCAGCTCTTCCCAATTCTGGAGGAGCTGTTTTTTATAGGCTGCAAGCGCTTTGTCAAGACTTGTTTTGCCAAGTTTATCCGCTTTTGTAAAAACAATCACAAAGGGCAGCGTTTTTTCGGCCATCCATTCCATAAGCTCAAGGTCTGATTGTTGAGGCTCAATCCGAACGTCGATAAGGATAAATGTATAAATGAGGTTGCTTCTTTCAAGCAGATAGCGCCCCATTAACTTTTTCCATTTCTCGCGCTCTGTTATTGCACGTTTGGCATATCCATATCCCGGAAGATCGACCAGATACCAGTTTTTATTAATCATAAAGTGATTGATAGTGATTGTTTTACCTGGTTTTCCTGATGTTTTTGCAAGTCCTTTTTTTTTGGTCAGCATATTAATCAAAGAGGATTTTCCAACATTTGATCTGCCAACAAAGGCATATTCAGGATAGTCAGGTTTGGGCAATGCTTCAATCTTTGTATTGCTCATAATAAAAACGGCTTCGGAAATTGTCATATCAGGTGCTTAGGTATTTGTCCTTTGATGTATGTATGTAGATAACGATCTTTTTTGGATTCATATAAATCATTAATTGTAATGATGATACCTGTTTCCTCAACTTCGCCAAAAGATGCATTCAGAGCGGTTCCAAAAGTGCGCATTGTGGCAGATAGATTCATATATGCGTTAACAAGTGGTGGTATATTTTCGTTATTGTTGCGAACTAATTGAACCAGATTTTTGTAATCAGTTTCGTAATTCCCAGAATTTAATGCATTTTCTAATTTTGAAGTTTCAGTTTTTAGCTGGAGTGGCTCATGAGGAAAAACAAGCCGGTCAGGGTCAGGGAAGTGTTTGTGCAAAAAGTACAAGATCAGATCTCGGGCATAAACGTTGAAATGGCTATACATTGTTACTTTGCCAAAAAAGTATTTAGTGTCAGGATAATCCAGAACCAGCGCGCCAAGACCGTCCCATAAATTATCCAAAGAATACATCCCTTTTCGCAGATTTTTTGATGGTTGATAAGCTGGTTGAACAAAAGATCGTCCAAGTTCGATTGTATATGGAAGATATTCTTTGATAAATTTTTTAGAATAACCAAAAAGTTTGGCAGTCGGAGTATTTACATGACCTTTTTCATCAATATGCAGATTTTTACATTCGATAAATCGGTATCCTCCAACGATCTCATTTTCCTCAGGGTTCCAAACAATGAGCTGTTTGAAACCATTTTCACCCAGATCATGGGCATCAATGTCGGTAGGTTTTCCAGTTCCTCCACCAGAATTGCGGAAAGAGATCTCCCGCAATCTGCCAATTTCAAGCATCAAATTAGGTGAATCAACAGCAGAAATAACATAAATTTCATTATTTCCATTGTTGGTTTTTCTGAGGAATCTATCTTTTGTAAGTTCCGAAATCAATAATTTTTTGTCGATTGGAAGAATCACATCTTCAGTATTTAGTGCACTCATCACTATTTATTTAACATATTTATGTAATCGGTATCAGGGTCAAAAACAGCTTCAGGGTTCTTTTCAAGGAAGTAAACAAAACTTCTCATTTTTTCAGCCCATTCCATATCATTGCACCTTCGGTCAAATAGTTGCCACGGAATAGGTTTTCCAAATGTGATTTTAAGTTGCTGATTTTTTTGTTGATAGAATTCATCTACAAGATAGAGCATTTCAATATTTGCTTTAATACCTATCTTTTTTCTAAAATTTGAAAGGTTATAAAAAAAATCAGAATTTCTTCCACTTATATGTGTAGGGACGATATCACGGTGAAACTTTTTGGCTTTCGATAAAAACGTCTTTTTCCAATCGAGGTCGCGAATAATTCCTTTGTTTTTGCGTGAAACCAGCCCGAAGGGGAAATAGCTTACTACTGCCTCGCCAAGAAATGTGTCATTAAAAATGCGGATATTCTCGGCATTGCTGCCATGTTTATT
>JAUXMV010000028.1 GCA_030683155.1 Bacteroidales bacterium
TGGAATCCTCGATCCGGGCGAAACAGCTGATATCCGCGTAACCCTTTCCAATACCGGAAACAGTGCCGTTGGCAACATAATTTTAAGCATGGTTTCTCCAGATCCTTTATTGGTTGTAAACACTGCTACAGTAAACCATGCATCTTTAGATGGTCAGTCCAATGTTGAACTTTTATTTAATGTGACTGCAGGAGCGTCATCTCCAATTGGTTATCCGGTAAATCTTGCTTTGAATGTAACCGCCGGCCCTTCAAACGTATATACTGCCAATCAAACTGCAATGGTTGTTATAGGATTAATTCCGGATTATATGATGTCCAATGGTTCAGCAACAACCTGTGTTGGTACATTCTATGATTCAGGTGGCCCAACAGGTAATTATGGTAACAGCGAAAACTTTACCTTCACTTTCTTACCCGCAACTGCAGGATCGATGATCAGAGCAACATTCACTGCTTTTGATACCGAAAGTGGTTATGATAAGCTATTTGTTTACAATGGCCCTGACGCCAACGCACCACAATTGCCCGGAAGCCCATTTGAAGGAACTACAAGTCCTGGACAAATTACTGCACTTAATGCCTCCGGAGCACTTACTTTCAAATTTACTTCTGATGGCTCAGTTGTAAAAGCAGGTTGGGTAGCAAACATCACTTGCTATGCACCAACAACAGTTCCTGGTTGTGCCAGCAATCCATTCCCAGCGAATAATGCCACAAATGCAGGCATAACATCCGTTTTAACATGGACAGCTTCTGATGCTACCTCATATGATATTTATATGGGTATTACTCCAAATCCTCCAATGGTTGCTACTGTTGCAGTCAATCAATACACTCCAACATTGCAACCAAACACTACCTACTTCTGGAAAGTAGTTCCAAAGAATCAATTTGGACCAGCCGTTGGTTGCGAGGTTTGGTCGTTTACAACTGGTGGGCCAGAATACTTAATGGCAAACACTACTGTAACAGCATCAAATGGAATGTTTTATGATACAGGTGGAGCCAATGGAAACTATTCAAATAGCGAAAACCTTACGATGACTTTTATGCCACCGGTTGAAGGTGCCCCAATGAAATTTGATTTCTCTTTCTTTGATACTGAAAATAACTACGACAAACTATTTGTTTACAACGGACCAAACGCAACCTCCCCTGCATTCCCCGGAAGTCCATTTATGGGAACAACAAGCCCAGGTTCAATTACTTCAACCCATGCAAGTGGTGCGATAACTTTTGTATTTACTTCTGACGTTTCAGTTGTAAAAGCAGGTTGGGCAGCCTCATTTATGATGCTTGGTGAAATGGCTGTTGCACCTGCATCCTATCCGGGTGAAATTTGTGAAGGCACATCAGCAATGCTCAATGCGCATGCAACAGGTGGAAGCGGAAATTACACTTTTAACTGGAGTCCGGCTGAAAGTTTAAGCAATCCAAATATTGCTAATCCAATTGCTTCACCAAGTGAAACAACAACCTATACAGTTATTGTTTCAGACGGAACAAACCAGATGAATGGTCAAGTCACCTTGCCGGTTCACTCTATTAACCCTGTAGTTTTAGGTCAGGATTCAACATTGTGCATCTGGGAATCAATCACACTTGATGCAACAATACCAAATGCAGCTTCTTACCTGTGGTCTCCGGGTGGTGAAACCACGCCTACAATTACATGTGTCGGAAATACGATGGGAGTTGGCGCACATACTGTTTCTGTTGTTGTAACAGACAACAATGGTTGTGTTGTAAGTGATCAGATCACAATTACCATTGACATTTGTTCATTCATTGGTGAAAACGAAACCGAATTACGCATGCTCCTTCATCCAAATCCCGCAACAAATGTTTTGAATATCCAGTTAAATGGTAAGTCAAACAAGGTAACCTACCACCTTTTAAATTATCAGGGTCAGGTTCTTTACACCAGCAGTGATGTAAGTGTTAACGGTTCTTACAACGAACAATTAGACCTTTCAGGATTTGCAAAGGGTATTTATTATCTGCGCTTGAATTCAGGCAACACTTCTACAGTAAGAAAAGTGGTTGTTCAATAATTCAAATTTTAACTTAAAAACTGCACCAATAGTAAAATGTTAGTTACTTTTGGTGCAGTTTCTTTTTAACCTACAAACTAATAATTATGAAGAAGTATTTTTTACTTTTTTCCATTATTTTCCTATCCGTATTTAGTTTCGGACAGGAATGGAACGGCATTAAGAGTGATAATCCATCACCAATCAGTCAAAAATTGATTACTTCTGGTGAAGATCAGATTGTAATCCAGTTTAATCTTTCCGGTTTTTACACCAACGCTGTTGAAACCCCAAGAGGAAAGTCAGTAATTCTAAGTGTGCCAAAGATGGTTTCACTGAGTGAAGTCGGAGCGCCTGATGTTCCAAAATTTGCTGTTTCAGCAATTATTGGCGACCATGCAGAAATGGATGTGCGCATCATTTCATCAAAATTTACAGATTTTAATGATATTGAAATAGCTCCTTCAAAAGGCGACTTTTCAAGAAAAATTGATCCGGCAACAGTTCCATATATTTATGGTGAGATGTATAACAAAAATGCATTTTATCCTGAAACTTCAACAGCCTTGGAAGAACCTTACATTTTGCGCAATTTCAGAGGCCAGGCATTAACCATCATGCCTTTTGTTTACAATGCTCAAACAAAAACCCTCAGGGTTTATCACGAACTTGTAGTTGAAATGTTCAAATCAGGTGTTGGTGGTGAAAATCAATTTAGCCGTTCTGGGTCATCAATAAAAGAAGATCCTGAATTCAGCCATATTTATAACCATCATTTTATCAATTTTCAGGAAACGCAACAGAGATATCCCATCCTTGAGGAACAAGGAAACTTGTTAATCATCAGCCATGGCCCTTATATGGAAGCTATGCAGCCATTTGTTGAGTGGAAAAAAACAATTGGTCGTCCTACACAAATAGTAAACATTGCGTCTGTTGGTACAACACCACAAGCTATTAAAGATTATGTGACCAACTATTACAACACAAACGGATTGACACATTTACTTCTTGTTGGTGACCATCAGCATGTTCCAAGTTTCAACAACACAGCTTCGGGCGGTTATTCAGATAACTATTACGGCTATCTTTCTGGAAATGATTCATACAACGAACTTTTTGTAGGTCGTTTTTCTGCTGAAACAACAACCCACGTTGCAACACAGGTTCAAAAAATAATCACTTACGAACGTGACCTGGATGCAAATGCAACCTGGCTAAGCATCGGTACAGGTGTTGCCCGCAATGAAGGTGCAGGTAACGGCCACAATGGAGGGGAAGCAGATTATGTGCATATGGATTACATCCGTGACAGTCTCCTTAATTTCACCTATACTACTGTTCATCGCGAATATGACGGTGGAGTTCCTGGAACGCCAAACACAACAGCTGCACAGATTTCTCAGAAAATTAATGCCGGAACAAGTGTAATAAATTACTGTAACCACGGTTCACAGAATAGCTGGAGTGTTGCAAATTATTCAACAAGCCATGTTGATGCTCTTACCAACACTGTTCGTTGGCCAATTGTTTGGGCTGTTGCCTGCGATAATGGCAGATTTACAAACGGTAC
>JAUXMV010000033.1 GCA_030683155.1 Bacteroidales bacterium
ATACCGCAACCTCGCGATACGACCTGATCAAATTGAACTTGTGCTGTTTCCATAGTTTTTTAATTTTGCTCAAAGCAAAATTAAAAAACTCTTCACTTTTCATACTCATGGGTGTCGAAGTTGTCATGGATGTTTCATAATGCAGTTTTAAGTAGTAGCATTACTTTTACAAAACTGTTAAAGCATTAATTATTAATATTTTAAGACTTAATAAAAGACTTTTTGCTATAATGACTATCATTTCATTCATAAAAAAAGCAGGGACATCGCCCTGCTTCATTTAAATCTGAAAAAAGAAAATCTATTCTCTTTATTTTTTCACAATATCATAGGTCGCCTGACGCTCTTTCGATTTTTGCTTCCATACAGGAATTATTTCTTCAAGGAATTCTTTTTTCTCCTGATATAACTTCTCCATTGGCAGACCGATATATTCCTGTGCCTTTTCCTTTGTCGAAATATCCGGATAGGCGATTTCAGCAGTGATTCCTTTTGTAGCAAGCAAACGTGCTAATTTAACCCTTGCACCTTGTCCGTGATCAATGGCTTTTCCCATTACACGCGCGCTTTCGAGTGGGGAATGGAACGATCCGCCATGAGAAGCTGCAACGTAATCCCAATACCATTGTCCGGCGCGGATATCATAAAGAATCTCCTTCATTTCCGTATCTGCCGCACCAGCATCCCATGCTGCTTTTGCCTCAACATGCGCCTGTACGAGAATTTTTTCTGCTTTATGACGAACCTCAGCCACTTTGTTCTGACGGTCGTAAACATTTTTTAGGAGTGTGGATTCGCTTTCTCTGTGACAGGTTTGGCAAGCCTGTGAAATGTATTTCAAAGGTGAAGTAACGTGGTGATTGGAATATTTCAATCCGCCCTCACTTACATATGGCATATGGCAATCAGCGCATGAAACTCCACGCTCAGCATGTATTCCTGTCATATAGACCTCATAATCTGGATGTTGCGCTTTCAGCATTGGCGCTTTACTCAAAGTATGTGTCCAGTCGGAGAAACCCAAATCATCAAAATATTTCAGCATATCTTCAGGGGTAAAACCATTTGTCCAGGGAAAAGTAAGATAGTTGGCTCCTTCGGCTCCCGGACGTTTTTTATCAAAATAATACTCCACATGGCATTGCGCACAAACAAGTGAACGCATTTCCTGATGTGTGGCTTTTGTAACATCTTTTCCCATCAAAGCAAGTGCTTCAACGAGTGCAGGACGTGTGATAGTAAGGTCCATCGTTTCAGGATTGTGGCAATCGGCACAACCAATCGAGTTTGTGTGTTCATGGCCTAAAGCAGCCCATGTTGAGCTATAATACTCAGTAACACCCATTTGATTCATCATTCTTGGCACATCAGGGCTTTTGCAAGTCCAGCATGTGCTTGGCATTCCAACGTCAGGGGCTTTTGGTCCGCCAGTTCTGATTGAATTCCAAACATCTTCAACAGCATAAGAGTGACCTCTCCCCTGACTATAATCTCTCGAAAAAGCATAGCCAGCCCACATTACAACCATTTCAGGACTTTCAGCCAACATATCCTTCATGGAGTTTCCACCATGAGGAGTGCGAAAATCTGTTTCTTGTGTTTTTCTGTAGGATTCATACTGCCATGGGTAATTTTTTCCCCAGACTTCATTCCTTGGCTCAAATTCGGCCAGTTCAACTTTTGGCTTGTAAGCAAAAATAGCTTCTGCCCTTCTTTCTGTGATGGTCGAAACGAGTAATCCAAGAAAGAATACTACAGCCATCGTAACCGCAAAAAGAGTCCAATTGACCCAGGGACTGCGTTTTTTGTTATTTGATTCGTTCATTGCTTAAGATATTTTTTGTTGAGAAATTAATTTGTCATTTTTTTTAACCATTCAGGTACTGGTGATGATAGCATCGGCACTCTTGCATAGGGCGTGCTCGAAAGGCTTTTCACTCTTCCGTGCGGCACTTCTCTGTGACACTCCCAACACAGCCTGTCCTCAAACTTATCATGAAAAACTGATGTCTGCACAAGCAGTTTTGAGTCAGTAATCAGATTGCTGTGACAACGCACACAATTTTCCTGAACCACACCTATGCCGGCTTGTTTTATGAAAATATTCTGTGGCTCCAGTCTGAGGGTAAACATTGTTGCATGACGGGCGCCATCCATTGCTTTAAAATAGTATGTCCGAAAAATGTTGTCATGCGGCACATGGCAATCGTTGCATGTGGCTACTTCGCGATGAGAGCTATGCTGCCATGTAGCGTACTGAGGTGCCATTATGTGGCAGTTAACACAGGTTTCAGGTGCATCCGAGAGATAAGACAAAGCCCTGCTCGAGTAGGCTGCATACAACCCAAGTCCGAAAATCGCTCCTAGCATAATCACCACAGGAACGCGCCATTGCGGGGGTGGAATCAAATGTTGGATGAATTTTTTCATGAATTTTTTATATTGGTATTTAAGTATTTATTACCTTAATTTCTTGTACAAAATTAACACTCCTTAACACACCATCCAAATTAAAAAGTATGTTAAAAGTGAATTGAGGGTAATTTATAACGATTCTAAATTATCTTGTTTTTTTACCTTTTTTCAGCCAAACCACAATCCCCGAAACGAGAATCAACAAGGTTGAAATTCCAAAAAGCGGAATAATTAACAGGTAAAACAAGCCCATCAGGTTTTGAAAAATACGGGCAGTATGTATTTCAAGCGCAACATTCCACAAAGGCATTGGGGAGTTTACCAACACTTCAGGCATAGAAATATGTTTGTTCATCAGTCCAACATTATAGTCGAATATTAATCTTTCCTTGCCTTGAACGATCATGCCCGTAATCAGATGTTGACCAATCGGTGAGCCGGCTGAGCTTCTTTGTCCAGGCACCTGACCTGTGATATAATCTTTCACAGCTCCGGTAGCGGGCTGCCACAGAAAAAGTCCGCTGAAACTACCAATCAGGTACGTACCTTTACCAATCTGGTCGAGCACATTGATACCCATCACTGAGATTGGAGGCTGGTATAGAAAGGAATTTGGTCTGTTTTTAAAGCTTGAATCTGTGTAAAACAAGCCATCATTGGTCGCTATAAGCCAAAAGTTTTCTTCATCGTTCCAATGAATTGCACGCAGTCTGTCGTGCCAGGTATTTCGGTCATTTAAAACAGAAAAAGGTATCTTTCCCACTCTGGCATTTCCAATTGCAATGAGCAAAGGCGGACGTAGAAACATCCCTGTCAAGGTTGTCAGAATAAGAAATCCACCCAACCAGATTCCAAGTTTATTGTGCCATTCTACTGAAAAACGACTTGTTTTTACAAGTGTAGCAACTTCGGCCTTTTTGCGTTTTCTGCTTTTGATCCATCGCGGAAAAAAGAAATAGATGTAGCCGGTAATGACAAAAAAGATAAGGAGCAAGGCAAAGAAATCGACAATCAATTTTCCGGGAAGACCAAAAATCTCACCACTGTGAATAACCCATAATGTTCTGAAAAGACTGATTTTTCCATCGTCGTTGGCCGCCGCTGGAAGGATGTACAATTTAAAATCTGGTGATGCAACATCTGAATCTGCAAGAAAAACCTCTGATCGACTGAGCACAACCAGTTTTCCATCTTTTAAAGACAGATCAGCAATTCTCTCATCATGCAATGGAAGGTCAATTTTTCTCCAAAGATTTGTATTTCTTTCAAAGTAAAACAGCCCTCTCTGTGTGCCTGCGAAAAGGTGTCCATTTGGGCTAAGCACTAGTTTTGAGACTCTTCGGTTGTCCACTCCCTTGGGCAAGCCCTCCATCAAAGGTTTATAAGCACTGAAATTGGAATCAGTTAACCAAATACCAATATTGCCATAAATCAACAGGCTATCTGCGCCCAAAGCCAGTCCGGAACGAATAGAGGCATTGTTCCAGTTTTGGTAGCGATATTCGGGAGGAAGAATATTGCGATTAAATTCCAGGTTTGAGACAAGTCCCCTGTGGTTTAAAACCATGCCAGAAACTGCCCACAAAATCAAAAATAATCCCAGCACCAGCGAAAACCACCGGTGTATCCACTTCCACTTTTTCATCTTTCAGTAGTAATTGATTTGATTGCTTAGCAATTCAAATACAATCGATTAGAAAATTAATAAGCAATTAATATCCGACACCGGCTGCCATCACATTCGATGGATCGAAAGCATGGCAGGGCGTAACAGCATAAACCATATCGCATTGCGGACAATGGGTTTCGAAGCAATCCATTTCAAATGTATTGTTGCAGTTTTCACAAACAATCTCAAATGCCATTGGCATAAACTGTTCATTAAAACCCATTTGGCGGACTTTATCCGCAACCATTTTACCATCGGCGAAACTGCCGGAACAACCATCATGTGACATAAAAATATTTTTATTGTTTATTTTTTTGAAGTTTTTTCTTGATCAAATCCGGCTATCAGTTCACCTGACCTTAGTTTTCCTCGCAATAACTGTAGCTTTCGATCGGCCTCTTCAAGAACAGAAAGCATATTTTTTTCTTCTTCTGAAGTTTTTATGACTTTCAGAATGCCTCCGTTTTTTATCACGATTCTTTGATCGGCCATTAAAGCCAGAATGGGATCATGGGTAGCCATCAAAACAACTTTTTCTTCGCCTATCAGCAACTGAAGCGCTTTTTTTCGATCTATTCCGGCATTTTCAATTTCATCGATCAAAACAACAGGACTGCTGCTAAGCATCGCAGTATCAGCAATCATCAGTGCACGTGATTGCCCGCCGCTGAGTGCAGTAATGGGTGTGTTTGCACTGAATTTCTCTCCAGCAAGGTCATTGGCAGCATCAATAATTCGTTGAATTACCACAGTTTCATTGGCAATCATTCTGCTGCGCGCATGCAATTCAAGAAATTCGATCACACTCAAATCCATCACAAAATTCATGTTTTGAGATAGTTGAGCCACGAGTTTCTTCCCTGAAGCAAATCGCCAGTCGGTTGAAGGTTTCTCTCCGTTTATCAATATTGTTCGGCTTGTTGGTGTATCTCCCTGAGCAACCCATTCAATATCAGCTAACAATCTGCTTTTTCCTGAACCTGTTGGCCCAACAATACTTGTAATTTTACTTTTTTCAAAAACAAGCTGATCAAAGCTTTCCGGAGTTCCACTTTTATCCGTTCCTGGCAAAATAGTCAGGCTGTCAACAACATTCTTGCTTTGACCCATAAAGGCCTGCATCTGTTCGATAAACTCCTGAAGCTGGTTCAGGAAGTTTTCAGCATCAAATGCATTGTCTTCTAAACCTGTTTCATCAATTTCCTGAATAATCTCTTGCAGGCTCAACGAATGTTTGCCTTCCAATTGAATCGTTTGTCCGGCAAAAAAAGCATGCAGATATGGAAATCGTATCAGCAAATCTTTTGGTGAAGTTTTCAATAAATATTCCTTGCTTGCCATCTTAGTTATCCTCAAGATTAATTTTGCGAACATTTCCCATTTGATAAGATTCCCCAATTCGGGTTTCGCCAAGACAATAAGAACAAAGCGCAGAAGGCATCGAGAAGCGTAGTTTACGCCCTTTGAGCGAGTCAACATGATGTTTGTCATTGAAAAGCAAAGTGCTTAATTCATAGGCTCCTTGTCCTGTCAATCCATTTATGTTCATAACAATTGCAGCCGGATTTACAGAATGCACCCTTGCTGCAAAAACTTCCCGTTCAGCCTGAGAAACAATATCACCTTTGGTAATGACAACAATATCGGCCATCCGCAACATGGGACCGATTTTTTTTGGCGTATTGATTCCACTAAGATTGTCAATCACACATACAGCCTTAATCTCTTTAATATAAGGTGAGCACCGATTGCATAATCCGGCACTCTCAGACACAAGCACATCGAATCCTTCTTTAAGGCCCCATTCGAGCACAGCTTCAATGTTTGAAACAAAATAATGGTCGGGACAAAGTGAGCCTGAAAGACCTTTTTTCACCGGAATACCAGCCTTTTCGTAGGCAATGTCATCATCCGTATGCAGACAATCGAACTTCACAGCACCAATTTTGACTCCACGCTGCATAAGGGTTTCAGCAGTTTTAATTATCACGGCCGTCTTTCCTGAAGAGGGCGGTCCGGAAATGGTTATCAGATTCATATCATTTAGATTTTTCAGTAATGTAATTGCTGTTGAAAGCTTCGTGACATTCAGCAAATTTTTGATTTAAATTATTGCCTGCGATATAATCCCAACCCAGCCAAAGAAATTTTGAACCTTCAGGCAAGCGATTGTCAACTTCAGGATGCAAGCTTGGAAACAAACCCTGATGTGCAAGAATTTCGGCAGCTACTTTACTTGAAATCAAATCTGCAACATCCTGAATGTGCTTGTTGCCATTCTTTTTTCCAATCATAAAAACAGGGCTGATGATTGCACCATCCGCAGGCCAAATAGCTTTCATGACACTGCCCTCTTTCACCATTTTAGTGAAAAAGTTGGGCATGATTGTTATGGCAGGCTTGTTTGTTTTTTGTCTTTCTGACTTCACCATTTGTGCCGGATGAAGACTTTGCTGCATGTTTGCACCGAGCCTGCGCACGGCATCGCGCCCGTAAGTGTTATCGATAGTTAACAAAATAGCATTAAAAAGATCAAAATCCGAAACAGGTAAACTTACACTTCTTTCGTAAATTGGGTCACAAAGTTGCTCCCATGTTTGTGGAATCGGGCGATCACCAAGTTCCGCAGTATTTACCAAAAAAACAGCCGGTACAACGGCAATGATGCCATATCTGCCCAGTGGGTCTTTCAGGTGAAAATCTTCATTTTCAAAAAGGGAATTGACATTTTGCCAGGCAATTGGGTCACCAAACTCGCCTGAACGAATGAAACGACCGAAATACTCATTTTCAAAAAACATGTCAAAACCGGCTGAAAGATAAATATCATCCAATTCTGAAGCAGAAATGGCAGCAGCAACTTCTTCTTTCATCCAGTCGAGACCCATCGAAGCAGCTTTTAATTCAGCATGAATCTGAACACCTTGAGCAGCTTTAGCCTCAACAAAAATATCAAGTTGTTCCTGCAAGGGCAATCTTACCGGACAAGGAAGTAGACCTTTCATTCGGACAGCGTTTTCATCATCAGAATTTCTGACTTTACTGTTTTCAAAACCCTCAATTGCATCTTCAAGCAGCCCGACAAAAGCATCCTGATCAAGTTGCAGCATCATCAATGCAATATCAAGTTGAAGCGCTTTTCCAAAAGTGGATCTTTTTTGTTCATCAGCAAGCTGTGTAAACCCATTGGCAAGAAAAACCTTTAAGGTTTGCGGATATTTCTCTGTGATATCAAACAGGTTATCAGTTACTTCAAAATATTTCATATTAAATGTCATTTTTAACTTTTTGAATCAATCAGGCATTGGGTTCATTCTTGAAATTTTGTCCTGAAAAATAATGGTGCAAATATATAAAGTATTCTAGTATTTATTTACTTATTTATCTTATATATTTGCATTCTAAATAATACAAATTGCTTTTCAGGCTTTTAGGTTAAAAATTTAGAATGAATCTAAAAAAGTTCATTCAAGTAATGGCTAAATCTTATTTTGATGTGCTAGGCATAGAATTGACTAAGTCTAAAGAAGAAGAAATCCTTATCTCTGTTTCCATTATTTGAAGATATTAGTTTCTGTATTTTACTATTAACTGCTTCGGCAATAGCATTTGTTT
>JAUXMV010000088.1 GCA_030683155.1 Bacteroidales bacterium
GTTTGTAATGTTTGAATGGAGTCGATAACCAAAAGATCAGGTTTGAGGTTGTCAACATGGTTGATGATTTCAGTGGTCGAAGTTTCTGTCAGGATGTAGCAGTTTTCGTTTTTTATGCCAATCCTGTCGGCACGCATTTTTATCTGCTGTTGACTTTCCTCGCCCGAAACATAGAGCACCTTCATGTTTTCGAGTGCCAGCGCCACCTGAAGCATCAAAGTTGATTTTCCGATGCCGGGTTCGCCGCCAATGAGTATAAGAGACCCGGGAACAAGGCCGCCGCCAAGCACACGGTTGAGTTCAACACTTTGCATGTCGATTCTATCTTCCCTGCCCGAAACAATTTCTTTAATCTGAATAGGTCTTGGTTTTTCACCTGCAAAGCTGATTCTGGCATTTTTAGAAGCTTTACCTGTTACCACAGTCTCCTCAGCAAATGTGTTCCACTCGCCACAGGCGGGGCATTTTCCAACCCATTTGGGCGATTCATTGCCACAGTTGCGACAGAAAAAAACTGTTTTTGTTTTAGCCACCTAAATTATTGGTTTTAAATTTCAACTATTAAATTATTTCAAATAAGGCTTCATAATTGAGTCGTATCATCATCTGTATTTCTTTAAGCGAGAAAAGCAGTATTTCTATAATGTTGATTTCAAGCTATTTATCATTTATGCTTTAACAAATTTACCTGATAATGGTCATTTCATCCACGAGGTGCTTAGCTCCGGCAAACTTATCAATAATAAACAAGAGATAGCGCACATCGATTGAAATGTTGCGGCTCATGGCAGGGTCATACATCAGGTCGCTCATGGTACCTTCCCAGCAGCGATCGAAATTGATGCCCACCATATGGCCTTCTGCATTCAAAACCGGACTGCCCGAATTGCCGCCTGTTGTGTGGTTTGAAGCAGCAAAAGCAACTCTTATAAGACCATCTTTGTCGGCATAATCGCCATAATCCTTGTTCAGATAGAGTTCCTTCAGACGATCTTCAACAACGTAATCGTAGATATCCGGATTTTCCTTTTCCATAATACCTTCCAATGTTGTGAAATGTTGGTAATAAACAGCATCAGCAGGCGCATAACCTTCCACTTTGCCGTAAGTGACGCGCAAAGTAAAATTGGCATCAGGATAAAAACGTCGGTTGGTCTGCATATCCATCAATCCGCGCATATAAAGTCTTTGAAGGCTGTCGTTGGAAGCAGTCAGATCGCGCATCGGTGGTTGAATGTTTTGCTCAAAAAAGTTTCTCATGCTCATCGAAACAATAAAAGCGGGATCGCGTTCAATTAAACGCAGCTTTTTCGGATTGAAGCCTTCAAGTAATTTATTTACAGCCTCTTGCGAAACAAAAAGGCTTTTTGAAAACAAGTTTTGAACATAGGCATCAACATTGCCTTTGAATTTTCCGTTGATTGTTTCAAGGAAATCCGGACGAAAACCTTCAGGCTGTTTGCTAAGGTAAAGTTTCAGCAGTGCTTTGGCTACATCCTGATCTACGGCTTGGTGATAATCTTTGAAAAAATCATTACTAAGTTTGCGTAAGCCTTCGGTGAGTTCCGCCATTTTTTTGTCATCCGGTTTGCCTTTTGAGGCCTCATCAAGAAGTGGCCTGAAACGCAATGCAAAAGCAAAGACTTCAATTCCCAGCCCACATTCGTTGATGTAATCTGAGGCTAAAGTCAACTTTTCGAGCTGCTCATAATTTTTGTTGAACGCAGGAATAATCCCACTGTAGGCCTGCTCAAATGCAGGATCCATTTTAGCCCATTGCATGAATTCTTCTTCGAGCTTTTGCTTTTTTTCGATGCCGTTGAGTCTTTTCAAACCTTTACTTTCTCCGATCATTTTTTTCCATGCATTGGCCACGCTCGCATCTTTGGCAGCATATTGAATGCGCACTTTTGGGTCAGCGTTGGAATAATGCTTGAAAATTTCCAGGCGTGTTCCACGAATTAAAACCCTTTCAGGATTAGAGACTTCTGTTATTAAACGCAAGGCCTGTGCGGGAAGATACTGGTTTGTGCGGGCGGGATAGCCAAAGACAAAAGTGAAGTCGCCTTCGTCAACGCCTTTGAGCGACATGGGAAAATGATAGGCCGGTTTGTAGGGTACATTGTCAGCATGATATTCGGCTGGTTTGCCTTCTTTGTCAACATAAATTCTGAATACAGAAAAATCTCCTGTATGACGGGGCCACATCCAGTTGTCGGTGTCGCCGCCAAATTTTCCTATATTGGATGGCGGTGCTCCCACAAGTCTGATATCTTTAAATAATTGATTATAAAACATATAATATTCATTTCCATGATAAAACGGACGTACCATCACATCAAGTCCGGATTCTTTTGCCGCACTGTCGGTCAGTTTTTTGGTGTTCTCTCTGATTTTTGCAGTCCGCTGTGCCTCCGACATATCCGCTGTAACACCTTCGAGAATCTGATTTGTCACCTCTTCCATTTTCACCAGCATGGTTACCGTGAGGCCGGGATTGGGAAGCTCTTCGCTTTTATTCATTGCCCAAAAGCCATTGGTGAGGTAGTCGTTTTCGACACTGCTGTGCTTTTGAATTTGTCCGAAACCACAATGGTGATTGGTGAGCAGCAGCCCCTGATCTGAGACAATTTCACCGGTGCAGCCTCTACCAAAAAGCACGATTGCATCCTTCATACTTGAATTGTTGATGGAGTAAATGTCTTCTGCGGAAATTTTCATGCCCATTTCCTTCATCTCTTTTTCGTTGAGTTGCTGAAGCAACATTGGTATCCACATGCCCTCTCCGGCAAGTAAAAAACGAAATGGTAAGAAGACAATCCAAAGGCTAAAAATGAATTTTTTCATCATGATGTAATTTTTTGTGTAAAATTAAGAATTTTGAATAAACCTTCTGACCTTATTCAGTTAGTGGTATGAAATGAACAGAATTTGAAATCAGAAGATGTTTTCGATGGGGGTTTTTTCTGCCTCCTCCAATGGAATCATTGCATTTATAAGATAAAAGAAACTATACTTTTTAATGTCGTCAACCCCTATTATTGCTGTTTCAATTTTCTTTTGCTGAAGCAGAAAAGCCCTTTGAACACCTTTCAGCAAAGGATTTTGTGGAGTAAAGAAACCCATTTCATTTTCGAAAATAATGTTACAATAGGAGGTGTCTGTCACCAAACCATTTCGAATAATAAGCACATCATCGCAGCCATTTCTTTGATCAAAAAGATTTTGTATGCTGCTGCGGTCAGTCAATTTCAAGCTGTATTCAATATTATTGCTTTCGACAAGACGAAGACACTGGATATTTTTTTTATGGTAAGGCAAAAATTCCGGCACAGAAAGTTCTTCTCCATAAGGCAGACGACATTTATACAAGCCATTTTGGGGAGGGTTAAAAACATTTAAAAAGGAGGCAAGATCAAAAAAAACACTTTTGTCAAAAAGCTGTTTCTGAGCCAGTTGCATCCGTTTCTCGTGCAAAGCAAGATTTTGAAAAGATCCATTGAAAACGCGGATAGATTCAAACAGCGGGAAATCGTTTTCCATTTCAATTTCTCAGTT
>JAUXMV010000043.1 GCA_030683155.1 Bacteroidales bacterium
CTGCGAGGTCTTTCACTGTATTGACAATGGTAGCCGTGTAAAGGGTGTTGCCTGCAAGAGTGGAAGCAGGTGCAAATGTTGCAGTAGAACCAGCATAACTAACAACACCATTGATTGTATTCACTCCCTGTTTCAAGGTAAAGCTTGTATTGTTAATTGTTGATGGATCCATCAGCTCACTGAAAGTAGCCGTTGGATTCACGTTAAGCGATACATTTGTTGCAAGATTAACCGGGAAGGTTGAAATTACATTGGGAGGAGTATTATCAGGCGCAGGAGCAGTTGTGAAAGTCCATACAAAGTCATTCACCATCGTATTTCCGGCCAGGTCTTCAACACTATTGGTGATTGTAGCTGTATAAACAGTATTGGCTGCAAAGTTCGATCCGGGAGTGAAGGTAGCAACTACACCAATATAAACAACAGAACCTGCAATTGGTGTGCTTCCTTGTCTGATTCGAAATGTTGCTGTATTGATTGTCAAAGGATCCATCAACTCACTGAAAGTGGCTGTTGGGTTTGTTGTAACCGATACATCCGTTGCAAAGTTAACCGGAAAAACAGCAATCACTGTCGGTGACGTATTATCTGGTGCTGAGCCTGTTGTAAACGACCATGTATAGTTGTTTACCATTTTATTTCCTGCTAAATCTTCAACTGCGTTTGTAATGGTTGCAGTATAAAGGGTGTTTGCAGCAAAATTTGATAAGGGCGAAAATACCGCGGTGAGTCCGGAATAGGTAATTACACCGGAAACAGGCGATGTGCCTTGTTTGATAACAAACGTTGACTGATTTATCGTTGATGGATTCATCGCTTCACTGAAAATCGCTGAAGGACGCGCATTGATGGCAACATTGGTAGCCAGGTTTTCAGGAACGGTAACGATGACCGTTGGGGCAACATTATCAGGGACTGTACCTGTTGTAAATGTCCAGACATAATTTTGTTCCATCTGGTTTCCGGCAATGTCTTTTGCCATAGTTGTAATTGTAGCTGTATATAAGGTACTTGGCAATAATGTACCCAGAGGTCTGAGTGTTGCAACCACACCTGTGTAAGTTATAGTGCCCTGAACGGCAGTAGTTCCGTTCTTAAGAGTAAATGAAGCATCAGTAATTGATAGCGGATCCATGGCCTCGCTGAATGTTGCCAATAAGCTTGAATTGATCCCTACATCAGTTGCCAGATTTACGGGAAAAGTTGAAATCACGATGGGGGCAGTGCCATCAGGTGCTGATCCTGTTGTAAAGATCCAGACATAATTGCTGCTTAATGCAGTGCCTGCCGGATTTTTAGCGCCTGTGGTAATGGTAGCCGTGTAGATAGTATTGGCCGCAAGTGGGCTGGAAGGAGAAAAAGTTGAAGTGATTCCAACATAGGTCACTACTCCGTCAACAAGGGTTGTTCCATGTTTGAGTGTGAATGTTGATTGGTTTATCGTCAGGGGATCCATTGATTCACTGAATGTTGCAGAAACTTTTGTGTTGGTTGCGACATTCACTGCTGCATTTCGCGGAACTGTTGAAATGACAGTAGGTGGAATAAATGAGCCGGTACTGAAAGTCCATATATAAGGAGTTTGCAATGCATTTCCATAGATTTCCTTTACAGAGGTAAACACCTTACCTGTATAGGTGGTGTTTGATGTTAGGTTTACTGAGGGTGTAAAACTCATTGTATTGTTATCAGCATTGTAGGTTATTACACCTTTTACACTTATTTCGTCAACTTTACCGTCTTTTAAGGTATTGGCGTGCAATGTAAAAGCTGCTTGTGTAATCGTTGCTTCATCCATTTTCGTGTTGAAGGTCACATTAATAATCTTATCGAGAGCGACTCCCGTTTCAAGATTTGCTGGGCTCGTTGAAACCACAATTGGGCATTCTCCGGAAATCTCAACATAGTCATCCTTTTTGCACTTGCTTGTTATAGTGCCAAGGATTAAAATGGCAATCAGAGCTACCCATAATTTCATTTGTTTCATGTTTGTATAATTTAAGCTGCAACAAAATATTACAGCCCTGCAAAGGTGATTCTGTTTGATCTTGTAAGTATTACACACTAATGGGAAAGAGTTGTATGTATCACACATTTAGCTTTTCGACATTCTTTTAAAGTGCTGATAATGAAATATATAAATAGACTAAAAGTCATATTTATCTGCACACATATCGTTGGTATCATTAGTGGTGAAGTAATGAATTAAAAGAAGTGCAGATGAAATTAAATGATTTTTTCTTTGTAAGCCAGCCCGACTAGTGTATCCCTTGCATCCACATCAGGATAAGAAGATGTTGGGAATTGAAAAAGTAAATTGGTGAGAATCCTGTCAAATATGAGGGCTATGTAGATTCGCGCGCTAGCGGACAGGGGAAGGTTTACAGATTACTGAAACGATCTTCAAAATCAGTCAAATGGCAAAGGAAAAATTGCTGCATGGAAATGAATGCCGAAAAAACCTTTTTTTGAATTTGAAACAGGGCAAAGATTGCTAATACGATTCAAATAGTTTCATTGCTCATCTGATGAATTAGCAGAATCAATTAAAAACATCATCCAAATCAAAATGTCTTTTGCTGTATGGTTACAATTCAAAAATGCAACTTATCAGCAATCATATGCATTTGGGTATATTTCCCTGAAATTTTCATTCAGGTTTGACGTAAATGATTTTCCATTGGTTTCCTTGCATGTGGAAAGTGTTCCAGTAGGTCTTTTTGTTTACAACGATATTGGTGCCAGTCTGGTAAAAGGAATATTTGGTTTCACCGCTTTCTTCCCCAGCCATCTTTAAACAGGCTTGTCTCAAAACCGGAAAGTCATCATACATTGGATGGGTTAAAACATTGATGCCGATTTCCTCTTCGTCCTGATCGTAAAGTGTTAATCCGGTTTTTTCCATCACCCAAACCTCAAAATCCTGATTTTTTACAACAGGTTCAATGATTCGTTTTAGCAAATTGGCCGGCACTATTACGGCACTTATGGCACCGATAAGCTGGTTGTTGTGTATGACAGGATGTATGGTTACAGCAGCCTGATAACCTTCAACAACAATGAAGCCGTCACTTAAGACAGGCTGTTTGGTCTGGAAAGCTTTGATAACATGTGGCTGAGCGCTGATGTTTGAACCCTCATAACTGTAATAGGCTGCGGGTTCAATAATCTCCATAATTCCATCCGGAGAAGTATAAACCAATTCAGCAGCAAAAGTTGATTCATTGTACAGTTCAAGCAGCTTCGACCGCATTGCCACGGCATCAAAACCTGAAGCAGAAAATACATTCACAGCGGCATTGATGGAATTATTCAGGCTGTCGAACGAAGCATTAACCTCATTCTTCAAAAGATCAAGCTGTCCGGGAAAAAACAGGATTTCATCTTTATCATTCTTGCAAGACGAAAAGAGGACAACAATTAACAAACACAAGAAGAAATTTTGCTTATTCATGACGTGTTTTTTTTGATAAGTAGATCAAAGTTAGTCATTATGAAGGGAAGAGTCAATTTGGTGTTAATGTTTGTGACATTTTGGAGAGTTCGCGGTACAGTTCAGCAAAGTGACGGTCCAGTTCAAAGTGGTTGCAGTAAAGTCCAGAGGGTTATTTTCGTTTTACAAAAGTCAGCTTTAAATTTCAGGACGAGTCATAAGGTCTGAAAGTCTTAAGGTCTGAAAGTCAGTCGCTCAAGTCGCCCCATCGGTCAACTCTCCCCCTCTCTAAAGTCTATACTTATCTGTTGTGGAAGCCTTCTTTGTTTTAACTATTGGAAACGGCGTTTTCATTATTTGAACTGAATTGCTTTATTTCATTCATAAAGGATAAATTTTTTCTCTGAAAAATTTGATTCAGGCTTCAATGTGCATTATATTTGTCATTGAAGTACGAAAAGATAAATGTAAAGGTGAGAATACACCGGCATTCGAACATGAATGTCATCGGCCGTAATCAGCGATGTATGAAAAACAAACCATTTTAAAATGAATATTATGAAATTTCAAGCCCCGGTCGTACGCAAATTCTTTGTTTTTGGTTTTTTGCTCCTGTTATCTGTTTCCTGTTCCAAAGAAGAGCAATCAGGAACTGAAATTTTAAGCAGTGAGGTCCGGTCAGCCTTGACTGCTGCAGCAGATAAAGTGTTTCTTGAAACTTCCACCCCCGGATTGATCGCACTTGTTTCAGTAGATGGTGAATCGGACTTTCTCATCAAAAGAGGAGTCTCCAATTTGGTGACCGGTGAGCCAATTCACGAAAACAATGCCTTCAGAATCGCCAGCGTCACAAAAACATTTACAGGCACAGCTCTGCTGATCCTTGCGGATGAGGGGCTTATCGACCTGGATGCCTCTGTTGCAAGCTATCTGCCTGAATACGACATTCCTGCAGGTGATGCGTTGACAGTGCGTATGCTGGCCAACATGACAAGTGGCTTGTTCGACTACTCCAACGATCCCGGTTTGTGGGAAGCTTTCATTGAGAGTGGCTTTACACTGGTTTTTCCTCCCGATTCTCTTATTGCCATTGCGCTTCGGCATCCTCCCTTATTTGCCCCGGGAGCAGCGTATAATTATTGCAATACCAACACTGTGCTTCTTGGACTCCTGATGGAAAAAATAACCGGCAAACCGGCGCATCAGGTTCTCCATGAGAAGGTGATTGAGCCACTGAAGCTTAAAAATACCTATTTCGGTGGTCCGTTTTATCTGACTGCCCCCTACACACATGGCTATTATGTTGGAGATGAAGGCCTGCAAGATGCAACCAACTGGAATCCTTCGTGGGGATATACAGCAGGGGCAATGGTCTCTAACCTCAGAGACATGAAAAACTGGGCGCGTTATCTTGCTGACGGAGCCTTGCTTTCGGAGGCAATGAAAGCAGAACGGAGTAATTTCGGAACAGATAATTATGGGCTCTGTCTGGAATCTATCAACTATAAAAGCGACCTTTGGGTAGGCCATCCGGGTGTCATTCCGGGCTATAACACACAGGTATGGCGCAATCAGGCCAAAAAAATCACCCTCATCATCAATTCCAATACGGACAATGATTTTCCGGCTCAGAACCTGCTTATCGCGTATGTCATCCTTTTGGGAGATTTATAAAAGAGATTGAAATATTATATTCATTCAAAAATTAACGATGATGAAAGCAAATAGCATTTTTTTTGGGCTGGTTTTATTTTCAGCTTTGCTTCTCAGCTGTAGCAAAAAAGAAGAAAATTTCATTGATAAGCAGCATGAAACACAGGAATTTCTGCAAAAGTTACTTGATTCAACTTTCAATGCCTATAAAGTTAAAGTGCCTGACTATCCGGGCGGAATAGCATTGAAAGTACTTTACAGGGACAAATCTTTTTTCGTCTCGGCAGGCTTAGGAACATCAGTAAATAGTCAGGTCCGTTTCAGGGCTGCAAGCTGCACCAAAACTTTCACTTCAACAGCCATACTATTGCTGCATCAGCAAGGCAAACTCAATATCAATCAATTTATTACAGACAACATTCCAGGAACCGAGGAGCCCTATGTGCCCAATCTTCCGGCCTATGATATCCCCAATAAATCCTCGATCACCATCCTCGATCTGCTCAGGCACCGTGCAGGAGTTTTTGATGTTTCAAACGAGCTGATTCCAGATACGATTTCCGCGGAAGTGCCATACAAAGGCTTAAATTACATAGAATATATCATTTCAACAGATCCAACACATACTTTTACCTTTGAAGAACTTCTGCAGGTTGTTGCTGAGACCGGCCTTTCATACTTTACGCCCGGAACAGCTTATCATTACTCCAATACAGGCTACTCTTTGCTGGGTAAGATTATCGAAAGGGTTTCGCAGAAGTCTTACCAAAACTATTTGATGGAGGATGTCATTTTGCCGATGGGAATGGTCAGTACCACCATGCCGGTGATGGGTACGGATCAGAATATGCCAACACCAAGTGTGCCTGGGTATATTTTATACAACAATGAGGTATATGACGTAACCAAATCAAACATTTCAGCCAATGTAGCCGAAGGTAACGTGATAACAAGTCCTGATGATCTATCGCTTTTTCTGCGCAAATTATTGTCCGGACAGGGTGTGCTGAGTCATCATACGGTGAACGCACAGATGATGAATTACCTGCCAACATTCACCAGTCAGGCCGGAGGATACGGCTGTGGTCTTTCCTATACAAACAATCTGGGCTATGGACATAGTGGAGCCCACGAAGGTTATCTTACAATTATGGCCAGCGACCCTGCAATGGATTTTACAGTGGTGGTATTTACGAATGTATGGAACCTGAATGAAGAAATGACAAGTTTGGTATATCAATTAATTAACCTTTTAGAGAATACCTGCTACAGCACCAAGGCTTTGATGAAAAATGTTGAATGAGGGTGTTTCGATGTGAAAGCTTGACAAAGAAATGAATTACGTTGGTTTTCTTTGCATCTATGGAAGCATAAAAGATTCCGCTTTTGTCATTTTTGTAATTTTTCGTTCACAATAATCATCTTTTTCTTTATGTTGCTTAGTGCCTACTTGGTGGCTCATTGAGGAATAGTTATAGCACAATTTGCTCAATTCCGACAACTGTCGGAGCGCGAAGTTCCACAATGCCTTCGGATAAGCCTCAAAAGAAGTATTTGATGCGCAGCGTTGACATAAACAGCTTTCTGCGATTTCCAAAATGGAGTATGGAGAAAATCTGTCCGTGCAAGTCGAGATGTAAGTTATTGACTAGCTGGAATTGATAAGAAGGTATAAAAATATAGCCTTTGTTGTCTTTTGTATAGACAAAAATCAAGTTTATTTGTGACCGGTTCGAAATGGGATATCTGTATGTCAGTCCAAAATTCCACTCACTGCTGGAAAGGATTTTCGGGTTGTCCACAACACCAAAAAGCAGATTGGGTAAATCAATTCTGTCGGGAAATATCAACTGATTGTACATGACCTCACCCTGGATGATCATATTGTTTGCAAAAACATAATCGAGACTTGCGCTTGCTAGAAAAACTGCATGATTAAACCTGTTTCTTTCTATTGGAATATAATAGGAACCTTCAGCTCTGAGAGAAAGTCTATTAAAGTTCCTGGTAATACCTCCTCCAAACACAAAATCTGACTGCTTAAAAAATCCTGTTTGAATTTGGTATTCTGTATGTTTGTTTACAAATCTGCCCATTATTGCCCAGGTGATTTTTTTGGCGGAATCAATTTATATTGCTGTTTCTAGCATTGAAGTGGCTGATGGATAGTAACTTAAACGAAAAGCATCACTCGAATGTTTTTCAGGATCATCAAGGTCTGCAAAAGTATTGTTGTTAAACAGATCGTTTACATTCCAGATAAATGTCCGGCTCCAGTTGATGCGCTGCCGGCCAACAGTTATATCGAGTTTATCATAGGAATAACTGAAATTGAACCGGTCTGCCCTGATCTGAAGATAAAGAGAATCATGAGGATTAAAAGTGGTCGAAAGAGGAAAGAAATCGCCGGATGGATTGAGTATTGCGTTGAAATCTGGTATTTTAGCTATCCAGGTACCCTGATAGAGGCGGCTGTGTATTGACAAATTTAATTTCAGGTTCTTCATGGGCGAGTATAGGGTATTAAGCCTGAAATTCAATTTATTCAGGTATGAATATTCTTCATAAAAGTTTTCATAACCATAGGAATGAAGTCCACTTGCATAGCCGGAAAATTCATAATCTTTCTCCTGGGCTTCCAGATTAAATGCTGAAATTAACAGTATAATTATCAATGATTTATGAATATTCACGATCATTTAGTTGTAGGTTATGTCGTCAATAATTTTCCCGTCTTCAAGTTTAATGATGCGTTTTGCTCTTTTCATTATTCGTGGATCGTGCGTTGAGAAGATAAATGTTGTACCTTCATTTTGATTGAGTTTTTGCATCGTATCGAGCAGCGCTTCAGCTGAATGACTATCCAGATTTGCTGTTGGTTCGTCAGCAAGGATAAATTTTGGACCTGAAGCAATTGATCGGGCAACTGCTACCCGTTGTTGCTGCCCGCCGGACAATTTTGAAGGTTTACTATCAGCTCTTTCAGATAATCCTATTACTTCAAGCAAGGCAGCAGTGCGTTTATTGCATTCTTTTTGTGAAATGCCCTGAAGTTTCATGATCAATTCAATATTTTCTTTGGCAGTCAATACAGGAATTAGGTTGTAAGCCTGAAAAACGAACCCAATGTTAAAAAGCCTGAAATCAGTGAGTTGATCTTGTTTCATTTTGTGTATTGCCAGGCCATCCACGAAAATTTCACCAGAAGTAGGACTATCCAGCCCTCCAATGAGGTTCAATAAGGTGGTTTTACCACTTCCGGAAGGCCCAACAATGACTATAAACTCTCCCTTTTTTACGGAAAAACTAACTTTATTGACAGCTTTTATCAACAATTCTGCCTCAGAATAGTGCTTCTCCAGATTGATAATTTCTATGATATTCATTTAATAATATTTTATCATTGAGTGCTTTAGGTTTGATTTTTCTAATTTTTCATGGCTTCCGTTGGACGGATTTTCAGGATTCTGAGCGTCGGTATAATTGATGATAAAAAGCTTATTACAACGATCAGGCCTGTCACGAAGCTAAATTGCTGCCATCTCAGAACAGGGTAAATCCGTTCAACTGTTCCCAAACCTAATGTATTAACATCTTCAACAGTCCAAACGGGAACGCCATGCTGATCAAAAAAAGAAAGAACTGAATAGTTGATCAAAGTGCTTATGAATAAAGCCAATAGAAGAAGAATTATTATTTCAGACAGTATCATTTGAAATATTCTCACTTTGTTCATTCCCAACGCCCTCAGCATTCCGAATTCTTTCTTACGCTCATACACAACAAGTAACATGATGTTTATAATACCTAAACTAATTGCAAATAATATAATAGTAATCAAAATATTTTGCGTCAGATTGATGTATGACTTTGTAACCTCAATTTCTGGTCTTATTTCTGACCATGAGCTAATCTTCAGATTTGGATATGCGCTTTCAAGTTCAGATACTATCTGATCAGATGATTGATAATTTTTTTCAAGCGAAATAGCAATTTCATGCACCTCGTCAACCTTTAAGCCTGACAATATTGCAAGTTCATCTATTGGTATGAAAACTGATTTCTTTTCAAAATGTTTATTGTCAATGCTATAGATGCCACATACCCAAAAAGCAGATGAAAAAAAATCACCGTTTATTGTTTGGCCCGAAATTACAAGCCGGCTATTGATGTTTGCACCTAATTGATCAGCCAGGATGCTTCCGATAACAATTGGAGTCCGGGTGAAATCAGCAAAATAATTTCCTTTGCCTGCCGGAATTGCCTCATTGATTGGAAAGACCAATAGCTCTTTTTTCGGGTCAACACCTATAATTTCAACATTGGCAGTTGTAAGCGCAGATCGAATGAAACCATTGATTTTAATCCGGGCTGTTGCAGCTTTTATGCCTTTCTCAGAGACTATATTTTTTATTAGTTGATCCGAATTTAATATGTAGGCTGAGGGCTCCATGTAATCAAAAAAGTGGTTTTCATGGATAAGCACATCTGCTGTTTCGTAGCGAATAACAGAACTAACCAACTGATTGACGTAACCGGTAGCCAATGAAATGCCAAATAATCCACCTGTGATACCGACAATAATTGAAGCGATAACAAAAAAACTTCTTTTTTTATTACGCATCAGATTGATTATAGCAAGTTTCAAAATCATCAGCTTTGTGTTAGTTGTTTAAGGCTTTGGTGATATTCAAACGCATTATTCTTGCTAATGGAAATATGGATACTACACTAATAATAATAACTGCCGTTATGATGTTGTTCAGGAGTATTTCAATATTGTGGGATAGCCTGATTATGGGTTCATTGTCAAATTTTATCATTGCCTCGGCTAAGTCTCCTGTGATACGAATAGGGTAGCGGTTAAAAATTAGCATAAAGCTCAGCGAGATCAATGAACCTAAAAAAATCCCAATAATTGAGCTGTATAAAATTTCCAGTCCCTGTATCAAAATAACCACTTTTCTTTTCATGCCAAGCGCTGTTAACAGACCAAATTCATGCGTCCTTTCGTGAACAATCATATGAAAAGTTGTGAGCAGGGTAAAGCCAAGAATAAAATACAATATACCCTTAAAAATCATCATTCCAAAACTTCTGAGCTTAAAAACCGGGGACCTTCCTGATAGCATTTCCTTCCAGGAAAGAACCTCAAATTCTTCAGCAGGAAGGACTTCGAGAATTTTGTTTTTAATTGTTTCAAGTTCATTCGCATTGTGAATAGTAAGGAATATTGAACTAACAGCTTTTTCTGAATCAAGGAAGTTTCTGGCCATATCTATTGGAGCAATAATAAGTTGCCGGTCAAAAGCTGGAATAGGGTTTTGGCTGACTTCTATTATTTGCTGCATCATGGATGAATTCGTTCCATACATGGATTGTCCAAGCAAAATCAATGAATCACCGGTTTGAACACCCAGGTATTGAGATAAGTTCTTACCAATCCAAACACCCTTTTCATCGTTTTTGAAATGGACGTTTTTAAACGTTTGATTTGGTTCAATGCCAGATAACATGCATGGCCTGCTTTTGTCTTCCCATGCTGCGAGTAACGTAAACTCAAGCCGGCTGTTATATTTTTCAATTTCAGACATTGTATCAAGGAGCAGGTAAATTTCAGAAGGGTCCTCAATTATAAATTCAACACTTCTATGTCTTTGAAAACCTTGCTTTTGGATGGCAAGATGGCCGGAAAGAAAACGAACCTCATTTTCTACAATATTATCCCATAAGCCGACATGTAAAGACTCTAGCGTTGTGGAAAGGAAAACTGTCATAAATGTTGCAACAATCGTCAATAAACTTCGGCGACTGTTTCTGCTAAGATTTCTCCAGGCAATTTTACAACTATTGATTATCAACACGTTATTTCAGTTTTTTCATGTTTTGAATTGAAAAAAACGAATCATCGATCAAAGTATTTGTCTGGAACTCATTGATATAAATAATTGTTCGATGGTCTGGTTTAGCTGCAGGTTCCATGATAATCCTCGATGGAATGCTGACTTTTCCAAAGTTTTTTATTTCATCAGCAGTCATGGTTCTTACAAGCTGTCCGTTCTCACCAAAAAACGCTGCTTTAAGTTGGTCAAAGCCTTCCATTGATATCCACAAATGCACCATCTCCCAAACAACAGGGGCATCCGGCTTGGGAAGCAGATGAATTTTATAACATTTTATACCGTTCAGATCTTCTATGGAACCGATCGAATGCTGGTAATCGTTTAAAAAGGAAGATTTGTTTAAAAGGTCTTCATTTGTGAAATCAGAACCCATCCAGGATTGATCCATAAGTGAAGAGGACAATTTTATTGTTTTTTGGATATTTGGCAACCAATACCACAAGTCATCGTGTCTTCTAAGATAAGTCTGGCCTTTTTCTTTGGCCGGATAAGTGATCAATATCAATGCTTTAACATATTCTTCACTCCAGATTTTGAACCTGATCTCATTCGTCCACCTTGGCCTGATAACTTTCATTGTTATATTGGTTGTGACAGTTTTGCCAAGGGTCTTGTCAACAGCAATTCTCACTATTTCAGTCGCTTCAAGATCTGTATGATGCTGTGCCTTTGGACTTTCAGGCAGAAGTGAAATTAACAACACTAAAGATATGGTTTTCCAATTTTTTAATAAATTATTCATATCAGAATTTTTAGCCGGAATCAGACCCTTTATTAGAGTACATCAATTCCCCGAATGAAAAGTATTACAACAAATAACCGCATCCAATAATTTTGATTAAAGTTCACACTTAATATTATGTCCAAAGGTATGACAAAACTTTTTTTTAAAAAAATCAAAATGGAGGCGGCTCAAGAGAACTACTCTAAAAAGAAAAGGTCATTCGATTAGAATTTTTCCTTTCATAGATTCCGGTTAAAGACCGTATATTTTTTGAATCCGCGTTTTTTAAACATTGAATTGATGCTTCATCAAGAGCCACTTCTATAGTTTAGTTTTTTGATATTTAGTTATATATGAGTATATACAAAAAAAACAAGACGATAACAGAGAACAAATATTTGGGTTTATAAAGCAAAATATAAACGGGTTAGTACTGAAATCATCAGTAGTTACAAGCGCAAACAGCATAATCGGGTTTTATAAATCTTACATATCATTTATTGGAGAGGAACAAGTTTTCCATCTCAATCGATGCCGTGTAATAGATGAAATCACGTAGGTAGTAGATAATTGGAGGGAAAATTTCTATAAAAAGATTTTTTTAAGACAGAATTTTTGGGTTTTTGTTTTAATTTTGTGATGTGTTCAAAAAATTGTTCATGCTTTGTGTTTTTTTTTGAAATCACGCCTTGATTTTTTGAACATATTTGTTTTGAAGTTTTTACAAGAAGAGAAATATGGGATTCGAAATTCTAAATGTCTTATTAACCTTAGGTCACGTAATTATTATTCTTATCATATGTTTTGGTTGGATTTGGAGAAAATCTCACGTCATTTACTTTGTTTGTAATATTTGCACACTATTTTCATGGTTCATTTTAGGATACTTTAAAGGTTATGGATATTGTTTGCTAACTGATATCCAATGGAATTTGTTGTCAAGCAGGGGGATTACTCAGCTTCCGGATACTTTCCTGGGCTATTTATTCAGCTCTTTGAAAATAAGTAGTTTATCATTTGATAATTTGGAGATAATCAATTATTTCAAATTTTTTATCGTAATTACTTTTATCTTTAGAATGAGTTATCTTTTCTTTTATGAAAAAGAGAATCTTAAAACTAATGACTTAAACTAGGAAATGCAGAGAATTGGTTCTCAGAGGAATATATGAGAAAAATAAGCAAAATATTTATCACTGTTGTCCTGCTAAAATTTTTTATTATGTTCTTTAAAGACTGGTATATCTTGTCTTCCGGTGAAAGCGGAACAAGATCTACAGGACTTCTGATCTATTGGTAGTGAATAAGATAAAAATCATTGAAAGACCCGTTAGGTAAGAGATTTTTTTTTAGCGGAAAACAATGATATCCTTAATCGAAAGTAATTATTGAACCTACTGCCAGATTATGAACCTATAAAAGAAACATGTGGTCGGACAGGACTGCCTTACTATACCGGATAAGGCTGGTTAAATTTTCACTTGCCTTGATAATGATATGGGCTTTTATTTCACTCTTCTTTTTGCCTTCCTTGGGATTATAATCTTCTCCCTTCAAAATATCCTTAAACAACGATAATGTTGTTGAATCCATAATATATAGCCGTTTCATGTCTGCATCGCATAACAGGCTGTCCGCTAAAGTTCGTATCTTTATAAATGTCTTTCTTTTTTGTGAAGTATCTCGAAATTAGACATTCCAGGTTGTACAGTAAAAGGTACTACCCTGCTTTAAAAAGTTTTACCGGACACTTGTGCAAAAAAAAAGAGACTGCCTTTAGTAGACAGCCTCTTTTGATAAAATTTAAAAGGTTTTTTAGATAAGTTGTATTATTTCAATCAAACAGGAATCCTTTCATAATTTAAGTGAGAATAAATCTAGCCTAATGAATAATAATTTTCTTCACTATTGCTGGAGTTTGATTTTGGTAAATCATCAGCGGATAAACCCCTGCAGGTAATGTAGAAACGTTCAGGATATGTGTGTTACCTTTAATAAAGCCTTCTGTCAATATACTGCCGGTAAGGTTAAACAATTTAAAGCTCAGCTTATGTTTTATAGATGCATTATCTTGCACTTTAATTGTAATCTGATCATACGCCGGATTGGGATATAGCTCAACAATCAGACTGTTGTCCGGAGTGTCACTCAAGCCGATCGAATATTCAAAATCAACGTGAATATTATGGTTTGCGTTGACAGAAACAAAAGTGTAGTTTTCCATAAAACCAAGACTATCGCCATTTACCCATACTGAAGAAATGATATAATTTTCATCCGGAGTAAATGAGAACAGTTGATTGCCTCCATATGGAACAGTGATATTACCTTCGGGTGAAATACTGCCTCCGTCTCCTGCACTGGCATTAATAGAATAAGTCAACATACTGAAACTGGCAGCAATTGTATGATTGGCTGTGACATTCACAAAAGTATAAGTACTTAAAGCACCAACGCTCACACCATCGACCAGTACATCAGCAATCCCATAGCCTGTGTTGGGAGTGATGTTGAAAGTCTGATTCTGACCGTAATTTACGTTTACAGCACCTTCGGGATTGATGTTTCCTCCTGGTCCGGAAGTAGCATTGACGATATTAAATAATTGTTGACTTGTTTGAAATATTTCTTGCTCTGTATAAACAGTACCTACTGCATTGGTTGCAAATGCCCTTATATAATATGTATTGCCAGGATTAAGGCTGTATAAATGGCTTTCAAAAAGCCCGACTTCTGAACCCATATTAATATATCCGTTATTGTTTTCAATTGTTGGATTAGGTTCAGTATTCCATACAAAACCGCGAGTTGAAACTGTTTGCGAACCTTGGTGCATCACTCTGCCTGATACAAATGCAGAATTCATGGTAATACCGGAAACTTCTTTAAAAATTATCGATGGCAATTCTGATGGTGAAAAAATGATGATTTCATCAAGCCAGATATGAGCACCTGATTGATGAGTTGATCCTGCCTCAATTCTGATTGCAATATTGCCATCTTCACCTTCATAATCTGAGAAATCTACATTTACTTCCTGATGAGTGCCAAAAACAAGAGAAATATTTTCATATGATAGAAAACTTGCCGGATTATTGATATCACCAATTACACCGACCTCGAGATGGTAATTAGTATATGGATTAAAATAGGTGAAATACATCATTAGGTCTTTAATGTCAAAATCAATATATGGCAGGATAAGTATCGATTTTGATTCATATTGTCCATGTATGAGAAATAAGGAATTTGAATTAGATACACCTAAATCATTGTATGTCTTGGCTCCAAACCATAATTCACCAATATTTTTATAACCGGGAGGTATATTCGGTAATATCGAATTTTCAAAGTTTTCAAAATAAGGTAATTGAATCGGATATGGTATAGTTGAAAAGAATAATGGTGTTGACCAATCAGAATAAAAGCCTTGACAATTTGAACGGATATACAGCTCATAGTTTGCCCCTGAATTCAGACCATCAATATTATAAGTCTGGTCTTGAATTTCGCTGATTAACTCTCCTTCAGTTTCAGGATTGAAGCCAGGGGCTCCAAGTTTAATGTCCCAGGGGCCATCAAGCTTTGCTTGTTTCCAGGATATCAATGCAGCGTTATTTGTTGTGGATAAAATTTTAAGATTATAAGGTTCAGGACATTCAGAAATATCCTCAATAAGGATGTCATCAACCATAACAAATCCACCATATGCTGCGTTCAGGTCATTATGCCTGAAAGCTAAATGATTGTTAGAATCTTCATAGTTTTCGATGTAGGTAATAAAATTCGCATAACCATCCTCTGAACTGTTAAATCTTGAAGGAAGGGTGTCAAATGGACTAAACGTTGTACCATTATTTACATCTTCAATTGTACCTATAAAGAGTTCAGTAGGCTGCATTGCCCATCTGGCTTTGAATGAGACTTTTACATTGTTTATGCCGTTTTGAAGGGCAGGTGGGGTAAGTATTGCATAATTATTATTAGCTGCAAAAAACATTACTTCACCACTTCCCTCTATTCGCCAATCGCATGGACCAGCTCCCTCTCTACCTGTTTTAGACCAACAAAGAGGTAGTTCCGCCGGAGGATCATCATTGAAATCTTCAAAAAGTGGTAAAAGGAACATGCCGCAACTTGTTGAAAATGTGATTGGTAAAGACCAGAAGCTCAAGCCGCCATCTCCACAGTTAGATTGTAATCTAAAATCGTAATACATTCCTGTTTCAAGTCCAGTTAAAACATAGGGATGATTCTCGATGTCTTCTATTAGGTTTCCATTACCTATTTGGAAACCCCTTGGGCCCCACTCCAGATTCCATAACGATTCGGTTCCTTGGGACTGCCAATCAATTACTGCCTGATGCTCAGTTATTTCTTCAATGACTATATTGACGGGCATTAAGCAAGTTGGAAGATTACAATCTGCCATTCCGCTGAAATGTAAGATTGGTTCAGTTGGTGTAGGCTGTTGAGGTAAATACTCAAATATGCTGTTGCCATATGGCCCTATAATCTGAATACCAGCTTTATCACTCCAACCTCCTAATGGATACCACATCAACTCAAATGGAGAATCGCCACATAGTGACACTGTAATATCAAAAAACTGATCATTATTTGGTTTGTACAAAATAGCTTCAATCTGACCATTCTGAAAAACAATCCAAGTATCTGCCGTCATAAAAAATGGTTCACTAATCAACCTGAAAGTGTACTCACACTTGCTTTCGATTTGACAAAAATGGGTCGTTGCTTTTGCTGATCTGGCAGATGAATAGGTCAATGTTTCATCGAAAGTCCATGTTTTGTAATAGTAATTACTTCCAGACTCTAATTCGTCATGATGATATACTTCTCCATTATCATTGTAAGCGATTGTCCCACCAAATGGAAGTGAGAACCCTTGTTCGTAATCAATTCCATTGGTTGGATTCCAACTGATGGGTTCATCTGAATAGGCAATAAGTATATGATAGCTACTTGAAGGAATTATCCAACTCAACTTAATACTATCTGTGCTTTGAGGAACTGCTGTAAAGTTTAATGGTGGAAATACCCCGTTTAATGCACTTATGGCCTCCGATAATGCATTATAAGCATTAAGTCTTCCTGAACCTAAAAGATCTTCAAAGAGCTGGTTTGCAGCAGTGATATCATCAGCACTTTGCATTATAAAATCTTGAACTTGCAAATTACTGATTAAACCATTGCTTATTGACGCTATTAGTGCTGCAACACCTGAGACGTGTGGGCATGCCATAGAGGTACCGCTCGCCACAGTGTATACGTTGTTAATGGTAGTGCTAAGTACGTCACTTCCAGGGGCGCTGACATCAACCCAAGGCCCAAAGTTTGAAAAGTATGATTTTTCATCATTGTAATCTGTTGAGGCCACGGCAAGTGTACCTGCATAAGCAGCCGGATAGAATTCCGCAGATGAAGAATTATTTGCCGCCCCAAAAATGGTTAAACCTCCATTGCTAATCGCATTGCCACCGCCGTTTGTATTAAAATAATCAATGGCATCAAGATCAGAATGATTGAAGATTAAAGGAATAGAGTAGCTCCAACTGTTTTGACTAATACTTGCATCATTGTCTGCTGCCCAAACAGGTGCCTCATGAAAACCACCATAAGTATTATTTGACACCCTGAAAACCTGACAACTCATCAGCCTGACGCCATCGCCGCTGCCCGAACCTCCTGCAATACCTGCAACACCTGTATTGTTGTTGGAAACCGCCGCTACGGTTCCGGCTACATGGGTGCCGTGAAAACCTGGTATTATGGTGGTCGTGTTATCAACAAAGTTATAACCCAGTCCTGACCACATATTGGCTGCCAGATCGGTATGGTTAAAGTCCACCCCGTCGTCGATGATGGCCACAATTACATTGGGGTTTCCTTTTTCGATGTCCCATGCTCGTTTCAAGTCAATGTCAGCTCCCGGCTGACCGCCACCTTGTCCGGTATTATGGTAGTGCCATTGCTGATTGAATTGGGGGTCGTTGGGAGTCCAACCGTTTCTGGGAGTCATTATGAGATATTCACTCTCTTCCGGCAGATTTCCGGTGCGCCATACAGGCACTTTTTTGTATTCAGGTTCAGCCACATCTATCGCTGAAAGTTGTCTGAATTGTTCCACCAAAGTAACGATATCAGCCTGTTCATCAACTTCAAGCTTATACCAAAGATGAAATCCCCAGGCTTTATGCTTTTCCGAAAATCCATTTTTTGACGCGATTACTGAAAAAAGATTATTTGCTTTTCCAACCTTATATTTCTTACATAGTGCATCTATGTCCTCTATCCCGAATACTACGCTTCCGGTTTGATCTGTTTTCACTGGATTGTTTTCCAGTTGCTTGCCGTGCTTTTCGGCAAATTTTATCAGCAAAACACCTGGTTCAAGAGCCTCTGCAGGAACAGCATTCAAATCAATCGGCGGCCTTTCACCCCTGATTACTTTTATTTCATTAGTGGTATGCTGTGCATTGACTATCGCGAAAATGCTGAAAAAAATTAATGTGAGGGTTTGTTTTAACGTTTTCATGATAAAATTTCTTAGTTTGGCAGATTAAGTAACGAACCAAATATATCCCATTTTATCAGCCATTGCTTCACCATTGAACCAATGGTAGCGTTCGTTGCGTGAGTGGATTAAATTAAGGGATGAACGGGAGATGAAAGCCTCTGAATTTATTCTGAAGAGGGTGCCAAAGTTAATATGCAATGAAAATAGCTTTGTAACTGAATAGCATTTGATTGTGGCTAAATACTATAGCAGATATCAACCAGTTAAAGATAAACTGGATTTATTTGAGGTTTGAAAGTGAATTGATTTTTTATATTTCAGCAGCTCCAAAACTGAAAGGTACCACAATTTCGACCCTTGTGCCGGGGTTTGGGTTTTCGGGATAAGCCTCTTTGGTAATAATACTTGTTTTGACCTTCATCTTTTTGCTGATCAGATCAAGACGTTTGCGTGTCAGATCCATGCCGATGCGCAGATGGGAGTCTTTGCGACTGCTTTGTAGGGATGCATTCGTGATTCCGATGCCATTGTCTTCGATGATGATTTTCAGTGATTTTTCATCATGCATCCTGAAAAGTATTGTGATAAGTCCATCAGCTTCTATTGTTGATATTCCATGCCATACTGCATTTTCGACAACAGGCTGCACAATCATCGATGGTATCAGAACATCTTCTTCAATGCTCTCTTCAATGTCGATGATAAAGCTAAAGCGGTTGTTCAGGCGCAAACGCTCGAGATCGAGATAGTTGCGCAGGCGGTCAACCTCTTCGTCCAGACCGATCATGCTTGATTTTATTGCATTCAGGTTCTGGCGAATCAGTCGGGCAAACTGCGATAAATAGAGCCCTGCATCGGCTGCATTGTTTTTGAGGATATAGCTTTGGATGGAGCCCAATGCGTTGAAAATGAAGTGAGGATTCATCATCGAATGCAGTGCTTTTTGTTCCAGAACCAATAGTTGATGCTCATTTTCGCTTTTCTTCAACCGGACATAGCGTTTTCTTAATAAACCCATAAAGAGGAGCAAAATAGTTAAAACAACCAAAAAACCGAAGAAAAGCGGATGTTGCCACAAGGTTGGTTTGATATGGACATTAAAAAGCAATTCCTGACTCCATTCAGAGGCTGGAAGCTTAACTTTGAACTTGAAAGTGTATTTCCCCGGAGATAAATCCTGATAAACAATGTTGTTTTCGCTGCCTGTATGCCAATCAGGATCGATCCCATCGAGCTTGTAGGCATAAATAACATTTTCGTTTGAAAAGCGAATATTTCCCAATAAGAACTGAATCTTGTTTCGTCCTCTGAGCGTGTATTCCGCATTGTTATCAGTAATTATTTTGTCATTGATGAAAATTGATTTAAAATAGGGATCAGGCTTCGAAGGAGAAAAACTGGTAAAACTTTTTGATGGTATAAAACTCATGCCATCCTCACTGGCAACGACTAAATTATCCTTAATAAAACGAATCTGTTGAATGTTGTTGAAAAATAAATCAAGTGGGATTATATTGATATTATTACCAAATATTACATTGATGGGATATTGACAAAGATAAACTTTTGTGCTTGTTGCAATAAAAAGATTTGGATCATCGAAGGTGAAATGCTTGATTTGTTGCTCTATATTTTGGTTGAAAGCATCTGTCAGATTATATAAATGATTGTTTTTAAAAAGGAAAAGACTATCACCGCCAACGTTAAAGATTTCAGCTTCAGTTCCAAGATTGGCATGTTGTCTGATTATTTTGCCATTAAAATGTGATAATGGTTCAAATGCTTCAAGTGTTCCATTCCTGAAAACATATATTTCTTTTCCATTTACAAACAATTCGTTCTTCGCATTATAAAAGGTATAATAAAACCTTTCGCTGCCAATTCTTATTTTTTCTCCTTTTTCATACAAATTGTTTTGCCCGAAACGATACAAAAGGTAAGGGTAGAATGTGCTTACTTCATCATTATCAGCATTGACCGAAAATCGCTTCACTTTTTCAGTGTCGGTAATCACACCGCTGAAAACTATCTGATTGGTTCTTATTTTTACTTTTTTTACGGCCCTTAAAAAAGCATTGGATTCACCTAAAATCAAAGTTTTGTTCGCCAATTCAGCAATTTGATCTATACCACCGTTTGGAACATGGAAATCTGATTGAAGCACCTTTTTATCCTTGACCAAAAAAACATGCTGACCGTCAATGGCCCAAATACCACCATCCTGATTGATGCAAAAATCGACTATTCCTTTGCCTGCAAAGGCTTGCGACGAAATATGCTGATGATCCAGCAACAATGGATTTAATTTATAAACGCCTTCGGATAAGGAACAAAACCAAATATTTCCTTCGTGATCCTGCATTATATTTTGTGCTTTTGGAATATCAAAATGAAGTTTTACAGCAGTATCCCTGATGCAATAAATCCCTGAACTGAATGAGGAAATCCAATAGCTCATCCTGTTGTCGATAAATGCATAAGTTTGTATTTCGTCTTTTTTCCCGTACGGAAAATAAATTGTATCAACTACATTCAGTTGGTTGAACTTCAGCAACAATCTCTTTTTTAGTGTTTTATGCACAACATCGGCAATGATTACACTGTCGTTCTGCCTGAACACACTCTCGGTATGAAAACTTGTGTCAACAGGAATAGGTTTTTCGTGCAGGTATTTTGTGGTATAAATTCCGTTACTCGTAAAAATCGTATAAATACCATTTTTTAGCTGGAGGAAATAAGACCACATTCCTTCAAAAGGCCCTGTTTTATCATACCTTGAAACAGCAAGACTTTCGGTTTTATATTTCCGTACTTGTAAATCAATACTCAGGGAATGTATTTCTCTGGCAACATTATCATAGAAATAAAGCGTTTGGTTTTCATCTTCATACAATCTTTTAAAATTATAATTGCTGCTTAGTTCATCGAGCCAAGGTGCATTGAAAGCATTAAAAACGATTTGCTGGTATATGAAATTGAAAGTTCCATTAAAATTAAACAGCCATATTCGTCCTTTTGAATCTTCTTCAATATGGATAATTTCGTTGGTGTTCAGGCCGTCTTTCATGCTGTAATACCTGAAAGAAGTTCCATCGAAGCGTGCTGCACCTGCATCGGTGGCAAACCAAATGAACTTCTGACTGTCCTGAAAAACCTGATAAACGGAATTAGATGGTAGTCCGTCTGAAACTGTAAGGTGCTTGATATATGGACTTTGCGCTGTCAATGTTGAGATCAGCATGTGCCAAAGCAAAAAGAGCGCTATTTTTTTTATGCTGACCACTTTATTCGATGAGTGTTGAGAAATGACTCACAGCATCTTTAAACTCAAGTAATTTTCTGCGCGAAATATTTAACCTTGTGCCGTCGGTAAGTTCTGCAAAATTGCCCTGATAGCTGGAGTATCCCTTTAGGAAATGCATATTTATCAGCGTTGATTTATGGATTCTGAAAAAATCAGGGCCATCAAGAATTTTCTCAAAATCGCTGAGCGAACGGGTGGCTACAATTTTGTTGAGTCCCGAAAAATGCAAAATAGTATAATTGCTGTCGGCCTGTAAGTACATGATTTCAGTTACTTTCACAATACGGAAACCAAACTGCTCAGGCACAGTAATTTTCTCAACACAAGGCTTTTGCGTCTTTATCTGTTCTGTAAGATTGGAAATGGAGTCATTGTAAACATGCATTGCGTTGCTATTGCTCTTGCGCATTTCAAGGTATTCAATGGCTTTTTCAACCGCTTCTTTCAGTTCATTGGAGTTGACGGGTTTTAAGATATAATCCACAGCATTGGCTTTGAGGGCTTTGATTGCAAATTCCTGAAATGCTGTTACAAAAATAACTGCATAATCAGTGGCAGAAATACTGTTTAGAAACTCAAAGCCATCTTCGCGTGGCATTGAGATATCCAGAAAAATTAGATCAATTTCATTGGTTCGCAAGAGCTCGCGTCCTTCTTCTGCGGAGGCAGCCATGCCACAAAGCTTCATCTCAGGGCAGTTCTGATTCAACAGTATCTTCATTGCTTCCCTGATATGGTACTCGTCGTCGATGATGATGGCACTATAAGTTTTCATATTCACAAATGTACAAAAGGAAATGTTTGTTTACCCAAAGCATTTCATGAAATGATCTTTTGAGCGATTGAATGGTAGCTATTTAATGACGAAAGGTAAATCGGTGATTGATTGTTTGGGTAATATTTATAATCTTTACAAATGTCAAACAATCTTCTATCTTTGTTTCATTATAAACCAAAACAACCTTTGAAATGAAGTTATTAAAGAAAACCCTTCTCTGGATTTTTAGTGCATTGGCACTGTTGGCTTTTATAGCCTATCTGGCAGTCAATGTTGTTTCAAGAATGGCATTGCCTGATTACAACAAGAATATCGAACTCGCCGGTCTTATTGATGAGGTGCAGGTTTTTCGCGATGAAAGGGCTGTGCCTCATGTATATGCGAAAAATGAACACGACCTATATATGGTCACCGGATTCCTTATGGCGCAAGACCGTCTTTGGCAGATGGATCTTCTTCGCAGGGTAACTTTAGGTCGCTTGTCAGAAATTTTTGGCGATGATATGATCGATACAGATCACTTGCTGCGTGCATTACGAATGTCGAAAAAGTCAGAAATGGTGCTTGCAGCATCAGACAGCATTCTTATTGAAAGCCTTGAAGCTTTCACGAAGGGCGTGAACCAGTATATCGAAAAGCAAGGCAGAAAATTACCGCCCGAATTCATCGTTCTGGGCTATAAACCTGAGCCATGGCAGCCTCTTCACACTTTAAACCTGATTGGATATATGGCCTGGGACTTGGCGGGTTCATGGCAGAATGAAGTTGTTTTGCATAAACTCAGACATCATTTGGATTCTGAAAAATTGGCACAACTTTATCCGGATCAGGAATCGCTAAAATCTTATGTTCATGTGAACTCTGAATCTCTGGCTGAAATGTTTTCTTTACTTGATGGAAATAACAAACTGCTTGATATGGGACTGGAAGTTTTCAGTGCCAGCAATAACTGGGCCGTCTCAGGCAGTAAAAGTAAAACAGGTAAAGCGCTAATGGCCAACGATATGCATCTTGGTTTTGGTCTTCCGGGCATTTGGTATCAGATGCACCAGGTGATTGAAGGAAAGTTGAATGTTACAGGTGTTGCGCTGCCTGGTGCCCCCATCATTATCAACGGACACAACGAATCTATTGCATGGGGCATGACAAACCTCACCATCGACGAAATGGATTTTTACACCGAAACGCTTCATCCCGATCAACCGGATAAATATTTGTTTAATGATGAATGGTTGCCATTGGAGATACATGCCGAAAAAATTGTCACTAAAAAAGGAGACACTGTTCTTCGTGAAAATCGCTTTACACACAGAGGGCCAATCGTTTCCGGCTTCAAAAAAATGGAAAATGAAATCGTTTCAATGCGTTGGATAGGCAATGAATACAGCAATGAACTCAGGAGTATGTATCTTTTAAACAGGGCATCAAACTGGGATGAATTTCGCGATGCACTGAGCACGATGGGTGCCGTAAGTCAAAATGTAGTTTATGCCGATGTGAATGGAAATATTGGAATACAGTCAACCGGAAGCGTTGCTTTAAGAAATGCCGAAGATGCTATATTTATCAATCCCGGCCACACCGATGCTTTTGACTGGAAAGGGATGCTGCCATTTGAAGAAATGCCTTTTACCTTCAATCCGGTTGAAGGTCAGGTGTCATCAGCCAACAACAAAACTGTTGGCGAAGATTTTCCACACTATATTGGATACTGGTTTGATTTCAGTTCACGCATCAACCGCATCCGTCACATGCTTAATGAAAAAGAAACGCTTGGCTTCTCAGATTTCATGCAGATGCAATCCGATCAGCAATCGGTTTTTGTGGAAGATTATCTCGAAAAAATTACATCAGTTTTAAGCGCTGCAGAAACACTTTCAGAAAATGAAACAAAGGCGCTGGAAAAGCTCACATCATGGAATATGATTCTCGATAAAGAAAGTGTGGCAACGACAATTTTTGAGAAATTCTATATCACTTTACTTCGCACTGTAATGATTGACGAGTTGGGAGAAAAGCAATTCAGAGAACTGGGAAGCGGACTTTTGCGGCATTTCTTCGAACATATCTGGAGAAATCCAACCTCGAGCTGGATCGATGATATTCAAACGACTGAGAAAGAGAGTTTTGAAGATATTATCTTGAAAAGTTTTCGCGAGACAGTGCAATCACTTGAAGAAAGCTATGGCACAGAACCGGATGCCTGGAAATGGGGAAATTTGCATCAACTCACACTAAGGCATCCTATGGGAAAAGTTGAGTTGCTGGATAAGATTTTCGGATTCAACAAAGGGCCGTTTCCTGTTGGAGGCAGTTTCCATACAGTCAATCCAATGGCTTATCCGATACATCAGTCATTTAATGCGATTCACGGAGCCTCGCAGCGTCATATCTATAATCCAGCCAACTGGGAAGATTCCTATGTAATTATACCAACAGGCACCTCCGGAATTCCGGCCAGCAGATATTACGGCAATCAATCGGAGATGTTTCTCAAAAATGAATATTATAAAGAGCTCTGGACGAAAGAAGATGTTGTTGCAGGAGCGAGATATAAGGCTGTATTTCGTTGATTTTATAATTGAAGGTAACTTTGAGATTTAGGATAATACCAATAAAATATGTTCCTTTTAAAGCGTATCTGACAAAACTGAAGAAATAATCTAAAACTATTTCAATCATTCCTACTTTATAAACGCCTTAAAAGGAACACTTTAACTGATGAACAACTATACTTATTCTGGCTTACAGAAATAGACCAAAAATGAATTTTCGCTTTGTTTCACCAGCCAATGCTCAAACTGCATGCTTGATGCTTTATCGATCAGGGGAGCTGGAATAAATGGCGCTATTAAAGTATAGATTTCATTTGATTTCAAACCTTTCAGGTCTTCCATCACTTGTGCTACCGGATGTTCACCGACAGCAAGCATTGGTTTGGCATCCAATTCTTTAACAATCATATTTTTGCTAAACCATACAGGCTGATCCGAAGAAATGCCAGATTTGATGCTTTCTTCAAACAAATCCTGACCGATTTCTTTTCTGAGTAAATTAATCAAATCTTCAACCTTGATGCTTCCTACAGCCGCAGCTTGCTGAAGTGTGGCGATGCTTGCGACAGTTTTGCGCAACACAGGATTTTTGAGTTTTTTGAATGCCGGAACATTGGAAATCAATACTTCTTCGAGTTCAGGGTAACTTTCGATAAGATGTAGAACTTTTGTTTTCGGACTTATGATGAGTTTTTCTTTCATATCAATGTTATTTTGAGTAGGATAAAATTCTTTGTTCGCCTTCCAAAGCGCGGTATCCGGTGAGGTCGTGCGACACTTCAAGGGTTCCCAGATAATCGCCTTTTTCGTTGCGAAGTGCGAAATATTCAATATGTACAAACTTGCCACCTTTGTTGATCCAGAAGGGTGCGCGACTGGCTTTTCCGGTTTTGAAATCATCGACAATTTTATCCACGATATGCGCACTTGCCGGTGGATGACAATATCTTACATCGCGATTAAGGATAGCACGACTGCGTTGAAAAATGCGGTCGGCACTCTGCGAAAAATATTTGACCTTGTCATCTTTATCCACAAAAGTCATATCAATCGGCAAAGTGTTGAGGATACTCAAAAGCTCTTCAACGGTAAAACTTCCTGTTGGAAGCTGTATGTTTCCGCCGGCTTTCTGTGCATCATTGATGTTTTCATCAGCGGCCCAAAGCGGTTTCCAGTTTTGTGGCGGGTCATAAAGACAAAAACCAATTTCCGGTGTCTGTTGATGAATTTCAAACCATTCGGCCTCGGTAAGTCTGTCAAGCGACATAGGAAATAAAAATTCTTCCTCTTTGATGGTCATGTCATCGATGCCAAACAGGGCAGGTTTGAAAATTATTTCTGCTGATGCCAAAAGGTCATCACGGGTAATATCCTCCATTTTCAGCACCTCGATGCCACCTTTGATAAGTTCCCTGATTTCATCATGTTTGCCCCACATTACTTTTGGAGGACCTGTGATGCCTGCTTTTTCGAGGAAAGGAAAAAGCAGGTATTCTTTCCGTTGATAGTGTTTGTCGACATCAAAAAGGCTGTTGAACAAACCTCGCAATTGCAGCACTTTATCTTCTAAAACGATAGCATCATCATTTTCAATTTCCAGCAAGATTGCTCTGATTTGGGCAGTAACTTTTTTTAATTCTGTGTTTTCATTGATCATCACATCCACAGGATGGCCGTCAGCAGTTTTTTTTGCGTTGCTCAAGTCCACATTTCCCTGCATTACCGCTGAATGGGAATCGCAAAGGCGGAGAATTTCTTCTTCCGGAAGTCCTTCGCTGATCAGTTCCTGTTCTACTTCTACGACTTCACCATAAGGTATTCCGCTCAGGGTGTCCATCAGTTCTTGTCGAACTTCACTTTCCGAAGTACCATTGTGAAGCCTCAGAATAAGCGCTTTAAGCTTTGCTTTTCTTTCTGAAGAGTTGTCGATTAATTCACTCATAATTTATTAATTTAATAATTAAGTACTATAATTCTTATTTAAAATCTTAAAAAAAGGTGATAAAAAAGCCTTGTTAAGCCTTATTCACCCTTTTCTTTTATTCAATATTTTTTGTTTTAAAGCTTCATTTTAAACAACTGAATTTTTTGTTTTGTTGAAAATTAAAATCTATAAACGACACCTGCATTGATAAATCTTGGCAATCCAACCCTGATTCCTTGTGGACGGCGTGAAACAATATAGCGTTCGTCGAAAATGTTTTTAACACTGGCGCTGAATTCAAGGCCTGTTTTTGGAATGTTGTACCAAACTGTTGCATGTGCAAGCAGGTAGGAGGGAAGTTCGCCAATACGTCCGCTTGCCGTTGCCTGTTCATAACGATATTCCGGTTGCAATGATGCAAGCGTTAAATATTCGCTGATATCAGTAGTATTCAAAACATCTGTAAACTGCTGGCCTGTATAGCTGATTTGAAGCTGAAGACCAATGCCGGCGGGAGTTTCAAAAGTTACGAATCCGTTGGCAAGCCATTTTGGGGCATATGGAGTTCTGTTTCCGGAAATGTTGACAAATGTGGTGTCTCTGCCTTCTGTGCGTTTAATTTTTTCAATTACAAAACGATCACTGCTGAATTTTGAATCCACAAAAGTTGTATTGAAACATAGGTTCAGCTTGTACTTTTCTGGTAATAAGTCATCAAAATGAATTTTGAAATTCATCTCTGCACCCAGATGTTTTGTTTCACCACCGTTGATAAAGCCGCTGCCTGCGCCGCCGGAGGATTCTGAAACAGGAATCACCTGATTGGAGAAATCCATATAGAAAAGGGTAAATTCAGTCTGAAAAATGTCATGTATCTGTAATCGGGAGCCCAGTTCGGCGTTCCAGCTTTTTTCGGCTTCCAGCTGAAGATTCTGGCCACTGTTGCTGATGGCATCTTTTATGCGTGGTGGGGCGAAACCGCGGTGAAGACCTCCGTAGATCCCAAAACCATCAGAAAAGTTGTAGTTCAAACCCAAACCCGGAATGAAATCTGTAAATGCTGAATGTGCCTGAATGGTTGAATCTTTCCCGGCTGTGCGGAGAATCATTCTGTCGTAATCCAACGACTCCATCCTGACGCCATAGGTAAAAGTAAGCTGTTCGCTAAGCATCATTTTGTTTTGTGCGTAGGCGCTAAAAGCTTTGCCGGTTCTGATTTCGTCATCGCGAAGATCGCCTGACAGTGCATCGGCAGTTTTTCCGTTCACACGTTGCTCATAGGCTCTTTCATAATGAAAACGTATTCCCGCATCCAGCTGATTAGTTGAATTTCCTAAATTATAAAGGACTTTCAGACGTGGTTCAACCCCTGCGACTTCAAACTGCCTGTTTCTGTTTCCGGTGCTGTTGCGCATATAAATGGCACCTTCAGGCAGCGTTGGATCACCAAACATCTCTCCCGTGAGATTTGAAGCTGTTGCGTTGTGGGTGAAGTCCTGCCGCATCCAATTTCGCGTGGTTGTGTATCCGTAAGCGATCGTCGAAAGTGAAAATTTGTCATTAATAAAATAGTCATGTGTTGCGCTGAAAGCATAACGACGAACATCTAGGCGGTCATTTGGCGCTATTTGGATGAAATCTTCTTCTCCTTTGTCATACATTGGCTGGGTGAGTCCGACGTAAGTAGCATTGGATTGCTCATTGTAGACACTCCATTTTAGATTTATACTTGAACGAATACCTGTCTTGAGTTTAATTTTTCCATTGAGGTCATCAAGCCGGAAGCTCGTCGGACCGAGTTCATCGGCTTGTTTATGCAGATAGTTAAAAGTGTAGCCCGTATTTCCAAAACTTGAGCCATACTGAAGAAGTCCTGTGAAAAATCCACCCTGACCACCTCTGATCTGAACAAGGCCTTCAGCTTCAGCAGGAGGATCGGAAGTGATGTAATTGATTACGCCACCGATTGTTTGTGGTCCAAAACGAATTTGCCCATTGCCTTTCAGCACTTCAACGCCCTGCATACGGTCAATTGAAGGTGTATAATACATTTCCGGTTCGCCATAAGGACCTAAAGCAACGGGAATACCATCTTCCAGAATGAGCACACTGCGGCTTTTATCAGGATCGAGACCTCTGATGCCGATGTTGGCTCTGAGTCCGGCACCTTCTTCTTCAACAGTATGAAGTCCTGAAATCTGTTGAAAAACCTCGTTGCTGCTAACCGGACTTGATCTGCGGATTTCTGTAGCATTGATACTTTTTGCCGAACCTGGCAGATAGCGAAGGAGTCCGATACGACTACCTGTAACAACCACCTGCTCAATAAGATGGACTTCCTGGTCGAGGTTAAAATCTAATTCAAGATTTTCACTTCCGGCAAGAATGACAGGGAATTCTGTGGTTTTGAAACCAATTCCCTGAACGCGAATAATATGATTTCCAGGTCTCAGATTCAGGGCATAGCGACCTTCGTTATCAGTTGAAGTGCCTGTGGTAGTGCCTTTGACATAAACAGTGATGTAAGGCAGTTTTTCACCTTTATTGGTCACTTTCCCATGCAGTGTACCAAGTCTTTCGAGGTCGCCGGAGGCATTTGCCAGAATAGGAATCAACAGTATTAAAATGATAAAAATCAAAGTGTTTTTCATGCGATAGCAGTGTTTAGTTTCATGGAGCAAACTTAGGCCAACCGTCAATATACAGACATACCTATAAATAGGTATTTGAATGCTTTAAATCGAATATGGGATTTAAAGAATGAGCTTGAAATGGAAAGTGACTAAATTTCTTTTGGTTGCTCGTAAACTATTAGTCTGATGGTAGTTATAAATTCCAGAAGGTCAATTTCCGAAATGCGATCATTGTTGCTCAAAACCCACATTGGAATTGATTTTTTATTCTTTGCATAAGCAGGCTGCAAATACTTTTTAAGCACAACCCTGAAACCAACGCCTTCGTAGAAACCAATCCTTCTTTTTGACAATTCATCCAATGGAGGCTCAACCTCAAGCAGAATGGTGCCTATAAAAATTTGTTTCATCAAAGCGAAGATTTTTTTACCAATTCCATTTTTTCGCAGATCATCTTTTATGGCTAAATGCTCCACATAAAGGAATTTTTCAAAATGCCACAAAATCAAAAAGCCAGCAAAGTGTTCATTTAGGCTTATAACATAAAATGCCATTTCTGAATGGTGACTGATCATCTTTTTAAGTACTTCAATTTCCCGTCTTTCATCGCTGGGAAAAGCAGAAATGTATAAAGCAGAAATGGCTTCAAAATCGATTTCAGATGCATTGCTGATTTTGATTAGTTCAGGCACAATTTCTGAGTTAATTTCAGATAAACTCATTATTCTGAAGATTTCATATTGTTTATCCTGAGCTACTTATATGGAAACTAATCCCATAAAGGCAACATGAATAAAAATGCCAGAAAATGCAGAATACTGCCTGCAAGCACAAAAAGATGAAAGATAAAATGAAACAATTTTCTTCCTTTTTTGAGATAGAAAAGTGCACCTCCGGTATAGCTGATTCCACCTGCAAGCAGCAACCAAAGCGAATGTGAAGGAAGTTTTTCGATTACAGGACCGATAACGATTATCACAAGCCATCCCATGCCAACATAAAGCCAGGTGGAGACTTTTCTGTATTTTGGACTGTAAAACCAGATTTTATATACAATTCCACCAATGGCCATCGACCAGACAAGTCCAAAAAGTATCCATCCTATTGGACCGCGTAAGGCTGTTAGCGCCACTGGTGTGTAGGAGCCGGCAATCAAAACGTAAATTGCTGCGTGATCAAATTTGTTAAGAAAATATTTTGTTCTGGGATTGGAAACACCATGAAAAATGGTTGAAGCAATATAAAGTGTCATCATAGAAGCACCGAAAATACTGAAACTTACGATGTGCCATACATCACCATAAATTGCGCTGAAAACAACTAACAAAGCAATTGCTGCAATTGAAACCGGGATGCCGACCGCATGGGAGATTGTATTGGCAATTTCTTCTTTTTTCTTCTGCGCCCTTGTAAAGATGTGCTTTTTCATTGAAATGCTGTCTGAGTATGTCATGTGTCTGTGTTGAGATGTGTTGAGTCTTTCTTTTGGTTGCATCTGCAAGTTTTTATTAAACGAGTTTTTCTGATGTCTATTTTATTCGGCTAAAACTAATTTTTATTGATTTCTTTATATTGATGTCAAGTGAAAAATATCTCTCGTCCCTACAGGACTTATAATATATTGGGGTTGCTTTTTATCTTCTACCAATCTTTCGTCCCTCTTGGACTGTCCCGTAGGGACAATAGATTGGTAGTGAATAAGATAAAAATCATTAGAAGTCCCGTAGGGACGAGAGATATCAGTCATTAAAGACCATTTCATAAAATTTAACCGAACAACAGTGATTTCTTTTACAGATTAAACATTTCTAAATGAATGCATTATAGATGCATAAATCAGAGTTTTGAATCAAAAAGAGCAAAATAGCAGCTCTTTCCCGAAGCATTTAAAACCGATATTGACAGTTTTAAATGATTTATTATAAATCTTAAAACCACCTCCTTTGGTGGTGGTAATGAATTTAGCGGGTTAGCCTGAAAACGATTAATTTTGCGACATGAGTAAATTTAAGAAGCTTAGCCATGTTATTTACCGTTGCACTTATCATATTGTAT
>JAUXMV010000044.1 GCA_030683155.1 Bacteroidales bacterium
GGAAACTTTGAAAACAACGGCAGAGCCCCAAACAGAATTAGCAAAAAGAACTATTTTAGATGTAAAGGCTCGTGCAAGATACTTTGAAATTGACGATAAGTATAAATTAATAATATCATCGCAAAATTAAACTACAGCCTATATATATCATAAGTAATTTATAATTAGCGTATTACAAAATCAATTCTGTTCAAAGGCAGTGTTTCTGAAACCTGAATATCTCTCACACTTGCCCATTGAGGACCTTTTCGGCACCAATCAACAAAAGTCTGAACATCTGTTGTCTCTCCTTCAGCTTCGATGTAAACACTTCCATCAGGCCTGTTTTGAACAAACCCATAAACATTGGTTTCGATGGCCTTGCGTTGTGTATAAAATCTGAAACCAACCCCTTGAACACGTCCTGAGACCTTGATAATTACAGCAGTTTTCATGGATTAAGTCTTTTCATAATCAACTCGTTTATAGTACTGTAGAGCTGTAACGGATGGTAAGAACGCCAGTTAAAGTGATCGAATTTCCCCCCAAAGGCAAGATAATAATCCAAATGTGCCTTTGTGAAATCATGGACAACATGATCGCGGAAATTAAGACAGACAATCCAGCCATCATCAATGCAGTCGAACCATTCCTGATAATAATCATCGCTGTCAGCATGAAAATTCAAAACATTTTCACCTATCAGAATAAAATGAATAATCCCCTGATCAATCAACAATTCAACAACTTCCCTGTAAAGGAACATAACGTCATTGTAGAGCAGATCGTTCCATTCGCCGATGAGTTCCAAAACACAGAATTTTTTTTCGTAGCTGCAATAAAGGATTTTCAAATAGAGTGTCTGTGAACCAAATTCATCCCATTGAGGATGAATCAGGTAGTTGTAAACAGCGTTTGAAAAATATATTTCACTGTATTCTCTGCCATAAAATGGTGATCTTGAATCTTCTTCGGCTACGTATAGGTTTCTCCAGTTGAAATGAGGCTCGATATCGTGCATGAGGTTCGATTTATAATACAATCCTGGTCAAATAAAAACCGATAAAGCAAAGTCCGATTCCTCCGACATTGTTCAATAAGACACTAAGAAGCATCATTTTCACAGCTCCCTGATGGATAAGATTAAAATTATCAAAGGCGAATGTTGAAAATGTTGTGAAACTTCCCAGGATTCCAATAAAGATAAAAAGGCGCATCGAAGGGGTAATGTTTATTTTTTCAAAAAGCCCCCAAAGCAATCCAATCATAAAAGATCCTGTCAAATTCACTATCAGTGTTCCCCATGGAAAAGCATGACCGATTTGTTTATCGATAAAAATATAAACAAGATAACGGGCCGTTGTGCCGGCAGCGCCTCCAATGATTAGCAAAAAAAGATGATGGAAAGACAGCATGATTTTTTTTATTCGGTTAATTGATTAAAAGTCAGAGGCTTTTATAAAGCCAGCTTAACACCGGGTAATTTTCCAAGATCCTGATAAAGGTGATCCATTTGGAGTTTATTGATCAAAGTCACTCTGATGCTGAAACTGATATATGTTTCCTTTGAACTTTTTTTTGCAATTAAAAAGTCGAAAGGCACTTTTTGTCTGAGAAAAATATCTTCAATTTCCTTTTGGTGTTGTTCTTTTGTTTTGATAAAATTTGTGATAACCTTTAAAACGTAAGTGATTGGAAATTCGATTTTCTTGCTTCCGTTTTCCTGATTTTCGTTTGTGTTATTTTCTTCCGGGTTAATTATTTTTGTCATTCTCAAAAGTTATGCATTAGTGAAATGGCACCCCACCTGTGTTCGGTGCCTTTGGTGAATTCGGGCGACAAATATACCAGCTTTATGGCAATTATACTGCTTCTGTAGGCAGCAGAAATGCCGGTTGAGACTTCAAGGGTGTATTTGTTTGTGTTTGCATAGCTGATTGTGTACAGACTGTTTTTGTTGAAAAGTCCGCCATTCAGACTGGCATCATGAAAGACTCTTTTGCCACGAATATCTGCAAAAAACCATATTGGCAAAGCTTTTCCGGATTCAAAGTTTTTTGTTGAATTGGACCTTGAGGGTGCTAATGGATGAAATGAAGCAGGAAGCAATCCGGTTCGAAAACTAAACCCACTGCCAAGGTTTGTTTGATATGAGCCAAGCCTTCCTGTGCCAAAAAAGCTCAGTTCACTGTGTGAATTACTCAATAAAACTCTTTCAACCTGCATGTTAAGATTGACTAAAAAATCGTTTGAAATTTGAAAATCCCATCCTTTTGGCTCAAGCTCATGCAGATAGTGCTGAAAAGAAGAAGCCATTGATGCCGGACCGATGGCGCCAACCTGCACAGAAGTTGAAAGTCGCAATTTCTTTGTTTGGGAGATGCTGATTTTAAAAAAATCTAAAATTAAAATTCCGGCGAAAGGCCTGTCGTTGTAGTTAATTGAATTCGATTCAGGATCAATTGGGGTGTAGATATTTTGTCTTAAACTAATTCCATAATGATTGAAGGATTTTTTTCCTGCAGAAGGTAATTTTCCGGGCAAAAACAAGCGTTCAAACCATGGATTTACAAAGCCGATTTCAGCTCCATTGGTAAAGTAAAAATCCGTTTCAGCAAAGATATCATTCTCAAAATGAATAAAAAAGAATCGGTTAAGATTATTGACAGGGTATTTCATTGCCTCTGTATAATTGTGAAATGTTTCGGAGGCAAGGGTGCTTAATGTGTCATCTGATGTTCGCGGCAAAGGCATTGAACCGGTCATATGCATTTGGCCAACATTATTTCTGATGATAATTTTCTGGGTTGAATCGGTGTTTTTTTGCTGAAATTTCTTATGGAGAACCAAACTGTCTTTTTGATGATAAGAGGCTGTCAGACTGTCATTTATTGTTGTTTCCAAAGCAATTACAGGCACAGATATATCCATTAATGCAGGAACATTGCTGTCAGCAATAAAAAAAAATGCAGTAATCAAAATGGTTAAAAGCAGCCTCATAATTAAATAAACAGACTACAAATATATAGTTCTATCCATTTGTACGCGACTTTAATTGCAGTAAAAAAAATCAAACAATGAATGCTGCTGCTTCTCAGAAAATTTTTGGATGCCGCTGAGGGTTGTAATCATGCATCATATTGTAAACAACATCGAACACATCTTCAGCATTTGGATTGGAGAAATAATCACCGTCGGTGCTGTATGCTGCCCTGTGCTCCTTTGCGGTTAAGGTACGTGGTTCAGCATCAAGATATTGATATGCTTTTTGCACTTCCAAAACCTGTTGCATCATAAAGCTGGTCGCCCCGCCTGGTACATCTTCATCGAAAAACAAAATTTTATTTGTTTTCTTCAGCGAATCACTGATGACATGATTTACATCAAAAGGCAAAAGTGTTTGAACATCAATAAGCTCAATATCAATATCAAATTCCTGCAATTGGATCATTGCCTCCTGAGCAATTCTTACACACGATCCATAAGTAACAAGTGTAATGTCTTTACCTTGTTTCAACACTTCGGGTATGCCCGGTTGAATCCTGAATTCACCAAGGTTGGAGGGTTTTTTCTCGCGAAGGCGATAAGCGTTGAGCGGTTCAATAATCAGCGCTGGATCATCCGATGCAAGAAAAGTATTGTAAAAGCCTGCTGCCTGTGTCATGTTTCTGGGAACGGCAACATAAACGCCTCTTATAGAATTGATTACCATACTTAAAGGTGAGCCTGCATGCCAGATTCCTTCCAGTCGGTGACCTCTTGTACTGATGATGATTGGTGCTTTTTGACCACCTTTTGTGCGATATTGCAATGTGGCCAAATCGTCGCTTATCACCTGCAAGGCATATAATAAGTAATCGAAATACTGAATTTCTGCGATAGGACGCAATCCACGCATAGCTAAGCCAATTCCCTGGCCAATAATACTTGCTTCGCGAATGCCGGTATCGGAAATGCGCATTTTTCCATATTTTTCCTGCAAGCCTTCATAAGTTTGGTTTACGCCGCCAATGTTTCCCACATCCTCGCCAAAAGCAACTACCAAAGGGTTCTTCTCAAATATTTTATCAAAATTGTCTCTTAAAATTTCACGACCGGGCACCAAAGGAGAATTTGATTCAAACTCAGGCTTCACCGGCATTATTTTCATGGCTGATTTTTCCGATTCGGAATACAGATGTGAACTGTAGCGTTTCACACTGTCAGCCATTTCATTTTCAAGCCAGTTGGTAACATTTGTTTTTAGTGAGTTATGCGGGTTGCTGCAAGAATTGCAAATCAGTCGGAGAATTTTTCTTCCGGATGAAATAATATCTTTCCTTATTGGCTCTCCCTGACGACTAAGATCTGTTTTTATGGATTCTATCTTCGATGTCCTGGCGCAGTTGCAGGTGGTGATATCTACGATTTTTATGAATGCGTCTCTTTTAGCTTTAAGTGGCTGCTGGTAGTTGTTCCACGCGCTTCGTCTGGCATCACGGACAGTGTTAATAGCAGTTTTTTCTATTTCATCAAGCTCACTTTCGCTGGCAAAATTGTTTTCGGATATCCATTTTCTGAACTGAACAATGCCATCGCGATCGGCCTCATCCTGAAGCTGTTCCTTTGTTTTATACCGCTCATGCGAACCCGAAGTTGAATGTCCCTGCGGTTGGGTGCAGCCAACGATATGGAATAAAACAGGTACATGTTCTTTTCTGCATTTTTCGATTCCTTCTGTATAAACTTTTATGAGTTCTTCGTAATCCCAGGCGTTTGCCTTATAAATATAGTAGCCGTTTGTGTTCTCTTCTTTTTCAAAGCCTGCAAGGATTTCAGAAATACTTTCTTTTGTTGTTTGCTCTTTGTTTGGCACTGAAATTCCCCATCCGTCATCCCAAACCGACACTGCCATAGGTATTTGGAGCACTCCGGCAGCATTTATGGCTTCAAAGAAATGACCTTCAGAAGTTGATGCGTCTCCGATGGTTCCAAAAGCTACCTCATTTCCTTTCTCGGAAAAATGCGTTTGATCGTGAAGAAGGTTGTTTTCTCTGTAATGTTTGGATGCAAGGGCAAGTCCGACCAATCGTAGCATCTGACTGGCGGTGGGGGAGGTGTCGGCAGAGGAGTTTTTCATCTCCATCAGATTTTTCCATTCCCCTTTTTCATCCAATGAGCGCGTTGCGAAGTGGTTGTTCATCAAACGACCGCCATTGGATGTATTGGCGTTGAGGTCGGTATCGCCGTAAAGCTGGGCAAACAATTCTTCCAAAGTCACCATTCCCGCGGCAAGCATGAAAGTCTGGTCACGATAATAACCTGAACGCCAGTCGCCTTTTCGAAAAACTTTTGCCATTGCTATTTGTGGGAGTTCTTTTCCATCTCCAAAGATTCCAAACTTTGCTTTGCCGGTCAGTACTTCTCTTCGCCCCAGCAAACTTGCGTGTCTGCTTTCGAGTACAATTCGGAAATCATTTAATACTTCTTCTTTGCTTATATCTATCGTCTTAGCTGAAATAATGCGTGTCTTATTTTTCATTTTATGATGCTCGTAAATCTATTACGTTGAATAAAGTGATTGAAGGCAAAGTTAATAAAAGCAGGACAGCCTGCGGTAGCTTTCTGACATTTTTTGGTTTTTTCACATTTTTCGATCATGTTTTTCTTGCTATCTTATTGACAACTTCTGATTTCAATATTGCAATTATCAGCGAGTGATTTTGCTTTTTGCCTATATTTTGGATATGCTGACAAATTATATCAGTGGCTCTACTTTGAACAATCCATATATCTTTGCCGTTTGTAACAGAATAAATTTATAAAATATATGAAGCCTGTAAAAGTTGACAGCAAGGAGCAGAAGCGATTTACGATGGAAGGTCTGAAGCGGCTTTTTTCTTTGCTAAGATTTGTGCTTCCCCGCAAATATGCATTTATCGGAGGTCTGCTGGCACTCTCAGTTTCAAGTTTAACCACACTGGCTTTCCCGATGTTACTGGGAGACCTTTTGAACATGGCTGATCCTGCCGCAAGTCTTAAGAAAATCAATACGATAGCACTTATTTTGTTGGGGATTTTTGCTTTGAATGCCGTTTTTTCCTACCTGCGCATCTATTTGTTCGAAATTGTGACGCAGAATATGCTCGCTTCACTCAGACAAACAACCTACAACCACCTCATTCGACTACCAATGAGTTTCTTTTCGCGCCACAGAATTGGTGAGTTAAACAGCAGAATCTCTGCAGATATCTCTATTTTGCAGGAAACATTTACATTTACCCTGGCGCATTTTATTCGTCAAATGATAACCATCATCGGTGGCATCATTTTACTCTCGTTTATTTCAGTTAAGCTTACACTTTTCATGCTTGCCTTTGTGCCTTTGGTTGCCATAAGCGCCCGATTTTTTGGGAAGCACATCAGAAAACTGTCAAAAAACACCCAAAGTCAGGTAGCACATTCCAATATCATTGTGGAAGAAACTTTGCAAGGTATTTTGAATGTGAAGGCTTATGCCAACGAAAATTTCGAAGATATGCGTTATAAAGACAGCACCAATCAGGTGATTTTGATTGCTGTGAAAGGCGCAAAATTGCGTGCTGCATTCATCTCTCTTATTGTGTTTGCGCTTTTTGCAACGATTGTAGGTGTTATCTGGTATGGCGTTTTTCTTGTCAACAAAGGCGAAGGAATGGCAGCAGGCGATTTATTTAAATTTATCCTTTATACGGTTTTTATCGGAGCCTCCATTTCAGGTCTTGCTGATCTTTATTCGCAAGTGCAGAAGGCTGTTGGAGCCACAGAAAGTCTTTTGGAACTGTTAGACGAATCGGCTGAGTTCGGTGAGCTGCCATCAAACGGATGTGATCATGAGCTTACCGGTGAAATCGAATTCGACAATGTTGGTTTCGCCTATCCATCAAGGCTCGAAACACAGGTTTTAAAGGATGTGAACTTTAAATTGCAGGCAGGTAAAAAAGTGGCTTTGGTTGGGATGTCCGGTGCCGGAAAGACTACGATCGCCTCCTTGCTTTTCAGATTTTATGATCCTACAGAAGGCCGTATTCTCTTTGATGGGATTCCTTCAACACAGATTCATCAATCTTGTCTGCGTAGGCAAATGGCCATCGTTCCGCAGGAAGTAATACTTTTTGGTGGCACTATTGCCGAAAATATAGCATACGGCAAACCGGGCTCAGATTTGAATGAAATTAAAAAAGCCGCAGAACGTGCAAACGCTGCTGAATTCATTGAGGGCTTTCCTGAAGGCTATGAGACTGTGGTTGGTGAGCGCGGGGTGCAGCTTTCGGGCGGCCAACGACAACGCATTGCCATTGCGCGTGCGATTTTAAGAGATCCGAAAATTCTGGTACTTGATGAAGCTACTTCCGCGCTGGATAATGTTTCTGAAGGTCTTGTGCAAAGCGCATTGAACGAATTGATGAAAGATCGTAGCTCCATCATCATTGCTCACAGATTGTCAACCATCCGGAATGCAGACCTGATTTTGGTGATCGAAAAAGGTTTGATTGTCGAAACCGGAACACACGATGCATTGATAAAAAATGAAAATGGGGCTTATTACAGGCTTCGCCAAACGCTGGAGAATGCTTCATTTAGTGAAAATAATTTGTGAGGAAATGCCTTTCTTTAGTTGGTTGAAGGGAGTTTCCGGATTAAAGCTATTTTGAAATTCAGAAATTTTGAATGTAAATTCGAGCTGTTTAAACCTGACAAAAACAGAATTGCCATTTCGTTTAATACTTTTAAATTTGCCCGAATTTTGAATTTACTCAAATTCTCTACCTACTTAATATTTCAAGGGATGTTTAAAAATATTTTTCTTGTTTTACTTCTTGTTTTTCTTGGCTTTAGCCAGCTTAACGCACAGACTGAAGTCGATGAGCGTGCGATGATAAATTTTCGTAAAGGATTGGGGTTCAATGCTCCAGATAGCTCCTTTGGAATTAATCTCAGGGTTAGAATGCAGAATCGCGTCGCCCTGAATTTGAATGAAAATCTTGGTATCAATGACATTGAGGCAAGGGTAAGCCGCCTCAGACTTAGGTTTGACGGATATATCCTTGATCAAAAAATCACCTACTACATTCAACTTTCCTTTTCGCGCGGTGATCAGGATTGGGACAATACTTATATGGCAAATGTGGTGCGTGATGCCATGGTTTATTACCGATTTAACCCAAATTTCTATGTTGGTTTCGGGCAGGGAAAACTTCCCGGCAACAGACAAAGGATCATTTCAAGCGGGCAGCAACAGTTTTTTGACAGATCGAATGTGAATGCAAATTACACCCTGGATCGTGATTTTGGTCTCTTTGGATACTACAGCAATAATGTGGGGCCGTTGTTCTATAATCTTAAGGCTGCTGTTTCTACAGGTGACGGACGAAATCAAATAAGGACCAACAACGGATTGATGTACACAGGCAGGGTAGAGCTGCTGCCTTTGGGTAAATTTACCAACGACAGCGATTTCTCTGAAGGTGATCTGGAGCATGAATCAACACCTAAGTTATCACTTGCTACCGGTTATGCCACAAATCAAAAAGCAATGCGCACAAGGGGAACCACCGGAAGCAGTCTGTTTGAGAGCCGCAACATGAATTCTTTTTTCGCAGATGTTCTTTTGAAATACCAAGGATGGGCTTTCTCTTCAGAATATATTAACCGCACAACTGATGCATCTGCAATTACTTATAATCCAGTTGATTCTCTTAAGATTTCAGCTGTTAATATCGGCGAGGGAATCAATACACAACTGAGTTATTATTTTAAGAAAAGTCATTGGGAAATAGCAGCGCGCTATTCTGTGGTTGTTCCGGGAGAAGAAATCAGGTCATACAACATGAAAGACACTTATTATCTTCTTGGCATCAATAAATATGTAAAAAAGCATCTTACTAAATTTCAGTTGTTTACCGGGTTTCGCAGTCAACAAAGCTATACTTCACATACTTTTGGTTCCGACCAGTTTTTACTTGTCTTTCAGGTAGAGCTTGGAATTTAACTTCTTTGATGAAAATTATTTTCCGATACAAAATTTGCCAAAGATGTTTTGCAGTAGCTCTTCTGTAACTATCTGACCAGTAATGCTTCCAAGATAATGCAAAGCTGACCTGATGTCGATGGCAATCAAATCTGTTGGAAGGCCTTCCCTGAAATTCTTTTCAACAGCATGTAAGGCTTCAGATGCCTTGCTCAGCGCATGATAATGACGTGCATTGCTCACGATGGTATCAGCATTCAGGTTGAGCTTTTTCACTGATTTCACAAGACTATCGGCGATCAGCTGAATGTTTTCTTTGCGTTTTGCAGAAACGAAAATCGTCTCAAGTTCAACCATTTCTGAGAAATGTCCCGGAATTTCATCCATCATATCGATTTTGTTGCCGATTAGGATGAAATGCTTGTTTTCATCCTGAATGAAGGAGCGAAATTCTTCCAACATCTCCTCTGCAGATTCTCCTTTGCATGAAGCCAAATCGCATACATAAAGTATTATTGAGGCCTGTTTTATTTTTTCATAGGTGCGCTCGATGCCCATGTTTTCGATGATATCTTCAGAATCGCGAAGACCTGCGGTGTCGATAAACCTGAAGTTGTAGCCCTCAATGATAATAGTATCTTCGATCACATCGCGTGTTGTTCCCGGAATCTCGCTCACGATGGCTTTTTCTTCGTTTAAAATGGCATTGAGCAAAGTCGATTTTCCAACATTTGGCTTGCCGATGATGGCAACAGGAATACCTGTTTTGATGACGTTTCCGGTTTGAAAGCTGTCAGTAAGCACTTTGATTTCTGTCTGAATTTCGTGAAGCAATCGATAAAATTCATTTCGGTCGGCAAATTCGACGTCTTCTTCAGCGAAGTCCAATTCAAGTTCAATCAGTGAAGCAAAATCAACAAGACCTTGTCTGAGCATACTGATTTTATCCGAAAATCCGCCACGCATTTGTTTGATCGCCAATTCATGTGTTGTTTTTGAATTGCTTGCAATGAGGTCGGCAACAGCTTCAGCCTGAGCCAGATCGAATCGCTGATGGGCAAATCCGCGCATTGTGAATTCGCCAGCAGTGGCAGGACGAGCGCCGTTTTTCATGATCAGTCCAAACAATTGTTGTTGAATATAAACCGAACCATGACAGCTGATTTCAGCAATATCTTCGCCGGTATAGGAGTGGGGTTTCCTGAAAATTGTGACAAGCACTTCGTCAAGCATTTCTTCACCGTCAAAAATTGACCCAAACCAAGCTTTATGGCTTTGAGCGTTGTCGATTGAAAAGTGCTTTGATTTGGCCCTAAAGACTTTGTTAACAATCTCAAAAGTTTTTTCTCCTGAGATTCTTAATACAGCAATGGCTGCCATCCCCGGCGCAGTGGACAGGGCGCAAATGGTGTCGTTATTTTGAAAATCGAAATGCATCATCAGATTTGTTTGATGACAAAGATAGAGCGAAACAGTGCTGTTTGCAACTTCTTTTATTTTTGTGAATCTTGTCACATTCTAATAAAGGCCGTTTAATTTTGTAAACAATGTAGTAAGTCTTTATTCTTTAAGACTATGTAAACCAGAATATACTTATTTAAGATAACCTATTACAGCTTATTTTCGTTTAATGACTTTAAAGCTGTATTTTTGAAGTTCTTGAAAAAATAATTTACTTAAATATGAAAGCACTTGATTTTATTTACTATATATTGTATCAGGCTTACGTTAGAGGGAATAAAACTAAAAATGGTGCGTTTCTGGTTAATGCTCTTTGGTTTACTCTATTTCAGTTTTCGATGTTATTTATTATAAATCTTAAAACCACCTCCTTTGGTGGTGGTAATGAATTTAGCGGGTTAGCCTGAAAACGATTAATTTTGCGACATGAGTAAATTTAAGAAGCTTAGCCATGTTATTTACCGTTGCACTTATCATATTGTAT
>JAUXMV010000050.1 GCA_030683155.1 Bacteroidales bacterium
GCGATTTATTAAACCACTTAAGGGCACAATTATGGGCCAAGGCAACTAATTTGAATTTCTCCGACTTCGTGAACAAACAAATAAATGAACGAAGCCTCAGAAATAAAGAAACCTATATTAGTTCCGCAGCTTTTTATATGAAAAACTAGCTAAACTCAAGTGTCCCTACGGGACATAGGAGGGCTTCTGTTTTTTTTTCTACCAATCTGTTGTCCCTAAGGAATATAGAAGGGGTTTCTGATGTTTCTTTTACCATTCTGTTGTCCCTATGGGACATGGCTTTTCAATGATTTTTATCTCTTACAGAAGGCATGGTCTTGATTTTTATAATTCAATGCAAAAGCCGGACAGGTTAACCTTCCATCGATTTCTCAAGCTGACGTGCAGAATTGAGAAATTCTTCCAACTGCATTTCCTTGAAATAAAGCAATCCGTGCGTTGTTCTCAAGCGTGGGCTTTCGTTTTGATAGAAGAACGGCTTTCCAATCAGCAACTGTATCTGCTTTAACTGATCAACCCAGATTTTTTTTGAAAGGTCACTGAATTTTCCATCATGGCGGTAACTTGGGAACGAAGCATCCACCTGACTGAGGTAGCTGTTGGTGAAAGTTTCGTTTAAAACCCCCATTGCATTGAGTGAAACAGGTACTATATGCGTTACATCGGCCGGATGAAACTGATACCAGACATTGCGATAACCCCAGATACGCAACTGACTCAGATCTTTTTCCTTACTCCATTCACGAACGGCCTCAGCGATAGCCTGAAGCACCTTGTAATGCGTGTCGGGACCGCTTCCTTCAGGGTCAAAAGCCAGACTTATCACTGTAGGATTAATGGCTCTAAGTTGTTTCAGAATCGGTTCTACGTCGCGTTGCCTGTTTGGTTTTTCAGTAAAGATATCACCTGTGTAAAAGCCTAATCTCAAGTGATGAACTTCGTTGGTAGTCATACCAAAACAAGCCCAAACCAGCTCTTCTTCATACTCACGAATCATTCCTTTGAGGGTTTGGATTTTTGGGGGCATTTTTTCGCCGTCATAACTGTTGCGTGTAATCGAAAGCACATCATTGATCTGATTACGGAGTTTTTGCTCATTTTTTACACCCCATATTTCAATGATATTCCTCACAAGCCGATGCGCAAAACCTCTTCGCAATTCAATTGGCTGGCCTGAAGCAACTTTAATAAGGTAGTGATAAATGTCCTTATCGCGTTTAAGCATATATCCTCTCTCAAAGAAATCTGGATATTTTATCATCTGTATTTCCTCCTTGTCGAGAAAATGCAGCGTGTCTTCCAGAGCATAGATCAGAAACTTATTGGTGACAGCAGTAAAACCTGAGGTAAGAACAGCAAAATGGCTTTTGTTTGTTTCATTGCGCGACAAACGATGAATATGAGGCAGCAAACCCAACATGATATCATCGTGATGAGGGCCGGTGTGATAAAACATCTCGTTGCCGAGTGGATACATTCCATCGTCAATTTTTTTTGTAACTGAATCAATGACAGTCTGCACAGTTTCATGACTGAGGTTTGGAATGAGGCGGCAATATTCATCCTCTTTGAGGTCTTCAAGCATGAGCCTGTCGCCAAACTTGTTTATTTTTCTGCAAAGGTCGATAACGGCTCTGTCGGTTTTTTCCTGTGTCCAAGGGCTGCCCTTATAATAGAAATCAACGGAATCTTTCAGCATGCTGGAAGCACCCTGTGTGAGATAAAAACGGGCATTTTTTAATATTGTCAAGACTGTGGCTGGATAAAGGTTTGATGGCTTGTTTTCGAGCGCATCCTTTACCACAGGTGCTTTTGCTTCGCCGGCAGCAAAAATAATAGCAACAGCATCAGGATTATAGGTGATTGTTTCCAGTCCGATGGTTATAACAAGTCTTTTGCGCGATATCTCAATTCCTCCCAGGTCGCCGGCAGCAACAGCCTGTGTTTCAAAATTTGTTGCTGTTAGACGTGTTGCTGAATGATGGTCAGAGCCGCGTGTATTGAAGGCGATGTGGCCGTCGGGGCCGATGCCGCCCAAAAAGAAACCAATTCCACCAAGCTTTCTGATTTGCTGCTCATAGTTTGAACACCATTCATCAATCATAAAAATTGATTGTTGCTGCAATGCTTCCTCTTTGGTTTTTGGCTCGCAGTAGCGGAGGTTTAGATCCACTTCGCCGTTAGGAAATACCGCTGTGAAAGGTAGATTTTCTGCGAGAGGAATAGCATCGCAATTGATAAAAAGTCCTCTTGCAGGATCAAGACCGAAATCCTGTATATAAAATTTCTTTACGTAGTGGTAAAAGCTGTTGTGCTGCGAAGAGCTGATTGGGTAAAACTCATCAATTTGTACAAAATGCAAGCGGCTGAGTTCCGGTTTCTTATCGATGTTGAGGCCGTTGTCTTTTCTGAGTTTTTTTCCTTCCGGCGTGTTCCATGTGTCCAGAATCCTCTTTGTCCAGGTGATGAAATACTCAGGTGTTTTTCCTGTTGGCAGACTGATGACGCCTTCAGGGTTTTCGGAAACCCATTCCAGAAACCTCATTGCCGTGAGCAGACCCAGTTTTGGGAAATTTTCAACAGTGAGATAAGGGATGTTTACTGCATTGTGGTGCGGAATCTCGCAACAAAAAGCCTTCTCTACGGAAGTGAAATGTTCTGTATTCATTTTATGGATTTTGAATCGATATGTTTTATATTTTGCCCAAAAATAACAGTGTATAAAAGTACCATCTTCTTTTAAATAGATGCTTATTCAAGTCCTTACCAACGTGAATTTTCACTTTAATAAACATCAAAATAGATTTGATTATTATTTTGAAAGAAGATTAATTTACTCTTATTATATAAGGTGTGCCTGAATTATAAAGACCTGTGTTAATAGATTCAGTTTCCAGAACAATATATACAACAGACTTAACCTAAAAGAAAAAACCTGATTGCTCAGCAATCAGGTTTTTTAAATTTTGACAAACGCTTTTGCTTCAAATCTACTGAAACAAAGAAGCATTAATAAGTTTATGCTTGCGCCGGAACAACCGATACAAAAGATCTGTCGTCGCGTTTTTTGCGGAATTCAACTGTGCCATCAACGAGAGCGAAAATGGTATGGTCTTTTCCAATACCTACATTTTCACCAGGATGATGTTTTGTGCCACGTTGACGAATGATGATATTGCCGGATTTGGCAAACTGTCCGCCAAAAATTTTCACTCCAAGTCGTTTACTTTCTGATTCACGACCGTTGTTTGAACTACCAGCTCCTTTTTTATGTGCCATTGTATATCAGTTTTTCGTGTTCTTACTCTGTGATTGCCTCAATCAAAACCTTGCTCAGGTATTGGCGATGGCCGTTTGATTTCTGGTAACCTTTTCTTCTTTTCTTCTTGAAGACGGTTACTTTATCTCCTTTAAGGTGCTCAATGATTTTTACGTCAACCTTGGCTCCGGTGAGTGTAGGCGTGCCTACTCTTACCTGACCTTCGTTGTCGATTAGGAATACTTTTTCAAAAGAAGCGTTACTTCCTTCTTCTCCTTCGAGCCTGTGGACAAAAACTTGTTGTCCCTGGCGCACCTTAAACTGCTGTCCTGCTATGTCAACTACTGCGTACATAATATTTTCAATTCTAATTTTTTAGGGCCAAAATCGGACGGCAAAAATACAAATTATTTTGATTTACAAAACATTTCTTTTAAAAAATCACAGATTTAAAGAAGAGGATGATATTCTGGCACTTATAGGTCGCTTTTTCTTGTTCACCAAAAGCACTCCTCCAATAATCATCGCTATCCAAAGCAAGTGTTTCAGTGAAAAATACTCTCCATCTGCAATACCCCAAAGCAATGCCACGATCGGAATGAGGTATGTGACTGAAGAAGCAAAGATTGGGCCTGTAATTTTAATCAGCGTATTGAATGCAATCATTGCCAGGGCAGTACCAACAATGGCTAAAATTGCGATGTACATTAATCCCCGCCAGGCATTTGGGTCATTTGCAAACTGACTTACAAAATCCGTTGCGGTAAAAAGAATTACGGATGCAATGATTCCTGCTACAAAAAATGTCATGGATGTAATCGTAAGCGAATCGATGTGCCTGAGTTTCGCTTTGATGAGGTTCACATTGATTGCATAAAAAATTGTAGCCAGAATAATCAGCGATGAATATTTCAGGTTGAAACTGAAAGCGTTCCCACCACTGATGCTGATGAGTCCAATTGCTCCTGCCAGGCCTGTAAAAACACCCAGTACATTGATAAAGCGCGTTTTCAAGTTAAACAAAAGCAGCCCTGCAATAAGAGTAAATAAAGGTGTAAGCGAATTCAAAAGTCCGGCTGTGGCGCTGTCGATTCCGGTTTGTGCAATGGAAAACAGAAATGCAGGCAATAAACTTCCCATCACGCCGGAAAGACTTAACCAGTAAAAGTCATTTTTGCTGATTTTGTTTATTTTCCTGAGTGCAAAGGGAAGCAAAAACAAAAATGTGATTACGACACGAATTGCGCCTACCTCAACGGCGGAAAAATACTCCAGACTTCGTTTTATCAGTATAAATGAGCTGCCCCAGGTGACAACCAATGCTGCCAGAATGAACCAGGAAAGATGCTTAGGATTCATAATTGATGCAAGTTTTGCGGCGGCAAAAGTAAGTTAAATTCAAACATCAATCTTTCGTATTTTTTTAAGTCAGAAAAAGCGATGTGAGTACTTTGGAAGTTGCTTCTTCGGGCAAAAGTCCGGAATACTCACATCGCTTAATGTTGTGTTCAAAAAATTTGTTGTAGTTTATTTTTGAACTACCATTTTAACGCTTTTCTCTTTTAACTTAATGAAGTAAACGCCATTAGACAAAGAGCTTACATCAATTGTATTGTTGCCCGGAGTGATTTCAAAAGAGGCAATTTTGTTTCCGGAAACATCATAAAGGAAGGCTGTCTCTTTAACATTTCCCATGTAGTTCAGTGTCATTTTTTCGACAACAGGATTAGGATAGACTGAAATCAAAAGATTTTCCGTTTCTGAGATTCCGACACCGGCATCTTTTACATTCATTCGAATGGCAACATTACCCCATTGGGTATTTTCGAAAGTAGTAAGATTGTTTTCAGACTTTCGCCAAAACAAGCCATTGTTTGCTCCATCATATCCAACCCTGACGCTTGTTGTGCCGGTTTGATTCACCATCAGCGCATAATAGCCTGCGGCAAGTTCAATGGCCTGAGGAAGATGCCAGGTTATGTATTGACCAGTCATCGAAGGGTCTCTGAAAATTTCAGGGCTGGTATAGACTTCCGAAATAATGGTGCTGTCAGCCATGTTGATTTCGAAAAGACTTACTGTAAAATTCAGGCTATTGGTTAATTCATGCCAGCCAATGGTAAATGAACGGAACCGGTCTGTTTGAAGAAGTTGATAAAGATTGCCAAACGTGATGTCATTTGAGCCTCCTATTGCCCCTTCAAGCTCGCCATATTCGGTTGAAAACACTGAGTCACTGACAAAAATCCTTAACATTGCTTCATTTGTCGGACCGCTTAAATCAATACCTGTTGCCAAAAAGTGATGATAGAAATAGTATTCCCCGGATTGTGTTGGCACAAAAACTGGATTTGTAGTGAATGTAAATTCAATTCCGGCAGGAAAAAATGCAATTGTATTGCTGTTGGCAACATTTCCATTACCGTCGTATATGTTGAGATGAAGGTTTGGAATTCCATTTATGCCGGTGTTTTCTCCTTTTGCTCCAAAATTAAACGGAGAAAAATGATTTAAAGGTGTCGAAGCATATTTCGGCGTTTTTAGATCACTGATTGTCATTTGATAGGGCTGGAGGTTAAACTCAGAGATGGTGACTTCGTCAATCATCCACTGTTCAGACCATGCAAATCCGTCGTCGTATTCAAAGCGAAAACGAACCTGACTGGCCTGTCCGGCAATATTGTCAACAATTAGCTCCGTGAGCACAAAGTTATTGATTGTGCCCATAACAGAATTAAATTCAGCTACTTGTACCCATGGATTGTTATCAGCAGAATATTGTACTCTTGCAAAATTGTTTGTTCCAGAACGGTTGAAAAAATGTTTGAAGCTTATTTTTAGTCTGCCAACGAGAGCAGAAGTATTTACTGGTGGTGTAATTAATGAAGCACGAACATTGACTCCTTGTCCTGCCAGATCGCTGTCGATAATTGCTCTGCCATCCTCAAAGAACCAATTGTATCCGGATTCAGAATCATCAAGGGTTTGCCAGTGAAGGGGTAAAATATTTGCATCGAATAACTCAGTTAAAGGTAAATCCTGAACTGCTATTGGAACCATACTGATTGATAACAATGTATTTGCGCTGACATTTACGTTGTCCCAAATTTGATTGTAACCCTCAGCATAAATATAATAAGGATAGAGACCTTCCAAAAGTATTAAGCTTGCTTGTCCTTGTGCATTTGTAATAAGCGTTTGTCCGGCAATCTCAATTAGTGCGTCTTCAAGCGCTCCGGATGATCCTGTCAAAGCAAAAGTAAGTGTAAAGGTTGGCAGTGAAACGAGATTAACCGGAATGACAACACTTTGATCAGAAATTGTAAAATTTCCAGCCTGACTTATGTGGAAAGGATGTGAAACGGTAAAATTGAATGTTCCGGCTGTTAGATTGAAAACGGCAACACCATTTTCATCGGTTTCTTTTTGTTGGCTGCCAATTTGAACAATGGCACCCTCAAGTGGATTTTGTCCATCTGAAATTACCTGAAATGTGGCAGTCAATAGATCGCTGATAGTGAAAACCTGTTCGTTGGCAAAAACGGAGCCTTCGAAAGCACCGTCGACTGTTTGAACACTCCAATAATAAGTTCCTTCATCAAGTCCTTGAAGGATAGTGCCTTTGTGTGTTCCTGCATTTCCTTTTTCAGGCAAAAACAAATTTCCAGTAGATGGATCAGCGATCGGTGAAACGATATCGGTTCCTCCGGGTGAAGAGCCAATGCGTACATTATAAGTTAATGACGATTCAGCTGTTTGATTATCCGAGCCACTTAACCAACTCAGCGAGGCACCTCCTCCGGAAACAGATGCCTGCAAACCTCCGGGTGGTAATGGCGGCGTATTGGCAATGGGCGTATTGTTTGTGTAAATCTTTGTATAAAAATCTCCTACATTAAAATATCCTGAAACTAAAACGTCAAGCTTGCCATCGTTGTTGTAATCACCCCAATAAGCCGTTGATCGTCTTAAGCCGGGAAATGCAAAGCCAAGAAATTTTGTAAAAACATCGTTTCCCTGATTCAGATAAATTTCAGTAACCCTTGTTGCGCCGGTGGAAACGTTTGATCCTGTTAAAATCACATCGATAAGGCCATCGTTGTTCATGTCGCCAAAGGCAACACTTCCCTGTATTACGCCTGTCATTGGCGTTGGAACAAACTGAAAACCGGTGCCTCCAATGTTTTTGTAAAGTCTGGTTTGTAAGACATCACTATTGTTACTTCCTGAAATAAGGATATCAAGAAATCCATCTCCTGAATAATCAGCCAGACTAATGGCAGAATAACGTGCAGGTTCAAGTGCGACAGGCAATTCTGTAAAAACAGCATCTCCCTGATTCATATATACTTTAGTAGTATAATCGAAAGAACCAATACGACCTGCAATAACAATATCAGCCCACCCGTCATTATTGAGATCTCCAATAGCAACAGCGCCGTTTGTAAGATTTACAAGTCCGGAAGTTATCTCAGTGAAGGTTTCATTCCCATTATTAAGATAAATTATTGAAGTTCCATCGCTTGCATTATTCCCGCCAACAACGATAATATCTTGAAAACCATCATTATTGAGATCGCCCCATGCAATAGAAGGTGTAATGACCGGCGTAAGGCCTGCTTGAATATCTGTAAAAGTACCATCGCCATTGTTTCGGTATATCCGCGTAGCATAAACACTACTGCCAGAATTGCCGGCAACAGCAAGATCAGGGTATCCGTCATTGTTAAAATCACCCCAGGAGGCAGTAGCTGCTCCTAAAGGAATAATGGAAGTTGATATTTCACTGAAAGTACCATCACCATTATTTCGATAAAGAAATGCAGAAGGGAGTGAGGTAGATCCTCCTGATGAACTCCAGCCATTGGCAAAGAAATCAAGATGTCCATCTTTATCGAAATCTGCCCACACAGCTGCACCATACCATGTAGATGAAAAGGTTTGATTTAATTCAGTAAATGATTGAGCAATAATGTTTTGTGAAATGAGAATTGATAAGAGAAGCAAGCCTCCAAAATTTCTGATAGTTTTCATTATACAAAATTTAGAAAAAGTCTAATGTTTCCAGCAAAATTAATTTATTTTTTGGTCTAAAGTTGTTTTAAATCAATCAAACCATCTGTTAAAACTTGTATCAATCATTAATCAGATTTCTTTTTAAACAGGAAAAAAATTGATTTTGAATTTAGCTTAATAAAATGCTCAATCAATGGATGAGAGTCGATTGCAACAAATTTTTTAAAAAAAAGGATTGTTTATAAAAACTTATCAACACGTTAAAGAAACTTTAAATTTGGGAAAATGGATCACTAATAACTATATTTCAATTTAATACAACTTTTACGGATTATCTTAGAAAGTAAAATTGCCATTATAAAAATGATGTTTACTGAAAATTCTCAAGAAGTTTTTTTCTAATGTTTTTATCTTTTAAATGAAAACCTTATATTTGTCCCTCATATTTTATTCGAAAAAATCTAAAAAGCAAATTAGTTTTCTTAATTTTTAACCAAAATCAATTTTATTATGAGAGTAAAAACTACTATGTTAAGTTGGCTTTTTGGTCTTGTGATGGGACTTTTCCTTGTCACTGGTCTTAGCCAAACTGCTTTCGCACAGGATCCTCCTGGCTCCACATGTGAGAATCCACTTGTGGTTGATCCCGTGGTCACACCATTGGTTAATTTTGCCATTAACTCGGAAGCTTATGGCAATAATTACACTAGTGCGATGATCACACCTGTTTCGAGTTATCTAAATGGAAACGATATCGTTTTCCAGTTTACCTTGACAGGGACAAGTTTTATCAATGCTTCAATTGCAGGCGTTTATACAGGTTTAATTTTTGTTGGAACCTGTCCAAACCTTGCCACACCTGCCCCAAGGCTTGCTTTTGCAGGTTCAGCGACAGGAGCAGTTGTGCCTCAGTTCTCCCTTGAGGCCGGCACATATTTTATGATTGCCAGTACTTGGCCTGCACCTCAATTTACCGATATGGTAATAAACTTTTCAGCAACTATTATTCAGGAACAGCCAAATCTGGTAGTTAATCCTTCTACACTGGATGTAGGTATGGCAGTTCCGGGATTGGATGTTGTTTCAAAAAATATAACTGTTACCAATCAAGGATTATCTGATGCAGTTATTTCTCAAAGTGATTTTGTTTTTACAGGTGCTAATGCTGATAATTTTTCAGTCAGTTTAACAGGAAGCGATACTTATCCATTGTCAATCCCATTTGGCACTTCAAAAACACTATTGGTTAATTTTAATCCTGCTGCAGCTGGTGCTGCTTCAGCGAGTATGGCCATTAATTACAACAGCACAAACAGCCCCGCAAATGTTTCCTTGTCAGGTACAGGTTACCTGCCGTATGCAGAATTTTCTCAAAACTTTGACGAAGTAACGACTATCCCTGCAGGCTGGATGCCCGGTGGATGGAGTGGTATTGTTCAATCAACAGCTCCTCTTGCAGTTGTTGACGTTCGTAATGTTGGTGGACCACCTTCACTTCCTAACCATGTTCGTTTATTTAATTCTACTGTCACTTCTTCAGTTCTGACATTGGTTTCCCCTGCTGCAGTCAACCTTAGCAATTCTTGGGTAAGCTTTAAAGCAAAGATGTCAACTTCTACACATACAGGTGATGTTCAGGTTGGCTATCTGACCAACAGAACAGATCCATCTACATTTGTTTTAGTAGGCACAGTGCCTGTTACAGGAACATATGCACTTTACAGTGTTTCTTTCCTCGGTTCAGGTTTAACGTTCCCTGAAACCGCCTATATAGGATTCAGGTTTATTCATGGAACTGCCAGCCGCACTTTGTATATCGATGATATTGTATATGAAGTTGAACCGGTTCTACCTATTTTTTCAGCCAATAAAAATGAAGTTAATTTTGGCACTTCTGTTTGGATAAATGAAACTGCGCTAAATACTTTGCAGATTTCAAACACAGGTGTTGGAACGATTACAATCAATCAATCTGACATCACAATAACTGGTGCTGATGCTGCATCATTCAATATCAATTATTCTGGTACACAAACATGGCCTATTACTTTGACAACAGGTCAGACTTTTACCTTTAATCTGGCTTTTTCTCCAACACAAGTAAGAGCTTACACAGCAAGCCTCAATATTCAGGATAATATTCCCGGAAAGGCTCTAAATTCAATTCCTTTATTAGGAAGTGGCTATGATGCAACCATTCAACCCGGGTTCCTTTTCGACTTTGTTGGAACTTTCCCTCCATTGGATTGGAGAAGGTTTAAAGGGCTTTTTGGTACAGAACCAGTTTTACCTACTACTGATGCAATCTGGGTTCATGACCAATTCGGTAACAACCCTGACCTTGTAGATCCAAATAGTGCCAAAATCAATCTTTACGGCACAACGCGCAGACATTGGTTAATGTCACCACCAGTTGATCTGGGAAGTGGCTCTGCTAATTATCAGCTGGAATTTGACCTTGCACTTACGATATGGAATCAGACCACACCTATCACCCTTGCCCCTGAGCAGAAATTCGCTGTTGTAATTTCAACAGATGGCGGATTAACATGGTCAATGGATAATGTGCTTCAATGGTGGAATGAAACCACGCCTATCTCCAATACCGGAGACCACATTGTTTTAGATTTATCTAATTATTCAGGACGTGTAATGTTTGGTTTCTATGGAGAGATGACTGTTTCAACATCAGGCACAGTAGATTATGATCTTTTCGTTAGAAATGTTGCAGTGACTGAAGTAATACCTGAGCCTCAGGATGTTATTGCTATGTGGACTTTTGAAGGTGATGTAACTACTCCTGAAATTGGACAAGGTACTGCTGCACTGATTGGTGGAACAAGTGCAACTTTTGCTACCGGCAACGGTGGTGGACGTGCATGGAATACTTCTACCTATCCTCTGCAAAGTACCAATTCTGGTACTGCGGGCGTAAAGTTTATGGTGAGTACTGTTGGTTACGAAAATATTACGGTAACTTTTGACCAGAGAGCCTCAGGCACTGCTTCAAGATGGGTTGAAGCCCACTATACGATTGATGGTACCACTTGGAATGTCCTGGGTAATAACAATGGAGGTCTTTCGCCTCATGATACTTTCTATCCATTTACACTTGAATTTTCGAGTGTGAGTGGTGCCAGCAACAATCCAAACTTTGGAATCAGTCTAGTTTCCATTTTCTCTCCGCTGGCATTCTCTCAAAACGCTACTCTTTCTTACGGAGCTAATGAGGCGTATCAGCGCGCAAATTCTGATTCTGGCCCTCCCGGAAGCGGAGTAGGTACTGGTAATTATGGTGCTACGGGAACATGGCGTTTTGATAATGTTACTTTTTCAGGTGATGAAGTTGTTTCTCCCGGACTCCCTTCACCCCAAAACCTAATAGCTACAGCTTTAGATGCCAATGCACATTTAAGCTGGGACGCACCTGCTTTAGGCAAGACATCGGTTACAGCTCCCTGGCAAGTTGAGCCTATCACCGGCGGCCAGGTTGGAGAAGCCGAGCTATCGAGCGATCAAGGCCACGGCGTGATGCCCACGGGCATCAGGTACAATGTAGGCAGTCAGGGACGCAGCAGCGTGCTCTTCGACAATGGTCCATTTGTAAATGCCCCCGGCGCAGGCCCCGACGGCAGCGATCTGAGTCAATTGCATTCAGGCATGACCACCTTAGGACCGAGCATCAGCCAAGCAGGCAGCATCCGCGTAGCCGATGACTTCACTGTAACTGAGAACTGGAACGTAGAGAGCTTCACATTCTATGCCTACCAAACAGCAACCCATCCCACCCCTCCAGTAAGCACCATCACAGGCGCCTATATGAAGATATGGAATGGCATGCCCGATGCACCCGGCAGTCAGGTAGTATATGGGGATATGACCGTTAATGCCTTGACCAGCAGTGCCTGGACCAACGCCTATCGCGTAGGTGCCACAACACCTACCAACACTCAGCGTCCGATCATGAGCATCGTATGCGCTACACCCGGCCTAAACCTACAACCCGGCACCTACTATGTAGAGTGGTCAGCCACCGGCTCCATCGCCAGCGGCCCATGGGGCGTACCGGTGACCATCAATGGAGAGACCAATACAGGCAATGCACTACAGTACACGACCACCACCAATGCATGGACCTCATTAGAGATGGGCGGCACCTTAACAGGTTACGGCCTATCGTTCCTTGTTGAGGGAACCACAGGCGGAGGAGGTGGATTCAACCTGACAGGTTATAACATCTACCGCGACGGAACCCTTTTGGGCAGTACTCCCGCAACTACTACCAGCTACATCGACGGTCCACTTGCAGCCGGCACCTATGATTATGGTGTAACAGCCGTTTACGGTGCACCCGATCCGGGAGAAAGCGCCCCTGTTAGCGCGAGTCTTACCATCGAGTTACCTTCGGCACCATCCATAGCCGTTTCTCCCGAATCACTTTCAGAATCACTTGTTTTGGGGACCTCCTCTTCTCAGATGGTAACTGTAAGCAACACCGGCAATTCGGCGCTGGAATTTGAGCTTTCAGTGACAACAGGAAGTGTAAAATCAGTTGTATCCACAGCAA